>NZ_JBMOUH010000001.1:0-630943 GCF_049319745.1 Plantibacter sp. Mn2098 | reverse complement strand
GCCCCGAGCGACCCGGGGAAGCGGAACGGCCCGGCCCCGAGCGACCCGGGGAAGCGGAACGGCCCGGCCCCGAGCGATCGGGACCGGGCCGTTCATCGGACCTCGTCGACCCGCCCACGGCGAGTCGACGGTCGTCAGTCGAGCTTCGCGGAGAAGTCCTTGAGCCACGGACGCAGGTCGGGGCCGAGGTCGTCGCGGTCGACGGCGAGCTGCACGATCGCCTTGATGTAGTCGAGACGGTCGCCCGTGTCGTAGCGGCGGCCTCGGAAGATGACGCCGTAGACGCCGCCAGTGCCCTCGACGTCGCCCGCCATCTCCTGCAGCGCGTCGGTCAGCTGGATCTCGCCGCCCTTGCCGGGTTCCGTGTGCTCGAGGATCCCGAAGACCTCAGGCTTCAGGACGTAGCGGCCGATGACGGCGAGGTTCGACGGGGCGTCCTCCTTGGCCGGCTTCTCCACCAGACCGGTCACACGGACCACGTCGGGGTCGTCGGTCTTCTCGACAGCGGCCGCCCCATACATGTGGATGGTGTCCGGGTCGACCTCCATCAGCGCGATGATGGTCGCGTTGCGACCCTCCTGCTCTTCGAGCATGCGCTCCAGGAGGACGTCGCGGGCATCGATGAGGTCGTCGCCGAGGAGCACGGCGAACGGCTCGTCGCCAATGTGACGCTTGGCGCGGAGCACCGCGTGGCCGAGGCCCTTCGGGTCGCCCTGGCGGAGGAAGTGGATGTCGGCGAGCTCGTTGGACTCGTTGACCTTCTCGAGTCGCTGCGTGTCACCCTTCTTCACGAGGTTGAGCTCGAGTTCGGTGACACGGTCGAAGTGGTTGGCGAGCGCGTTCTTGTTGCGCCCGATGATCATGAGGACGTCGGCGAGACCGGCGTTGACGGCTTCTTCCACCACGTACTGGATGGCGGGCTTGTCGACGACGGGCAGCATCTCTTTTGGCATGGCCTTGGTCGCAGGCAGGAATCGAGTACCGAGGCCCGCTGCAGGAATGACGGCTTTTGTGATTCGTGAGGTCATGGGAGCGACCTTATCGTTCTGATGTGACTCGCAGACTGAGCAATTCTTGCTTCCTGGCCCTCGTTTCGGGGGTTTCGCGTACAGCGAACCACAATGAAGGACAAGTGATGGAAAGCGGCCGGACGGTCGATGGCGCTTAGAATGGCTCCCATGACGAGTCCGGCTGAGCACGAGAAACGCGCGCTGCGCGCTGAACTCCGCGAACGTCGCGAACTCATGACGTCCTCGGAGCGGGAACGCACCTCGATCGGCATCACCGACAACCTCCGCGCACTCGTCGAGCGCACCGGAGCGGAGTCCATCGCCTGCTACCTCTCCTCCCCGCGTGAACCCGACACCCGCCCCTTCCTGCGCTGGGCGCAGGATCGCGGCATCCGCATCCTCTTCCCCGTCACCCGCCCGGACGGTCTGCTCGACTGGACCGTCGGCGAAGACGGCGTCGAGACGGAGGGGTTCGCCGGAACGCCGGAGGTCGTTGGGGAACGGCTCGGCCCCATCGCCATCAACGACGTCGACCTCATCCTCGTCCCGGCCGCTGCCGTGGACGGGACCGGCCTGCGCATGGGCTGGGGTCGCGGCTACTTCGACAAGACGCTCGGCTCCATGGAGAAGTGCCCACCCGTGTACGCCATCGTCTACGACGGCGAGATCCTCGACCAGGTGCCCAGGGAAGCGCACGACGAACCGGTCGGCGGGGCAGTCACCCCGACCAGGATCCTCGATTTCACCCCGGCTCGGCAGCGTCGCTAGACGCTGCACGCATCAGCCGAACGACGCATAACCCAGGAGAACCACGTGCCAACCTACGCGTACCGCTGCACCGAGTGCGGCAATGCCTTCGACGTGCAGCAGGCGTTCACCGACGACTCGCTCACCGAGTGCCCGTCGTGCGGCGGCAAGCTGCGCAAGCTCTTCAGCGCCGTCGGCGTGACGTTCAACGGCTCCGGCTTCTACCGCACGGACTCCCGCGCCGGCGCATCGAAGTCGTCCTCTGTGCCCGTCTCCTCTGCCAGCAGCGCGTCCTCGAGCAGCGGCTCGTCCAGCAGCTCGTCCGCGTCGACCAGCGGCTCCAGTGGATCGTCGAGCTCAAGCGGCGGCGCGCCAGCGTCGACTGGTGCGTCTTCCAACTGAGCAGATAGCGTTGTCCGGAGTCAGGTCCAATACACCCTCCGGAAGGTGCCCATGCTCAAGGGATTCAAAGAGTTCGTCCTCCGTGGCAACGTCATCGACCTCGCGGTCGCCGTCGTCATCGGCGCGGCGTTCACCGCTGTCGTCAACTCGCTGGTCGAGAACGTCTTCAACCCGCTCCTCGGCGCGCTGTTCAAGTCGGAAAGTCTGAACACGGCGTTCGTCGTGGCCATCCCGACGTTGGATGGCAAGACCGCCAATGTCGCATTCGGCGCGTTCCTCGGCGCACTCATCCAGTTCGTCCTCGTGGCGGCCGTGGTGTACTTCGTCATCGTGGTGCCGATGAACCACTTCAAGCGCATCACGACGAAGCCGACCGTCGCTGACGAGCCGGCCGCTCCGAGCGAGCTGTCGCTGCTCACGGAGATCCGCGACCTGCTGAAGACGGGCGAGAGCTCGCCGCTGCCGCCGGCGCGCGACGACACGACCGACGGCCGGTAGGCGTCGGGAGTTCCACCCTTCGACAGGCTCAGGGACCACGGTCCCTGAGCCTGTCGCATTCCCCCCCCCCCGCCGCCGCCCCGGTCCCTGAGCTTGTCGAAGGGCCCCACCCCAACCACCCGCACCCGGTCCCTGAGCTTGTCGAAGGGCCCACACCCCAACCGCCGACCCCGGTCCCTGAGCTTGTCGAAGGGCCCGACCCCAGCACGGCCGAAGCACCCCTACCAGTGCGGCGGAACGTTCCGCTTCAACTCGTCGTCGTTGCCGCCGGGCGACGGCTTCGCAGCCGCAGCACCACCCCATGCCTGGTCGGTGTCCTCCGCGGCCTTCACCGGCCCGCTCGGCAGCTGCGGCGCCGGGTCCGTCCCGGGCGCCCCAGGACGCTGCGCACGCCGAGACCGCTTCGCCCGCACAACGGCCGGCCCGACGACCGCTTCCACGGCCGGTTCCACGGCAGGCTGCTGCCCACCGTCATCGGACGGCCCTGCAGGCGTCATCAGGAGTGCCGTGGCACCTGGACCGCGATGGGAGCGGTGTTCAGGTCTTCCGTGGAGACGAGGCCCAGGACGCCTGCGACCCGCTTCGCGACGGCGTCCGCGTCGGCGAACAGGTCGAAGCTGTGCACACGCACGTAGTGCCAGCCGAGGCGACGCAGCACATCCGGCCGGAGCCTGAGCGACTCGCGCAGGCTCGTCTCCGCGAGCTGCGAATCGCACTCCACCACAACGGCCCGTCCGTTGAACGCCGCGACGAGCGCGAGCTTGCCCCGGTAGCCCATGTCGACGCGCATGCCGAGCGTCTCCAGCCTCGTGGCGAGGTCGACGAGCATCGGTTCGGCCTCGTGCGTCGCCTGGTCGGCTGCCGCACGACGGGTCGTGTCGGTGAGGATGCGGGCAAGCGCGAGTATGCCGTGCTGCACACGCGCCTGGTCGAGGTCTTCCGGTCGCATGCACGACACGATGACCATCGAACGCCTGGCGCGCGTCATCCCGACGGCGAGCAGACGGTCGCCGCCCGGCTGCCCGAGGGCGCCGAAGTCGGAGAGCACCCGTCCGTGCGGCGTGAGGCCGTAGCCGATGGAGAAGATGACCCGGTCGCGGCTCTCCGCGACGGACTGTTCGAGCGTCAGGACCGTGAACGGCTCCGCGCGCTCACGCAGGAGGAACTCGGAAAGGTCCGAACGGCGCGCGAACGCCGCCAGGACAGCCTGCTGCACCCGGACGGCGTGCTTCTGGCTGGCCGTGACGACCATGAGCGACTCGCGTGGACGGTTGGAGGCGTGCTCGAGCACGAGTTCGACGACGCGGTCCACCTCGACGTCGACGCTCTCGATGGCGCCCGTCACCGGGTCCGGCATGCCGAGGCCGCCAGGCACGTAGTCGAGGCTCAGGCTGCCGTGGCCGAGGAACGATCCGGCCCACGGCAGGGAGTCGATCTGTCCGCCGTAGAAGCGTTCGTTGACGAGTTCCGCGAGGTCTTCGCCGCCGGCGCGGTAGCTGCGCGTCAGCATGAGCGTCGGCAGGACGGCGCTCAGGCGTTCGAGGGCGGAGTCGCGGTGCAGCTCCCCCAGGTCGACGTCAGGTTCTGCCGGGTGGTCGACGTCGTCGACACCGATCGCGAACGGCGACGGGCTCTGCGTCACCGGGTCGCCGAAGGCCACGACCTGGCGCGCCCGACGGATGGCGTCGACGTTCTCGGCCAGCAGCGTCGCGCCGGCGTCCACGAGGAGCACGGTGTCGAAGCCGGCGCCCTCCGGGATGCGCGGGACATCGTACGGCGAGACGAGCCACACGGGTGCGAGTACCCGCGAGAGCGTCGGTGCGGCGGTTTCGAGGTCGGTCGCGGAGATCTGGGCCGTGCCGGCCTGGCCGTCGCGCTTGAGGAGCGTGCGGAGGGCCATGCCCTCCTCCGGGTGATCGACGAGGCCGATCTTCCAGGTGTCGGCGAGGAGCGATGCGAGGAGCTGGCCGGAAGCCGATGCGTGCGCCTCGTCGACGAGGCGGAAGTCGGATTCCAGGCGCTCGACGACGGTCGTGTTTGCGCCGAGGAGTCCGCGGTCCTCGTTGAGGAGGTACTCCAGCATCGACTGCCACCAGGACAGTTCCAACTCGTCCGCGAGGCGGTTTCCCGGGACGTGGCGGTCGGAGAGGTCGATGATGAGTTCGCCGAGGCCCTGCTCGCGGAGGCCGGCGAGGATCGCGGTCCGCTCCTGCAGGTTGTGCAGCACCTCGGACTCGGTCGCGAGCTCGGAGATCGTGCGGACGAGCGTCGGGATGGGCAGGCGTCCGAGGCGGTCCGGCGTGCCGGCGATGCCGAGCGGTGCGTCGACGCGTTCGAGGTCCTCCGCGACCCGCAGGAACGCCTGGTCGACCTCGGCGATGCCGATGGGCACCTCCGGCGGCGCTCCCGTCGTCACGTACCGCTGCCAGAGGGTGCGCTGCTGCTGGATGCGGCGCAGCGAAGCATTCATGTCCGCGACGTGCGCGCCGGGCCGCAGGTACTCCTTGGCGAGGGACTTCAGGCGGCGACGGCTGGCGGAGGACATCGCGGCAGAGTCCTTGCGGGAGCTCGTGGCGACGATGAGATCGGCGAGCGAGCGGTCGAAGACGTCCGGCTGGAAGCGGTCGAGCGTCTCGCGGATGTCGGCGAGCAGGTGCAGGTAGATGCCCAGCTCGTCGATCGACTCGAACGGTCGCATCTGCGTCTGCCCGATGAGGTCGTACGCGCGTTGCAGGAGCTGCGGGAGATCCTTGCGGTGCAGCTTCTTCGCGAGTTCGTGGGTGGCCTTGGCGCCATCGGTCGTGTCGAAGGACGCGCCGTACCAGGGCGAGTCGCTCGGCCCGTACTTGAACTCGCCGAGCGATGCCGCCGCTTCCAGCGCCTCGGCTTCCCGGACGCGGCCGTGTGCAAGGCGCACGAGCGACTCGCGGTCGAGGCGGACGAGCGTCCCAGGCGGGATGGGGAGCTTCGAGAGCTTCGCGAGCGCATCGAGGGCGTCGATGACGGAGACGCCCAGATCGGGGTCCGTCGTCGCGATGGAGGACCGGTAGTCCTGCAGGACGCGACGCAGGCGCACGAGTGCGTCGTCCACCTCGCCCACCTGCGGCGGGACGGCCCGCTCGTTGCGGGTGATCGCCTGGATGACGTCACGACGCAGGCTTCCGGGCGAGACGCACAGGCCAGGCAGGCCCACCTTCTCCAGCCGGTGCCTGATGCCGTCGAGCGTCGAACGCCGCGGGCTCACGACGAGCACTCGCTTGTGCTGCGATGCGAGGACGCCGATGGCGTTCACGATGGTCTGCGTCCCGCCGGTGCCTGGGAGGGTCGTGACGACGAGCGAGTTGCCTGCGCCGATCTGCGCGATGACGTTCTCCTGCTCGACGTCGGCGTCGAGGAGCAACGTGTCGGTCGACGGCGGACGCTCGTCCTGGCCGGGGGCGTCGACGGGCTTGAAGCTGCTGCGCACGAGCTTGGCCGCCTCCTCGTCGCCGGCTGCGGCATCGAGGATCGGGTGATCGAGCTTGACCGCGTCCTCGAGCAGGGAGTGCCCGACCGTGCCGAAGGAGGAGACCACGAGTCGCGGCTGCACGCTGAACCAGTCGAGGCCGGAGGTGAGCATCCGCAGCTTGTCGATGACGGGCTGCGGCTTGAAGACGCCGCCTGACTCGCTCAGCGCGACGAACTCCTCCGGATCGAAGATGATGCCGAACTGCTCGCGGAGCGCCCGCACGAGTTCCGGGTTGGCGTAGGTGTTGCCGCGCAGCTTGACCTCGAAGTCGCGGCCGTACCGACGGATGGCGAGTGGCCGGAGCAGGACGGGAGCGCAGAAGTCCTCGTCGCCGTGCTTCCACTGGGCGAGTCCGACGGCGAGGTGCACGGCATCGATTCCGCGGACGGTCGAGAGCTCGATGCCCTTCGTCGTGATGCGGTCGGCCGCACGCTTGGCCGCGCGGAGCGCGATCTCGTCGCGGATGAGGTTCGAGAGGAGGGTCGACTTGCCGGAGATGAACTGCGGCAGGCCGCCCGGGTGCGTCGAGCTCAGCTCGACACGGGTGCTCGGGGCGTCCACGAAGTGCAGGAGCGGTGATGGACCACCGACCTGTTGCAACTGATGACGCCATTCGGCGAGCGCAGTGTCCACGGCGCCGGCCGCAGCGGCGACCTCGCCGTTCTGCAGGTCGATGTCCTCCTGCACGCGTTCGAACCCAGACGTCACGTTGCCGTCATCCCGTCTCTTCTCCAACCGCCACACACTTGCACCATAGACGCCAACACGCCGAATACCCCGCAATCGTCGCGGGTTTTCGTGGACTTGGCCCCCGAATCCGGGTCAGAGCGTCGTGAACGCGCGGATCGGGGGTCTGATCGGCCGGTCCTAGGACACACCGAGGAGCCCGGAGAGGACCATCACCGCGGTTCCCCTGAGCACGATGTCGCTGCCCTGCTCGGTCATGCGGAGCACCACGCCGCCGTGGAATTCCGTCATCGTGCGCGCTTGCACGGTCGCGACGGCGCTGTCCATGAGGACGCCGCCGAGGAGGTCCTCGGGTCCGCTCAGGACGATCTCGGACAGGTTGAGCGCTCCGACGATCGCCGCGAGCGAGATCCCGAGGCGTTGCCCGGCCGCGGCGAGGATGTCGGCGCGTCGCTGCTCGGCCTCCGCCTCCGGGAGGTCAGCGGCGTCGACCGCGTCGATGAGTTCACGCAGGTGCGGGACGGCGAGCCAGGCTTCGAGGCAGCCGCGTTTGCCGCACGCGCACGGCGGTCCGCCGTCCGTCCCGACGACGACGTGCCCGATCTCGCCGGCGGCGAACCGGCTGCCGAACATCAGCTGCCCGCCGACGAGCAGTCCGGCGCCGACGCCCTGGCTGACCTTGACGAGCATCAGATCTCCGGCGCCGCCGCCGAAGGAGTATTCGGCGAGCACGGCCGCGTTGGCGTCGTTGGCGACGAGGACGGGGACCTGGGCGACGTGTTCGATGGCGCCCTGCAGGTCGACGTCCGTCCAGTCGAGGTTCGGCGCACTGCGGACGTACCCGGCGACATCGACGACACCGGGTGAGCCGACGCCGACGCCAAGGACCTCGACGCTCGTCAGGTCGAGCAGTTCCTCGGCGAGCGCAACGGCCTTCGCGATCGCGTCCTCGCCTTTCGCCCCGTCGAGTGCGACCTCGCGGGCGAGCACGATCTCACCGTCGAGGGTGAGGATCGCCCCGCGGAACGATCGTGTGTCGGAGAGGTCGAGTCCGACGATCTGGAATTCGTCCCGGTTGATGTCGATGAGGGTGGCCGGCTTCCCCGGCCTGGTCGACTCCCGGACTCCGACTTCGACGATGAGGTTGTCGGCGATGAGCGATGCGACGAGGTCGGAGATGCTCACCCGGGTGAGCCCGGTCGCCCGCGCGATGTCCGCCCGGCTCATCGCCCCGCTTGCGAAGAGGGTCTGCATCACGAGCGCACGGTTGTGACCCCTCGCGTGCTCCGGCAGGACCTTCGCGCTCGGGCGGAGCCTGCGGCCGGGAGCGTAGGAGAAGGAGTCCAGACGGTCGTGCGCGCCGTCCCCTCCTGCGATTCCACCGACACTCATGGGATAAGTAAAGCAGGCTTCCCATCATCGATGCCGCTCCCAGCGGTTCCGGCCCGTCCGCACCGGATCCCGCGGGTTCCGCAGTTCCAGCGGCGGCGCCGTCCACCAGGCCGTCACCGGATGGTCACCGACGCGTCCCCTGCACAGCACCCCTGGGCCGCACGAGCTGCAGGACCATGGTGATGTGAGGATCGCAATCGTGGCCGAGTCGTTTCTTCCGCAGATGAACGGCGTCACCCACTCCCTGCTGCGGGTCATGGAACACCTCTCCGATCGAGGCGACGACGTCGTGGTGATCGCACCTGGCGCGGGGGCCGCGACGCCGGACCACCACGGGAACGCACGCGTCGACGGGCTGCCGTCGTTCGCGCTCCCCCGGTACCGGAACGTGCGGGTCGCCGCCGGAGGGGTGCGCCGCATCGCCGCCATCCTCAACGGGTTCCGGCCGGACGTCGTGCACCTGGCGTCGCCGTTCGTCCTCGGCTGGCGCGGTGCACAGGCGGCGGAGCGGCTCGATCTGCCGACCGTCGCGGTGTACCAGACCGATGTCCCGGCCTACGCCGCCCGCTACGGCTTCCCGGTGGCGGAACCGTTCCTCTGGCAGCACGTCGAGCGCATCCACCGGCGGGCGACGCTCACCCTCGCCCCGTCGCGGGACGCCCTGGCCCAGCTCGAAGCGCACGGCGTCGGCCGCCTGCGGCTGTGGGTGCGCGGCGTCGACGCCGTGCGGTTCTCACCTGAGCGCCGCAACGAGGAGTGGCGGCGGGTCGTCGCACCCGGCGGGGAACGGATCATCGGCTACGTCGGCAGGCTCGCGTCCGAGAAGCAGGTCGAGGACCTCGCGGCACTCGCCTCCATGCCTGGCACACGACTCGTCATCGTCGGTGACGGCCCGCTCAGGGCCCCGCTCGAACAACGACTCCCCGATGCCGTGTTCCTCGGATTCCTCGACGGCGACGCCCTCGCGACGGCGATGGCCGGCTTCGACGTCTTTGTGCACCCGGGAGAGTCCGAGACCTTCTGCCAGACGATCCAGGAGGCGATGGCCTCTGGCGTGCCTGTGGTCGCGACGGGGCGGGGCGGCCCGGTCGACCTCGTGGATTCGAGCCGCACGGGCTGGTTGTACGAACCTGGCCGGTTGGAGCAGATGCGGGCGTTCGTGCAGGACCTCGTGGGCGATGACGGCAAGCGCGCCGCGTTCGGGCAGGCGGCAAGGGAGGCGGTCGCGCCGCGCACGTGGAAGAGCGTCAGCAGCGCACTCGTCGGCCACTACAGCGACGCGATCGAACTGCACGATGCGGCAGCGAGGCTCCGCGACGGCATCCCGCCGCGGAGCAACCCGCTGCAGGCGATCATTCGCCGGGGTAGCGCACGCCGATCTGACGTCTGACCTCGTCCATCGTCTCCATGATGCTGATGGTCTCGGCGACCGGCAGCCGGTCGCCGCTCAGCTCGCCGGAGGCGACGATGCGTTCGAGCTCCCACGCCTGGTACTGCATGCCGCGGCCGGCGACATCGGAGGTGTAGCTCTCGATGACTTCCGCGTCCGGGCCGAGCACGCGGAAGTCCGCCGGGTCCTGCCAGGTGCGGTCGATCTCGATCCACGCCTTCGTGCCGACGATCGACGCGCGGTTCGGACCGGGCGCGCGGCTCGACGCGAGCGTCACGGCGGTGGCGCCGTTCGCGTAGGTGAAGAGGGTGGTGACCTCGATGTCGGTGCCGACGTCCTGCAGCGTTCCGGACGCCTGGATCCGCTCCGGCGTGCCGAACAGGTCGGAGGCGAAGGAGATCGGGTAGACCGAGAGGTCCAGGAGGGCGCCGCCGCCGAGCTCTGGCGCGTTGATGCGGTGGGCGGGGTCGGTGGACAACAGCTGGTTGTGACCGGCCGTGACGTTGCGCAGCTCGCCGAGGGTGCCGGCCGCGATGATCTCGCGGATGCGGTCCATGTGCGGCAGGAAGCGCGACCACATCGCCTCCAGGACGACGAGGCCCTTCTCGGCTGCGAGGGCCACGACTGCCTGCGCCTCGGCGGCGTTGAGTGTGAACGGCTTCTCGATCAGGACGTGCTTCCCCGCGTTCAGCGCGAGGATCGCCTGCTCGGCGTGGAACGGGTGCGGAGTCGCGATGTAGACGACGTCGACCTCAGGGTCGTTCACGAGCGATTCGTAGCTCGTGTGCACGTTGGGGACGCCGTATTCGGCGGCGAACCCGTCGGCGGTCGACTGCGATCGCGAACCGACGGCGCGCACGTCGAAGCCGTGCAGAACGAGGTCTGCGGCGAATGCCTTCGCGATGCCGCCCGGGCCGAGGATCCCCCACCGCAAACCGTTCTGCTTGGTGCCGTCCGTCATGTGAGTTCTCCTTCGAATCGTCTGGTTCGAGCCTACTGGAACGGCAGGGACCGACCGGCACGATAGGGGCTCGTGACAGGGCCCAGACGTGCATGGTTCCGCGCTCCGGACCGGATGCGGGACGTCATCGTGCACCGTTTCCTCGATCCGGCATCCGCGACGTTCTATGCTGGTCCGGCACCGCGATGCGATGAGGCCCTACTCGTGACCATGCGGCGCCTCATCGTGGAGGGGACCACTGTATGAAACCGTTCGCCTGCCGTCGCGCCCGAACGCTGATCGGAACCGCGATCGGAGCGATGCTCGTGACCGTGTGCCTGAGCGCGTGCGTCCAGGAACCGCCGGCCCCGGCCGTCACGATCGTGGTGACGGAGACGGCGACCCCGACGCCCACCCCGACGCCGCCGCCCGCCGCAGCCCCTGCTCCGCCGCCTGAGCCCGCGCCCCTCGTGCCGAACGCCCCGGCAGCCCCCAAGGAGCCCATCCCCGAGGGGCCGGCCGACGACACCGGCGCCATCCCCGGCGCGACCGGCGCCCCCACGAGGGACGCCGACGGCAACCTGTCGACCTACACCGTCGTCTCCGGCGACGCCTTCTTCGAGATCGCGCAGCGCTTCGACCTGCCCCAGCAGCAGCTGCTGCGGATGAACCCGTCGATTCCCGGCCTCGGCCTCGAGATCTACATCGGCGACGTCATCAACCTCGACTGGACGAAGACCAAGTAGCCGCCTCGGCGCCCGCGGGTCAGCCGAACGGGATCGCCCCGACGAGCACACCGACCACGAGCATCACGACCGACACCACGGCGGCGCGCCACAGCACCTTCTTGTGGTGGTCGCCCAGGTTGACGCTCGCGAGCGACACGAGCAGCAGGATGGCCGGCACGAGCGGGCTCTGCAGGTGCACCGGCTGACCGGTGATCGACGCCCTGGCCATCTCGACCGGCGAGATGCCGAAGGTCGAGGCGCTCTCGGACAGGATCGGCAGGATCCCGAAGTAGAACGCGTCGTTGCTCATGAAGAACGTCATCGGGATGCTCAGCACGCCCGTGATGACCGCGAGGAACGGGCCGAGGGCGTCCGGGATGATGGCGACGATCCAGTCCGCCATCGCCGAGACCATGCCGGTGCCGTTCAGGACGCCGATGAGGACGCCGGCCGCGAGGACCATCGACACAACGCCGACGATGCTCGGCGCGTGCGCCACGATCTCCTTCGACTGCTGCGCGAGCTTCGGGAAGTTGATCAGCAGCGCGACGCCGGTCCCCACCATGAACACGTACGGCAGCGGTACGACGTCGATCACGAGCAGGACCATCACGGCGATCGTCAAGGCGAGGTTGAACCAGATGAGCTTCGGGCGCAGGGTCTCACGGTCCGGGTCGAGCATCGTGTCGGCCATCGCGGTGTCATCCGGCCGCACGAGCGTCGCGAGTGCTCCGCGACGCGGCCTGGCGAAGGAGGTCGCCATGCCTCCGGTGAGCGGTGCAGCGGCCGAACCGCCGCCGGACGCCGCAGCAGCGACGCCTGCCCCCGGTGCGTGCGCGAATCCGTCGTCGAGCGAGTCGAGCATCCCGAGCGCACCGATCCGCTTGCGCTCCCCCAGCCCGAGCATCCACGCGAACACGAACACGATGACGAGACCGGCGGCGAGCGACGGCAGCATCGGCACGAAGATCTCCGTCGGCGACACGCGCAACGCCGAAGCGGCCCGCACTGTCGGACCGCCCCACGGCACGATGTTGAGCGTCCCGTTCGCCAGCCCGGCGACACACGTCAGCACCACCGGGTTCATCCCGAGCCGGAGGTAGATCGGCAGCATCGCGGCAGTCGTCACGATGAACGTCGTCGAGCCGTCGCCGTCCAGCGAGACCGCGGCCGCGAGGAGCGCCGTGCCGAGCACGATCTTCGCCGGGTCGTTCCCGAGCGCCCGCACGATGAACCGCACGAGCGGATCGAACAGGCCGACATCGATCATGATCCCGAAGTACATGATCGCGAACATCAGCAGCGCGGCCGTCGGCGCGAGGTTGCCGATCGCTTCGATGACCATGTCGCCGAGGCCGAGCCCCGCGCCGGCGAAGAGCCCGAAGATCGTCGGGACGAGGATGAGGGCCACCATCGGGGTGAGCCGTTTGGTCATGATGAGCACCATGAAGGTGAGGATCATCGCAAAACCGAGGACTACCAGCACGTCGACTCCTTCGTCTGAGTGGGTGTGGATGCGCCGACCAGGGGGTCGGCCGATCCGTTCCACAGGTTAGGAGGGCCGTGCTTCGCCGTCGCGCTATTCCGCGTTCGGCTCGGATAAGCGGCTTGACGCACGTTCTGCGCATTCTGCTCACGCACCGCCGACCGCCGGACGGGCGTGTCCACGCCGTACGATCGTGGGATGGTCGACGTCGACGCCCCGAAACGGCCCCGCCTCCGCTTCGCCACACAGGTGCTGTTGCTGCAGCTGCTCGTGGTCACGGCCGTCATCGCGATCAGCAGCGCCATCTCGATCTGGGCCGGGGTCCAGCGGCTCGCGCACGAGGCGCAGTCGACCGCGTTGTCCATCGCGCAGAGCGTTGCAGAGGACGTCGACGTCCGCGCAGAGGTTACGGCCGAGTCGCAGAACGACGGCGAACCGGACGGCGCCGCTCTCGTCGCAGGGCCGCTGCCCGCCATCGCGACCGCCGTCGAACGGCGCACGGGCGCGTTCTTCGTGGTGATCACCGATGACCGGGGCATCCGTCTCGCGCACCCGGATCCGGCCGAGATCGGCAAGCGGGTGAGCACCAGCCCGGACGCCGCACTCCGCGGTGAGGAGACGGTGTCATGGGAGACGGGGACCCTCGGGCCGTCCGCACGGGCGAAGGTGCCCGTCTACGCGGCGGGATCGACCGGGAACCTGCCAGCGGACGTGGTGGGCGAGATCAGCGTCGGGTTCGCCCCGCAACGCGTCTTCGAGGACGTCGTGCGGGATGTGGTCCCCGTCGTCGTCGGGGTGGTCGCGGCCCTCGCCATCGGACTGCTCGCCTCCGTGCTCATCCGGCGGCGCCTCAGCCGTCTGACGCTCGGGCTGCAGCCGGAGGAGCTCGCTGCCCTCGTGCAGAATCAGGCCGCCGTGCTGAGCGGCGTCGGCGAAGGGGTGCTCGCGGTGTCGCCCACCGGCGTCGTGACGGTCTGCAACGACCAGGCGGCGGGCCTGTTCGACGTCGGCGACTGCGTGGGACTGGACTTCGACGACCTCGGGCTCCCCACAGCCCTCCGCGAGCTCGTGGCCGGCCGGGAGGACACCGCGGAACCCCTCCAGCTCGTCGTCGGACAACGGGTCCTCTTCGTCGACGTCCGGACCGTGTCCCATGACGGCGTCCCGCTCGGGCGGGTGCTCGTCGCACGCGACCGCACCGATGTCGAGGCGCTCACCAGACGACTCGACGCCGTCGCAGCGATGACCACGGCGCTCCGGGCGCAACGCCACGAGTTCGCCAACCGGCTGCACACCATCGCCGGCCTGCTGGAGATCGGACAGGACGCCGAGGCCAGGAGCTACCTCGCGAACGTCCTCGACCACGGCCCGCTCAAGTACCCGGTCGAGCACGCGGACCGGCTCACCGAGCCGTATCTGCAGGCGTTCATCGGTGCAAAGGGCGTCGAGGCGGCGGAGCGCGGTGTGCTCCTGACGCTCGGGTCGGAGACGCTCGTCACCGGGTCGCTGTGCGATCCTGAGGACGTGACGACGGTGCTCGGGAACCTCATCGACAATGCGATCACGGCCGCGGTCGATGGCCGGACGAAACCGGCCTGGGTCGAGGTCGAGGTGCTCGACCACGGGTCGGAGCTGCATCTCTCGGTGATGGACTCCGGTGACGGGGTCGATGACGGTACGGGTCACGGTGCGGCCGGTCGCGAGCCGGGTGCTGGTTCTGGTGCCGGCGGACGCGGGGGCGCCGACGCGGACGCAGAGACGGACACCGGACGGATCCGCGGCCTCGGGCTCGGCCTGCCGCTCTCGCGTGAGATCGCCAGACGCCGGGGTGGGGACGTCTGGCTCGCCTCACCGAAGTCGGGCGTCGACGAGCCCCGCGCCCACGGAGCCGTCTTCTGCGCGCGGCTGCCCGGGGTCATCGAGCCGCTCGGTCCGGAGGACGAACGATGACGGCGGCGAACGATCTGCGTGTGCTCGTCGTCGACGACGACTTCCATGTGGCGCGCCTGCATCGCGAGTACGTCGACTCCCGTCCAGGGTTCCGCGCCCTGCAGCCGGTCGGGACCGCTGCGGAGGCGATCGCCGCGATCGCCAGGGACAAGCCGGACCTCGTGCTCCTCGACGTGTACCTCCCCGACCGCAGCGGGCTCGACGTGCTGCGTGAGATCGACGCGGACGCGTTTGTGGTCAGCGCGGCGACCGATGGCGCAACGATCCGCCGCGCCATCCGCAACGGAGCGCTCTCCTACCTCGTCAAGCCGTTCTCGGCGACGCTGCTCACCGATCGCCTCGGCGCCTACGCCCGGTACCGCAACATCCTCGATGAGGGCGCGACGCACGACCAGGAGGCGGTCGAGCGGGCGCTCCGCGTGCTCCATTCCGGCGACGCGAGAGGCGGTGCGACGTCCCGCTCCGCGACGGAGCAGACCATCTACGAGGCGGTGTCCGGTGCCGTCGCCGACCTCTCGGCGATCGACGTGGCCGAGCTCGTCGGCGTCTCACGCGCAACGGCGCAGCGATATCTGGCCGGCCTCACCACGAACGGGCTCATCCGCGTGCAACTGCAGTACGGGACGACCGGGCGTCCCGAGCACCGCTACGGCCCGACACCGGGCTGACTCGGGGCAGACTCCGGGCTGACTCCGGCTCAGCGCTCGGAATTGGCCGCGAGCGGCTGAGATGCCGCGTCAGTGTCCGTGTCCGCGCCCGGCTCCGCCTCCGCGTCGGAGAGTTCCTCGGCCATCTTCGCCCACATCTGGATAGTGGTCGGCGAAGCGTGGCCGAGCGCGGCCTGCAGCGTCTTGAACTGGATCCGCAGTTCTCGCGCGTCCTTCGTCGCGCGCGGCAGCTCCTCCTTGACGACCGCGTCCCGCACATCCCGCAGGACGAGCAGTCTCGCGATGGCCCGATCACCCTCGGTCGGCTTCCCGGTCGCGAGCTCTCGTGCCCGACGTTTGGCCAGGGCTGCGACGGCCCGTTCGATCTCCGGTTCCAGACGGCTCATGCGATGATCCTCTCATCGTGCGGCCCCCGATGCGAGCATCCTCGGCGTCGCCAGGCGGATGACCTCGCCGCTGCGGATCGACGGTGATCCCACAACGGGAGGGGAATTGGCTGGGCGATCCCCCCATGACATCGCCCAGCCCGTGATTCTCTACTCCGCCGGTGTCTCGACGAGCGCTCCCCTGCGCGCGTCAGAGCTCTTGGCCCCCAGACCGATCAAAGTGAGTCAATCACCCGACTTACCATACGGCATCGCGAGCGGTTTACCCAGCGCTCGTTGCCTGATGGACATTATTCGTTACACAAACTGTCCAATTCCGCGCACCGGAAATCCGCGGAACGACACAGAACGCTCAATTAAGCGACACATGACGCACATAGTAGGTCGCACACCTTGGCGATGCGTCAGGCTTGGCCTGTGGCTCACCGAGCCGGAGAGGGACTCACCATGACCATGGCCATCGACCGTCCAATCGGGGACGAATCCGAACGCATCCCCATGTACCCGACGCCCCACGATGACTTCGAACGCCGACTGGGCCCATCGCATCGACGGTACTTCGGCGCCGGCTACCGCAAGACGGAATACCGTGTCCCGGTCCTCGCCCGCACCGATGACGACACGCTCACTGGAGTCGCCGCCATCGACTACGCCTCCGACTGGTCGAGCAAGGCTTCATCCGAACGGAAGCCGCACGCGAGCACCGTCGATGCGACCGTCCTGGCCGGACATGCGGCAGAACGCGCCCTCCAGTCCCTCATCGGCCTGTCCCCGGCCGAGGTGCGTCGCGCATGGATCGAGCGCATCGACGTGCGCGCGGGCGCGAAACCACTCGAGTCCACCTCCGAGGTACCGCTCTCGATCACCCGCACCGACACGGGCGAGGTCCAGGACGATGCCGTCGGCACGCCCCTGCAGACCACGCTGCAGTGCAGGATCGGCACCTTCCAGGTCGCGCTCGTTGTGCGGCACCCAGTCCCGGAGTCCCCCGACACCTCGCGCCCGACCTCGTTCACCGACGGACGGCCGTCGACCGCCTACCGCGGCACGACGCACACCTCGACCATCACCCGGCTCTCCATCGAGGATCAGCTCGTCGCCTGCACCCACCACGCGGTCGCCGACCCGATGCTGCGCGACGACGCCGCCCTCGAATCAGCACACGATCCGATCGTCGGCATGATCGACCGTCTCGTCCTCGCCGGGCAGATGGCCCAGGTCCTCATCTACGCGACCGACGGGGTCGACCGCGACACGACCGCGAACCTCTGGATGCGGCGCGCCACGATCATCGCCGAGCCGCCGGCGCAGTTCGCGGCGGCGAGCGTCGATTCGACCCTGCGGGTGAGTCAGCGGCGCTCGTTCGCCCGCGACGGAGGATCGGTCCGCACCGTCGACGTCGTCATCGACGACCTGTTCGGTGTGCACATCGAGTCCTCGTTGGCGTATCTCGACGCCGGACCTGCGTGATCGGAGCGTCAGTCCTCGGTGGCAGCAGCGTCTGCAGCGGCCGCCGAGGCACCCGCCTCGTCGTTGTCGAACGTGCGCTCGATGAAGGCCGTCACCTGTTCCTGGCGCTCCGGCACGATGACCGCGAGCGTCATGAGCTTCCACATGGTCTCGAGCGCGGACAGCAGGTCGCTGCGCTGGCTGAGCACGTTGGAGACGAGCTGCACACCGGTGAAGTAGGACACGGTGGAGCGGCCGAGGCCCTCCCGCTCGATGTCCGGGCGCACGTAGCCTTCCTTGACGGCCTCTTCGAGCTGTTCGGAGACGGAGGCGATCCACTTCCGGTAGAACTCCGTGGTCGGCATGGACAGGGTGCCCTGCTCGAGCGACAACCGGATGCCGGCGCGGACGACCGCATCGGTCGTCAGGTGCTCCGCGATGATGCGCGATGCGGCGACGAGGGCGCAGAAGGACCCGTCGTCGTTCGGCACGTCGGCGAGCGCCGCGAAGGTGCGGGAGTTCTGTTCGTTGATGACGGCGAGCGCCAATTCTTCCTTCGACGGGAAGTAGAAGTACATCGACCCCTGGGTCGTTTTGGACTCGCGGGCGATGTCCGACAGGCTGGCCTGGCCGTAGCCGACGCGGTCGAAGACGCGGGCTGCGCCTTCTACGACGGCTTGCCTGCGCTCATGACCACGCTGCTGTTGCGGCTTGCGTTCTGGCATCGAGAGGTTTTCCTCCAAGAAAATCTTGACCCAAGCGTATCGAGTAGATCAGGAGTTCATTGACATGTGTGACCGAATTCATATCCTCCTCACGGGTTCGACCGGTTTCATCGGCTCGGCGATTCGTGATTCTCTCAACGATTTGGGGGTTTTGCCGCGCCGATTGGTGCGCGCAGAGCGTGCGTCCGGATCACACGGCGACCCGCTCGAGGTCCGCGGCGATCTGCACGATGCGGCGGCGTTGGACCGTGCGCTGGACGGCTGTGACGTGGTGATCCATGCGGCGAGCTACACGGGTTCGGACGAGGCGGAGCAGGCCAGGACGAACCGCGACGGGACCGAGCGACTCGTCGCAGCGGCTGCGAAGGCCGGTGTCCGCCACATCGTGTCGCTCAGCACGGCCGGCGTGTACGGCGCCGACTTCCCGTTGGGCGGTGACGGCGCAGGGGTTGCGCCGGTGCCGCGGTCGGCACTGAGCGCGAGCCGTCTCGCGGCGGACGAGGCCGTGCTGGCAGCCGGCGGCTCAGTCGTCCGTCCGAACCTCGTCTACGGTGCGGGTGACCGCTGGTTCCTGGGGCCGCTGCTCACGCTCATGGGCGGGCTGGGCGCGTGGATCGGCACCGGGGACGCGCGCATCTCGGTCATCGAGCGGACGCAGCTGGGCGATGCCGTCGCGAGGCTCGCGCTCGCGGCGACTGACCCTGAATCGTCGTCGGTCGGCGGGATCTACCATGCAGGAGTCCCCGACGCGATGACACCCAGGACCCTGGTCGGGTCCCTCTCGGACCGCCTCGGGCGCGCGGCGCCGTCGGCGATGATCGACGCCGCATCGGCCCTGGGGAAGCTGCAGAGGTTCGGCGTCACCGGCGCCCAGCTGTCGACCGTCGCCGACGATCACTGGTTCGACTCCTCGCGTCTGTGGGACACCATCGGGCGGCGTCCGTCGAGCGATCCGTTGTGGTCCGAGGCGTCTCTCGACTGGTATCGCCGCTTCGGGGGCTGAGGCGGCCCACACGCCGCCGAGCTGTCGCAGAACCAACGTTACATTTCACAAACTGTGACTCGTTCGACCGCCCGATTCCAGTATGCTCGACCAGGCGGATCCGCACGGACCCGCCATCTTCGTGTGGGGAACACGAACCGGACGACCATGCATCGCACCTGATTGTGATGCGCAGGCTCCGATTCTGCATCTGCGATGCGCCGGATCAGGTCATCACGACGCCTTCCCACACGCATCGATTCGACGCTTCGAAAGGCGCCTCCCATGAAACGACGCAGCCCCGCCGCCGTGTTCTTCCTGCCCATCATCACCCTCGGCATCTACTTCATCGTCTGGTACGCCAAGACGCGTGGCGAGCTGAAGGCCCAGGGCCAGAGCGTTCCGACGACCTGGCTGTTCATCGTCCCGATCGTGTCGTTCTGGTGGCTGTGGAAGTTCTCCGTCGGCGCGGCGAACGTCTCCGGCAAGAGCGCGGGCGGCACCTTCGCCCTCCTCCTCCTCGGCAGCATCGGTCAGGCGATCGCGCAGAACGGCTTCAACAAGCGCAACGTCGCTCCCGTCGCCGTCGAGGTCCCGGTCGCCGCGTAACCCGCAGCGCACCACAGCATCACCCGGAGGCCCGCGCCTCGGACACCCAGTCCGGCGCGGGCCTTCGTCGTTCCTCTATCCATATGACACCGATGCCACGATCGCTTGAGGCTCGTCCTCACCCCGGGAGCGTGATCGCCACAGGTTCGAATACGGGGCGGGGTCGCAGATGTCATCTGCAGCATGCAGCCACAGGACGCCGCTAGTCGGTCGACGTGCGCAGACTCTGGTGCGATGCGGCGCTGGGAGCTGTCCAGTTGGCGAGCAGCTGCATCGCCTGCTCCGTCGGCGACGCCGGTTCAACGGTGTAGACGAGCAGGAGGAGTTCCGGGTCGCTCGTGATCTCGAACGACTCGAACCCGAATTCGACGTCGCCGACGAGCTCATGGGTGTAGCGCTTGACGCCCGACTTGTACCGCAACACGTCGTGCGAGGCCCACAACTCGGTGAACTCGGCACTCGACGTCGACAGCTCGCCGACGAGTCGAATCAGACCTTCATCATGCGGTGCGCGACCGACCGCTTGACGCAGCAGCGCGACGTTGTTGCGCTTCATCAGGTCGAAGTCGCGGTAGAAGTCGGCCGCCCTCGGGTTCAGGAAGACGAATCTGGCGTAGTTGAACGGCACGGCCGGATCGTTCGTCTCGTGTCCGTAGAGTGCACGGCCGATCGCATTCGTCGCGACATGATCGCCACGGTTGTTCTGAACGATCGCCGGCACCGTGATCGCATCGAGCACCAGCTGCACACTCGCGGACACGCGTGACTTCGTGACCCGTCTGGGCTGTCGACGCGATGGGCTCACCGGCCGCGTCGCCTGAACGAGGTCCTGCAGGTGCTCCCGTTCGGCCTCGTCGAGCCGGAGGGCGTTCGCGATGGCGTCCAGCACCTCCGTCGACACGCCACCGGTGTGGCCCCGTTCGATGCGTGCGTAGTAGTCCACGCTCACCCCGGCAAGGTGGGCCACCTCTTCTCGGCGAAGCCCAGGCACACGACGCACACCGCCGAACGTCGGCACCCCCGCATCCTCCGGCGACACCCTCGCGCGACGAGACGCGAGGAAAGTCTTGATCTCCGCTCGTCTGTCCATGCCGCCATCGTACGTCGCCGACCCGCTGCCAGGGGTGCCCTGTCAGACCCTGGGTGCGCCAGACCACGGTTCATCACGCCGTTCCGCGCAACTGGGAACTGGGGTTGTCTCGAATGGTCAGCCATTCACAGACAGGACTTCCCTCCATGACTTCCAACAGCGTCACGGCACCATCGACCCCGGCCGGCGGTGAACCCCACCGCCGATCCGCGAAACCGCGGATGCCGATCATCGTGCCCCTCCTGATGATCGGTGCATTCCTCATGTGCACGACCGAGAACATCGTCGCCGGTCTGCTCTCGCAGATCTCGGACGACCTCCACGTCACCGAGGCGCGCGCCGGTCTCCTGATCACGATCTTCGCGATCGGGATGGTCATCGGCGCGCCGACGATGGCGATCGCCACCCGGAACATGCCACCCAGGATCATCCTCGTCGCCGCGCTGCTCGTGTTCGCGGCCGGGCACGCGTTCACCGCGTTGAGCGGCAGTTTCGAGATCAGTCTCATCGCTCGATTCATCTCGGCCGTCGCGACCGGAGCATTCTGGTCGGTGGCTGCGGTCGCGGCGACGACGGCCGCCGGACCGGCCCTCGCCTCCCGAGCGCTCGGCCTCATGATGAGCGGTGTCGGCCTCGCTACCGTCGCCGGCGTCCCGCTCGGCGCATTCCTCGGCCAGTTGGTCGGTTGGCGGGGCACGTTCTGGATGCTCACTATCCTCACGGTCGTCGCCGCTGTGATCATCGCGCGCGTCGCCCCCTCCGCCAAGCCGACGGACCAAGCGTCGATCCGCTCCGAGCTCGGCGCGTTCCGTCAGGTGCGCATCTGGCTCGTCCTCGCCGGCACCGCCGTGGTCAGCGGTGGTGTGATGGCTGCGTTCAGTTACATCCAGCCGCTGCTCGTCGGCCGCACCGGCCTGCCGCAGTGGACGGTCCCGCTCGCGTTGATCGTCTTCGGGATCGGCTGCCTGCTCGGCACGAACCTCGCCGGTCGACTCGGCGACACGCACGCCGTCGGCACCTTCATCGGCGCCTCGATCGTCGGCGCTGTCGCGCTCGCCCTCCTCGTCCCGTTCTCGGTCGCCCCGGTCGCGACCTTCGTCCTCTTCTTCTTCGTCGGCGCGGCCGGCCTGTGCGTGCCACCGCTCGCGACGGGCCTGTCGATCCGCCTTGCGAGCTCCGCACCGACCCTCGCGGCCGCGTCGGCGGTCGCCGCCTACAACGGAGGTGTCGCTCTGGGCTCCTGGGTCGCGGGTATCGCCCTGGAGTCGGCCCTCGGCGTCACCGGGCCATCGGCCGTCGGCGCGGTCATGGTGGGCATCGGCCTGATCCCGCTCATCGTGCTCGCAGCCCTGCGCGCACCACGGACCTCCGTCGCATCATGACCAACCCACCACTTCCACCCCACCACGAATCAACCGAAGGAACACGCATGACCACGAACAACAATCCGTTCGCCCGCCTCCCAGAGGTTCCGGACTTCACGCTCACGAGCACAACCGTCGTCGACGGCCAGCCGCTCGCCGCCGCCCAGCTCTCCGGCCTCTTCGGCGTTCCGGGCGGTCGGGACGTCTCGCCACAACTGTCCTGGAGCGGCGCACCAGCGGGAACGAAGAGCTACGCCGTCACGGTCTACGACCCGGACGCGCCCACCGGTTCCGGCTTCTGGCACTGGGCAGTCGCCGGCATCCCGGCCAACGTCACCTCACTCCCGGAAGGGGCAGGCGATGAGGCGGGAACCGGCATCCCGACCGGAGCGTTCCAACTCCCGGGAGACGCCAGTGCTGCACGATTCATCGGTGGCGCCCCGCCGGCCGGCCACGGAGTGCACCGCTACTTCATCACCGTGCACGCGCTCGATGTCGAGGACATCGGCATCTCCCGGGACGGGACACCCGCGTTCCTCGGATTCCTGATGGCTTCGCACATCCTCGGCCGCGCGACGCTCGTTGCGACTGCTGAGAGCGACGAGCACGGAGATGACGCGTGAGCACGATCGCCGTCGTCGGTCTCGGCGCGATGGGGCGCGCGATCGCCCGCAACCTCCTCGCCGCCGGTCACGAGGTGACGGTGTGGAATCGGTCACCCGAGCCCGTCGAAGAACTCGTCCGAGCCGGTGCGCTGGCGGCCATTTCTCCCGCACAGGCGTTCCAGACCGGCGTGGTGTTCTCGGTCCTCGCGAACGATGCCGCAGTCACGGACGTTCTGCTCGACGCAGACGCGTTGATGTCCGCTCCGCACGGTGCAGTGCATGTGAACCTGGCGACGGTGAGCACCGATCTCGCCCGCCGCGCCACGGGACTGCATGCCGAGTACGGTGTCGGCTACATCGCGGCTCCAGTCTTCGGTCGGGTCCCGGTGGCGGAGGCCGGCAAGCTGAACATCCTCGCCGCCGGACCGGAAACGCTCATCGATCAGGTGCAACCGTTCTTCGACGTCATCGGATCCCGCACGTGGCGTTTGGGCGATGCGCCGGAACAGGCGAACATCGCCAAGATCCTGGGCAACTACCTCATCGCCTGCGCCCTCCAGTCGATAGGTGAGGCCGTCAGTCTCGCCGAGGCGGCGGGAGTCGATCCGGAGCAACTCACCGGACTGCTCACCTCCACGCTCTTCCCCGGCGTGGTGTACTCCTCGTACGGCCCCCTCATCGCCACACGCACCTACCAGCCGGCCGGCCTCACAACGCGGATGGGACGAAAAGACCTCCATCTGGCCCTCGACGCCGCGGCGAAACACGACCAGTCGCTTCCCTTCGGCGAGATCCTCCGACAGGTCTTCGACCAAGCCATCACGACCGGTCACGCCGACGACGACTGGGCGGCCATCGCGGAACTACGCCCCCGTACCTGATCGATTGCTCGCGATATGGCGGCACCCGACGGAACCGGGCCTCCGGTCCCCTCTCCCCGCCGGGTCAGATCCGTCGCTCGCGCGCAGAGACACGATCAGGAACACGGTTGTGCCCGTGATGAAACAACCTCACGGGCACAACCGGACGCACGTGGGCACCCGGCGCCTATGCAGGATGCGGCACCCGGTGCAACGTTCCACGCGATCGAGGCCCGCCCTGTCCGGGCACGTACAGACAGTGTGCGACTGCTGGGACAGTACTTGAGTTCAAAAACAGAGGCCGAGCGGATTTCTGGTCTCTATCGGCGGGCGACAATATCAAAGGTAGAGCGCCTTTCCCCTACCTCAGTTCGTGGACCTGCGAGGCTCACAAGAGTTCAAAACGTGGAGCTCGTCGCACTCTACGAAGCGGATGGTCGCCCAGCCGATATCGCACGGCAACTATGCACAACCGAATAGACGATCCGTCACCGGCTCCCTAGGCGTGGAACGACGGCCAATCAGCACGACCGACGCTGAGATTCAAGAAGCACTTCGGCTCAACGACGGAGGCGTTCCGATCACAGAGCTAACCAAGCGATTCAATCGATCATGGAGGACAATCCGGAAAGACTCCGCGCTGCTCGCGGCTACTGGTAACGCCGCTTGTAGTTCAAGGAGGATCTGCGCCATCTTTACTGGCTCGCGATCTGCTCCTCGGAAACGACTCGATACCTGGGCGCATAGACAGACATCCCGATCCGATAGTCCTGTTTGTGACAGGTCCTTCCATCTACCTGCCGAATCGGTAATGTCTTGTAGGGAGGTACCGTTGCCAAGCAACCGTCGGAGTGGCGCACAGCGCGAAGCGGAGAGGCGAGCGCGGCAACGCCAAGTTTCGATGGCCCGCGCCGCCGCACCTGAGCAGAATCTACCTTCAGTAGACGAGATCTTCGCTCAGCTCAGAAGCGGAGCGGCAAATGTCGCGGGCGTCACTTATCAGGTGAGCCTCGCTGCGCTTCTTCTCGCGGGTGGACGATCCCGCCAGGGCGCCTTCCCTGTAGTCACCGCCGTCCGGCCCGAGGGTTTCGAGGACATCGATCTTTGCCTCGACGACGGCTCATGGCTACTCGTGCAGAGCAAGCAACGCGGTGGTGAGCGACCAATCGGAATTGCCGAGATTGCGAGGATCATCGTCCATGCGTCTCAGGTGGAGTCAGGGCGAGACTATGACGGGAATGTCGCGGGCTTTGCGATCGTCACAAACGGGTCTTTTGCGATTGAGCCGACTGGGTGGGCGGCCACCGTTTCAGAAAACGAGGACCTCCTTGTAGCTGTGCAGAAGGCGTTGTCGAGCGTCGGCCGCGAGCCTAAGGGCGCGCCTCAACTGGTAGCCCGCACTCGACTTGTGATCACTGAGGACTCTCTCGCCAGCCATATCGAGTCGCAACTCATCAGCGCGTTCGATGTTGCTCCGGTCGTAGCAGCCATCGCCAGAACCCGGCTTACGGCCGACCTCGGCGAACTTTCCGCAAGTCAGCGCGGTGGCGTTGCTTCTACGGCTCTTCACATGGGCGCCTCCGACCTCGATGTCCTCGTCACCGACGTCCAAGGTACCGTGGACGTGAGCGCCCTTGAAGAGGCCCTTCGCAGCGGCGTCTGCGAGCTTGCGAACTTCGCCAGAGGCTCGGCTGACTCTGAAACCCAGTTTTTCGCGGGCGTTCGGGTTGTCCCGGGTCACGTTGGGTCCAATCGTGACGTAGTTCGAGTGCCCGAATGTCTGTCGATCCTCGACGCGCTACGAGCGAGCCGACACGTCTTGGTGGTCGGCCCGAGCGGCACTGGTAAGTCCGGACTCCTCTGGCGTTCAGCCTCGATGCTCGAAGACGGCCCGATCCTGGTTCGCGTACTCCGCGTTGAGACCGAAAACGATGTTGAACAGCTCGTCCGCTACGCGAAGGTTCTTGCGCCCTCGGAGCAGAGGCGCGTTTTGGTCTGCGTAGACGACATCGGGCGCACCTCCACGGAACTGTGGCCAATCGCGAGAGACCGTTTGCTCGAGCTTCCTGGCGTTTCTGTACTTGGAGCGTCCCGCCAAGAAGACCTCCTGCCGTCTACGGCGATCGGCGCCACGCTCGTCGACTCGCGATTGACAACGGAGTCTGCGGAGCGAATTTATGAGCGCCTCGTAGCCGCTGGACTACCCATCGAAGCCGAGCCAGAGGAAGCCATTTCGCGCGCCCAGGGTCTGCTCATGGAGTTCGTTGCGATTGCAACCACCGGGCACAGGCTACGTGAGGTACTACGTAGCCAGATTGCCGCGCTCCGTTCCGCTGAGAACGAGGTGGCGCTCGATCTTCTTGGGATCGTCACTGCCCTCCACACGCTCGGCCGTTTCGTGGATGCCAACCAGCTTCCCGCTTCGACAGGGCAGACCGCGACTAAGGTGTCTCAGCAGCTCGCCAGACTCCAAGACGAGCACCTTCTCGTAACTGAAGATGGGACGAACTGGCGAGCACTACACGACTTGCGTGCTGAGGTCATCTTGGACCTCATCCACGAGACGCCGCCGCCAACCCTGGCCGCTACCTACGCGAAGGCCATCGATGCCACACCCGCTGGCGCCCGGCCCGCTCTCTACTGTCGAGCGGCAGTCCGCGTGGTGCGATCCCTGCAGCCGAACGCAAGGAGCGATGCGGCTGCGAGGTTGACGCTCTTTCACCAGGCGCTTGCTCCGCTGGTCGCCTCGATCTGTGCTCGAATCGACGCCCTCGTGGCCGCGAGCACTCCCTCCGTGGCTTCAGAGATCGCGGCGCTCGTCGACGCCGCAGAGCGTTTCGATGTCGCCGCCTATGCTGCATCAACGCTCGAACACGTCCAGCGGCACACGCCAGCTACGATCGACGTCTCCGGCTACTACCTCTTAGCTCACTCTTCGAAGTTCGGCCGCATCTTCGACGGTAACGACGCCTTTCAACAAATTGCGTCAATCGGTGAGGGCCTTCCCGACTGGGATTCCTCGTCGCGCCGGCAAGTGCTCGACAGACTCACAGACAACGCGATCAGCCAGGTGCTGGTTGAGACTGATCTCGATGCCGCGGTGCGATTCAGCGAGAGGCTCGAGGGCTTCCGTGTATTGCCGCGGGATCAGGTGATCCGCGTCTATCAAGCGCACAATGCTCAAGCGCCGGCAACGATCGAGAGGGCGGACATAGTCGCGCAACTGATCGCGACTCTCGCTGTGGTCTCGGGCTCCCAAGGAGCGGAATTCTCAGACTTATTCGGTCCGATAGAAGGCCGCGCGACATGGGCCGTTGCTTCCGATGACCACGCCTTCGAAGTCAAAATCGACTTTCCGAACAAAGCTACGTTGCCGGACTCGCCGAGCAGCATGGCGAGGGTCCGCACATACACCGAAGACTCGTTCTGCAAAATATCGGCACGTGCCTTCCTTCGAAGAGATGCCGCCGTCAGTCGGGGTTACCAACCTCAGCCCTCCCACGACCGCACCTCGGTCAACGCACAAGCCGTGTTTCTCGCTCAACGCATTTTTGATGCTTGCCCTGAAGCCGATCTCGTCGCGGTCGAAGTCGTGACGGCAAACCTCGTCGCACCGATCGATGGGGGTGAAGATCATGAGGTCTGGCGTACTGCCAAGGCAGGTGTCGGTCGAGCGATCGATCGCTACTCAAGTAACTGTCGCTGAGCTCCTAAGTTCTGAGCGTTGGACCGACCGGTGCCGCCGCCAAGCGGCATCAAGCGCCCAACTCGTTGAGCTCCTCCAGGACCTGCCGACGAGGCTGACGGACCGTGACGGCACACGGCGCCGAGATGACTGGACGTCTCGAGCCGAGAGTGTGGCGTCCGCGATCGCCGCTCTCCCGGGCCTCCCGTTCGATCCCCAGCTTGCGGACGCTCTAAGCGACCAGTACCCGCACGCGAATGACTTCGATCGCAACGTACGTGAGGCCATGCGCGACCAGTCAAAGGCTGCTCTCGACCACATCGCCGGATGCATTCTTCAAGTGGCTCGGGATCTAAGCAATGAATCCAATTTGACGGGCGCGGGGTTCCGCCTAGCAGACGGTGTCAAGCGACTGAATGAAGCTCGAAGCGATGCACGACTCCCGGATTTCGCGGGGGTAGGGCCCCTGCTGCCCGATGAACTGGATGGACTCGTGACTTTTTGCGCCCGACTCCTCATAGCTCGGGGACGAGGGCTCATTAAATCTTACGAAATTCAGGCTTCCTCGCCAGCCGAGATCGAGTCGAGGATCGCGGCCATCATGATGGAGTCGGGGGAGCACTCTATTGCCGCGTTGACTCAACGCCTCGCTGAACACGGTGTCGCTCTGCAGGATGCCGCGGTCAGCGTTTGGACAGATGCTCCGGATCCACTGGTCGCCATCCAGGTCTCCGGAGCCGTCCGGGTTGAGTCCTGGCAAGCGGCGGAGGAGGCCGTCCGTGAATGGAGCATCGCCGAAAAGGAGTCGGCCGGTTTCGCCACGAGAGCAACTCTCGCTACGGTGGCTTCGGGTACAATCATCCAGATCGGCATCAACATCTGGAATGCAACCGCCGGATTCACCCTAGCCACTCAGCCTGACTTTGAGAGAGTGGCGAACGCGCTCCAACACCCGCTTCTCCCGACGATATACCAGGAGCTGGCGGACGAACTCTTGCAGAACCTCGTCACGGCGTCGTCAAACATGGTTAGAAGCGAGAAGCGACCACCAGACTGGCCGACTAAAATCGCCCCCACGCGGCTGACGAACGTCGACCTCCGAGCCGGCGATCCCGCGCCTTGGGAGACTGCACTAGATACATACCGGGAACTGCGCGACCGTGTGCTTACCCAGACTCCGGGCGACACCTTGGCGGGCGCAGTCTCGAACCTCGCGCCCTCCGTATCCACACAGTCGCCACTCATCGAGCTGGTCGCGAACCTGCGGCTCGCGGCTATGGACGCAGACCTCGCAGGATCGAGCTAACACTGCCTCGACGTATCGTCGGCGCGCGAGCATCGATGCCACGGCAACCGTCACATCAGCCACCCGCTCGAAAGTGCGCGTAGTACGAATGGCGACGCGAATACCGACCGGAATATTGGTGCGCCTCCTGCAGGTTTACTCGAACCCTTCAAAACTACAGTTCTCTGCTCAGGACCTCGTCGCCCGTTCTCGTCGATCTTCGCGACCAGAGGCGTCTCAAGGCCCGGCTCGCTCCGCGCGACAACTTAGGGAGGCGGAGCTTGAATCGCTGGTGGCTCGATACCTCGAAACTCGCAACATGCGCCAGGTGGCCCGAGAGATGCGAGTGTCGCGCACGACAGTCGCAAAGCTACTTGCGCAAAGAGGCATCGACACTTCGCTGAGCATGAAAGCTTGGGAGATCGATCGCGCCGTCGAACTGTACGCACGGGGACGCTCAAGTGCAGCGATCGGTAAAGAGCTCGGGTTCGACAATCACACCGTCCTGAACGCGCTCCGTGCGCAAGGCGTCCAGATCAGGCCGCAACTTGCGAGCCGGTAGCAGACGGCAGTGTCTCATCACGTCGATACGCTGAGTCCCAGAGGTAGAAGGAGACGCATCTTGGGATTCGAGTCAGCGAAGCATGTCGAGCAGGTACTCCGGGAGATTCATGCGCGCGAGTATCTCCTCCCCGCAATCCAGCGCGAGTTCGTCTGGGACACAGATGACATCGCCAAGCTGTTCGACAGCCTGCTCCGCGGCTACCCGGTTGGGTCCCTTCTCTTCTGGAAAGTGGATCCAGAAACAGCCGAGGACTACGTCTTCTACAACTTCCTGACCAATTTCCACGAGCGTGACGAGCCATTCGCGGTGCGGGCTACAGTTCCAGCAGGATCCGGAACCACAGCCATCCTCGACGGTCAACAGCGTCTCACCGCACTCAACATCGGGCTCTACGGCAGTCACGCCACGAGACGGCGATACGGTCGCTCATCCAGTTCTCAGGCCTACCCCAAGAAGCGCCTGTATCTGAATTTGGTCGATAGCCCGCCTGACGAGGAACTCGGACTCAAGTACGACCTCCGCTTTCTTACGGACGACGAGGCGCACCCCACACCAGCGGCTGAGGGGGCCAGCGCGATGGACCGGTGGTTCCTAGTCGGCGACGTATTCAAGCTCACGGACGATCCCGTGGGCTACATCGATGCCGTCACGGAACGAGCGATTCCTGACATCCGCGAAGGAACCCGGCGCCTTGGCGCTCTCTACACAGCCGTGCGGAAGACGCCGTCGATGAACTACTACCTCATCGACGAGAAGGAGCGGACTCCCGACGAGGTTCTCGAGATATTTATCCGTGTCAATCAAGGTGGCGAGAAACTCACTAACTCGGACCTGCTGTTGTCGATGGCGACAAACCAATGGTCGACCGAACCCGGGGCGCGTGAAGAGGTGAGAAACCTCACGGCCGAACTGAACACGCGCGGCTTCAACTTCGACAAGGACTTCGTCCTGAAGACCGCACTCACTCTCGTCGGCGCGGACGTCCGATTCAAGGTCGAGACGATCACTCACCAGAACATCACGAAGGTCGAGAACGACTGGCCGAAGATCTCGGCCACGCTGCAGCGCACCGCCGACCTCTTGAAGTCTTCGGGCTTTTCCCGCGAATCCCTCACCGCGAACAACGCGGCAATCCCGATCGCCTATTACCTGCACCAGCGGAACATCTCGGACTCGTTCCTCGATTCCACAGCCAGCGCACCAGAACGCGCTGAGATCATCCGTTGGCTGACTCGGACTCTCCTTAAGCAGGGCGTGTGGGGCTCAGGACCGGACACGCTTCTCACGCGCCTTCGGTCAGCGATCGACCGTGAACAGTCCACACCTGGCTTCCCGACCGCCGCCCTCGATGCCGAGTTCGCTGCGCTCGGCAAGGCTCTGACCTTCGATGACACCGAGATCGACGGCCTGCTCGATCTTTCCTACGGCGCCCGTGGGACGTTCGCTGCCCTCGCAATTCTCTATCCGGGTTTGGACTTCTCGAAGGAGTTCCACGAGGACCACATCTGGCCGAAGTCGCTCTTCACTCGCCGACGGCTCGAAGAAGCCGGCGTGCCGTCCGAAGCAGTCGACGGCTACTTGGCACGCGTCAACTCGCTTCCGAACTTGCAACTGCTCGAGGGACGTCAGAACCAGGAGAAGCTGGCGAAGCTACCCGCCGACTGGATCGAGACCCTGCCGGAAGTACGCCGCGAACCGTACCTCCGCGAAAACGACCTCGACGGGGTGAATCTCGCACTAGGGAGCTTCGTCGAGAGCTTCACGACTCGACGCGAACGGATCCGCCAGCGATTGGCCCGCGCTCTTGGAACAGACAAGGATAGATCCACCGAACTCTTCTGATGAGTTACATCCCATCCGTCACGTTCTGAATCGACTTGGCGGCAAGAGGCGACTGCTGTAGGAGTTGCGAGACCAACGCGTCGCATCCCAACCATTCCTTCGCTACCAAGATCCGGTAATCTCACAGATACCGTCAATGTGGAGGGAGAGTGCGTGCGAACTCAGCGCCTAACCATCTTCCTGCTACGCGATATCGCGAACGTCGATGACGCCATTGCCGAGGACGCATCTGCGGGGCTCGAGGTCAGCGAACTCACCGATTCATCCGGGCTGGTGGGACGTTTCTACTCGAAGAAGAACTTCGCCAGCACCCCAAGCTGGGCAAAATATGTCGAGCCCGCGGTCGAGGGTGGAATCCACGGAGTCCAATCGGCATCCGCATCAGGACTCCTCGTGCTAACCGTTGATGACCACACCTTCGCGCTGACCTTCGGATATGGGCGAAGCTTCCTCGACCAAGCCAAGATCGAACGCCGCTTCGGGCTCAAGGTCGCACTCAATCTCATCGACGAGAAACAGATCCGCAGCCTCGACACCAAATTATTCGACGAGATGGTGGTGTCAAAGAATACGCAGACAAGTCGCACTGCCGAGCTCCCTGCGTTCGGGGTCGATATCCTTCGCGACATCGTGCGCGCCGTTACGGGAATCGCTCCGGAGTCCACTGGTTACAAGGGTGTGAGCGGGGCTGATGCCCTTGTCCTCGGCGTGTCAACGCCGGTCACAGATCTCCCAACGCTCCTCAAAGACATCTACGGTCACTTCACTGCGACCAAGTATCAAGCCGCCTTCGGCTGGGTGGATCATCTGGCCGAGGTCAAAGACCCCACGCTCTCAGAGAGCCTCGACACCCAGTTGATCGATCAGCTTAAGGCGAGCGACACGAGTTCAACGCACATGGCCATGCCAGAGAACCTGGACTGGGAGGATATCGAGCACTTCCTAATCGCGCCGACCCGTCGACAGATCCAGTTCGTCGAGTTGGACTTGGATCTTTACCTCGCCCAACCAGTGACCAAGCCCTCCGAGACGACTGTCGGCCAGCTCAAGCAGCGCAAAGTTGCAGTCAAGTTCCTCAGCAGCGCAGACCCCGTGGACCGATGGAGCGTTTACCAGTGCCTCGTATCGGAGCAGTGCATCGGTGAGAAGCTGTACGCGCTGGTTGAGGGTAGATGGTTCGAGATCGCGAGTTCACTCGTGAATCAAGTCGACTCGGTTGTCTCAGCGATTCCCGCGATGACGGTGACATTGCCGCCAGGTCGCCCGGGTGAGTCCGAAGGCGACTACAACGAAAGGGCAGCGGCCGGTTCAGTCGAGTTGACACTCCTCGACAAGCAATTGGTCGCGGCGGACGGTGCCACGAGCAGGATCGAGTTCTGCGATCTCATAGCCACCGATGGCTCCTTAATCCACGTGAAGCGCAAGTCTCGATCGTCCACTCTGAGCCATCTCTTCGCCCAAGGACATGTCTCGGCTGAGGCGCTCGTTGACGGTCCACTGCGCGACCAAGTTCGAGCGGCCATCACAAGGGCCGCCGGTCCCGCTGATGCCAGCGGTTGGCTCGCGCTGGTGCCTCCGAACGGTGCAGCCCCAGAACGCGACAAGGTCACAGTCACCTACGCCGTGATCGCAAACTCGAAGGCTAAGGGCATCGAGTGGCTCCCGTTCTTTAGTCGACTCACGCTCATGCAAACCGTCCGCGATCTCAACCGACTCGGCTTCACGAAGATTGCACTAGCGCGCGTGCCGGTCGAAGAGATCCAGAGCTGAGATCCACCCGCCGCTCATGTCCAGGAGTTCGTGTGACCGCCAGGCCGTCGATACAGGAATCTGTGGCACTCCTCGGGCTCAACTCAGGCCGAAGAACCGATCGAAGAAGATTGTCAGGGCTTCAAGCGCGCGCCGCTTCAGATCGCCGTGACTGGCCTCGCGGCTAAAGCGCGACACCGGTGGCAGAATCCGGGTGATCTCAGTTCCCGTCGTGCGGAGTTGGCCGTCTCGAAAGGCTGAATCGATGAAGGCGCGAGTCTGCTCGGGCTTGAGCTTCTGCGCCACGATTATTGACTCGAGTTCCGCCTCCCTCTTGCCAGCGACGAACGCCTGCCACTGCTCATCGACGGTCCCGTCTACCGAGACCGAGTCGACGAACGACTCGACGAGGTCGCGCTTCGAGCGAAGGCTCGGGCTAGAGTCCAAAGCTCGAGAGATCTGGGCGCGGACTTCCTTGTCTTCCCCGTCGCCAAAGCTTGCGCGATACTTCTCGACGAGCATCAGGATGTAGTCGACGTTGATCTCGACCTGCTTGACGAGCTCGATCTCGAACACGATGTCGTCGTTGATCGTCTCTTTGTCGCTGTCGCGTTCCTTGCGGAACTCGGCGTAAAGGTCGAGGTAGATAGAGCGGTAGTCCTGGCTCTGGCGCTCCGTGAGCGGATCCTGTCCCGCGAAGTCGTCGAAGGAGGTCAGGATGTTCTGCAGGCGAAGGACCGATCCAAAGAGCCCAACAAACGTCTTCTGGGCAGCCTCGCCGCCTATCGGGATTCCGAGCGGGAAACGGCTGAGCAGTTCGGTGACTTTGTCTGCGTATTCGGCGTAGTAGTCGCCGTAAGGCTTGAGGAGCACGACGCCGCGGGCGTCCTTATTCCCGAACAGTTCGAGGGCGGCATTGGTCTCGTCTTCAAGGTCGCGGAATGTGACGATGTTGCCGTACGTCTTGACGGAGTTCAGGATCCGGTTGGTCCGCGAGTAGGCCTGAATGAGGCCGTGCGAGCGCAGATTCTTGTCGACGAAAAGGGTGTTCAACGTGGTGGCGTCAAAGCCGGTCAGGAACATGTTGACCACGATGACCAGGTCGATCTCGCGGTTCTTCATCCGCTGCGACAGATCCTTGTAGTAGTTCTGGAACTTGTCGGCGCTCGTGTCGTAGCTGGTGCCGAACATTGCGTTGTAGTCGCGGATGGCCGCCTCCAGGAAATCCCGGCTGCTGCCGGAGAGCCCTTCGGTGTCGAACGCCTCGTCGTCGAGGATGCCGTCCTCGGTAGCCTCGTTGGCGCCGTAGCTGAAAATGATGCCGATCTTGATACGTCGATCCGGCGTAAGTGATTCTTGCTGAGCCCCGAAAGTCAGGTAGTAGCGCTGCGCCGCCTCGATCGAGGCAGTCGCGAAGAGGGCGTTGAAGCCACGGACCCGTTTGTTCTCCCGAATTGCTGCCATCGCCCGGCGCGTCCGCACCGACTCGGCCACGTTCGTCACGATCAAGTGCTCGTAGCCCGAGGCGTCGCGCTTGGTCTTCTGATCGAAGTGCTCGAGGACGTACCCGACGACATCGTTCAGCCGCCGCTCATCGAGCAGCGCCTGCTCGGCCTGAATTCCAGAAACCTCTTTGTCGATGACCGACCCGACCTTGACGGTGTTGACGTAGTCGATCCGAAACGGCAGCACGTTTCGATCGGTGATGGCGTCCACGATCGTGTAGGTGTGGAGCTTGTCGCCGAACGCCTGCTCAGTAGTTTTCAGCTGCGGGTTACCGCCACTGCCGGCGTTTGCGGAGAAGATCGGGGTGCCTGTGAAGCCGAACAGGTTGTAACGCTTGAAAGCCCTGGTGATGTCCGTGTGCATGTCACCGAACTGCGACCGGTGGCACTCGTCGAAGATGATCACGACATGGCCCGAGTAGATCTCGTGACCCTTGTTCGCCTTGATGAACGTGGATAGCTTCTGAATGGTCGTGATGATGATCCGGGCGTTCGGATCCTCGAGCTGCTTCTTAAGGATCGCGGTCGACGCGTTCGAGTTCGCCGCCCCCTTCTCGAAGCGGTCGTACTCCCGCATGGTCTGGTAATCCAGATCCTTGCGATCGACCACGAAGAGCACCTTTGCTACATCGGGAAGCCTGGACGCGAGCTGCGCGGCCTTGAACGAGGTCAGCGTCTTGCCGGAGCCAGTGGTGTGCCATACGTACCCACCCGCTTCCACTGTGCCGAGCTTGCGGTAGTTGGTCGCGATCTCGATCCGCTGCAGGATCCGCTCCGTCGCCACGATCTGGTATGGACGCATAACGAGAAGGTCGCGGTCGGCGGTCAGCACGCAGTAGCGCGTCAGAATATTCAGAAGCGCGTGCTTGGCGAAGAAGGTCTTGGCGAACGCCGTCAGTTCCTGAATCGGAGTGTTCCGTGCATCCGCCCACCACGACGTGAACTCGAACGAGTTGCTCGATTTCTTGCCACGGGTCTGCTTGCCCGAGCCTTCCTTGATATGCCGAGCACGAGTGGAGTTTGAGTAGTACTTCGTGAGCGTGCCGTTGCTGATCACGAAGAGCTGGACGTAGTCGAACAAACCGGAGCCGGCCCAGAAGCTGTCCCGCTGGTAGCGGTCGATTTGGTTGAATGCCTCACGGATATCTACTCCGCGGCGCTTGAGCTCGATGTGCACCATGGGCAGACCGTTCACCAGCACGGTCACGTCGTAGCGATTGGCGTAGCGGCCACCGCCCTCGCTGCGCTCCACCTCATACTGGTTGATCACCTGCAGATGGTTGCCATGGATGCTCTTCTTGTCGATGAGCGTGACGTTCTTCGTCGACCCGTCGTCCCGGGTAAGCGCCTGGACGTGGTCATCCTGGATGCGCACCGTCTTCTCGACAGCGCCCTCGTTCTGGCCGGCAAGCTTCGTTGTGAAAAACCGATCCCACTCCGCATCCGAGAACGCGAAGTTGTTGACGCGCTCGAGCTGGACGCGCAGGTTCGCAATCAACTGCGCCTCGCTCGTGACGGGGAGATACTCGTATGCCTGTCCCTGCAAGATACGAATCATCTCGCGCTCAAGATCGGCCTCCGACTGGTACGCGGCCGCACTCGACGGATCGGCGATGTACTCGGAAACGATCGTGCTCTCGGCAGAGATGGCGATCGGATCATACTTTCGTGCGAGGGCGTCACTCATGCCGCCCTCTCCTCGAACGTCAGCAACAGGTCACGGTAATGCTCGTATTGTTTACGGCGCGCGTTGATCTCAGCAGGAAGACCGTCACGAAGGTCGTTCACAAGCGCATCGAACTGATCGAGGAACCCGATGGCGCGCTGCTGCACCTCCCGAGTCGGGAGAGGCACCTCGACAGAGCGAACAATCTCGGCATTCAGGTTCTGCACCGTACCGGCACCCGCACGGCGTTTGAACTCCTCTTGGATGGGAGCTGAACGCAGCAAGTGATAGAGGTAGTCCGGGGCAAACGACTCCTCAAACCCACTGATTGCGAGCCAGCCGTCATGGATGTACCCCTCGATCTTGGAGATGTAGGGACGGCCGAAGCTCATCGAGTTGGAGAGAACGAAGTCACCAGGCTTCACGCGCCGAGACTTCGCAGCGCCGGCCAGCGTGACACGCTGTGCTGTGCCAGTGATGTACTTGCCGTCCGCAGGAACGTCGCCGATCTTGATCCATGGAGCACCATTGGGATCGTCGGTGAAAAACTGCTGGATCGGGCGAGGAGAGGCCCCTCGAACGATCTTCGCAACGTCGCCGAGCTTCACTCTCGGAACGTCAGCGTCCGCCGCGAGGAGAGAACCGGCATAGTAGCCATACTGGGCGCGCCGAGCCTCCAGCTCCGCCTCCAGCTCTGTCTCGAGATGAGTGAACTGGTCCAGTATTCTCACGATCTCGCGCTGAACCGGTAGAGGCGGGACGGGGATTCGGTAGCTCATTAGTTGCGGCGTGTTTATCGACGTGGCAGACCCGCCAGACTTACTCGTCTTAAGCAGTATGTCCTGCCCGCGCGAGCTCAGGACATGTGCGAGATATTCCACTTGAATGTCGCTGCGAGGCACAACCGCTTTCATGTCCTGATTGAGTGCAACCTCAATCGGGACAAGAGCCGTGGGAAATGTGTGATCAAGAATGCTAGAGCGCACGACCATCACGACGGAGGTCGGAGGTACCAACTTTGTCGACGAGCCAACCACCGCGGCATCCGTAATCGTGTCGATTGACGAGTCCAGGACGCGTCGTCCCATGTCCTTCGGGGACACCCACGGAATCGTACCGTTTGTCCAGTACTCGGGCGTCTCTTTCGAAGGTGTCCCACCGCCGTACCAAACGCCAACATCTCCGAGCGGAACGAGCGGAACGCCATCGGGACACAGGTCTCGAACAAGTTGAGCAACGCTGATCATGACGAGCCTCCCTCGCCGGCAATCTCTTGGATATTGTCCAGGTTCCAACCCAGCTCGTCGATCGCCTGCGCAACGACATTGTCACGATTGACTTCATCCACGACACCCAGCACCAGTTGAAGGCACGGCCTGAACTTCTGGAGCGCCTCAGCCTCACTCGAGTCGCCGTGAATAATGCCGCTCAGCTCGCGGAAGAGTTGGTACCCGTCGCTGGAAAAACGCTGAGGGATGATGTTGCGGACGTTGTTGACTTCCTCGAGCACCTTGAAGAAGGCCCGCGGGCTGCCGTTCGGCTTCTTCGTCTCGACGCCGAGGATCTCGGCGACTTCCCACGTGACCTTTTCGAAGATCTTCCGGAGGTAGATGACAGCACCCGCTCCGAGGTCACTCTCGTAGGCAAGCTGAGCGCGCTTAATAAGGTCGGCGAAAGGGCCATCGGTGACCCCCACACGGTCCGCACGATCCCGGAGATTCTCTGTGTAGCGCTCGACGCGAACTTCAGGAGCGCGCGCGTAGATGTCACCTCTTGAAGCCACCACGAACCATGCCTCGACGGAGGCGCGGCACACCATGCAGCGCAGCGTTGCGTCGATGCTGACCTGCTCGTTGCTGAGCCCAAGACAACTCAACTCCTCGCCCGATTCGAACGGGCGGACATCTCCGCAGTTCCGGCAGTAGAAATTGTGGATCACCTTGCCGACCCGGATCCGCTTGTGCTTTCCCCAACCGAGCGGGCGGTCAGAAAGAAATCCTTCGACCTGGGCGGAGACGACCTCCGGAGCTTTGGAGAGAAGGTCAGACAATCGCATGTCCCCCCGCTTCCAGATCAGCGACGATCGCGTCGATCGAGGTTCGGAGTTGCGACTGGCGCTCGACGATTTGGGAAATTTCGGCGTTCAGCGCCGCGATATCGACAACCTCGCGAGTGTCCTCGGACTCGACATACGAAGAGACAGCAATGTTGTAGTTGTTGGCAGCGATGGTTTCGTTCGAGACGCGCATGACGAAGTGTCGCGCCTCCGTGCGCGTTTCGACCGCGTCGAGAATGTTCTTCTGATGGCCGGAAGTGAGCTTGTTCTTATTGCCGACCCGGTCGAACTCCTTCGACGCGTTGATGAAGAGGACGTCGTTATCGGTCTTGGACTTCTTGAGAACAAGGATGCAAGTCGCGATCGTGGTGCCGAAGAAGAGATCCGGCGGGAGCTGAATCACCGTGTCGACGTAGTTGTTGTCGACGAGGTACTTGCGGATCTTCTGCTCCGCTCCCCCGCGGTACAGGACGCCAGGGAACTCGACGATGGCTGCAGTCCCGTTGACCGCCAGCCAGCTGAGTATGTGCATCGTGAAGGCGAGGTCAGCCTTCGACTTCGGCGCGAGGACGCCGGCCGGCGAAAACCGCTCGTCATTGATGAGCAGGGGGTTGGCGTCGCCGTCCCACTTGATGGAGTAGGGCGGATTGGACACGATCGCCTCGAACGGCTCCTCATCCCAATGTTGCGGGTCGAGGAGCGTATCGCCGTGGGCGAGGTTGAAGTCCGAGTAGTTCACGTCGTGCAAGAACATGTTGATGCGGGCGAGATTGTAGGTGGTCAGGTTGATCTCCTGGCCGTAGAAGCCTTGGCGGACGTTCTCCTTGCCAAGTACCTCTGCGAACTTCAGCAGCAGCGAGCCCGAGCCCACCGCGGGGTCGTAAACCTTATTCACCTGCGTCTTGCCGAGCACCGCGATTCGTGCCAAGAGCTCAGAGACTTCCTGCGGGGTGTAATACTCGCCGCCGGACTTGCCGGCGTTGGCCGCATACATCTGCATCAGGTACTCGTAGGCGTCCCCGAACAGGTCGATCGAGTTGTCCTCGAACCGTCCGAGCGGCAGATCACCGACCGCTTCGAGCAGCTTCACGAGCTTCTCGTTGCGCCGAGCGACTGTCGCGCCGAGTTTGTTGCTGTTCACGTCAAGGTCATCGAACAGGCCCTTGAGATCGTCCTCGCTGTCCGTGCCAAGCGCTGAGCCCTCGATGTTCTTGAATACGCGCTCGAGCGTCTCGTTGAGGTTCTCGTCGCCCTTCGCGGCCTGGCGAACGTTCGCGAACAGCTCGCTTGGGATTATGAAGAACCCCTTCTCTGCGACCACCTCGCCGCGGGCGAACGCAGCGTCCTCGTCCTGGAGCTTCGCGTAGTCGAAGGAAGCGTCTCCGGCCTCATGCTCGCCCTTGTTGATATATGCGGTCAGGTTCTCGGAGATGAAGCGGTAGAAGAGCATGCCCAGCACGTAGCTCTTGAAGTCCCAGCCATCCACTGAGCCACGCAGATCATTGGCGATACGCCAGATCATCTTGTGCAGCTCAGCGCGCTGTCCCTCTTTTGTCGTCGGTGCCATGCGTTCGTCTCCTGCGCCGCGGCGCGCTTTAGGTTGTGCGTAGTGGGGCCAGTCTCACCGTACCGGCGGGCCAAACCGTCAGCACTAAGCCCCGCCATCGTTGATGATGGAAATCGCTTGGGCGGGAGTCAGAAGGACTCGATACCAGAACCCGCGATCCTTGCTCAAGTATCGCACGCCCAGGTGCTTTCGTAAATGCCGACCTAGTTGTAGTGCCCAGTCAGGTTGTTTGAGATCCGGCTGATGGGCGGGAGCTTGCCGATGGCAGTGTGGGGCCGATGATGATTGTAGAAGTGCAGCCAGGCCGGGAGTGCGTTGCGGCGTGCTGACTCGGAGTTGTAGCGCTTCGAGAAGGCCCAGCCATCGGCCATGGTGCGGTGGAAGCGCTCGATCTTCCCGTTGGTCTGCGGCCGGTAAGGGCGGGTCTTCTTCGCCTTGATGTCGAGCTCGGCGCAGGCGTCCCGCCAGGCGTGGGACTTGTAGGCAGAACCGTTGTCTGACAGAACTCGCTCGACCGTGACACCGCGGTCAGCGAACCACGAGACCGCCCGGCGCAGCACGCCGATCGCGGTGACGGCGGTTTCGTCGTCGTGGATCTCGGCGTAGGCGACGCGGGAGTGATCGTCGATGACAGTGTGGACGAACGCGGTGCCCAGTCGCGGCTCCTAACGGTGGTTTCGGCTGCGGGTGCGGCGAGCGGTCGCCTCGCGGTTCTTCTCGCCCTGGACGCGGCCGACGAACCGCCACCCTCCGCCGTCGGGGATGTTGCCGAGCTTCTTCACATCGACATGGATCAGCGCGCCGGGCGTCTCGTGCTCGTAGCGGCGGGCCGGCTCTCCGGTCTTCACATCGACGTGGGAGAGTCGGTTGAGGCGGCAGCGCACCAGGACCGCGTGGACGGTCGACGCGGGTATCCCGAGTCGCCCGGCGATCTGCACTGGCCCGAGCCGTTTCTTGATCCGCAGGTGAACGATCCTCTTCACCACCGGCTGCGGAGTCCGGTTCGGATGCGAGTGCGGTCGGCTCGAACGATCGGCCATGCCCTCCGGGCCAAGCTCGACGTATCGTCGAGCCCACTTCGCCGCCGTCGGATACGACACCCGGAAGTAATCAGCCGCAGCCGAGACCGACCAACCCTCATCCACGATCTGCCGGGCAATGCGAAGACGTTGGCGGGGCGTGAGCGCCGCATTAGCGTGAGACACGAGAACCTCCTGGTTCAGAGCGAGCGGTAGCAGCTCCACTCTGCCGGGAGGTTCTCGTCACATCAGGGCATCCAGATCAAACAACGTCCCTGGGCACTACACCTAGTCGATGCAAACGGGAAATCTGATTGGAGTCCCTCTGCCAACTGCATACCAGCAACGGGAATGAAGAAGGCGACAGTCCGCCCGGGAGAGAACTCGTGCGGTTCTCGATCCCGGGCGACTGCCGCCTGTTCCCCACCTAGTTTGAGGTCGCCGTTCTCTTCGCCGCCTGAAGGTGCTCGGGCAGTTCGGATACGGGCACGACCTTCGTGTCGACAGCATCGCTCCACCGCTCAAGCAGCACCATCGCCCACACCGCGGCTTCGAAGTAGTCGCCGTACCGAGCCGAGCTGAGGTACCAGTTCGGCTCTCCACTGGTGAGCGGGAGGACGACGGAAGACACCTTGTTCACGGGGTCGGTGTACCAAGCGGGGTCTGTCCCGACTTTGATCAGCACGGCGTACCCACCCTCGGTGGTAAGCAGGGCGAGCAGCTCCTCCGGCACGTCAGTGTTGTCACCGTTTCGATCCGGCATGCCAACAATGACCGCGTTACCGACCAGCATCGCCTGACGCGACGCCGGAACGTTGTACCACCACAAGAACGAGGCCCGGGAGTTGAACGGCAGATGCCGCAACCGTCCTTCCTCGTTGACGTACATCGTGATGCCGAGATCGGGGATGTCGACCGGTTCGATCCATCCTTCGACGGCGGCTTGGTACGCCGCGAGGTTGGCGAAGTCGCACACTTCGAGGGGCTCGGACGGGTCGACGGGGACGTGGATGCCTTTGACCATTTCTTCTCTCCTTGCTGCAAGCGGCCGGCGAACCAGGTGGTTCTCCTTGGGAGCCGCGCCGCAGCAACGAGCAGGAATGGTGGGTCGAGGTGGTGAGAGCGACAGCCGCTCCGGGAGAGAACTCGTGAGGTCTCAATCCCGGAAGCGACTGCCGCTGTTCAGGCTTCTTCCGTTGCCTGTTTGCCGCGCCCACGCGAGCCTCCGGTGGTGCCGGAGGTTCCCTCCTTCTGGGCGGAGCCGCCGAAGATGGCCGTGATCGCGTTGCGCTTAGTCTGCGCTTCGCGTTCGATGTCGGCCCGAACCGTCTCGGCACGCTGGAGGACGGCGGGGTCGGACTTGCTGGTCTCGACCCACCCCTCCAGGGCGATACGGATCTCTTCGGTGACGCTGCGGTCGTTGAGCTGGGCGATGACGTCCAGCTGTGCCCGCAGATCGTCGTTGATGCGAACAGCCAGGGTCCGCATCTGGTACACCGGGGCGTACCCGGTGGGCTGAGTGGCATCACTCATGCCACACCTCCTCTTCTTTGAGCGGCCGACGAACCCCGGATGGGTTCCTCTCGTATAGCCGCTCTCGGACGAGGAGGGATTGATCATTATGAACAGCCGGGCGTGGGAGTCAATATTCCGATCGGGACGTTGTGTATTTCGCAACGACTAACCGTTAGCGGTTCTAGGCTCGCCGAAGCCTGCACTGTGTCAGAGCGGCACCCGCGAAGTGTCTGACCTCACGGCAATACTGAGAACGTGAGCATTCGAGCGCCGAGAGACCTGATGGGGCAGATCGAGCGCGACCTATTGGCAGAGAAGCCTCTTGACACCCTTCTTCGCAAGCTCATCCTGCTTGGCGGGAATGCTGGCTCGCCCGAACTTCGTGCCTGGGCCTCGATGGAACTACGCGGCTACACCAAAGGTGATGAGCTGCCTGCCTACCGCACCGTCGTTGCGCCGCTACAGATCGATGGCGCAGTGCCAGGCGGCATCGTGCGTCACCAAACGATCGGGGCTATGGACATCCCGGACTTCGCAAGAGACGACGTCAATGAAATGGTGCCGCTTCGAATGGGAGTGAGCGAGATCCACAGCATGGTGAACCAGCACAAGAGCGACCGGATGGTGAAGTTGCAACCGCCGGGAGCTCCTGACCTCGTCACTTACATGAACGGGACCCAGGAAATGAACGGCCACATCGCGTCGCTGTACTGGAGCGTCAGCACCATCGCGCTTGAAGGCGTCCTCGACCAAATCCGCACCCGTCTCGCGGAGCTCATCGCCGAGCTTCGCTCGGGCACGCCGCGCGGGCAGGCGCTCCCTTCACCAGCACAGGCCGCCAACGCCGTCAACCTGGTGATCAACGGTCGCGGGAATCGAGTGAACATCGCCCAGGCGGCCCATGGCAGTACCGTCACCGCACTTCCCGACGAGACTCCTCCGCGTTTCTGGACAAGCGCGCGAATCGTCGGGGCGGCGGTCGTGGGCCTCTTTACGATCGCCGGAACCGTCCTCGCCGCATTGCAGTTTGCCTTCTAAGGAGAAGCCATGGCTAACGTCGTTCCACGCAGAGTGACCTCTGTTCTCGTCGAAGAGGACGCCAACAGCGTGACGATCACCTGGGGCATCGCGGAGGCGGTCGACACGAAGCCAGTCGAGTATTTCGGCTACGGCATGTACTACTACGACCCGACAGGCAACGGTGGGAAGCGTTTCGGTGTCCGCTTCGGCGAAGCAACGACTGCCTGGGTGTTTGACAATGCAAGCAACACGCAGGCGAACTACGCGTCCGACAGCGTGACCGTCTCATCCAATGCAATTGTCGTGCGTTACCACGACGCGAGCCTCGGAATCGAAGACATCGGGACCATCAGTGCGTACGCACACATCAACGGTCGCGATGAGCAGGTCGAACTGCCGGTCACGCTCCTCCGCTGACATGAGCGACCTCGAAGCATCCGACAAAGGTTCGTTCGGTGAGCACCTCATCGAGAACATGTTCACTACCTGGGTCGACAGCGATCTTGCGCGCCGAGACACCGGGTTGAGCCGCTCGGACGTGACACGAGCGGTCGTCGAACTCCCGCCCTTCAGCGGCAACCCGATCATCCGCATCAACGACGAGGCCTCACTCCAAGCGAAGGCGGTCGCGGCGACTGCGATCAAGAAGGGCGATCCGGTCACCCCCGAGAACATCCGCGACCTCGAGTCGTTCTGGCCCGTCGACGTCCACCCAGACAGCGGTTGGCTCGCCTACGTGGTCGTGGGTGACGCTGCCTACATCGCGTTCGATCTGCGCTACAACAAACAGCGGACTGCCGAACTCCTCGGTCTGGCCGACGACTATCTCGAAGTCGTCGAGGCAGTCATGAACCGCGCGCTCAGGCCGGCAGTCGACAACTTGCTATCCGCGGCAGAGCTCACCGTGCAAGCGCAAATGCTTGCCGAGTCCCAAGAAACTAAGTTCCACCATGCCCGCGACAAATGGCTCCGCCAGGACGAGCGCATGGGCAATGCTCCCGCGGGCTTCTTCGAATTACTGCAGCGGCTTCGCGATGAGCGAGCAGCGGCACGCTACGGCGACGGCCACCTGTCGGTCAGCGTCGATGAGATGCCCGCGCTCGTCGCTCGGGTGAGACAGATGATTGCGCACGCCGCGAGTCGGGTTGGCGTGGAACCGATCGAGGGCTCCGGAACTGATTCGCCGCAGAGTTGACGCCGTCGTCGTCGACCTCATACTCGCCAAGCACAGGCTCAAGGTGATCACCTACCGCTCTCGAGCAGGGTGCCATTGGCTCAGCGCTTCCCACTAGCTGTGCTCCAGTCCACCCCGATACCGTGACTACATGACGTCACCTGCCTCTGACTGGATCGCGCCGACCGGCGTCCGGGCGGTCGAGGTGGACGCTACTGACACCGCGATTACAGACTCCGCGATGAGCGACCCGCGGCTGTCGCTCGCAGCCAAGGGGCTCTACGCGTTGCTGCTCACCTACCAAGGGCAGCCGATCGACCCGTACGACGATGCCCTGGAAGATGAGTGGGAGATCCGTGCCGCGATCGACGAGCTCATCGAGTGCGGCTACGCAGTGCGGGTCAAGCGGTAGGTTCCGCTACAGCGCGGTGCGTCTCTCGTGCTTGCGGTTAGCAAACGGCCAGCGCCCGAAGCGGGATTCGAACGCGTCGATCATGGCCGTCTCGAGCGGCTGCACTTCGTCGTCCGATGTGGTCTTCCAGCACGCCAATAGTTGCGCTGAGTCTGCGAGCTGCCAGATGTACTCGCCGCCGCGGTGCCCGACCGCCTTCCCAGCACCATGCCGTCGGTACTGACTGAGTCGGCGACGGATTCCATCTTGCTTGATACCCCAGCCCGCCTTGCCGATGTAGACGACAGGAGTGCCGTCGACCCAAGCCGCCTCGAGCACCGCAACTCCGACGGTCGAGTCGACTCCCTTGAACCTGCCGGCGATGCTCTGCCCCAAGAAGGTCGGCGCCGCGTTGGACTCACGCAGGATGACGTAGATACCTGGCAACTTCGGCACGGCAGCAGGAGGGAGCGCCGCGAGCGGGAGGAACCCTTCGAAACCGGCGTCCTGGAGGCCGGCCCGAGTCCACTCGGCAGGGATGGTCATGCGAGCCACTCGCGCAGCCGCGACGTCAGAAGCGCCGGACTGGCCGTCCGGCGCGCGAAGAAGATGTTGACCAGTTGGTTGTCGGCCATCCAGTGGATGTCGCTCGAGGCGGGAGCGACTGCCGCGATCTCCGAAACAAACTCGTCGTAACTTAGCGGGCGGTCGAGAGCGTCGAGATGTTCGGCAACCGTCCGACTGTCGCGGGTGAGCGTGTCGTCGAGAGCCATGGTGGAAGCGTACTGATCTCCGCAGACATGACCTCGGACAATGAAAAGAGCCCGACTCCAGCGACGGCAGAGATGCCACAGCTGGAGCCGGGTGCTTCTCTGCCGGTGGTGCGGGCTCTAAGGTGTCGATTCACCGGAGGGTGAGTCGACCGCGAAGGTTTACGTCGATGACCTGGGCTTTGCCCTCGACAACGATCGGTCCTTCCAGACAGGTCTTCCCACCAACGTAGGCATCCTCTCGAACGATCACGCCGCTGATCAGGATGGCTTCGCCTCCCACCCTTGCGCGGTCGCGCAGGGTAGTCATGCCGCCGAGCACTGCATGGTCCTCGGCGATGGCTTCGCCGAACAGGCGTGCCGTTCCCAGAAGGACCGCGTGACCGCGGACCATCGCTCGACGATCAACGTAAGCGGACGGTGCGACCTTGGCTGTGACGGCCACGAGTCCGCCGCCGAACTTGTGCCGTCGATAGAACTCTCCGTCGATGCAAATGAGTTCTGGCGGAGCGTCAACGAGGGTGGTCGACACTGGGGTGGAGACGGATATTGACATGATGATGCTCCTCTCGGGTTGGAGTCCTGCGGGCGCAGGCGGCTAACCAGCACGACGGTGCTGGGCCGACGCCCACGTCCGGGTCTTCACCCGAAACGACAAACAGACCGGCGTCTCCTCCGGTCTGGGTGGTAACTATGCGCTCATCGATCGATTTCGTCAAGCATGAGCGGGATGCAATTTGTCAGTACTTGATCGCCATTCGCACAACCACCGACGGCTGGACGATGTTGTGAGCCTGACCGCCACCGTTAGCGATGACCGGAGGATACGGGGAACCTCCGGAACCCATGTAAAACCGGTTGTTGGAGTATCCATTGTTGTCAGGAGCATCGTTGCCGTTCGACTGCACAAAGACCTGGTTTGAACCACTGCGCGTGATTTGCAGCGGAGGAACTTGGGCTGAGGTCAGAGTGTGAGTGGTTGCTCCTCTGTGCTTGCCGACTGCGTTGAAATTTCCATCACTACCCAGATCTACGAGAACTCGGTCGTTGGTGAGCGGAAGTCGGAACTCAGAACTCGCACACGCACCCCATCCGAAAGATGCCGTTATGTCTGCCTCATAAGCAGTCCCGAACTTCGCGAAAAGCGCGCTGTAGGTGGTGCGGGAAACACATTGCCCGTCAGTCCAAAGATAGCCATCCGGGGCCGTAGTGCCGGAGGTCCAAGCGAGAGAGATGATCGATCCGACAGGCATAGTCGACACCGGCACCGCTACAGCGTTCGCCGAACTGCTCGTCCATACACGCCATGCGAGATTGGTCGAGCTCCTCACACCCTCGGTGTAGCCCTTAGCTTGAGCAGAACCGTCTACGACGAAGAAGGTACGAATGCCATCACGATCAATGACGTAGGCAGAAGCAGATGAGTCGATGTTCCCAGCGCAGTCAGTGTTCGGGCGAAGCGGCTTCTCGTTCGTCCAACTGATCTGGTTACCCGATTGTTCGAAACACGCCGTCGCGAACTCGTTCCCTGCGTCCGTCGCGAGTTCGGCCAACTTCGTGTAGTGCTGGTCGCGGAGGCCGTTGTTCACTGCCACCGTTGCGGACATCCCCGTGACGAGCAACATCAGCAAGATGACTGAGACGATCAGGACTGCGGGAAGGGCGAAGCCTTGCTGGGCCGTGGTGCCGGAAGTTCGGCGACTCGAGGAAGCTCGGCTGCCTAACGAGTCGGTTGATCGGCCTGCACGGATGGGTACTTGTTGCGTCATTGCTGCCCATGACTATGAACCACAAGCGCGTTTCGTTCAAGACGTTTGATGTTGCGGTTTTTACAACTGCACCGACGAACCGGGGGGAGTCGCTACAGTGGCAGCAGAAGAGGGCGGTCGATCTCAGTATCAGTGAGATCGAACGCCCTCTCCGGTTTCAGGGTGAGTGCGGTCTACTTGCCGCGCTCGGTCACGCTGGTGTTCGGGTGACGTGCTGCGGCAGCGTTGGAGATGTACTTCCCGCTGATTGCAGACCGGTTGTGCACACCACTGGACTTGTTGCCACCGGATTCGGTGACGCTCGTCTTCGGGTGCCTGGCGGCCGCTGCATTCGAGATGTAGCGGCCGGATATTGCGGAACGGTGAGCCATGTCGGCTCCTTCCTCTTGGGATTCACTCTCGGAGGTACCGAGAGCCGCCGTCGGATCCACTGTCTGTATGGACCGACGGTCGTCTGTGCTGCCCACGAGCGAGAGCTTGGGCTGCGGGTCGTCGATGTCGGCGAGGCGCCGAACATGCTTGGGCGTCATCTGCAGATCGGCTGCGATCTGCGTGAGCGTGACATCGACGGTGTCGAGTAGCTCGATGGCGTTATTGAGAAGCTCCGGGCGCTCCCCCGGGAAATCCCGGATGGGTAGAGGCCGGCGCGGGAGGCTGCTGAGCGTCATGTAGGCGCGACGGGCAGTGGACTCGGAGATGAGCTCCAGCTCCTTGGAGCGGTACACCAGCGAATGCACGGAGACACCCCACCACTGGCTGAGTTCCTCGAGCTTGTCGAAATTCAGCCGCCGAGGGAGTTGCTCGCCGATGACCTTCTTGGGCGTCAGGAACTCCGCCGCGAACATGTCGGCCTGGCGCTCCATCTGAGAATCCGTGCCCTGCCGGCCATGGTGCAGCACGATGTGGCCGAGCTCGTGCGCCGCGGAGAACCGGTGGCGCATCACGTCGTTGGCCTTGTCGGGAGTGAGCACGATCATCGGGCGGGGCAAAGCGGTGGTCGAGAACGCGTCGATACGGCCCTTGTCATCGGGCTCGCCGTCCTGCTTCATGGTGAAGAACACCGTGAGGATCCCGTGCTGCTCCAGCTGGTAGACGAGGTGCTCGATCGGCTCCTGACCCAAGTTCCAGTACACGCGCATAGCCCGCGCTGCCGTGATGGGATCCGGAGAGTCGTCCGACTCGGCGAGCGCCCAGTCCGGCAGATCCAGCGCCGGGAACTCGACACTCTCTTCCAAGTAGCAACTGAGCTCCCACGCTTGTTCGACGTAGGCCGTCGCCTGTTGCTGCTGGGCGAGCGACGTCGACCGCAGACGACGGAACGAAGCCTCTGCGATATCGACCTGCGCCTTCGGGCGACCGTGCGCGAAGAATCCGGGCGGCACGCGCAGCGCATCAGCGAGCAGGGCGATCGTCTCGGCTCGCGGCTTCATCTCGCCGCGCTCGTACTGTCCGATCGCTGCCGCCGACACCCCGACCGCTTGGTGGAGTTCGGTCTTGCTCATCTTGCAGACTTGGCGCGCTTGAGTGAGCCGAGCCGGGTCGAACAGGCGAGCGACATCGGTGAGGCTTGGCTGGGACGCCGTTGGCTTGTCGGCCATCAGCTGCGGCCCTTCTGGTCCTCGGGGCGTGGTCGAAGCTTGGCAGAGGTGCGCGGGCGCTCCCCCTCTGCGAACCCGGCCGCCGGACGGGGAGCTTCACGCTTCTCCTGCTTCGCAGCGGGCTCCTTCACGTAGGTCAAGCGCTCCGGATCGGTGAACTCGAGGTAGCGACCTCGGAGGCGAGCCGGAGCCCAGAACATCGACCCGACGCTGAACGGCGTGCTGCTGTAGTACGGCACGAACAGGGTCACGCGGCCGGCGTCGCCGACGATGTCGAGCACATCGGAGAGGTTGGCTGCCTCGTCAGCCTCTTCTTGCGGCAAGTCGAACAGGCCGGGCTCGGTGTACTTGACGTTGCTGGTCTTCTCGAGCAGTTCACGGCGCTGCTCGGGGAGGTAGCTCAACCGGAAGCGGCGGTGGTTGCGCGGCATCTTCTTGCCGACCCGCTGCAGAAACAGGAGCGTGTCGCCGACGAAGGTCAGGGTGCGCCGGGTTCCTTGCACGCGCTGCTCGCGGTATGAGTCGAGCCCCTTGAGCGCTGCTTGGAGTTCCTTCTGCGCGCCACGCGACATCCCGACGCCATAGACGTCTTGGTCCCCGTCAGGGTCGGCGTACTCGGTGTGCGCCCGAGCGGACCGCTCCTGGCTGGCGTGGATCGCGTTCGGGATAGCGCTGCGAATCGCTGCGAGCTCTTCATCCGAGAACTCTTCGCGCCAATCTGGTCGCTCTTCCATGGGTGTCTCCTGTCTGCCAACAAGGAACACACTAGCAGATTGGTTTAGCCAGAATCAGAAATTCGTCATTTCATCGGTGGCGTGTCGCGCATGTCGCGCACAAACTCGTGCACTCAGAGCACGAAACCGCCAGCCTTTGCTCCCGGCGCGAACGCCTTTACCGGTCTGCTCGCTTGGATAAGTAGACCACCCGCCACCGACAACGGATGCGAGGGTATTGACACATTCGAACGTTTGTTCTATAATATGAGGCAGTCTCGCACAGCGGAAGACCGACCCCTTCTTGAAGCATCTCAGTCTTGAAGAGCGGATCGGTCTGCCGCTCATGGCGACCCCGACTACCCACGGACTGGGTATCAAGTTGGGAGCTCCCATGAACTATCAGACGAACATTCACCCCACGGCAAGAATTGACCCAAGCGCGGAGGTTGACCCCTCGGCTCGGATTGGCGAACGCGTCATCATCGGGGCCAAGGCAATAGTCGGTCCGCGCGTAGTCATCTCCTTTCGCGCCACTATCGGCGTTGGTGCACGCGTCGGCGCTGGCACAACCATCGCCATGCACACCCACGTTGCAGACGGCGCTTGGATTGACCATCGCTGCCGAGTCGCCGGAACTGTCAGCGGCGGCGCTCGAATCGACTACGGCGTCACTGTGGCAGAGGGTGCATACGTCGGCCTGGGTGTCCGGATTGGGCACAACAGCTACATCGGCGAATGTGCGCGCATCTCGGACGGGTCCCGAATCGGCATGCACTCAATTGTTGGCGATGGAGCGGTCGTACCTGCGAAAACGCGGCTTGTCCACCACACTGTGGTGCTTCGCCGCCGGCAGGGATACAAGAACCAGCAGACACTGATCTACGACGACGCCTTTTCACCTCAGCCGTGAGAAACCAGCCCCGCACAGAATAGTGCGGGGCTTTTCACGTCCTACCGACGCATCGCGACCCGTGTGGCTACTGGTCGTCCTTGGATGAGTCGGGTGCGGGGCCGAAGGAGGATTTGAGCTGCTTGAGCCACGCACTCTCTGCGTCCGCCCATAACAAGTCGATCCGGCGGGCGAGGTCGCCGTCGTCCAGTAGCGGCACGGAAACAACTGGAGACTCCTTCGGACGCCGAAACTGCAACAGCTCGAAGTCTGCGCGGTCCATGTCGCGCTCAAGCCACCGCCGAGCTCCCCGCTCGCGCATCATGAGGAAGTCCGTCAGCTCCTGAGTGAGCTCATGCGATGGAAGCTCGTCAGCGGTGCCCATCTGCGCAGCCCACTTGTAGACCTGCCAAACGAGCGCGACCCGCAGGTCTTCGCTTTCCACGCCAAATCCTGGTGCGCGTAGCGGGCGTTTAGGCGAGAGCTGTCGATAGAGCCCGAACATCCGCAGCGGAAACCAGAGCCAGAGCCTCCGCTGCAGTAGGCCATATCGATTCACCCAGTCCAGCGACCCCGAGAGTGCATACATGCGCTCCCACCTGCGCCGGTCGTTTACACGGCTCCCGAGAAGCACCGAGGCACGCCGCACCAGAAAACTCGGGGGAGCAAAAGGGTTGTCCAGTTCATGTTGAATCGTGTGGTCAACGACCAGCACGCGGGCAACGAGCGCGGTCACAAACTGGATCCGCGCGGGCACGCGCCACCACGGCATCAGTTGCCAACGCTCCGCCGCCTGGTAGAGCGCGAGTATCTGGGCTCGCAGTTGCCCGAGCTGATACCTGGTCTCGACGCTGGCCTCGTCCGCGTAACCCCGTTTAAGACCGCCGTCTAAGAAGTCGAGGTGCTTCGCGTTGGTGAGAGTGTCCACCATGCCCACTATTTGCTCGGCGAGCTCGGCAGTCAGCTCGTAGCGCCGCCGCTCCCGCGATCGCTCGGCACTGTGCGCGAATCCAGGAAGCTTGTACGCCTCGTCTAGCAGTGTTCGTGGTGTGTGGCTTGCGTAACGCCACTCACCAAGACCGAACAGCACTTCTACCACCTCAGCCGTTTGCGGCTCGAGTCCCTGCGTCGCCGCTTCCAGCATTGTCCGCAGGTCTTCTCGACTTGCTGTGTCGCGCATCGACCACAGGGCGGCGATCCTCCGCAGGTATGGGATCGGCAGCGAACCACTCCGATGCGCATCGATGTGACCGATGCCACGGACACGAAGCGCAGTGAGTTCGCGAGCGAGTACGCGCTCGAAATCCTCGATCTCCTCTGCTGCACGGTCCATACATCAATTCTGGCGGGAACTGGGCGGATGTTTCAGCGCAGTGGCGAGAACTGCTCGACACGCTGAGAACCATCTCTCGACCGCACCGGTCGAACACACCCGGAGGTCGCCCATGAACAGCACACCGACAACAGCAACTGCCGAGCAGATCAGCATCGCCGACAAGGAACTCACCGCCACGGTCCAGTCCGTTCTGCTCAAGATGGCAGACCGCCTAGAGCCAAACCTTCCCGGCATCGCGGACGGAGCGCGCCGGACCGTCATGAAAGTGAAGCACCGCCCTGGTAAGTCGCTCGGCCACTTCGCGGAGCACGCCCACGTCAAGGGCGGTACCCGCAAACACGAGATTCTTCTGAACTCGGATCGCGCGCAGGGGCACTTCCACGGCAAGCAGCCCGGCTGCGACGCCGTCGTGACGCTGGCGCACGAGCTGGCTCACCTTTATGCGGCAGAGCACGGCGTGAAAGACACCGACGGTGCTGTGCATAACGCGGAGTTCGGCGACATCGCCCAACTCACCGAATGCTTCGTCGAGAAAGACGCGGGAGGCAGTCACTGCACCACTCGCCTGAGCAGGCGAGGCCAAGTGCTCTTCGCAGATCTCGTCTCAGAGATGGAACGCGCCTTCATCGTGCACGGTGCGGCGACCTCCGTCGCTCCGCACGCTCCTTCGTCGCCTCGCAGTTCCCTCACGCCGACCCCAGCAGCACCCATCCCGTCCTCATCCCCAACCCCCGCCAGAAAGGTAGATCCCCTCATGTCCCTCGTTCCCGGAAACTCTCTCGTTCCGATGCCGCTCGGTGGCGGTGGCGCTGTCGGCGGGTCGCTGACACCCCGCCAGCAGCGCGCTGCGCTCGCCGCTATCGAGCAGGTACAGCTCGGTGGGGCCATCTCGGCCCTCACCGATGACATGCGCCACCGGCTCGCGATGCGCGCCATGGAGAACGTCGCCATGCTGTCAGGCATTGAGGGTCACTACCTCGCGGTCGCGCCGCTCGCGGAGGCTCGCATCAAGGCCATCGTGGACGCCTACACGCTTGCCGCATCCGCCGCGATCCAGCGATTCGGGCGGTGATGGCTGTGACTGCAAATGACATCTGGGTCGTCGGCGGTTACCTGGTTCTGCTGGTCGCCCTTGGCTTGATCCTTGGTGCACTGCTCGTCTCGTTTGCCGTCGACAAGCAGCGCCGCCGCGCGGAGCACGCTGAGCAGCAACTCCGGCAGGTGTATTCGATGGTGAGCCAGGCTGGCGCGCTAGGCAGCGCGCTCGACGAAGCGGCGCTTCACGCCCACCGCGAGCTCATCCGCGAAGCAGTCGCCGGCCGCCAGCGCACCTCGTAAGGGATGGCGGCCGAGGTCTCGAGCCTGGCTCTCTGACTCGCTCCCGACGTCGCCCGTTGACGATTTCACAACAACCGAAATCGCCGCCAGATCAGTTCTCTGAGAGCAACTCCCGACCTTCGGTCGGCTCTCTTCGCGTCGCCGTTCCGGTCGCTGGCACTGCATAGCGACCGGAACATTGACGACCCGTTTGCCATGCCTCATAACCATCCGTCCCCGATCCGGACCCTCTAACCACCCGGACGAGAAAGGAGATCTTCGTGAACAGCACCACCCACCAACCCAAGGCCGAGCAAGAGGGAGGCCGACGCTTCAGCGTCATCTACGCCGACCCACCGTGGGACATCGCCCAACTCGGTGCCCGCGGCGCTCACCGCCACTACGACGTCATGAACTTAGAGGCGATCAAGGCGATGCCGGTCGCCGACCTCGCTTCCGATAACGCCACCCTTCTGCTCTGGGTCACCAACGCGGCGCTGCCCGCCGGCCTCGAGGTAATGAAGGCCTGGGGCTTCGAGTACAAGACCAACGCCGCCTGGGACAAGTACTACATGGGGCTCGGGAACTACTTCCGCGGCACGCACGAACTGTTGCTGCACGGCACTCGCGGCAAGGCACCGTTCAAGTTCCGTGGGCAGCGCTCGACGTTGCTGTTCCCGCGCCAAGACCACTCACGCAAGCCCGAAGAGATGATCCCGCTCATCGAGCGCATTCTCGACGGCCCCTACCTCGAGCTCTTCGCGAGGGAGCGACCGAACAGTCACTCGGACTGGTCCGTGTGGGGTAACGAAATCGAGAGCGACATCACGATCCCCGGCTACCCCGTGCCGTCCGACTTCACTCGGCTCTTGACTGCGGGGCACTCCGGAGACCCCGGTCTTGCAGGAGAGGTCAGGTGAGATGACTCGTGGCCGACAAAGACAAGGAGCCGGTGACGCTCGCGCGCCGCTTCCTCAGCTTCTGCTTCGCCGTCTTCGGCGGCATCCTCCTGCTGCACTTCTCCCTGCAACTGCTGTCGCAGTTTTGGGGCTGGCTGGTGCTACTCGCGGCCGTCGGTGCGGCCGGGTACGCCGCGTTTCGGATCACGCAGTCACGACGGGATCGCTGGTGAAGGCGATCAAGAGCGTGAGCACGTTCACCTCTGGGCAGGCGTTGTGGAATGGACAACGCCCCTTGACAGAACGAACGACCTGCCTCATAAACGGTCATCCCCCATCCGGGCCCACCCCACGACCGCTCCCGACAGAGAAGAGAGACGAGCAGACAGGAAAGGAGGTTTCCCTATGACCAACCGTCAGACCCGTCGCCGCTACCGCAAGAGTGCGGATCGGCGCGTGTGGGTGTTCAGCGAACTGAACCACGACCTGACGCCCGAGCAGATGGCGAAGGTACTCGTCTCCGCGGCTTTGGAGCAGGCACGGCGCGAGAAGGAGGCCCAGCAGGCTCAGCCGCAGCCCGACGCGACGTCTCACGCCGAGTCTCGGGCCCATGACAGCGGTGAGGTCCGCCCATGAGCGAGCCGATCGTCTTCGCCCGCCTCTACCTCCCGGTGCCGCTCGACCCCGCTCACGTCGCCCGGCTCATCGCTCGGCTCTCGTCACCAGACGCGCCGCGTCCTGCGATCTTCGAGACAAGGGCGGGCGACCACGGCGTCACGCACCTCATCGGCAGCACCATCGACCGCTTGGGCCACCTTTGCCGACTCGTTGAAGACCAACTCCCCGGAGCACGGACATCGTCAAACGCCTCGAGGACACCGGTCAGCGGCGCTAGGCGAGTGCACATCGAACCTCGCTCACTGCCACTCAACCCAGATGCAACCGAGGCCGCCGTGCACGCCCTGTACGCCGCGCTCGGGCTCCGAAAGCCCGGCGAAGCACTCGTTATCCAGATTGCGCTCGGTCGCGGGCACCGGCCGCAGATCGTCCCGAGCATCGCCGCCGACCCGACCGACTCCAGCATCTGGCATTCACTCACTCGCGGCAACAAGCCGGCCAGTAGTGAGATACGCACCCGCTTGAGGCGTCGGGCGGAACAGACGACACTCGATCTGAACATCGCCGTGGGCGTTGTGGCCGAGACACCGGACCGCCGGCGTGCACTGGGACACCAGGTACTCGGTGCACTCCAGACACTGCAGGCACCGGGCGTTCGCATCGAGCTCATCCGTGACTCCGCGCAGGCGATCAACGAACCGCAGCGCATCCGACGGTTCCGCCTGCAGCTTTCACCGAACGAGCTGATCCCCCTCTTGGGATGGCCAGTCGGAGGCGGGGAACTCCCCGGCATGCCGACCCTGCACCCTAAGCGCCTGCCTGCGCCTGTCTCGCTGAGCAGTACCGAGAACTGCTTCGCCATCACGACGGCTCCCGGCGACACCCGTCCGGTCGGGATCCGTCCCGAGGCCCGGCTGCAACACCTTGTCGTGTCCGGCCCGACCGGGTCCGGAAAGTCGATGGTGTTCGCTCACCTGATCCTGTCCGACATCAAGGCCGGACGTCCGGTGGTCGTCGTCGATCCCAAGCGCCAGCTCATCGACTACGTCAGCGACCGCATTCCAGCGGATCTCACAGAGAACGTCGTTGTCCTGGACGCGGCGGACGAGCGACCGGTCGGGTTCAACCCGCTCGATACCGAAGGCCGCAACGCCGACGTCGTTGTCGATGGCATCCTGAGCGCCTTCAAGGCCGTATTCGAGGACGGCTGGGGACCGCGCACCGAAGATCTCCTGCACGCCGGCCTACTCTCGCTGGCACACGCAGGTGTCGCCCGAGGCGAGCCGTACACGCTGCTGGATCTCCCGAGACTGCTCACCGATGCTCCTTTCCGGCGCACCGTCTCCGGAGCCGTTGCGAGCAACCCGACCCTGGCGTCCTTCTGGGCAGGGTACGAGGAACTCAGTCCCGGAGCACGAGCGAGCATCATCGCCGCTCCCATGAACAAGCTGCGCAAGTTCGTGCTACGCCGAAACCTCGCCGCCGTGCTCGGGCAGAGCCGCTCGAAGCTGCGTCTGCGCGATGTCTTCCGGGAGGGCAAGACCGTGCTCATCCCGCTCAACGATGCCCTCCTGGGCCCGGGTGCAGCGCAGTTGCTCGGCAGCCTGGTCGTCTCGGAACTCTGGATGGCGACACTCGAGCGGGCGAGCGAACCGAACCCGACCAGCCGCCCGGGCTCGATCTACATCGACGAAGTGCAGCAGTTTCTGAACCTGCCGACCTCGATCGCTGATGCGCTGGCCACCAGCCGCTCTTACGGAGTCAGTTGGAACTTGGCACACCAGTTCCGCGCGCAGCTGCCACCAGCCATGCGTGCCGCGTTCGACGCCAACGCGCGCAACAAGATCGTCTTCGGCCTGGGCGCAGACGATGCCCGCGACCTCGCCCGCATGGCGACAGGACGTGGGCTGGAGGCTGAGGACTTCATGAGCCTGCCCACCTATGAGATCTACGCACAGCTCGTCGATCAGGGCGGCGTCACCGGCTGGTTCTCAGCCCGAACCGCCTCACCTACTCCTTCGCTGGAGAGCGGGGCACACGTGCGCGCTGCCAGCCGCGAGCGCTACGGCGCGGACAGCCAGCCCACCGATGAGCCAGTCGACATCAGGCCGAGCACGGCTGCCAGCGGGACATCTGAGTCAGGCGGCGGGCCCGAACCACCGGTCGGCGGGCATCGCAGAGCGAGGCGACCATGAGCCGCGACTACATCACTCGGCACCCGCTGACCTCTGGCAGGGGTATTCCGGTCGCCTGTCCACTGGGTACTCGAACCCGATGCCTGAGAGAACCGCTAGAAGGCCCGTGTTTGGCGGCAGAAGGGGCCAATCGGGATGGGACTACCCCTGTTATCACTGGTGTTCGCCCTGCCAGCGCCGGAGGCCGCTCCCTGGCCATTCACTTTGGAGGCGGACGATGAAGCCCACTCCATCTACCTACAAGATCCATCAGATCAGACAACACCTGAGCCCTCGGGATCTCGAAGTACTGCGCGCCATCGAGACCTTCCGCCTACTCACGACCGGACAGATCCAGCGCCTGCGTTTTCTCGATCACGTCTCGTCGAGCTCGGCAGCGCGAACCACGGTACGGGTACTCGCTCGGCTTGAGGGACATCGCCTCATCGTTCGACTCAGCCGCAGGATCGGTGGGTACGACAAGGGCTCTGCCGCGAACGTCTGGCAGCTCGCGGCGCTCGGTGAGCGACTGCTGCGCGCACTCGACGGCAACCCGAACCGACGACGCTTCGTCGAGCCGTCTGAGAAGTTCACGGCTCACACCGTGGCGACCGCCGAACTCGCCGTGCGGACCGTTGAACACTCGCGTCAGGGTCACTTCGACATCCTGACGCTGCAGACGGAGCCGGACTGTTGGCGGACTTCGACCCGCGAAGACGGTACGACCGATTGGCTCAAGCCGGACCTATTCATGGTGACCGCCGATGCCGACTACGAGTCACATGCGTTCGTCGAGATCGATCTCGACACGGAGCATCTGCCCGCGATTCTTCGCAAGTGCCACACCTACCAGCGGTACTGGCGCTCAGGCATCGAGCAAGCCGACTCAGGCCTGTTCCCTGCCGTCGTCTGGGTCGTCCCGACCGCGGGCCGCGCCGAGCGGATCCGTGCCGCGATCCGAGGCGAGGCCAGCCTGACGAGCGACCTATTCCACGTCGTCACCGCCGACCAAGCACTCAGCGTGCTAAGCCCCGAGCCGAGCACTAATACGGACCCTGACCCTGACCCTGACCCTGACCCTGACCCTGACCCTGACCCTGACCCTGACCCTGACCCTGACCCTGACAAATCAAGTAACCGAAAGGAGGTATCCCCATGACATCAACCACGCAGACCAGCCCATCTGAGCTGACCACACCAACGAAGGTCGCCGCTGGCCCAGACCAGACCGAGCGCGCCCGTGAGCTCATCGAGTTCTGGATGACGCTCGATCCCGAAGCACAGGACGAATACCTGGCGCGACTCATCGCCGCCGCCGTGCACCCTGGACTAGGTTCCGTCCTCGAGCGCTTCGCGGCCACCGGGTCGCTCCACCCTCAGGACGCGCTCGATGAACTCAACGAGGTGCGCGTCCCGCTCGAGCGGGAGTCCTGGGTCGACATGCTCGGGCGCTTCGTCATCTCGGGAGGTGGGCGCCGATGAACGAGCAAGAACCGAGCACCCGAAACCCCGAGCGGCTCGTTCGCACTGCCGGCCGCTACGAACAGCAGATCGTCGAAGGCATCGCCACCGCAAAGCAGGAGCAGCGCGAGATCGATGAGCACACTGCCCGCCAGATCGCCCACGTGCTCGGACGTGCCGTAGGCCGCGCCTCAGCACTGGCCGAGTACGGACGGGCGGGCTACAGCGACGGATGCTACGAGCCGCTCCGCGAGGAATACCTCGACCTCTACATCGACCCCACCACCCCGCCTGGGATTAGGGAGTGGATCGACTGGTTCGGCACGCACGTCATTGCGCGGGAACGAACCAGCAGCGGGCGGCAGTTCATGAACGACCACCTGCCACCGACGCTGCAGCTCCTGCTCGTGGAGACATCTGTCACCATCGGTGAGCAGACGTTCACCGTGCACATCCCCGCCGACCGCACTCAGACCAGCGTTGACGAGCTCCGCCGCTCGCTTGAAATCCTGGAGCTCAGCAGGAATGACGCCCTGCAGGCCTTCCTTTCGCTGTCCGATGTCGACGCCACCAGCCCCGACCTCATCGAGAGCTTCGACGAGTCCTACGTTGGCACGTTCGATTCCGTCGAGGCGGCACTCCGGGGCCTCATGGAGGTCGAAGTGTGGGAAGCCGACCTCCAGTCGTTCGCCTCAGAGCGCGGGTTGCTCCCCGGAGCGGTCACTCTCGACCTCCGTGTCATCGAGGCGCAGACCCGCGAGATCTATGACCTCGTCGAGCACAAGGGAGCCGTCTATGCCTTCAACAAGTAGCACCCTGACGGTGGGTTCGAGACGCCAGCGTCGCGCGAAAGTGGTGTTCTCCGTGGGCAGACAGGGAGTGTTGTGGAATGGTCAACAGGCCCGGAAATCCGGGCCTGACGAGGTAAAATTGGAGGGTAAACGGAGAACGCAACCGATGGCGGATCAGACATCGGGCACGCGCCCTGGCCCGAAGAATCACGGGGCGCACACTCCACCACCTCTCTCTCGAAACCGAGTAGCTGCTCGCCTCGAGGCTGTCCCCTCACATCCGAAAGGAGGGCAGCCATGAACCTGCCAGAATCCGCCCCACCGTCCGCTTTCGTTGCGGCACCACCGCGGCTCCGGCCCGCCACCGAACCCGTCGCGGCAAGCGCGGACACCTCATGGCCAGACGCCACTGAGAACACACTGGTGAGCGCAGTCGCGCCAGCGGGCAGCCGAGCCGTCGTCTACCTACGCGTCTCATCCAAGGGGCAGGTCAACACCGACTACGACCCCGAAGGCATCTCCATCCCAGCCCAGCGCCTGTCTTGCGAGCGCAAGGCCGACCAACTCGGACTCTCGATCGTGGCCGAGTACGTCGAGGCCGGGATCTCCGGAACCGAGATGACCAAGCGCGTCGAGTTCCAGCGCATGCTCGAACGTATCCGCCGCGACAAGGACGTCGACTACGTCATCGTCTACAAGCTCTCTCGCTTCGCACGAAACCGCACCGACGACGCCATCGTGATGGCAGACCTACAGAAGCGCGGCGTCACCCTGATCTCCGCAACCGAACAGATCGATGCGACGCCCGTCGGGCAACTCATGCACGGCATCCTCTCCGCATTCAACGAGTACCGGTCTCGCGAAGACGGTGCCGATATCGCCTACAAGATGGGGCAGAAGGCCAAGAACGGAGGGACACTTGGCAAGGCTCCCCTCGGCTACATCAACACGCTTGAACGCGTCGAGGGCCGCGAGTTTCGCGGCATCGCAGTCGATGAAGAACGCGCGCCCTTCGTGCAACTTGCATTCAAGATGTTCGACGAAGGTGACGTCTCCATGGAGGACATCGCGGATGCATTGACCGATCGCGGACTCGAGACTCGCCCAACCGCGCGTCGACCAGCCGGTCCCATATCGACCTCGAAGATTTCGTCGATGCTGCGTGATCCGTACTACGTCGGTGACATCACCTACAAGGGCGAGAAGTTCGAAGGTCGACACCCTGCGATCATCGACCGCGAACTCTTCGACCGGGTTCAAGTTCGCCTCGAAGCATCGGGGCGCGCTGGCGAGCGCAAGCGCATCTATCCCCACTATCTGAAGGGCACCCTCTGGTGCGGGGAGTGCTACGCAGTCCGAGGACTACACGCAAAGAGGATGCTGATTCAGCGCTCGATTGGACGACTTGGTGGCGAGTACTTCTACTTCTTCTGCCGGGGTCGTCAAGAGGGCATCTGCGACTCGCGTCACCTTCCGTTCGACCTTGTCGAGGACAAGATCATCGAGCATTACCGCACTGTGCAATTGCGCGCTGAGTTCATCGAGTGGGTCGACGCCCAGATAGACGCCGTGCTGCGGGATCAAGCCGGGACCCAGCGCCAGATGCGCGACCAGATCCAGGGCCAGATCATTCGACTACAGACTCGCGCAGACAACCTGATCGATCTCGTCGCTGACGGTGGACTAGCTGGTTCCAAAGCTCGCGAGAAGATCACCGAGATCGAGCGGGAGCGCGCAGGGCTGCAAGCACGTCTCTCGACGATCGACGACGACATCAGCATCGGCGCGGACTACCTCAAGGGATGGCTGCAACTCTTGCGCGATCCCTATGAGATGTACCGAACCGCCAGCAACGAGATGCGTCGGGAACTCAATCAGTCCATCTTCAAGCGCATCTGGGTCATGGATCAAGACCGCGCCGAGTCTGAACTCGCGGAACCCGCACGGCTTCTCATGGAAGCGCAAGTTGCCTGGGCGGAGTCCTTTGATCTCGGATCTGACTCCGAGACGATCAAAGGAGACGCCGAAGCGTCGCCTGAATTGTTGTCAACCAGAGAAGACCGACTAGAGCCCATGGAAAGTGCTCTGGGTTCTAGTAAGCGTTCTCTGGTGCCCCTGGAGGGACTCGAACCCCCAACCCTTTCCTTAGGACGGAACTGCTCTTCCATTGAGCTACAGAGGCTGACCACACGAGTTTAGCGGAGACGCGGCGTTCGCACGCCACCCCTCGCCGCTCGCCCCTCGCCGTCGCCCATGCAGCAGCTAGCCCCGTCGCGAGGGGAGGCATATCGCCCCTCGGAGCGCGGGCGGACGACAATTCGCCTCACCTCGCGTAGAAAGTGACGACAATGCGCCTCACCTCGTGGACGGGGAAGGAGGGACGTGCGGGCGCAGCGGGACGCAGCGGGGTGCAGCGGAACACCGCGACTGCCTACTACGCCGCAGGCTCCAGGTACTGCTCCCAGTCGGGCTGAGGGCGCTCGACGCCTCGCACCATCCAGTGCGAACCGTGCGGCATGCGCGGGGAGATCCCGAGGTCCCAGTTCATCTCCGACGGCGTCCGGTCGCCCTTGACGTTGTTGCAGCGCAGGCAGCACGCAACGAGGTTCTCCCAGCTGTCCACTCCCCCGCGCGAGCGCGGCAGGACGTGGTCGATTGTCGTCGCCGACTTGCCGCAGTACGCGCACCGGTGTCCATCGCGACGAAGCACACCACGACGCGTCACGGGGACGCGTCTCGAATGCGGGATCCGCACGTACCGGGTGAGGAGGATGACCGACGGACGATCGAACTCCCCACTCGACGCGTAGACGGGATGCGAGGAGTCGATCTCGACCACAACGGCCTTCTGATTCATCACGAGCATCAGAGCCCGTTTGAAGGACACGATCGCGAGCGGCTCATAGCCCGCATTCAACACCAGTGTGCGCATGCACGCTCCCTTTCGATCGGCCGCGACGGCTGCCGCGACGAAACGACGTCGCCCCTCGGAGATCGCATGGCATCCGCCGACTTCCAGGCAACAAAAAAGGGCGCTGTCATGATGACAACACCCTCACGCACACGGCTGCGCCGCTGCACCGTTGGCTGGAATGCCGGAGCGCGTACAGGCCGCGGTCCACCGCGGCACCGTGACGACGTATTCCGTGCATCAGCTTCTGAACCTCTCCAGAACCACAAGGACCAGAAGACTCAGGTCCGCTTCCGAGTTGCAGAGCACCAGATTAACCCACAAATCCCGAAAACTGTGCACAGTCAGGGCAGATTCATCCGAGCGTCACGGATTCGTCGACCGCGGAACACCTGACGGAGGTCCCCGGAAACGGCGATCGGGCCTCGGACGATTGTCCAAGGCCCGATGCACAACACCGACATCAGCTGACGAATCAGCCGACACCCGGCGGGTAGAGGTAGGAGGCGACGGAGCTCGCCGGAACCACACGCACGTTGTACGCGTGGCGGGCCGCACCGTAGTTGTACTCCTCGAGCACAACCGTGCCATCGGGGTTGACCGCCTGCACGTACGCGACGTGGTTGTAGGTGAACCAGGCGACAGAGCCTGCGATCGCCGTGGTGCCCTGCTTGTACGGCCACGCGGACGACCAGCCGTACGCGCTGCTCGGCGGCAGGCCATTGCCCCACGTGTACGCCCAGCCGCCGTTCGGCGTGCCGGCGTCGCGGTTGAGGCGCCAGGCCACGAAGTCGACGCATTCGCGGTAGTAGTACCGCAGCGGCGACAGTCCGCCACCCTCGTCGTCGGTGGGCATGTCGTACCAGGGGTAGTCGTCGCCCTCTGCGCGGGCGGCGGAGACCTGGATGGAGTACTTGGCGTTCGTGACGGCCGCTGCGGCGTCCAGCTGACGCTGGCGCTGCTGCAGTTCCTCCGGCGACGTCGCCGAGTATGCGTCACGGGCGATGTTCGTGTCGGCGACCTTGTCCGAGACCACAACGCTCTGTGCGCCGGACGCCTTGAGGCTCGCGGCCTCAGACGTCCCGAACTCGGCCGTCGGGCCGGTGCTCGCCGCGTAGGCGGGAAGTGCGATGGTAGCCAGCAGTGCCGGGACGAGCACGGCCATGGTCGCGATGCCGCGGACGGAGCCGGGGCGTGCGCCGGCCGGCTTGGCCTTCCGTGCGGCGAGGTTCTTGGAGCCGCTGTTCTTCGTGGCGAGGTTCTTGCCACCGCCCGTGCGGATCGGGCCGGTGCGGACCGGGATGCCACGAGCAACGGTCGGGGCCTCTGCGGCGGCTGCCGCGATGCCGTCTTCGACGGGCGCGACGCTCTCGGACGCGGTCACGGCGTGCGGCGCGATGGGGATGCTCGGTGCGGAGTCGCTCACGACCTCGGCATCAACGACCTCTTCGACGACGTCGGCATCGAGGATCTCAGCGTCGACCACACCGGTCTCGACCAGCTCTGCCTCGACGATCGGCCCGGTGTCCGCTGCGTCAGCGGCTTCCGGAGCGACGCCACCGGCCGCAGCCTGCTGCTCCTGGAGCCGCAGCTGTCGTCTCGTCAGTGGAACATCGCTCGGGTTGGTGCCGGTCCCCTCGGGACCGTTCGCGCCAGCTGCAGTCAAGTGAATTCCTCCGGCATCTCACCAGCACAGAGCTGCCCCGTCCGCCATAAGTATCGGCTTCTACAACCAAGGAACGGGCTAGGGAGATGCCTTGGTCGGTGTCCATCGGTCGGGTGGTGACCTCGAGAACGAGTCACAGCCTACGGGCTAACCCTAGGAATGTCACGTTTTCGTTACGGCGAACCGTGGAACTTCGGCAATTCCTCATCGAGGTCTCATCGAAGCGGCGCGCATCGAGCAGGGCAGGCGGGAATGCGCCGTCCGCCGCCGGAGGCGCGCTTACGCGGCGGGCGCGTCGACGAAGATGTGCGTCGCGAGCTCGTTGGGGAGCTCGAGCCCCTCATCGAAGCCGTCGATGTGCACCAGCACGTAGTTGCCGGCAGCGGAGAACCGACCGGTGCCTGCCGGCATCACGCCGGACTGCTTGAGCTGCAGGAGCAGCTCCGGGTCGACCTGCGCCGGCTCTCCGAGACGGCGGATGGTCGCGGTGACGGGCTCCGTCGTGCCGGCGACGAGCGTGGCGATGTTGACCACACCCTGCGAGAAGGAGACGGCCGGGCTGTCGCCGAATTCGTCGAGACCAGGGATGGGCGTGCCGTACGGCGACTCCGTGGGGTGGTTGAGCATTTCGAGCAGCTTGCGCTCGACCTGCTCGCTCATCACGTGCTCCCATCGGCACGCCTCTTCGTGGACGTACTCCCACTCGAGGCCGATGACATCGCTCAGGAGGCGCTCGGCGAGGCGGTGCTTGCGCATCACATGGACGGCCTTGCGGCGGCCGGCCTCGGTCAGTTCGAGGTGGCGATCGCCGGAAACGACGACGAGTCCGTCACGCTCCATGCGGCCGACCGTCTGCGAAACCGTGGGTCCGGAGTGCCCGAGGCGCTCCGAAATCCTGGCGCGCAGAGGGATGATGTTCTCTTCTTCCAACTCGAGGATGGTCCGCAGATACATCTCCGTGGTGTCAATCAAATCGGTCATCGACGCCCTCCCTGCCCGATTGCACGTTTTCGAGCTAAGCCTAGTGTGAGTGGCTGACACTCCGGCGCAACTAGAATCAGCACATGCCGGAGATCATCATTCCTTCTTCCCTTCTGCCCGTTGACGGTCGCTTCGGATGCGGCCCGTCGAAGATCCGCCCGGAGCAGATCACCGCGCTCACGAACGCGGGCCTGTCCCTCCTCGGGACCTCCCACCGTCAGGCCCCCGTCAAGAACCTCGTCGGCAGTGTCCGATCCGGTCTCGCAGAACTCTTCAACGCGCCGGAGGGCTACGAGGTCATCATCGGCAACGGCGGCTCGACCGCGTTCTGGGACGCAGCGGCGTTCGGCCTCATCGAGCAGCGCAGCCAGAACCTCGTGTTCGGCGAGTTCGGTCAGAAGTTCGCAAAAGCGGCTGCAGCCCCGTGGCTGACCGCGCCGGACGTCCGCGAGTCCGCAGGCGGATCGCGCACCGAGTTCGAGGCCGTCGAGGGCGTCGACGTCTACGCGTGGCCGCACAACGAGACCTCCACCGGCGTGATGGCGCCCGTCACGCGTGTGCACGGCGACGACGGCGCTCTCACGGTCATCGACGCGACGAGCGCTGCCGGCGGCATCGACTTCTCCGCAGCCGAGGCCGATGTCTACTACTTCGCACCGCAGAAGAACTTCGCATCCGACGGCGGCCTCTGGCTGGCCCTGTTCTCCCCCGCAGCCATCGCCCGCGTCGAGCGCATCGCGGCGAGCGGCCGGTACATCCCTGAGTTCCTGAGCCTCAAGAACGCGATCGACAACTCGCGCCTCAACCAGACGCTCAACACGCCGGCGCTGTCGACGCTCGTGCTGCTCGATGAGCAGGTCAAGTGGATCAACGGCAACGGCGGCCTCGGTTGGGCGTCGGCCCGCACGGCAGAGTCCTCTGGGGCCCTGTACGACTGGGCCGAGCGCACGGAGTACGTCACCCCGTTCGTCGTGAACCCGGAGCACCGTTCGCAGGTCGTCGTCACGGTCGACTTCGACGACGCCATCGACGCGTCGGTCGTCGCCAAGACGCTCCGCGCCAACGGCATCGTCGACACCGAGCCGTACCGCAAGCTCGGCCGCAACCAGCTGCGCGTCGCAACGTTCACGGCGATCGACCCGAGCGATGTCCGCCAGCTCATCGCGAGCATCGAGCACGTCGTCGGCGCCCTCTGATCATCGCAACACCCTGACGCGCATCGGGCCGGTCTCTGCTGAGGCCGGCCCGATCCGCATCTGCGGACAGGTGCCGCCAGGAATCGCCCGGGTCGAACGGGAATGACCTGGAGGATTGCTGGAATACTGTCTGGATGCCCGCGGCCGCCCGATCGAGACTCCGGTCACTCCTCTCCCACGGATCCCTCTACGCGGTCGTCTGCTGGCTCGCCGCAGCGTGGTGGCTGGCACGCGGAGAGGCTGCAGAGTTCGTCCCGTTCCTGTTGGCGCTGCTCGCCGGAGTCCTGTGCGGAACCGACTTCGTGGACGCTCTCCAGCGATTCGATCGCCTGCGGACACGGCTGCTCGTGCACGCCGGAGTCGTCATCGCGGTCGCGGCAGCGCTCGCCTGGTCCACGGCGTCCGTCGGCCTCGCAACGCTCTTCCGGTTGGAGCCACCGCTGCTCTCCGGCACGTTCTTCTTCCTCTTCATCGCCGCCCTCCCGTTCACGGCGTGGTCTGGGCTGGCCCTGTTCACGCACATCACCTGGGAGCTCATCGACCGACGTCCGATGATCGAGTCCGCGACGCCGGAATGGAATGGCGAACGCGGCGTGTACACGCTGAAGATCCGCGCCGTGCCGATGAGCACCACAACGGGTCTGGTGATCCTCACCGCGGGTTGTCTGCTGGGCGGCGGCGCCTATCTATCGGCCGTCGTCGCTCTGCAGCACATCGGCTTCGGGATCGGCACCGGCGTCCTGGTGCTGCTCTCGCCGATCTTCCTGGTCGTCGTGGCAGCGACCCAGTGGCTCGTCCGCCGACGCGCGGTCGAGCACACCGTCCGGCTGACGACGTCGATCATCGATCTCGCCGCCGGCACGAACACGATGGTGGCACCCCTGACCGCGGTCAGATCCGTGCGCCTGCGCCCTCGCGGACTCCTGGCGCGCATCGAGTACGAGACCGCCGATGGCCGTCGGACGCTGCTCGTCGGCATGGGCCACCCCTCGAACTGGATGCGTCGCGATGAGCGCCCCCTGATCCCGCGCTTCCCCAAGCGGATCGTGGATCTCCTGGAGCACAGCGGACTGTCCGCGGATGAATCAGCGGCCCCGAAGGAGCTCCGATTCATCCGCGAACGGTGAGGGTGGTTCAGCGCTCGAGGCGCGGGTCCTCGTAGTCGTCGTCATCCTCGTCGAGGTCGTCGTCGGACTCGTCGTCGTCCGGTTCGTCCTCGTCGGACTCGTCGTCGTCCGAATCCGCGTCGTCGTCGTCGTCTTCATCGTCTTCGTCGGACTCGTCGTCCTCGAAGTCGTCGTCCAGGTCGTCTTCGTCGTCGCCGTCGAGAGCCAGCACGCTCAGTTCGTCCTCGTCGACCTCGTCCTCGTCGTCATCGAGGTCGTCGTCGTGCTCGTCAGCTGCAGCGGCAGCGGCGATCTGCGCAGCCCGGTAGTCCGCGAGCCGTTCGGACCACGGGACCCACTGCGGGGCGAGCAGAGCGCCCTGGCCCGGCATCAGCTCGGTTTCGAGCACGTTGGGCAGCGCGTCGTCGCTCGTGCGAGACAGCGTGACCGTCCAGAACCAGCCCGGGTACCCGGCCATCGTGTTCTCGAACAGCAGCGACACCAGGTGGTCGTCGACGATCGTGTATCCCGCCGGCTCGCCGATCGTGCGCTCCGGCGTGATGCCGAGGAGGGCCGTGCGGGCGAGGTCGACCGATGCGATGAGGGTCTCGTCCGGGATGGGGTCGCGAGCAGGCTCGACCGGCACCTCGACTACAGGAGCATCGGCTTCTGCCTCGGCTCCGGCTTCTGCGGCCGGTTCTGCCGCATCGGCGAGGTCTGCATCCACAACGACGGACTCGGACTCCTCGGCGACTGCCGAACCCGCTTCCGGCGCGTGCGCATCGGTCACTCCGGCATCCACGGTCGCCTCGGCGGCAGCCTCGGCTTCGGCAGCGGCGGCAGCAGCAGCCTCACGGTCGGCCTGCAGCCGGACCGCGAACGGGTCGAACGGATCGACGTCAGGCATCCAGCTCGTCCGCCACCTTGCGCAGCACGGCAGCGATCTTCTTGCTGTGAGCGCTGTTGGGGTACTTGCCGCGGCGCAGGTCGCCGCCCATGCCGTCGAGGAGCTTCACGAGGTCTTCGATGATGATCGCCATGTCGTCCGCCGGCTTGCGCTTGAGCTTCGCGAGGCTCGGCGGCGTCTCGAGGACGCGCACCGACAGCGCCTGGGCGCCGCGCTTGCCGTCGGCGATGCCGAACTCGAGCCGGGATCCTGGCTTGATGGCGGTGGTTCCGGCTGGGAGCGCAGACGCGTGCAGGAAGACCTCCTGGCCGTCATCGGAGCTGATGAAGCCGAACCCCTTCTCCTCGTCGTAGAACTTGACCTTGCCGGTGGGCATGGAAACCTCGCTGTGTGTTGTGCGCGAAACAGCGCGCCGTGCGGTGACCGCGCGGACAGCACGGCCGAATCGGGGCAGTCGGCCCCGCATCAAGCTTAGTTGCTCAGCCGCCCTGGACGCCGGAAGACGGGCCAGAGGTCCGCTCCGGAGTCGGCTGGAGCGGCTGTGTTCAGCTGCGCAGACGCCGGCGGGCGAACAGGACGCCGGATCCGAGCAGGAGAGCTGCGAGAGCCGGTGCGACGAGTCCGCCGGCGAATCCCGTGTCCGGCAGCTTCGCGGCATCGACCGACGCGACCACCGGGGTCGGCGTGGGGGTCGGCGTCGTCGGCGGTGCGAGCACGGGGATCGACGATGCGGGGATCACACACTCCTCGACGGAGAATCCGGCGGTCTCGCCTGCACTGGTGACCTCACCCGTCACGGTGTTGAGCGATGCGGCGTTGAACGTGACCGCCGAGCCCACCACCCCGGTCAGATCGGTGCCGCGCGGAGCGGTGTCCGCCACACGGATCGTGAAGCTGAGCACGGAGGCGGAGGCGTCGATGGCGTCGAACGGCCACTCGAACTGGCTCGGGACGATGCGCGGGCTCTCCGGGATCTCCAGGGCGTCGTGGTCGCTCATCCAGGTCAGTCTGGCGCCTTCCGGTGCGTCCTCGACACTCACGGTCTCGCCGGGCCCTGCGGCGGCGCCGACGAGTTCGACGTCGAACGGCAGCCCTCCCGTCGGCGGGAAGCTCGTGGTGATCCCCTGGGACGGAGTCGGGGCGCCGACGAGCTCGAAATCGGAGCCGAGCGTGGTGACGCTCGTGCCGTAGCGGAGGTCGACGGGTGTCGTCGGGAGGGTCAGGTACTCGTCCGCCTCGGAGGCTTCCGCCGTCGAGAGCGTCGCGTCGACCAGATCGACCCGGAAGGTCCCCGCACCCAGATCCGTCACGCGGTACAGGTAGTCGCTGCCGTCGGCGACCTCGCACAGGACGTCTCCCTGGGCGGCCGATGCCGGTCCGGCGAACGCCAGAACACTGCCGGCTGTCAGCATTCCGGCCGCGATGAATCCCCAGGTACGTCGTTGTGTCATGCGTGGAAATGTAGCAGTAACCAACACTTGTGGGCCATAAAGGTTCGGTATTTTGCCCCGCGGTCGGTGCCCCCGAAGCGGCACTTCGACGCGACGCGCGTGCACGTCGACCCGGCTGCCGTATCCTGGGAGGCGTGACTGAGGAGAAGACGCCGAGCATCTCGCGGCCCGAACGCATCCTGGCCTACATGGTCGTGACGATCGTCGGCGTGTCGATTGCGGCGTTCGTCGCCGTGATGATCGGCACGGCGACCGGTATGCACCAGGCTGACTTCGCCGGCGGGGTGTGGCCGTTCGTGACCATCCTGCCGCTCGTCGGCCTTCCCATCGCGTTCCTGCTCCTCATCGCTCTGATGATCGTCGGCGCCATCCGGCGCTCACGCGAGTCCCGCGGAACGTCGTCGCGCTGAACGTCATGAGCGACGCCTTCGCGATCGCGCGCCGGCTCCGGGAGACACCGGACGACGCGCTCCGCGAACTGCTGCGCGAGCGTCGCATCGTCTCCCCCAAGATCGGCGACTTCTTCGATCTGGCCGAGGCGCTCCTGGACGAGCAGAACATCAGCCGCGTCCTGACGCTCCAGGACCGCAACACGCTCGCGGTGCTGGTCGCCGCTTCGCGCACGTCCACCGGCGGGGCCGGCGGTCGCCCAGCCACCAGGGCGGACCTCGTCCAGGCGACGGGGCTCCCCGAGGACGTCGTCCGCGACGCCGTGGGCACTGCCGAACGGCTCCTGCTCGTCACCACCGTGGACGGCGCCGACGACGCGTCATCTCCACCTTCCGACGCCGTGGTCCCGGTCGCCCCGCTCGGCGCGGTGTTCGCCGCGTGGCCTGCACAGGGGCTCCCGTCGGCCGACGAACTCCTCCGCCTCGCCGCTGCAGCGCCAACCGCACAGGTATCTGAATCCGGCCCCGAAGCCGGCGAAGCCTCCCCCTCCGAAGCACCTCCGTCCGCCGACCACCACCCCGGCCCGGGGAACATCGACCAGGCCACGATCGACCAGATCGGTGCGGAACGCGCGACGCTCGGCGTCGGAGTGCTCGCCGAGAGCATGCACGAACTCGCCAAGGATCCTGCCCGCCAGTTGGGCCGGGGCGCGCCCTCCATGCCCGACCTCAAGCGGATGGCGGCCGCCGCGAATTCGACGACCACCCAGGTCGAGCTCATCCTCCAGACGGCGGCCGATGCCGGACTCACGCTCGTGGTCGGCGGATACATCCGGGTGAGCGAGGCCGGCGAGTCCTGGCTCTCCTCGACCGTGTCCGAACGGTGGCGCTTCCTCGCGACGGCCTGGCTCTCATCGATCCCCGAGACCTTCCGATCCCGCGCGATCGACGCGTACCTGAGCGGTACCGCCGACCTCCAGACGGACCTCGCTGCGTGGTACCCGGCCGGCGCCGAGACGCTCAAAACCGCGGCCGGGCTCGTGCAGGCTGCCGGTGAACTCCTCGGCGTGAGCGTCGAGGGCACCACAACCACCCCGGCCCGTCGGCTCCTCCTCGGCGAGGACGATGCCGCCGAGCAGGCCCTCGCCGCCCTCCTGCCGGCGGAAGTGAGCCAGGTCGTGTTGCAGGACGATCTCACGGTCATCGCGCTCGGTCCGCCAGAGGCGTCCCTCGATGCAAAGCTCCGGCTCATCGCCGATCCGGAGGGCCGCGCCCAGGCGTCCAGGTACCGATTCACCTCCGCGACGATCGCCCGCGCCCTCGCGGACGGAGAATCCGCGCAGTCGCTCCTCGACTACCTGCGCTCCGTGTCCCTCACCGGCATCCCACAACCGTTGCAGTACCTCATCACGGAAGCGGAGCATCGGTTCGGACGGGTGCGCGTCGGGCTCATCGGGGCGAGCGATGACGGCTCTGCCGAGGCCGGACGTGTGTCGTACGTGCGCTCGGAGGACGCCGGGATGATCGCGGCCATCAGCGTTGACCAGGGCCTCGGCCCGCTCGGGCTCCGACACACCGACCAGCACCGACTGGCCTCCAGGCTCTCGCCGGAGACGGTGTACTGGGCGCTGCACGACGCCAAGTACCCGGTCATCGCGGAGGACGAACACGGCGCACCGATCCAGATCAGACGGCAGGCGCCTGCACGGACGACCGATGTCTCCCCTGCAGCGACCGCGCCGGACCTCGTCGCCAGACTCCGCGACGGCGACGCCGGCGACACCGGCAGGGCGTGGCTGTCGAAGCAGCTGGAGATCGCCGTCCGCGACCACACACCGGTGACCGTGAGCGTCGTCTTCGGCGACCGCGCTGCGACGTTCACACTCGAACCGACGAGCCTCTCCGCCGGCCGGCTCCGCGGGCTCGATCGTGCGGCCGACGTGGAACGCACCCTCCCGCTGTCGACCATCACGGAGGTCCTCGCCGCACGGTGAGCGGACCAGCGCGGGGCCCAGGGACGGTGCCGAGCGCGCGACTTCACCGACGCACGGGGTGTATCCAGAGCAGACCCCGGTAGACTTGAGGGCTATGTCTGATGGACCACTGATCGTCCAAAGCGACCGCACCGTGTTGCTCGAAGTCGCGCACCCGCTCGCCGAGGACGCACGACACGACCTATCGGTCTTCGCCGAGCTCGAACGCGCGCCAGAGCACATCCACACCTACCGCATCACGCGGCTCGGACTGTGGAACGCCCGTGCAGCAGGTCACGACGCCGACTCGATGATCGAGACGCTCGAGCGGTACTCCAAGTTCTCCATCCCCGCATCCGTCACGGTCGACATGCGCGAGACCGTGAACCGCTACGGCCGGCTCATCATCGAACGCTCCGCGGACGGCGAGTTGATCCTCCGCTCCGCGGACCAGCCGGTCCTCACCGAGGTCGCCGGAGCGAAGCGCATCGCCCCGCTCCTCATCGGCCACCCGAGCCCCGACACCTTCCTCGTGGAGCCGTGGGCCCGCGGTCAGTTGAAGCAGGAGCTCGTGAAGCTCGGTTGGCCGGCGGAGGACCTCGCCGGATACACGCCGGGGACGCCGCACCAGATCGATCTGATCCAGGACGACTGGACCCTGCGGGGATACCAGCAGCAGGCGATCGACAACTTCTTCGCCGGCGGGTCCGGGGTCGTTGTGCTGCCATGCGGCGCAGGCAAGACACTCGTCGGAGCCGGGGCGATGGCGTCGGCCAGCACCAACACGCTTATCCTCGTCACCAACACGGTTTCTGCCAGGCAGTGGCGTGACGAGCTCCTCAAACGGACCTCGCTCACCGAGGACGAGATCGGCGAATACTCCGGTCAGGTCAAAGAGGTCAAGCCGGTCACGATTGCGACCTATCAGATCCTCACCGCCAAGCGGAAGGGCGAGTACGCGCACCTCGCGCTGCTCGACGCGATGGACTGGGGACTCGTGGTGTACGACGAGGTCCACCTGCTGCCGGCGCCAGTGTTCAAGCTCACGGCGGAGCTGCAGGCGAGGCGCAGGCTGGGCCTGACGGCGACGCTCATCCGTGAGGACGGCCGGGAGGGCGACGTCTTCTCGCTCATCGGCCCGAAGCGGTTCGACGCGCCGTGGAAGGAGATCGAGGCGCAGGGCTTCATCTCCCCTGCCGCGTGCTTCGAGGTGCGCGTCGACCTGCCGCAGTCCGACCGGCTGAGCTACGCGGCGGCGGCCGACGACGAACGCTACCGGCTGGCCGCGACCGCGCCGGCCAAGCTCGACGTCGTGAAGTCGCTCGTCGAGCGTCACCGCGGCGAACGGATCCTCGTGATCGGTCAGTACCTCGATCAGATCGAGGAGCTCTCGGAGGCGCTCGGCGCGCCGCAGCTCACCGGTTCGACCCCCATCGACGAGCGGGAACGCCTCTACCAGGCCTTCCGCGACGGTGAGGAGGAGGTGCTCGTCGTGTCGAAGGTCGCGAACTTCTCGGTCGACCTCCCGGAGGCGACGGTCGCCATCCAGGTGTCCGGCTCGTTCGGTTCTCGGCAGGAGGAGGCGCAGCGCCTCGGTCGCCTGCTGCGTCCGAAGAAGTCCGGTCTCGCCGCCAACTTCTACACGCTCGTCGCACGCGACACGGTGGATCAGGAGTTCGCGCAGAACCGTCAGCGCTTCCTCGCCGAGCAGGGGTACAGCTACACGATCCTCGACGCGCACGCACTCGCCGCCGTCTGACCCGTCCCCGCCGGTCCCTGAGCCCGTCGAAGGGCCCCGCAACATCATCCCCGCCCGGTCCCTGAGCTCGTCGAGGCTCCACAACACCGTCCCCGCCCGGTCCCTGAGCCTGTGGAAGGGCCCGTTCACAACTCAGGAGCGCCCTCGGCGTGTCGTCCCAGATCCACCGGATCGGACGCGACGCGCCGGGGCGCTCCTGAATTGCGAACGGCCTCGCCGAGGCGGCCGCGATGACCTACGCGGCTGCGGGGGCCTCGGCAGCAGAGGCAGCAGGCGCAGAGGGCGCAGCAGACGCGCCCGTCGCGACCTGGACCTTGCGCGGCTTCGCACGCTCGCTCACGGGAACGGTCACGTTGAGCACGCCGTTGACGTAGCTCGCAGCGATGTGCTCCGTGTCGATGCCCTGTCCGAGCGTGAACTGGCGCAGGTAGCTGCCCGTCCGACGCTCGCGGGCGATCCAGGTGATGTCGTCGCCGCTCGCGGGCGTGCGCTCGGCACGGATCGTGAGCAGCTGCCCGTCAACGTCGATGTCGACCGACGCGGGGTCGACGCCCGGCAGATCGGCGCTCAGGACGTAGACGTCGCTGTCGCGGTACAGATCCATCGGGATCTTCCGCGGCCCTGCAGTGGCGCCCTGCAGGCTTGCAGCGAGACGTTCGCGGTCACGTGTGGGGTCGAAGGTGAGAGCCATGGTGTTCCTCCTGTGTCAGGCACAGTCGGGAGCGATGCGGCAGCCCGGCTGATCGAATGAAAGTTGAGTGGATGTGACTCAACTCTCCAAAGATAATCGCGCACGCCGATGAGACCTTCCCCTGTTCGCGGACAGCGAGCGGGACGGGGGGCACCCGCCTCAGTTCAGTTGAACTCGCGTCGGGTGACCGCGATGACCGGCTTCGTGAACAGCAGGACGAGCACCACGAGCGATGGGATGAGCAGCAACCAGCCGATGCCCGGCTGCGCGAACACCCCCTGGAACGCGCCGATCGCCACCGCGATCTGCACGATCTGCCAGGTCACGGCCCCACCCCGGATCCAGGTCCGCCGACGGATCGCACCGATGGCGAGTGCGCTGACGAACACCGTGGCAATGAGCAGGATCACGAAGATGGCGAGTGCGCTCGCGAACGAGGACGGCTTCGCCGCGACGAGTTCGAAGAGGAACCAGGCGGACAGGCCCACCATGAACAGCGCCTCGATACTGAGCAGCACCACGAGCGCCCGCACGGCGGGTCGCCTGCTCGCGTCGTCGTTCGTCGATTCGCCACGCGCATTCTGGTCGGTACTCACAGAGGTATCCCAAACTTGACTATTGATTTGCCACTACCGATATGAAACCATGATTGAGGCCGATTTGACGTCCACGAGGAAGTGGACAGATCCCATTCTGGACGATCATCCCCCTCGCAAATCGGCATTCGCTTCCCGACCCCATTGATCGGTTGAAGAAATCTACCCTGCAATAAAAGGAGTACCCCTATGGACTGGCGCGACAAAGCTGCTTGCCTCACCGTCGACCCCGAGCTGTTCTTCCCGGTCGGCAACACCGGTCCGGCCGTCGACCAGATCGACAAGGCGAAGGCAGTCTGCGCCAACTGCACCGTCACCGAGGTGTGCCTCCAGTACGCGCTCGAGACCGGCCAGGACTCGGGCGTCTGGGGTGGCCTCAGCGAGGACGAGCGCCGCGCTCTGAAGCGCCGCGCAGCTCGCGCCCGCCGCGCTTCCTGACTCACAGCCCCCGGCTTCGCACACCACGACCCGTTCGGTGTGCGGGGCAGGGGGTTTTTGTGTGCCTCCGGCACGCCGCGCCCTGACACCCGAGGGGCAGCGATCAGTTCTTCGCGACCCAGCGCAACGGCACCTCGATCGTGACCTCGGTCCCGCTCCCCATCAGCGTGTGCCAGTCGATCGTGCCGCCGAGCTCACCCTGGATGAGCGTGCGCACGATCTGCGTGCCGAGCCCGGATCCGACCTTGCCCTCCGGCAGACCTGCTCCGTTGTCGCGCACCTGCACGGACAGCACGTCGTCCGTCCGGTTCGCAGTGATGGCGACATCGCCGTCACGACCGTTCAGCCCGTGCTCGACCGCGTTCGTGACGAGCTCCGTGAGCGCGAGCGCGAGCGGGGTGGCGTACTCGCTCGGCAGGTTGCCGAACGTGCCGGTGGACGTCGGGCGGACCGTTGTGTTGTGCGAGCTCGCGACCTCCGTCACGAGCAGCAGCACGCGCTGGAACACCTCGTCGAAATCGACGTTCTGGTTGAGGCCCTCCGACAGCGTGTCGTGCACAACCGCGATGGCCGCGACCCGGCGCATGGCCTGGCTGAGCGCGTTGCGCGCCTCCTCGGAGTGCGTGCGGCGGGCCTGGATGCGCAGCAGCGACGCGACAGTCTGCAGGTTGTTCTTGACCCGGTGGTGGATCTCGCGGATCGTCGCGTCCTTGGTGATGAGCTCCTGCTCCTGGTGGCGCAGTTCGCTGACGTCGCGGCACAGGACGATGGCGCCGATCCGGTCGCCGCGGCTGCGCAGCGGGATGGCGCGCAAGGAGATCGTCACGCCCTTGTTCTCGATGTCGGTGCGCCAGGGGGCACGACCGGTCACCACGAGCGGGAGCGATTCGTCGACGGTCAGCGTTCCGGGCAGGAGGTGTGTGGTCACCTCGGCGAGGGACTCGCCCTCGAGCTCCTCGTCGAAGCCGATGCGGTTGAACGCGGAGAGCGCGTTGGGGCTCGCGAAGGTGACCGTACCGTCGACATCGAGACGCATCAGGCCGTCGCTGGCCCGCGGTGCGCCTCGGCGAGGGCCGGTCGGTGCGCCGAGGTCGGGGAAGTCACCGGCCGCGATCATCTCGAACAGGTCGCTCGCGCAATCGTTGAACGTCAGCTCCTGACGGCTGGGCGTGCGCGCCTCACCGAGGTTCGTGTGCCGCGTGATGACGGCGATGGGCGCGTCGGCGTTGACCTTCTCGGTCGGTGAGAGCCTGCGGGCGACGGGAACGGCGCGGACGCGCGTCGGCGTCTCCTCATACCAATCGGGTGCCGAGGACTCGATGATGCGGCCGCTCTCGAAGCAGTCGGTGACCTGTTTGCGCCACTCCTGCTTGATCGACTGGCCGACGAAGTCGCGGTAGAACAGCGTCGCGGCGCTCGACGGGCGCGAGTGGGCGACCGCGATAAAGCTCCCGGACGCCGTCGGCACCCAGATGACGATGTCGGCGAAGGCGAGGTCCGCGAGCAGCTGGCTGTCGGCGAGCAGCATGTGCAGCCACTCGACGTCTTCTGCGCTGGAGCGCCCCTGGGCGAGTACAAGATCACTGAGCGTCGACACTCCCCCAGTCTAGGGTCGGCCGCGCGCCTTTCCTGTGGAGGTCCTCCGGGCGGCCCGTGTGTCGGCGCGCGCTTCGGCCCGTGTGTCGGCCCGTGTGTCGGCCCGCGTGTCGGCGCGTGTGCCGGCCCGCGCTTCGGCTCGTGCTCCGGCGCGTGCGTCGGCCCGGCTGATCGACGACACGGTTCGTTCTGGAAGGGTCTTCGCTGCGAGCTGCCGGATCGCCGCGGCGAAGGCGGACCGGCCCGAGCGCTCCCGGATCGTCCGGCCCGCGATGACCGCCGCATCGATCCTGCGCTGCTCCTCCGGCAGCATCCCGGCCGCCGAGACGCCGCCGAATCGAGCGAGCGTCGTGGCGATCTGACCTGCAGGGTCGAGCCCCACCGAGGAGGCCCGTACCCGATTGACGACGATCGACACCCTGGCGGGGTCGACGAGTTCAACCAGCTCGGCATGCCCACGGAGCAGCCGTGAGATGCCAACGGGGTCCCCCGTGCCGACCTCGATGATGTGGTCGGCCGCCCCGAGGACGGCGAGCGCCGCCGCATTCCGTCACGGTGCGAAGAAGTCGCTCGAGATCTCCTCGTCCGCTTCGATGCAGCATCCGGTGTCCACGATGACCACGTCTGCCCACGCACGGCAGGCGAGAAGCGTCGCCTCGACCCGTTCCCCGGTCAGTTCGGGCCAGCGTGACGATCTCGCGATGCCGGTGAGGACCCGGAACGCGCCGGTCGCGGCCGCGTGGATGACGGAGATGCGTTCGAGCTGTCCGGCGTCGAGCGCTCCGGAGGCGGCGAGGCGACAGGCCGCCGCGAAACCGGGCGCCTCGTCCAACAGGCCGAGCATCGGTGCGATCGACGCCGCGTACGTATCGGCGTCAGCGAGCACCACACGCCGGCCGGAGGAGGCGAACTCGGCGGCCAGGTTGACGGCGATGGTCGTGGCTCCCGGCGAGCCGCTCGCGTGCCACACGGCGAGCACCGTCCCAGGTGGCCGAGCGGCCGCCTGCATCGTCTCGCCACGTCGCATCGCGGCTCCGAGGGCCTCCAGCCCTGCGGACAGGGGCAGCACGTCCACAGCGTCTGCTCCGGCGCCGGCACAGAGCGCCGCAACCCTGCCTGCCTCGGCCTCGCCGTCCGACACGATAAGCAGGCGTGCTCCGTACCGGCGCGCCTCCTCGACGAGCGCGGCCGTCACGTGCCGTTCACCACCCGAGACCACAACACGGTCGATCTGCCCGCACGCGCTCTGCGCAAGTGCGGAGATGACAGCCTCGGCGTCGATGCATCGGCCGACCACCCGATGTCCGTCCTCAAGCATTCGTGTCAGGATGTCCGCCTCCATCGGCTGATCCACACCGAGGAGGATGCGGGAGGCGCTCATGCGCCCGGCTCGGCAGGGACCAGGGACACGAGGTGTTCGGCGGCGATCGCGGCGAGCACCGTCGCGACCTTCGACCGCGGAACCGAGAGTTCGACCGAGACGCCGTCACCCGAGCCGAGCGGTCCATCCTCCTTCGTCACGGTGACCACGGTGACCGCGGAGACGAGCACGGTCGGCGGCCCGTACTCACCCGACTGCAGCGGCGCGGCGGACCAGACGTCGACGACCGTTCCCGTCTCGATCTCCTGCGGCAGCGCGCCCGCCACGGTGACGACGACCGCTGCGACGCCCACCGCGGTCGCATCGCCCACCGCGGCCACCGGCAGCAGCTCGCCCTTACCGACGGTGCGTGTGACCACGAGCCCGCCCTCCGGCAGGGATCCGACCCGCACGTACATGTCCTCCGACTGACCGAGCCTGACCTGAACGGTCCGCAGCTGGGCCGGACCGGCAGCCTGGCCGGCCGTGAGCGTCGATCCTGCCACATATACGGCGACCGTCCGGTCGGACGCCGTGACGAGCCACCAGACGCCGACGAGGCTCACGACCACGAGGGCGATCCCGATTGCGAAACGCGGATCGAACCACGGGCCGCTCCGGCGGGCGGCCTCATCGGTGAATCCACGTCCTCTGGGGCCGGCATCGGTCATGGCAACTCCTCCCGCCGACGTCGCCGGCTCGCTCAAGGCCGCATCGACGGCCTGTTCCCATGGTGTCGACTTCCGCGGGAGCGCGAGAAAGTTATCCACAGACGCGACCGACTGCGTTCCGACCATCGTCCGCAGCCGATAATCGAACCATGAACGTTCTCCAGGACGACACCGCACTCGGACGATTCCTGACGATCGCGGACACCGCGGACATCCTGAACGTCTCAACGACCGATGTCGCCGAGTTGATCGATTCCGGGCAGCTCCCGGCCATCCGGGTCGGCCGCGGCGGGCCGTGGCGCATCGAGCGCGACGTCCTCGAGGGGTACATCGACGGACAGTACGAGGAGGCCAGGCGCAGCGCGCTCTGGCAGCAGGCGCAGCTGGCCGATCTCCCCGAGCTGAGCGGCGGCCGCATCATCCGTCAGCAGCACCCGTTCGGCTGAGCCGGTTCAGCAGCACCCACTCAGCGGCCCCCCTCAGCCGAGCCCGCTCAGCCGAGCCCGCTGCGCTCCACCGACACCACCGTGCTGAAGGCGATCACCCGGATCTCCACCACGTTCGACGAACGACGCGACGACCCGGGCTCGTGCACGGCGACATCCAGGTGATCACGACCGACCCGGTCGATCGTCCCGTGGACGGTCCCCGTGGCGCACGCGATGCGCACGGCCGTCCGGCGGCGGCTCAGATCCCGCAACACGAACGAGAGCGTCAGCCGATCCACGAGCCGTGATTCCGGTCGGTCGGCGGGTGCGAGGCTCATCTCCACCTCCGCCGGACCGAGCCGGATGGATGACACCGCCCACATGGGGATCACCAGCTCCCGATGCTCGGCCCCGGCGACGACCGCGGCGAACCAATCCCGGCCGAACGTCCGCGGAATCAGCCGGAGAGCGGAGCCGTCCGCGAGCTCGAGCAGCACGGGCGCCCCACCGGCCCGTGCACACGCGAGGATCCGATCGCGCAGCGTCAGCCGACCGCGTCGCAGACGTTCCTCCTCGAGGTCGAGACCCGCATCGTCGACTCCGAGCTCGTGGTCGAGCTGACCGGCGAGATCATCGAACAGGCTGTCCCATCGCATCCGTCGACGCTAGTGCGCTGCGGCCATCCGCGTCGGGAGTTCTCCACAGGCTTCAGTGACTCTGGACTTCCAGTACGCCGACATGCTTTGATGTGGCATTCCAGTTTGCCAGCCGTCGATGACGACCGAACCGCGTACGGAGACCGAGATGAGCATTGCTCTGCCAGACGACGACGCCGCTGCGTCGCGTCGCCGAGACCACCACCTTCCGCATCCGGTCGATCCTGCGCCGTCGGACCGCTTCATCGCGGACGATTTCTTCGGTCAGCAACCCGTCTCCACCGCCAAGCTGCCGGACCCGAAGCCCCTCCTCGTGAATCTCACCAGGAGTGTGATCGAGGTCATCGCCGGGGCGAGGGATCTGGCGCAACTCGCCAGATGGATCACCGCCGACGTGCACACGGTCCTCCTCAAGCGCGCGATCCTCGCCGAGCGCGCACGTCGGGTTCGTGGTCTGCCGACGGCACGCCCGGTCGTGCAGATCGGCACGGTCACGGTCTCCGAACCGCGTGACGGCGTCATCGAGGCGGTTGTGATGGTGCACACCAAGACGCGGTCGAGGGCCGTCGCCATCCGCTTGGAGGGCCTCGACCGCCGCTGGCGAGCCACCTCCATCAGCGTCCTCTGATCCCGCAGGCGGACGACGATCCCCTGGAGACGACAACGGCCGCCGATCGATGATCGGCGGCCGTTGTGCAGCGGGTGGCGCTGGTGTTACTTCTTGCCCTTCGCGCGGCGCTCCGCGCGGTTCACCGGTGCCGCCTCGGAGTCGTCGGCCTTCTGACCGAACGCACCACGAGCAGCAGGCGCCGGGACGTTGCCCTCTGCGGCGGCCTTCTCGATGGCTGCTTCACGCTGCAGACGCTGAGCCCGCTCCGTGGCGGCCTTCTCGATCTGACCGCGCTGGTTGCGCACCTCGACGCCGCCCTGCTCGCTCGGAGCGGAGTAGCTGAGCTTCTCGTTCTCGGGCGTCTCCTGGGTCAGACCGCGAGCGGAGATGGCCGGAGCCTCCTCGCCCTCGATCGCATTGACCTCGACCTCGAGGTTGAACAGGAAGCCGACGCTCTCCTCGCGGATCTGCCCCATCATCTGCTGGAACATGGCGTAGCCCTCGCGCTGGTACTCGACCAGCGGGTCGCGCTGCGCCATGGCGCGCAGGCCGATGCCGTCCTTGAGGTAGTCCATCTCGTACAAGTGGTCGCGCCAGCGGCGGTCGATCACCTGGAGGACGACGCGACGCTCCAGTTCACGCATGGCGGTCTCGCCGAGCGCTTCCTCACGGTTGGAGTACGCGAGCTTCGCGTCGGACAGGATCTCGCGGCGCATGAAGTCGCGGTTGATGCGACCCTTCGCTCCGGCCTCCTGCACGACCTCGTCGATCGTCAGACCGACGGGGTACAGCGTCTTGAGCTCCGTCCACAGTGCATCGAAGTCCCAGTCGTCGCCGTTGCCCTCTCCGGTGTGCTCGTCGAGCACCTCGTCGATGACGCTCTCGAGGAACTGCTGCGCACGATCGTGCAGGTCGTCGCCCTCGAGGATGTGGCGGCGGTCGCCGTAGATGGCCTCGCGCTGGCGGTTGAGGACGTCGTCGTACTTGAGGACGTTCTTGCGGATCTCGGCGTTGCGCGCCTCGACCTGCGACTGCGCGCTGCGGATGGCGCGGCTCACGATCTTGGACTCGATCGCGAGGTCGTCCGGAACGTTCTGGCGACCCATCAGGCTCTCTGCCGCACCGGCGTTGAACAGGCGCATGAGGTCGTCGGTGAGCGACAGGTAGAAGCGGCTCTCACCCGGGTCGCCCTGACGGCCGGCACGACCACGCAGCTGGTTGTCGATGCGACGCGACTCGTGGCGCTCGGTGCCGAGCACGTAGAGACCGCCGGCCTCCACGACCTTGTCGGCCTCTTCACGGACCTCGGCCTTGACGGCGGCGAACACCTCGTCCCAAGCCGCCTCGTACTCCTCCGGCGTCTCGGACGGGCTGAGGCCCTTCGCATTCATGGCCGCGACAGCGAGGAACTCGGCGTTGCCGCCGAGCATGATGTCGGTTCCACGACCGGCCATGTTGGTGGCGACGGTGACGGAGCCGAGGCGACCGGCCTGAGCGATGATCGCGGCCTCACGCGCGTGGTTCTTCGCGTTGAGGACCTCGTGCTTGACGCCCTTCTTCGCGAGCAGGCGTGAGAGGTACTCGCTCTTCTCGACGCTCGTGGTGCCGACGAGGACGGGCTGGTTGGCCTGGTGGCGCAGGACGATGTCCTCGGCGACCTGGGCGAACTTCGCCTCCTCGTTCTTGTAGACGAGGTCGGACTGGTCGATGCGCTGCATCGGCTTGTTCGTGGGGATCGCGACGACGCCGAGCTTGTACGTGGACATGAACTCGGCCGCCTCGGTCTCCGCGGTACCGGTCATGCCGGACAGCGTCTTGTAGAGACGGAAGTAGTTCTGCAGCGTGACCGTCGCGAGGGTCTGGTTCTCCGCCTGGACGGCGACGCCCTCCTTGGCCTCGATCGCCTGGTGGATGCCCTCGTTGTAGCGACGACCCTGCAGGATGCGGCCGGTGTGCTCGTCGACGATGAGCACCTCGCCGTTCATCACGACGTAGTCCTTGTCCTTCTTGAACAGCGCACGAGCCTTGATCGCGTTGTTCAGGAAGGAGATGAGCGGCGTGTTGGCCGACTCGTACAGGTTGTCGATGCCGAGGTAGTCCTCGACCTTCTCGATGCCGGGTTCGAGGACGCCGACGGTGCGCTTCTTCTCGTCGACCTCGTAGTCCTCACCGGACTCCAGTCGGAGCGCGAGACGTGCGAACTCCTGGAACCAGCGGTTCGCCTCACCCGATGCGCGACCGGAGATGATGAGCGGCGTGCGCGCCTCGTCGATGAGGATCGAGTCCACCTCGTCGACGACGGCGAAGAAGTGGCCGCGCTGGACCATGTCCTTGGCCTGCCACGCCATGTTGTCGCGAAGGTAGTCGAAGCCGAACTGGTTGTTCGTGCCGTACGTGATGTCCGCCTCGTACTGCTCGCGCCGCTGCTCCGGTGTCTGGCCTTCGAGGATGACACCAGTCGTCATGCCGAGGGCGCGGAAGACGCGCCCCATGATCTCGGACTGGTACGACGCCAGGTAGTCGTTGACCGTGACGACGTGCACACCCTTGCCGGCGATGGCGTTGAGGTATGCGGGGAGCGTCGCGACGAGGGTCTTGCCCTCACCGGTCTTCATCTCGGCGATGTTGCCGAGGTGCAGGGCCGCGCCGCCCATGATCTGGACGTCGAAGTGACGCATGCCGAGCGTGCGGCGCGCTGCCTCGCGCACCGCCGCGAACGCCTCGGGCAAGAGGTCGTCGAGGCTTTCGCCGTTCGCGTGACGCTCGCGGAGCGTCGTCGTCTCGTCCTTCAGCTCGTCATCGCTCAGATCGGCGAAGTCGTCTTCGAGGGCGTTGACCGCCTTCGTGTAGCTCTGAAGCTTCCTGAGGATGCGTCCTTCGCCGACACGAAGGATCTTCTCTAGTGGTGAGGCCACGAATTGCTCTCCATTTACGTGCTCAGGGGGCTGCGCCCCGTCCGGCCGACGGCGCGGACTCGCTGTCACCGATCTCGGGACAGTCCTCCCCATATGTTACCGGGGAGGTGCATGGATGGAGGCTGTGTGTCGGCATCCGATTCACCCAGCAGTGAACGCCGCAGGTTCGGAGGCGTGCCCGGCCTCCCCGTTTTCGGCCGTTGAACACGTAGAGTCGGCAGTGTTCAGTACACGGTACGCAATTTCGTCTGCAGCTCCAGGAGGAACGATGTCGGTCAAGTTCGGGCTGCTCGCGATCCTGTCGGAGGGCGATTGCTACGGGTACCAGCTGCGCGGCGAATTCGATCGCCGGACCGGCGCCCGCAGTTCGCTCAACGTCGGACAGACGTACACGACGCTGGACCGTCTCGAACGTGACGGCCTTGTGGAACGCGGGGACGTGAACAGCGAGGGACACGTCTTCTACCGGATCACCCAGGCCGGGCGCCTGGCCGTGACGGATTGGTTGGACGCGGCCGAAGCGTCCGCGCGCGCCTCACGAGACGACCTCGTGACCAAGATCGCCATCGCGGTGACCTTGCCGGGCATCGACGCCGCCGCGGTCATCGCGACCGAACGGCTCGCACTGCTCGACCGCCTCGCAGCGCTCACCCCCGTCCCGAGCGACGATCAGATCGCGGCGGGGATCGTCGATTCGGCGGCACGGTTCAAGGCGGAGGGCGAACTCGCCTGGCTCGATCACGTCGAACGGACGATCCTCACGGGCCCCGTCCGCGCGGACTTCCCGCTCGCGCAAGACATCCCGCGCCGGGGCAGGCCGTCCGCCCAGCAAGCCGCAACCGTCTGACGCGCAACCGCCTGAGCACTCCGGGCACCAGACCTGTTCGCAATTCAGGAGCGGCTTCGGCGAGTCGGCCCAGAACCGCTAGATTCGGCGCGACACGCCGGGGCGCTCCTGAGTTGTGAACAGACAGAACGGGCAGGGGCGGGGACAACGAACGGCCGCCCGGAAACCGGACGGCCGTTCGTGTGAGCTGGTATCAGGCCTGTTCGTCGAGGCTGATCACGCCGTAGTCCCACCCCTTGCGGCGGTACACGACGCTTGCGCGTTCCGTACCTGAGTCGATGAAGAGGAAGAAGTCGTGGCCGACGAGTTCCATCCGGTCGACGGCGTCCTCAAGGCTCAACCATTCGGCCGGGAACTCCTTCGTGCGGATGACGACGGGCGTGTAGGCCTCGTCCTCCTCGTGCTCGGCCGTGAGCGTCGCCACGCTCCCGGTCGAAACCTGCTCGAGCAGTTCCGGCGCGGCCGCCTGAATGGCGACACCGCTGAACCCTGCGGTCGAGGCCTCCTGCAGCGAGGTGCGATGCTTGCCGCGGCGCACCTTCTTCCGATCCTTGGATCGTCGAATGCGTTCCAGGAGCCTGGCCAGGGCGAGATCGAATGCGACGTATTTGTCGGAGCCCGTCGATTCCGCTCGGACGAGTGGTCCAGGACCGACGAGCGTCAGCTCGACCCGGTCTTCGCCCTTGCGTCCGTGTGCGTCGTGGTGACGGGAGACCTTGATCTCGAGCGACAGCGCCTGCTCGGCGAGGTGCTCGACCTTCTCCGACTTCTCGTTCGCGTACTCGCGAAAACGGTCCGTGATTCCGAGTCCCAGTCCGACGATGTTGATGTCCACGTTCGACCTCCTGATCCGGCTGACCGCCCGGTCTGGGGCGGTCCTTTCACGCCTGTCCTGCCACCGTAGTGCCGAACCCTGCATATGTCATCAGCGTTCGCCGACTTCGTCTGATACTCGGTTCCGGGGACCGGTCGAATCGGCCCTGGCGAGCGCCGCGACCGCGACGACGACTCCCCCGGCGTCGGCGACGGCCCGCATCGCTTCCCTGGCCGTCGCGCCCGAGGTGACGACGTCGTCGACCAGGATGAAGGTGCGGCCGGCGAGGTCCGCACGAGCGGCGAGTGCGCCGTCGAGGTTCGCGGCCCGCTCGGCCCGACCGAGGCCGCGCTGGTCTGCGGCGCGACGGGTCCAGCGCAGGACTCGCGATGGGGTCAGCCCCGCCCGCCGCACGAGCGTGTCGACGGGGTGGAACCCCCGCGCGACGGATGCCGCCCTGGTCGTCGGGATGGTCACGAGCTCGATCGCGCACTCCGAGGGAATCTCCTGCCGCGGGTCCGCTGTGCGAACGTCGTCACTTTCCAGACCGTCGACGGCCGCGACGATCGCCGAGCGGAGTGCTGCGGAGAGCACACGGGCGAGATCCGTGCGTCCGCCGTTCTTGTAGGCCAGGACGATGCGCGCAACGGTCGGGTCGTAGATCGTCGCGGCGGAGCCCCTGACGTCACGGGTGCCCCTTGCCCCGCTGACCCCGCTGACGGCACCGACAGTCCCGACCGCGGCGCCCCCGCCGGACACCCCCCATCCGGTCGGCGCGTCCAGCGCCCCGGAGCACACATCGCACAACGTCAGCCCGGCGGCGCCGCACCCCGCGCAGACGACCGGCACCACAAGCGTCCACACCTCACGCAGCGCTGCCAGCACGACGTCCGACGCCGTCCCTCGCCGCCGCCGATGCCCGTCCGTCCACGCCATGCAGACGAGCCTCCTCGATCCGCGACGGCAGGCCTTGCGCCATCGACCGATCTGTGGACGACCTGCCGGATCAGTGCCCTGTGAGCAGCACCAGGGATCAGTCCGTCGAGCCCATCTGCGTCGCAATGAATGCGACGCCCTGACCGGCCACCTGCCAGGCCGAGCCCCGCGGCACCATGATCTTGCCGTCAGAGGTCAGCGCACGCAGCTGGTTCGGCCCGTTGCCGCCGACGAGGCCAACGACGCCGTTCAACGCGGTGACCGGGGTCGACTTGCCACCGACCTGCTGGCTCACCATCCGGGTGTCGCCGTTCGGTTCGTCGACGAGCACCGCGACCGTCAGGTCATCGACCCAGGTGACGCTCACCGGCTCGCCGGCCATGACTTTCAGATCGTTCGGTTCGCCGAGCTTCGTCGGGACGTTGCGATCGCCCCTGATGATCGCGGCCGCGACGAGCCGCAGCTGCGATCCACTGCGGATGAGCGCGACGACGCGCGTCCCCTCCCGGGAGACCTGCAACGACTCGATCGACGACGCCTCGGGCCAACTCGTCGCGATGGGGGTCGCAGCACCCGTGTCATCGTGCGCCACGAGCGCACCAGGCGACCCGCTCGGCACGGTCCAGGTGAAGCCGTACGGATCCATCGCCGGGGCGATCAGTCCGGGCCTGGCGTCGACGAGCACGGGATCGGCCCCTGCGTCGATGACCGTCACCCCTGCCGCGGAGCCGATCGCCGCGCGACGATGATCCGCTGACAGCACTGCGGACGTCGCACCGGCGGCGATGACGGCCGGGGAGATGCCAGGCACCTGCTCGATGCTGTCGCCGGACAGGAATCCGAACGCGGCCCCCTGCAGCACGAGCGGACGCGAGTCGACCCGCGGCGGCGTGAGCACGAGCGGTTGGATGGGCGCGGTGCTGTTGCCGTCGATCGTCACGGCGACGCTCGACACCGCTGCGACGCCGCTCACGCTTCCGGAGAGCTGCACGAGGCTCGTGGTCAGCTGCAACTGCATCCGTTGGAGGGTCACAGCATCGGCTTGGAGCGCCGGCCGCGTGAGGTCGACCTTCGCCTGCCCCACATCGACGGGCACGGCATCGCTCGTGAGCGCGCTGCCCTCGGGGAACGCGGTCGCAACGGCGCCCTTCAACCACTCGCTCGGACCGTCGAGCAGGGCGCTCACGATGCGCGTCGCCGTCGATGCACGCGACGGGAACCATCGCTGATCGGGGACGATCCGGGAGAAGCTCGGGTCGAAGAAGCTCAGGGAGTACGCGGCGAAGACGTCGCTGAACGCTGAGGACTCCAGCACGATGCCCGGCGGAGCCTTCGAGATGCGCCACTCCCCCTTCACCTGCTCGAACGTGAAGTCGTAGCGCAGCTGGGCGGAGTTGGCTGACTCCTTGTACTCGCCGCGGGCATCGACCTCCGCCACCGGCGTCACGGCGAACTGCGCCGATCGGTCGCCGGTGGTCGTGTAGGTCCTGGCGCCGGGCTGGTCGATCGTCACGCCGGCGTCCGGGTTCCAATCACCGCGCACCGATGGCGTGAGGAACTCGCGTGCGATCTCGTAGTTGTTCTGCGGGCTGGCCGCTGCATCGACGAAACCGTTGAGGATCTGCTCCTGGGTGGCGCCGGCCGACGGCCCCTGCGCCACGAAGTTGACGTCGATGTCGGATCCGGAGGTGTCGACGGTCCCGCCGGCCTGCACGGACCCGGAGCGCGGGATGCCGACGCACCCGGTCAGGACCACGATCGCGGCGAGCGGGACGACCAGGAACCTGGCACGCCACAAGCTGGCCGTGCGTCTACGATCGGTCATCGTCGTCTCCCGCCGTGTTCGGACGTTTGGATCCGCCCTGCAGCCGCTTCGCGAACGGCGGCCACACGGTCCCGATCGATCCGGAGGCCGGGTTCCGCAGTTCGTCGACGACCGATTCGATGGCGTCCTCCGGCGGCAGGCTGAGCGGCGATCTCGCGATGCTGCCGCCCTCCTCCCGTGGCAGGGTCAACCTGAACGAGGACCCGGCTCCCGGCTCCGACCACACGTCGAGCGTGCCGTGGTGCAGCGTGGCGTCCTCCCGGGAGATCGCGAGCCCGAGGCCCGTGCCGCCGATCGTCCGCTTCCGGGACGGATCGGCCCGCCAGAACCGGTCGAACACGCGCTCGGTCGCTTCCGTGTTCATCCCGAGGCCGTAGTCGCGGACGGTGAGGGCGACGGCGCTCTCATTGCTGTCGACCGTGACCACGATCGGCCGGCCCTCGCCGTGCTCGATCGCGTTGCCGATGAGGTTGCGAACGATCCGCCTGATCCGACGGGGATCCATCGCGACGTTCGAGTACCCGCCTGGCGCGACGAGACGGACGTCCGACCCGGTCGGCTCGGCGAGCGGCCGCAGCTCCTCGATGACGTCACCGGCGAGGTTCACGAGGCTCGTGAGTTCGAGGTCGAGTTCGATGCTGCCCGCGTCGTAGCGGCTGATCTCCAGGAGGTCCGCGAGCAGGAGCTCGAACCGGCCGACCTGGTCGTGGAGGAGCTCGGCGGTGCGTTCGGTGGCCGGCGGGAAGGTGTCGCGCTGGTCGTAGAGGACGTCGCCGGCCAACCGGATGGTCGTGAGCGGCGTGCGCAACTCGTGCGAGACGTCGGAGACGAAGCGCTGCTGCACGAGCGACAGCTCGGCGAGCTCCTTGATCTGGGTCTGCATGCTGTCTGCCATGCCGTTGAACGATCTGGCGAGGGTCGCGAGTTCGTCCTCGCCCTTCTCCGGCATGCGCACGTCGAGGTTGCCGTCCGCGAGCCGTTGGCTCGTCTCGGCGGCGGATCGGATGGGCGTCGCGAGGAACCGGACGACGAGCCACGCCGCACCGCCGACGAGCAGCATCAGCCCGAGGCCTGCGAGGACGAGGGTCTGCTGCACAAAACCGAGGGTCTGTTCGGAGTCACGGAGGTCGTAGCCGAGGTAGACCTGGTACGACCCGGCCGAGGGCATCGTGACCTCGGAGCCGACAACGATCCCCGCCGATTGCGTGCCGTCGGAGGCGGTGAGGGTGACCGATTGCCACCACTGGTCGTCCGGCGACTTCTGCACGGCGTCCCGGAGCGGCTGGGTGACGACGCCGCCCGCGAGCCCAGGCGCTTCGAACCCCGGGGGCGCGACGGCGCTGTAGTCCTGGCCGGGGGCGCGATAGGCCGCGATGAGCCGGCTGGCCGAGGTGGCTTGGAGGTCGCTGCGCACCGCGCTCATCAGCTGCTGCAACGCCACCCGCTCCGTCGCATCGGAGGCGTCGAGGATCCCCTGCGCGCTCGTCATGGCACGACCGGAATCGGCGAGCGCCTGCTGCAACCGCGACTGGAACAGGTCGTTGCCGATGCTGAACGACAGGTACGCGCCCGTGATCACGATCGCAAGACCGGACAGGCCGACGGTGATCGCGACGGTGCGGAACTGCAGCGATCGCCGCCACAGTCCGGAGAGCCGTGACGGCCAGGAACGCCAATCCCGCCATTCGACGGACCAGCCCGCGAGTCGGGCGGCCACGACGGTTCGCTATCCCGTGACGGCGCCGGCGCGGTACCCGACGCCGCGCACGGTCATCACGATCTTGGGGTTGTCCGGGTCTTCCTCGACCTTGGCCCGCAGCCGCTGCACATGGACGTTGACGAGCCGCGTGTCCGCCTTGTAGTGGTAACCCCAGACCTGTTCGAGCAGCATCTCGCGGGTGAACACCTGCTGCGGCTTGCTCGCGAGGGCGAGGAGGAGGTCGAATTCGAGCGGGGTCAGACCGATGACGGTGTCGCCGCGGCGGACCTCGTGGCCGGCGACGTCGACAGTGAGGTCGCCGATGCGCAGCGACTCCCCGACATCGGCGGCCGGGGCACGCAGACGAGTGCGGATGCGCGCGACGAGTTCCTTCGGGTTGAACGGCTTGACCATGTAGTCGTCTGCGCCGGACTCGAGGCCCTTGACCACATCGGAGGTGTCCGACTTCGCGGTCAGCATGATGACGGGCACACCGGATTCCTGACGGATGAGCCGGCAGACCTCGATGCCGTCGATGCCCGGGAGCATGAGGTCGAGGAGCACGAGGTCGGGTTTGGTGTCGCGGAACGCCTGCACGGCACCGGATCCGTCCGCGCAGAAGGAGGGCTCGAAGCCTTCGGTGCGCAGTACGATGCCGATCATCTCGGCCAGTGCGGTGTCGTCGTCGACGACGAGGATGCGTGCGTCCATAGCTCCGTCTCGATCGTGACCGATCGGCTGCTCTGCCGTCCGGTCTCCCTGCGTCCTGGCCTCAGCGTAGTCGAAGTCTCCCTGGCAACCAGCCTCAGCGCCGCATGGCGTCCTCGCCGGCGGTCTGCTCACAGTGCCCGCACCCTGCCCGGTCGTCCACAGGACGTCAGGAATCCCGGCGCTCGCGGAGGCGGTATGACACGATGGAGCGTACGACGAGGCGAGGGGGTCAACCGGTGAACACTGGTGACGGCTGGAGTGCACCGGGGTCGTCCGATGCAGATGGTGGACAGCGCGCGGGCGGGCAGCAGGCACCGCAGTACGGGCAGCCGCAGGCGCCTCAGCATGGGCAGCCGCAGGCGCCCCAGTTCGGTCAGCCTCAGTACGGGCAGCCGCAGCAGCCCCAGTACGGACAGCAGGCTCCCTCCTCCTACCCCTACGGCGCACAACCGGCACCGGCTCCCACCGCCGCCTACGACGCCAATCCGTACGCGCAGCCGGGCTTCGGCCCTGCCCCTGGCGCACAGGGCTGGGCGCCGCCGCCGAAGCCAGGGCTCATCCCGCTTCGTCCGCTCTCCTTCAGCGACCTCTTCAGCGCACCGTTCCAGGTCCTGCGCCGAAACCCCAAAGCCACGTTCGGCAGTGCTCTGCTCGTGCAGGGAGTCGCGTCCCTGCTGTCCCTGATCGTCGTCGGGCTCGTCGCCTGGTTCGCCTTCTCGCGCGTCGCCCAGGCCGCGCCGGAAGATCGCGACGCCGTCGCAGCCGGCGCGACGACGGCCGTCATCATCGCGTTCCTCATCCCACTCGCCGTCTCGATCGTAGGCGGAGCGTTCATCCAGGGGGTGATCTCCCAGGAGGTCGCCCGCGGCACCATCGGCGAGAAGCTCACCCTCGGCGCCCTGTGGAAGCTCACCCGGCGCAGGTTCGGTCCGCTCGTCGGCCTGACGTTCCTCATCATCGCCGCGGTCGTCCTGTTCGTGCTGGTCTTCACCGGCATCGGCTTCGGACTCGTCCAGCTCGGCGGCGTCGGCATCGCGCTGACCGTCGTCATCGGGATCCTCGCCGCCCTGGCCCTCGTGGCCGCCTACGTCTGGATCGGCACGAAGATCGCGCTCGCTCCGAGCATCATCGTGCTCGAAGGCGTCGGCGTCTTCGCGGCGCTCCGTCGTTCATGGGCGTTGACCGACCGCTACTTCTGGCGGACCTTCGGCGTGATCTTCCTCGTCACCGCTGTGGTGAGCGTCGTCGCCCAGGTCGTGTCGGTGCCGATCAGCTTCCTCGCCGGCATCGTGCCGGTCTTCTTCACCGGCACCGGCTCGGAGGAGACCGGGATCGCCGTCGCGATCATCGCCCAGGGTCTCGTCATCCTCGTGAGCCTCGTGATCGGCTCCGTCACGATCGTCATCAGCGGATCGGTGAGCACGGTCATCTACATCGACCTCCGGATGCGCAAGGAGGCGCTCGACCTCGAACTCGCCCGGTTCGTCGAGGACCGTGCCGCCGGTCGCGAGACCGTGCAGAACCCCTACGAACACGTGTCGGCCGGTGGTCCGGCGTGGCAGCAGCAACGGCAGGCGTTCCAGCAGCCGTACCCGCCGCAGCCGTTCCAGCAGCCGTATCCGCCGCAGGGCGTTCAGCAGCCGCCCTACCAAGCACAACCTCCGTACCGGCAACAGCACCAGCCGCAACAGCCGCCGTACCCGCCGCAGCAGGGATGGCCCGGGCAACGATGAGTCTCCCCGTTCTCCTCGGCGGTGTCCTGATCGAGGTGCCCGTCGAACCGGATGCGCCCGGAGCGCGCGACCTCCTCCAGCAGGAGCTCACCAAGCCCGAATACCAGGCGGCACAGCCAAGCCTGTGGGACATCATCTCCCAAGCGTTCTGGGACTGGGTCAACTCCCTCCGTGTTCCAGGCGACGGGCCGTTCACCTCGCTCTTCCCGATCATCGTGATGACGGTCGTCGTCGCAGCCGTCGTCGCGGCGTTCCTCATCTGGGGCGTCCCGCGGCTCAACCGCCGCAGTCGCCTGCAGGCAGAGCTGTTTGGGGAACACGACACCAGGACCGCCGATGAACTCCGCCGTGCCGCGCGCGCCGCCGCCGGCCTCGGAGACTGGTCCACGGCCGTGCAGGAGCTCTACCGGGCCATCGCCAGAGCACTCACCGAGCGCACGATCGTGATCGTCACCCCCGGCACCACCGCCCACGGATTCGCCGAGCGCGCATCCGCCGCGTTCCCGGCGGAGTGGAACGCCCTCCACACCTCGGCGGACGTGTTCGACGCCGTCCGATACCTCGGCGGCACCGCAATGGCCAGCCAGTACGAACAGCTCGACGCACTCGATCACCGGCTCGCCGCAACCACTCCCGACCACCTGTCAGAGCCGGAGGCGGTCGGCGCATGAGCACCTCCACCCTCCAGGAACACGACGTCGCCTCGGCCGCGACGCCGCGCGTCCGGACGTCGTTGCGCCGAGCGGTGTTCTGGATCATCGCCGCGGTGTTCGCCATCCTCATCGTGGTGGTGTCGTTGCTTGCGACGCGGGGCGCGTCGATCGACGCGGACGAACTGAGCGCGGGGAACTCCACACCCAACGGCGGTCGAGCGCTTGCTCAGGTGCTGCGCCAGCAGGGCGTCGACGTGGTCGAATCGACGACGCTCGCGACCACGCTCGCGTCCGTCGGCCAGGGCGGCGGCACGGTTCTGCTGTACGACCCGGCGGGTTATCTGGACGAGGCGCAACTCGAATCGCTCGCCGCCCTGCACAACACCCGGCTGGTCGTCGTCACTCCGCGCGACGATGCGCTCAGCATCCTCGCCCCCGGCGTCGCATTCGGCGGCACCACCGAGACGGACGACGTCCTGCCTGCGCGATGCGACGTCGGTCCGGCATCGAGGGCCGGCAAGGTCACCGGTGGCTGGACGCTCTACTCCGCCAGCCAGGCGCAGGACGCCTCCGGCTGCTTCATCGGCCCGTTCGGCGCCGCCGGTGTGGTCTCACTCGACGACGGCCGGGTCACGGTCGTCGGCTCGGCGAACGCCTTCACCAACGGCGTCATCACGAAGGAGGGCAACGCCGCCCTCGGTCTCGGCCTCCTCGGGGCGACGGACCGCCTCGTCTGGTATCTGCCGAGCATCAACGACGTCGCCGTGAGCGGACCGCCGAGTCTTGAGGCGCTCACCCCCGGCTGGGTCGCCCCGGTCACCGGCATCGTCGTCATCACCGCCATCGCCGCCATGCTGTGGCGCGGTCGCCGCTTCGGCCCGCTCGTGATCGAGAACCTCCCCGTCACGGTTCGTGCAAGCGAGACGATGGAGGGCAGGGCCCGCCTGTATCAGCGGTCGTCCAACCGCAGCAGGGCGCTCGACGCGCTCCGCATCGGCACCGTCACGAGGTTGTCCGGGATCGTCGGCCTGTCGAGGCACGCGAGCGTCCCGGAGATCGCGGCGACCGTCGCCGGTCTCACCGGACGCGACCCGTGGCAGGTCAGGTCGGTCCTCCTCGACGCCACCCCATCGAGCGACGCCGATCTCGTCGCCCTGTCCGACCAGCTGCTCGATCTCGAAGCGGCCACCAGAAGAGCCATCGACCTCACCGAGAGGACCACTCAATGACCGACGCAAGCGGCCACAACGGCATCCAGCAGAACGGTTCAGCACCGCACGAGCCGTCCGCTCCGCACGCGCAGAGCGCCGTGCGCGAGCAGACCCGTCCGCACAACCAGGGCGGGAGCGCGGATCGCATCCACCCGGACGAACTGCGCGGAGCCCTCGCGCAGGTCCGGCTGGAGGTCGGCAAGGCCGTCGTCGGACAGGACGCGGCCGTCACGGGGCTCGTCATCGCGCTGCTCGCACGCGGACACGTGCTCCTCGAAGGTGTGCCAGGCGTCGCCAAGACCCTGCTCGTCCGCTCGCTCAGCCAAGCGCTGAGCCTCGACACCAAACGCGTCCAGTTCACCCCTGACCTCATGCCGGGCGATGTGACCGGGTCACTCATCTACGACGCGAAGGCCGGCGAGTTCGAATTCCGCCGAGGGCCGGTCTTCACCAACATCCTGCTCGCCGACGAGATCAACCGCACTCCACCGAAGACGCAGTCCGCACTGCTCGAAGCGATGGAGGAGCGCCAGGTCAGCGTCGACGGGGTGTCGCAGACGCTGCCGGACCCGTTCATCGTCGCGGCGACGCAGAACCCGATCGAGTACGAGGGCACCTACACGCTCCCTGAGGCACAGCTCGACCGTTTCCTCCTGAAGCTCGTCCTGGATGTCCCGGAGCGCGACGTGGAGGTCGAAGTCCTCCGCCGCCACTCCGCCGGCTTCAACCCGCGCGACCTCACGGGCGCCGGCGTCACCCCGGTCATCGGTGCCGAGCAGATCCGGGCGGCTCAGGCGGAAGTCGGCCGCGTCGGGGCGAGCGCAGACGTCCTCGCCTACATCGTCGACCTCGCACGCGCGACCCGCAGGAGCCCATCGGTCCGACTCGGCGTCAGCCCCAGAGGGACAACGGCGCTGCTGGCGTCCGCGAAGGCGTGGGCGTGGCTGAGCGGGTACCAGTCGATCACCCCGGACCACGTGCAGACGATGGTGCTCCCGGTCTGGCGGCATCGCATGCAGTTGCGGCCGGAGGCGGAACTCGAAGGCGTTTCGGTCGACACGATCCTGCGATCGATCATGCAGCAGGTGCAGGTGCCCATCTAAATGGCGCTCACCGGGAGACTCGTCGCGCTCATCGCGTTCGGCATCGTCCCCGTCGTCATCCTCGGAGTGACGACGGGCGATGCCGTCACGCCATTCCTCGTGTGGCTCGCGCTCGTGCTCATCCTGTCGATCATCGACCTGGCGCTCGCGGGATCCCCGCGGTCCGTCGTTCTGTCCAGGAAGCTGCCGGCCCGTGTACGGCTCGGTGAATCGGTGGCGAGCGAGCTGTTCATCACCAATCGCGGTCGTCGAACCATCCGAGCGCTCGTCAGGGACGGCTGGCAGCCCTCCGCAGGGGCGCCGCCCGAACGGCTGGCGCTGACGATCCCGCCTGGTGAGCGACGCCTCGCCACCACCGTGCTCACCCCGTTCCGGCGCGGGGAGCGGCGCACGACGCAGGTCACCATCCGCTCGAGAGGTCCGCTCGGCCTCCTCGCACGTCAAGCGACGCTCAACTCCCCCGGCCGCATCAGGGTCCTGCCAGCGTTCACCTCGCGCAAGCACCTGCCGAGTCGCATCGCGAGGCTCCGCGAGCTGGAAGGCGCGACGAGTGTCATGGTGCGTGGTCAGGGCACCGAATTCGACTCGCTGCGAGAGTACGTCCGCGGCGACGACGTCCGTTCGATCGACTGGCGGGCGACGGCCCGACGCGGCGACGTGATGATCCGCACCTGGCGGCCGGAGCGGGACCGCCGCATCGTCATCGTGACGGACACCGGTCGCACCTCCGCCGCCCGCATCAGCGACGAGCCGCGCATCGACACCGCGTTCGAGTCGGCGCTGCTGTTGTCCGCGCTCGCGACCAGGGCCGGGGACCGGATCGACTACCTCGCCTACGACCGACGTGTGCGGGCGAGGGTGCAGGGCGCGACCGGCGCCGAGCTGCTCTCCCGTCTCGTGGACGCGATGTCCCCCGTCGATCCGGAGCTCATCGAAACGGATTGGACGGCGATCCCGGACCAGATCCGCCAGATCACGAGCCGCCACGCGCTCGTCGTGTTGCAGACGTCGATCGATGCTCCGGGCGCGGCCCGCGCGCTGCTGTCCGTCCTCCCCCAGCTCACCAGACGCCACACGGTCGTCGTCGCGAGCGTCACGGACCCTGCGACGCTCGATGCGACTCGTCTGCGTGGAAACCGGGAGGCTGTCTACCGAGCGGCGTCCGCCGAACGCGCCCTGCTCGACATCGAGCGTGTCTCAGCGGCCATCAGGCAGTTGGGCGCCGACGTCGTCACCGGGTCGCCCTCCGCATTGCCGCCGCTGCTGGCAGACCACTACATCGCGCTCAAAGCTGCTGGGCGGCTGTAGGCGTCAGGTACCTGCAGGCGTCCGGAACCCAGGGGGCGCCACGCTGAGCGACCAGAGACGCCCTGGACTCCTCGCTCAGGGCCGTCTACAGCTCAGTGCCGCTTGCGCTTCGCTCGCGAAGCGGCCTCGCCCTTGGCCTTACGTGCTGCCAACTGCGCTCCGCGGCTCGTTCCGGCCGGGGTGCCCTTCGCGGCGCCGGCCTTCGGCTTCGCCTTCTTGCGTCCGGGTTTGGCCTGCGCCGGCGCAGTCGTCGCCGCATCATCGGTTCCGGTCTCGGCATCCACGACCCGACGGGAGCTGTTCGCCGTCCTGCCACGGACCACCCCGACGAAGTCGTCGATGTCGACGCCGTCGCTGCCGGTCGGCCAGACGAGAGAGATGGGGACGAGCGGCAGGTCGACGATCGGGCGGAACACGACGTCGGACCGGTGGTGCAGGCGTGCGACGGACTGCGGCACAACGGCGATGCCGACCTCCGATGCGACGAGCTCGATCGCCGACTCCGCATCGGTCGTGAGCGGCGCGGCCGGTTCCTCGAAGCCCAGCTCAGCCGCGCGTTCCGACCAGCCGATCACGAGCGGAGCCATGACCAGCTGCTCGTCGGCGAGTTCTTCGACGCGGACGTCCGCGTTGGCTTCGAGCGGGTGCTTCGTCGAGATCACGACGACGGGCACCTCTTCATAGAGCTGGATGGCGTTCAGCCCGTCGCGGTCGAACGGTGCCCGGACGAAGCCGAGGGCGGCACTGCCGTCGAGCAGCATCTCGCGTTGGGTGTCGAGGTCGGTGCGGACGAGCGCGAGCGGCAGATCAGGTCGGCGTTCGGACCAGATGCGAGCCCATTTGCCGGGGTTCACCCCTCTGGCGTACGCCACGCGGAGGACGGGGACATCAGGGTCCGCTTCCGTCCCCTCATCGTCGATGAGGGGTTCGAAGACCTCGTCGTCTGTCTCGGTGTGCTCGCCGTCTGCGCGATCCATGTCGGTCTCCACTGCTCGTCCTCCCGCTGGTCGCCACTGCCAGACTACTGCAGCGGCCCACCGGCGGTTCGGCCGTGCACGCGTCGGCGCGGTACGCTGTCCGGATGGGCACCAACCAGAACGCGCAGATCCTCAAGCCGGCGACCGCAGCCAAGAAGCTCGGCATCTACCTGCCGGCGACCCCGGAGTCGTTCCAGACGGAGCCGATCACGCGCGCCGTGTTCCTCGACCTGCAGGAGAACCCGCCGGCCTGGCTCGTCGAGCTGCGTCGCAGCGGCCCGCACCCGCGCGACGTCGTCGCCAGGAAGCTCGGCGTCTCCACGTCCGGGCTCGCCCGCGCGGAGGTCACCGATGCGCTCACGACCGCGCAGATCCAGGAGCTCCTGCAGACACTGCCGGCCTGGCTCGTCCAGGAGCGCGCGGTGCACGCCGAGGTCCAGGCGGAGAACGCGCGCGTCAACGCCCGCAACGCCGAGCGTCGCGCACGCGCAGCAGAGTCCGAGTAGTCGCCGCTACCCGTCCGGCGCGACGGGCTCAGCCCGCGACGATCCGCTTCGCCCCTGCGGCGAACTCGTCGAGATCGCCCGTCTCACCGGATCGGTAGGCTTTGCCGCCCCACCAGATCATGTAGACGAGGAATGCCGCGAGCGCCGCACCGCCGATGAGCATCTTGACGGCCCACGGCCACGGCGCAGGGGTGACGAACCCCTCGACGAGTCCTGACACGAACAGGACGAACACCAGACCGATCGCGACGGTGAACAGCGCACGGCCGTCCTCCGCCAGCGCCTGTCCGCGCGTTCGGGCGCCCGGCGCTATCCACGCCCAGAAGATCTTGAGTCCGGCGGCGGCGGCCACGAACACCGCCGTGAGCTCCAGCATCCCGTGCGGGAGGATGTACTCGAAGAAGACATCGCCCTTGCCGTAGGCGAACATCATGCCACCGGCCTGGCCGATGCCCTGCGCGTTCATGAGGATCACGTACGGCACCCAGAGGCCGGTGATCCCGAACGCGACGCACTGGGCGGCGATCCACGCGTTGTTGGTCCACACCTGCCCGGCGAAGCTGGCCGCCGGATTGTTGGAGTAGTACGCGACGAAGTCCTGCTCGACGTACTGCCTGATCTGCGCATCGGTGCCGAGGTTCGCGATGACCTGCGGGTTGCCGGCGATCCACACGCCGTAGAGGGTGGCGATGATGACCGTCACCACGGCGACGGCGAGGGTGACCCACCTGATCCGATAGAGCGCCGCGGGCAGGGAGAGCACGAAGAAGCGCGGCACGAGGGAGAGGACGTTCGCACTCGCGCCGGTGAATCGCAGCCTGGCCCGCGACAGGGACACCGAGAGCCGGTCCCCGACGAGGGTCGACCCGGCCGTCGTCTTGATGGCCGAGAGCTGCGTCGCGCCCGACTGGTACCGGTCGATCAGTTCGTCGGATTGGGCTCCGCTGAAGAACCGCTGCCGACCGAGCTGGTCGAGGCGGTCCCACTCCTCGCGGTGGGCGGCACTGTAAGCGTCGAGATCCATCTGATTAGATGATAGGCATGGTCGACCACCGGGTACCAGCTGCCGAGCCGATGTCGGACGACTCCGAGCTCGTCACGGGTGAGGCGGTCGCGCTCGACGTGCGCGCCACCCCGTTCATCCTGCGGGCCGTCGGGGCGATCATCGACTACGTCCTGTCGATGATCGTGTTCATCGGACTGGCCATCATGCTGTTCTCCTGGTTGCTGTCCGGCGTCGAGATGGATGCCGCGAAGTTCCAGGCGCTCATCCTGTCGCTCACCGTCGTGTGCTTCGTCGTCCTGCCCGCCGGGGTGGAGATCGCGTCCCGTGGCCGCTCGGTCGGCAAGCTCGTGATCGGTGCGCGCATCGTCCGCGACGACGGCGGTGCGCCCGGCTTCCGCCACGCGTTCATCCGAGCGTTGACGGGGTACTTCGAGATCTACCTCACGGCCGGCGGCGTCGCAGCGCTCACCGGTCTGTTGAACGGCAAATCCAAGCGGCTCGGCGACCTCCTCGCCGGCACCTACAGCCAGCGCGAGCGGGTGCCGCGGATCATCGAGCCCGTCTTCGGCGTGCCGCCGCACCTCGCCCAGTGGGCGACGATCGCCGATGTTGCACGCATGCCGGATGCGCTCGGTCGGCGGGTGGCGCAGTTCCTCAAGCAGGCGCAGACGCTGACGCCCTCCACCAGGGCACGGGTGGCGGCAGATCTGGCCGCCGAGGTGTCCCACTACGTCTCACCGCTGCCGATCGCCGACCCGGAGTCGTTCCTGGCCGGGGTGTCGGTCGTCCGTCGCGATCGCGAGTACCAGGCGCTCCAGAGCGAGCGCCGTCGGCTCGACCTCCTCCAGCCGGTCCTGACCGGCCAGCCGCACGGCTTCCCCGACCGCTAGCCTGCGCCTCCGCCCTGCCGCGCGGATCGGCGCCCATCGCCCAACGCCCATCGCCCAACGCCACTCGCCTGTTCACAACTCAGGAGCACCACCGGCGTGTCGCGCGACACGCCGGAGCCCGGGACGCGACACGCCGCGGTGCTCCTGAATTGCGAACAGCGACGCGGATCAGTAGCGGTAGTGATCCACCTTGTACGGGCCGTCGACCGAGACGCCGATGTAGGACGCCTGCTCCTCCGTGAGCGTCGTGAGCTGCACCCCGAGTGCGTCGAGGTGCAGACGCGCGACCTTCTCGTCGAGGTGCTTCGGCAGCACGTAGACGCCGACCGGATACTCGTCCGTCCGCGTGTAGAGCTCGAGCTGCGCGAGCACCTGGTTCGTGAACGAGTTGCTCATCACGAACGACGGGTGCCCGGTCGCGTTGCCGAGGTTCATCAGTCGTCCCTCGCTCAGGACGAGGACGCTGCGGCCGTTCGGCAGCCGCCACTCGTGCACCTGCGGCTTGATCTCGACCTTGACGGCGCCGTCGAGGGCCTCGAGCGCCGCCATGTCGATCTCGTTGTCGAAGTGTCCGACGTTCGAGACGATCGCGAGGTGCTTGAGCGAGAGGATGTGATCGAGCGTCACGACGTTGAAGTTGCCCGTGCACGTGACGATGATGTCCACCTGCTCCGCGACACTTTCGAGCGTGGCCACCTGGAAGCCGTCCATCGCGGCCTGGAGGGCGCAGATCGGGTCGACCTCGGACACGATGACGCGTGCGCCCTGTCCACGCAGCGCTTCCGCAGCACCCTTGCCGACGTCGCCGTACCCGGCGACGAACACGACCTTGCCGCCGATGAGCACGTCCGTGGCGCGGTTGAGGCCGTCGGGCAGCGAGTGGCGGATGCCGTATTTGTTGTCGAATTTGCTCTTCGTGACGGAGTCGTTGACGTTGATGGCCGGGAAGAGCAGCTCGCCGTCCTTGAAGAGCTCGTACAGACGGTGGACGCCTGTTGTGGTCTCCTCCGTCACCCCGAGGATGTCCGCGGCGATGCGCGTCCAGCGATCGGGGCTCTGCGCGAGCGAACGGCGGATGACGTCGAGGACGACGCGGTATTCGTGACTGTCTGACTCGGAGTCCGCGGGCGCGGCACCGGCGATCTCCGCATCGCGCCCCCGGTGCACGAGCAGGGTGGCGTCACCGCCGTCGTCGAGGATGAGGTTCGGTCCGGTCCAGTCGGCCCCGGCAGCGGCGCCCTCGGCCGACCAGTCGAAGATCTGCTCGGTGCACCACCAGTACTCCTCCAGCGTCTCGCCCTTCCACGCGAACACCGGGACGCCGGCCGGCGCCTCCGGGGTGCCCGTCGGACCCACGGCGATGGCCGCAGCGGCCTCGTCCTGCGTGGAGAAGATGTTGCAGCTCGCCCAGCGCACCTGCGCGCCGAGCGCCGTGAGCGTCTCGATGAGGACGGCCGTCTGCACGGTCATGTGTAACGATCCGGCGATCCGTGCACCGCGGAGCGGCTGGCTGGGACCGAACTCCTCACGGAGCGCCATCAGACCGGGCATCTCGTTCTCGGCGAGTCGGAGCTGGTGACGCCCCGCTTCTGCGAGTGACAGGTCGCGGACTTTGTGAGGAAGTGCTGCTGCTGGAACGGCAGATGAGCTCATGGCACCATCATCGCAGAACGGTTCTTCGTGCGGTCAGAAATGACGATGCCGATGCTGGCCTGCTGGGTGCACGTCGCCAGGACGCGCACCGCGGCGCCGCGATCAGCCGCGGATGAGTGCGAGCGCCTCGTCGCGGATGCGTTCCATCGTGGAGCGGTCGGCGGCCTCGACGTTCAGTCGAAGCAGCGGCTCGGTGTTGGAGGACCGTACGCTGAACCACCAGAACGGCTCATCCTGCGACACCGTGCCGATGACGGTGAGGCCGTCGAGCTCGTCGAAGGTGGACCGGGCCTGGAACGATTCGACGATGCGGGCGAACGCGCTGGGCACGTCCTCGACGGTCGAGTTGATCTCACCGCTCTGCGAGTACGGCGAGAAGCGACGCCCGAGTTCGGACAGCGGCGCATCCGCGTTCCCGAACTCGGCGAGCACGTGCATCGCCGCGAGCATGCCGTTGTCGGCGCCCCAGAAGTTCTTGAAGTAGTAGTGGGCGCTGTGCTCGCCGCCGAAGACCGCGCCGGTCTCCGCCATCACGTCCTTGATGAGGGAGTGCCCGACCTTGGTCCGCACCGCGATCGCACCGGCGGCCTCGATCGTCTCCGGGACGATGCGGGAGGTGATGAGGTTGTGGAGGACGGTGACGTCGGCGTCCGGCTCGATCTCGCGCCAGCGTGCGATCTCCCGCAGGGCGACGATGGCGGTGACGGCGGACGGGGACACGGCCTCGCCACGCTCGTCCACGACGAAGCACCGGTCGGCGTCGCCATCGAACGCGAGTCCGAGGTCTGCGCCGTGCTCGACGACCGCGCGCTGCAGGTCGACGAGGTTCTTCGGGTCGAGCGGGTTGGCCTCGTGGTTGGGGAACGAGCCGTCGAGCTCGAAGTACATCGGGATGATCTCGATCGGCAGTGCCGCGAGGCCGGCCGCCTCACCGAGCACGGCGGGAACCGTGAGCCCGCCCATGCCGTTGCCGGCGTCGACCACGATGCGGATGGGCCGGATGCCGGACAGGTCCACGAGGTCGCGCAGGTGCGATGCGTACGCCGCGAGGACGTCGAGCTGGCGGATGCTGCCAGGAGTGGCGACCTCTGCGAGGCCCTCCGTCAGGAACGCGGCCGCACGATCGCGGATGCCGGCGAGCCCCGTGTCGAGGCTCACACCCTGGGCGCCGGCCTTCGCGAACTTGATGCCGTTGTAGGTGGCGGGGTTGTGGCTGGCCGTGAACATGGCGGCCGGTGCGTCGTAGAAGCCGGAGGCGAAGTACGTCTCGTCGGTGGAGCACAGCCCGATGGAGACGACATCGGCTCCCCTGGCCTGCGCGCCACGCGCGAAGGCTGCCGCGAACCCGGCGGAGGAGTCGCGCATGTCGTGACCGACGACGAGGTCTCCGCGGATGCCGAACTCGTCGACGAAACCGGCTCCGAGCGCTGCGACGAGCTCCTCGGTCAGCTGGCTGCCGACCAATCCGCGGACGTCGTACGCCTTGACGATCTGGGCGAGTCTGGCGGGGGCGTCAGGCATGTCGGTCATGGTCGCTAACTTACCTCACCGGGAAGTCGTGTGCTTCACCACCTGCCACCCTCGCGGGACGCTCATCCGGTCGGCGTGGATGGCGCACAGATCGTAGCTGTGCGGGGTCTTGGCGAGGCTCAACGGACCGAGAACGGCCATGGAATCGCCGTAATCATAGGTCAGCGTGGATACCGGCTCACGCGAGCATCCGACTTTCGAGCACATCCTGTCCACCATTTGGTCCAGGCTAACCCCGGGGGCCGACATCGCGACGTCACCCCGCCGTTTGGGTGAAATGTACTGATGCTGCGCAGCGGTCGGAGCGCCGGCGCCCGCACGCGGCGAAGTAGACTCCTGGTATGGCTGCAGCTGACGAGGAGACCCGCGAAGCCCTCGCGAGGCGCCGCTCACGACACGGCCGTGCGGGTCGTTCCATCATCGTCGGGCCGAATCTGCCCCCGCTCACCACTCGCGTCGATCAATTCGATCTGACCGTCGCCACAACGGCCGACTACCTACGCGGCTCCTGGCCGGACGAACTCGCGGATGTGACCTTCGAGGTCGCGCCCATGCCGATGCAGAACACGGGCGTCGACGGCGTCGACCGGTGGAAGGTCAACCGGGCCGCCCGCACGATCATCCTGTACCGCCTGCCCATCCAGCGGCTGAGCAAGCTGCACCAGAACGACGAGCTCCACCAGCGGATGATGGTGGAGAGCTGCGTGTTCCGGGCCGTCGCCGAGCTCCTCGGCAAGGATCCCTGGGACCTCGGCCCGGATCGGTTCCGCTTCCTCTGAGTCAGCACCGAGCAGCTGAAACCGAATCCGAAACCGAGTCGGGGGATGCGACGGCGACCGCAACGCGAACGCGGGCGCGGCCGCCGCAGCACCTAGCGCGGGTGCACCTCGATCGGCGCCGCGAGCGGGTTCGGCGGGTTCACCGGGAACGATGCGATCGCTCCCGGTGATGCGAGGCTGACGGACGCGTAGAGTCCGGCTCGCCCTGACACCTGGTAGTTCTGGCCGCCCTGGACCGGCACGACTCCAGCCGATCCGGCCTTCACCTTGGCGGTGACCGGCGTCCCCGACCCCGTCGAGATCTCGACGGTGGCGTCGACGGTCGTGCTGTTGAACAGGTGCAGGACCGGGCCTGGGCCCGTCGGAGTGGAGAACACGAAGTCGGCGTCGAGCGATGACGATCCGGCGAACCAGGCGAAGTCCTCCGCCTGTTCGGAACGGCTGTTGGACCTGGCGGCTGCGACGATCGGGTGATCGGCGGTGACCTGGAGGGTGAATGTGCCGACGGGCAGGTCGGCGAGCGCGATCTCCCCCGGGACGCCGGGCGTCAGCGTTGCGTCGATCTTGTCCATCGCCGCGGTGCCGTCCTCCTTGAAGGCGGTGATGACGACGCGCGTCGACTGGGTGCCAGGGGCGAGGAGGCGAAGCGCCGTCGCACGGTCGTCGACCGAGGTCGTGTCGGAGCTGGCCGCTGGGCCTGCCGGAGAGGTCACCACGAGTCCTGGGATCGTGACAGCCGTGCTCGGCGACGTCGTCGGGCCGACGACCTCGACACCGCCGGGGGTCAGCACCCGGACGGTGCTCTGCTGCAGCGCAGCCACGATCTGACCGCCCTGACTCGTCACGTGGACGACGGGGGTCACCTCGTTCGGTGCGAGTCCGGTGAGCGGGACGACCCGCTGCGTGTTCGGGGGAACGACGATCCCGGTCGCGCCAGGCGCCTCGATCCGGCCGTTCGCGCCGAAGATCTCGAGCGACACATTCGCGTCGACAGCCGAGGGGTTGCTCAGCAGGACGAGCGTCGTGCGGCCGGTGTCGCTCGATCCGCCGACGAGCCACGCTTCACCCGAGGACGGGTTGCAAGCCGCGGCGGCCAGGCCGGAGATCTCCGCCTGCGCAGCGCGCTGCGACTGCGCACCGCTCAGCGGCGTCTGATGATCGCCTCCGCCCTTGACGGTGACGACGAGGGGCCCGCCGTCGGCCGAGGCCGAGGTGTTGTCCGGTGCGACGATGCTCTGCGTCGTCGCGGTGTCCCCCTGCGCCGCGTATTCGGTGCTCGGCTGACCGAACGATCCCACAGCCGTTGCCGCGTCCGCGTTCTGTGCGAGCGCGAGCAGCGGGCCGGGGCACACGATCGACTGATCGCCAGCGATCGGGTTGACGAGGATGCTCTGCGGTTCGATCGTCACGTTCGGGAGGTCGAGGCGGCCGGCGGCCGCGATCGTCACCGCCGCGATGCCGATGCCGACGATCCCGGCGACGATGCGTCCGGATGTAATGGCGACGCCACGCTTAGTCGGCACGTGGTGCCTCCGTTCCTGCTGGTGCTTCGTCGGTCGGTTCTGCCGCGGCCGGATCGGCGAGCTGGTCGTCGGTCGGTTCCGCATCGAGCTGCGAGTCGGCCTGCGCCTCGGTGGGCTCGGCGAGGTCGGTGACCGGTTCGGTCTCAGGGGCCGGGACCGATCCGTCGTGCTCCGGTTGGTGTTCGATCGGCTCGACCTCGAGCTCTCCGACGAGCGGAACCCTGGTCGGTTCGTCGATCGGCTCTGCGCCGACGGCCGTCTCGTCGGGCACGGGTGCGTCCTCGATCGATTCGATCGGCGACTCGGCCGGTGCGGCGGCATCGCTCTGCGCTGTCTCCGCGGCGTCTGCAGCGCCTGCCGCGTCCGCGACCACGGCCGACGTATCGGCTTCTGGTGCATCCGCTGACGCTGCTGCGTCATCGGCGGTCGCGGCGGCATCCTCCGTCGACGCGGCAGCCACTGCTGCCGCCCCGCCGGCCGCTGCGGCTCCGCGCTTGCGCCATCGGGAGGTCTTGACCGGTTTCGCCACCGGAACCGCCGCAGCGGCATCGGCCGCATCGGTGTTCTCGGCTCCCTCTGCGAGCGCACTGCCGTCTTCACCGGCGCCCGAAGCGCCATCGGCCCCGACAGGTGCATCCTCCGACGTCACGTCGGCGTCGGCGGCTTCCCCGTCGGCGGCGCCGCGCTTGCCGCGGCCCTTCTCCTTCACGGGAAGCTTGCGCGACCCGGCGCGGTATCCGTCGCGGGCTGCGCCGGTCGGCACGCTCAGCAGGATCACGATGAGGAAGACGACGCCCAGTCCGACGGCGATGAGCGTGCCGAGCACGGGCTGCTTGGGGATCGCAGGGCCGGTTCCGACGTCTGCGACGGCCCGCCACAACGAACCGGTCTGCGTCTCGCCGACGGAGATGAGCGCCGCATTGGCGTTCAACGCCGTCAGGGCGCGGAGCGAGGTCTGCGCTGCGGTCGTCGACGACGAGTCGCCGGTGGACGCTGCCGGTGCGAGCAGGACGAAGCCGATGCCGTGCTCGACGAGCGACTTGGTCGGGTCGAGCCCGCTCTGGGAGGCGAGGTTGCCTGCGAGGGTCGCGACGGTCTGGTCGTCCGCTGTCGTTCCGCGTGCGGTCTGAACTATCGTGGAACGCTTCTCCAGGGTCTCCCCCGCACCGCGGACGACGACACCCGCGATCGATCCGTCCGCCTGCGGAGTGATGATGAGCGTCCCGAGTCGTGGTTCGTGCTCAGTCGCCGCGGTCACATAGGCCGGGAGCGAACGTCCGCTGCTCTCCGCCACGACGGAGGTGCCGAGCGGCTGCGCGATCACGAGCGGCACGGCGACCACAGCGGTCGCGAGCACGATCACGAGGGCCGGGATGGCCGCGTTCCGCTTGATCGCGTCGAGACCGCGCGTCGCGGCACCGACGAGTCCGAGCCAGTAGAGGCTGAGTGCCGCGCCGGCCCAGACGGGGACGACCTCGCTGCCGGTCGACGACAGGAAGAGATGGCTGGCTGCGAACGCGGTCACGAAGCCGAGGAACGCCGCGAAGAGCAGGAAGGCCGCTCTCGCCGTCCCGGGCAGGAACAGGGCGATGAGCGCGAGGATCGCGAGCGGCGCGAGCAGGACAGGGACGGCGATGACCGGTGAGAGCCCCGGCAGGCCGAGCGCCGCGGCGATCTGGCTCCATCCGCCGAGGCCGCCGAGCGGGAACCCGAGCGCCAGCTGCCAGCCGGAGGACACGGTGCCCGGCGCGACCGCGCCCGGGTCCGCCAGCAGACCGAGCCAGTTCCCGAGTCGGAACCCCTGCTGCCACACGAGCGGCGCGAAGAGCGCGATCGCCGGGATCGGGATGAGGAGGACGCGGGCGATGCCCCGGCCGGAGACGGCCGCGACGATGACCCACAGGATCACCAGCGCCGGGATGAGCGATGGCGAGCTCGCGGCGATGGCCGCGAAGATCAGTGCACTCGCACCGGCGGCGGCCCAGGAGCGCGCGGCGACGGCGCCAGCGTAGAAGAGCCACGGCAGGAGGACGTGCACGATGACGGCCGCCGGTCGTCCGTCGGCCAGCGCGCTCAGCAGCGGCGGCGCGATCGTCCAGAGGATCGCGGCGACGGCTCGGGCTCCGCTGCGTTCCGTCAGACGGGTCGCGGCGAACCAGGCGCCGAGCGCGGAGAGCGGGAGGGCGAGCAGGAAGAGCAGCACGAGGCTGAACGACGGCTCCCAGAAGGTGATGGAGCCGAGGACTGCCAGCACGGCGGAGAACGGATCGGCCGCACCGGTGAACCCGAGCCCGACATCGCGCCAGCCGTAGCCGATCTGGTTCCAGAGCTCGCTCACCGCGTGCGACAGCGGCAGGAGCGCTCCGCCCGAGATGAACGTCGCCCCCAGCAGCGGCGCGAGCGCGCCTGCACCGAGCACGGCTGCGCCGAGGACGACCCAGGCGCCACCGCCGGAGAAGAACCGGAGGTCGCGTTCCTCGCCGACGACGCCGATCTGCGACGCCTCGCGTTTGAGCGCGCGCAATCGGCGGACCTCGTCGAGCTTCATCCGGAGCCCGGCGATGCTCGACCAGCCGAGTGTGCGCTGCTTGGCGAGCTGTCGGCGGGCGTTGCCGACCTTCGTCCCGGAGAACGCGACGCCGAACGCCGCGGCGAGCTCACCGAGTACGAGCTCCGGCTGCTTCTTGATGAAGTCGCCGATGACGCGGATGATCGCGAGCGGCACGAGTGACAGCCAGTGGATGACGACCATGACAGCCGGTGCGTAGACCAGCCGGCGGTGCAGTTGAGCGGCGCGGGCCAGACGGTGACGGCGGCGACGGGCGCCGAGCTTGTTGGACCAGGAAGGACCGGCGATGCCCGTGCCTGCCGACGCGACCCGCGCGGTGGGGACGACCGTCACGAGGTATCCGGCGAGGCGCGCCCGGATGCAGAAGTCCAGAGCGTCGTCGGCGACGAGCGCGGGGTCGAAGCCGCCCAGCTGGTCCCAGACCTGGTGTCGGACGAGCATGCCCGTCGGGCCGACCGCCATCACGTCGTTGAGCGTGTCGTGCTGCGCCTGGTCGAGTTCGTCCTCGACGACGGCGGTGGCGTTGCCGAGTGTCGTGATGGTCTCGCCGTAACGGCGGAGGAACTTGGGGTCGTCCCAGTCGAGGACCTTGGGGCCGGCGACGGCGACGGACGGCGACACTTCGAGCGCGCCGAGGAGCGCCGCGAGCGCGTCCGGCTCGGGCGCGGAGTCCTCGGCGAGGAGCCACAGCGTCTGGCCGGGATCGGTCGGCTGGTCGGTGACCCTGACGGCGACCGCGACGGCCTGCCCGAAGGACAGCTCCTCGGAGGACTGCACGAGTTTCACCGCCGGGTGGGCGGCGATCACGGCGAGCGTCGCATCGCTGCTGCGGCTGGCGACCACGATGATCCCGTCCGCTGGACGGGTCTGGGCGTTGAGGGCTTCCAGGGTGCGCGCGAGGGCTTGAGTGCCGTCGCGCACCACGAGGATCGCCGAAACTCGGGGAGACATCGGGTTCAGCCTAAGCTCGCGCCCGCGAGAGACCGGGAGCGACCCGGGCGTGCCCCGAATTGGTGCCGGACTTCCGTGACGACGACGAAGCGGATGCCACGGGCACAGAGCCCGCGACATCCGCTTCGCATCATTTCATCGGACTGACCTCGTCAGCCCTCGTCGACCCAGGCCGCCGGAGGAACCCCCATCGAGACCACCGGCATCACACCGGATGGCCCGCTCGTCCCCGACGACCGTCGTTTCACTTGGACTCAGTCGCAGACTCAGACTGCGCGCTTGCGCAGTTTTCGTCGTTCGCGTTCCGAGAGCCCGCCCCAGATGCCGAATCGTTCGTCATTCTGTAGTGCGTACTCCAGGCATTGCGACCGAACGTCACACGTCGTGCAGATGCGTTTCGCATCCCTCGTCGATCCACCCTTCTCCGGAAAGAAGGCCTCAGGGTCGGTTTGGGCGCACAATGCGTCGGTCTGCCAAGCGAGCTGGTTCTCGTCGTCGACGGGCTGTCTGACGCCTGGAACCCCCAGCTTGACCGGGTCGACGAACCAGTCTTCAGGTACCCCAGAACGATATTCAGGAATTGCCATACCGTCTCCCCACCAATTCGTGCCCCGCGCCACGCGGCGCGATACATAATTACACCGTTGTCATTAGCCCGCCGTCAAGTCGCACATCGTAAAGCCTCAAGAATCAGATGAGGGTTCACGACGCGCCGCGTGTCACCCGAACTGGGCGTGGGGCGAGATCACGATCAGGCCACACACAGCGGACGAACAGGGTGCAATCAGCGCGCGGGGAGCGCGCGCTCAGGCTGGATCAGCCCGCGACGCGCCTGGCTTCCCAGGCGCTCTGGACCATCTGGCGCAGATCGTGGCGCATCTCCCACCCGAGATCGCGTGCCGCGAGCGCGCCGGATGCGACGATGCGGGCCGGATCCCCCGCACGGCGCGGCTGGATCTCCGGTTCGAACGCGATGCCGGTGACCTCTGCGACCGTCGACATGATCTCGCCGACCGACGAGCCGTTGCCGCTGCCCAGGTTGTAGGCGGCCTCGATCGGCTCGCCCGCATCGAGCCGCTTGGCCGCTGCGACGTGGGCGCTCGCGAGGTCGGCGACGTGGATGTAGTCGCGCACGCAGGTGCCGTCAGGCGTCGGGTAGTCGTCGCCGTTGATGCGCGGCGTCCGTCCGTCGAGCAAGGCGTCGAACACGAGCGGGAACAGGTTGTGCGGGCTCACGTCGTAGACCTCGGAGGTGCCGGAGCCGACGACGTTGAAGTAGCGGAGCGAGGTGTGGCGAAGCCCCGTCGCGACGCCCTGGTCGCGCAGCAGCCACTCGCCGATGAGCTTCGACTCGCCGTACGGGGACTCGGGAGACTTCGGCGTGTCCTCGGTGACGAGCTCGACATCGGTGCTGCCGTAGACGGCCGCGCTCGACGAGAAGACGATGCGGGAGACGCCGGCCTCCTCCATGGCGGCGAGGAGCGTCGCCGTGCCCGTGACGTTCTGGGCGTAGGTGTGGAGCGGACGCTGCACCGAGACGCCGGCGTACTTGTACCCGGCGACGTGGACGACACCCGTGATGTCGTGGTTCGCGAAGGTCCGCTCGAGCAGTGCACCGTCGAGGATGCTGCCGCGGACGAACGGGACGCCGGCCGGGATGAACTGCTCCTGACCGCTCGACAGGTCGTCGAGGACGACGACGTCGATCCCCTCGGCCTGGAACGAACGCACCACGTGGGCACCGATGTATCCGGCGCCTCCAGTCACAAGCCACGACACGGTGCATCCTCCTGGGGTCATTTCCGTCGGCAGCGCACCGGCGGCACAACCACACTACTGGAGGCGGAGGCACCCCCATCGCACATGTCCTGACATATGACCCGTCGCCGTATTCGTCCTCCGGATGCCCGTTCGTGGCAGAATATCGTTCAGGTTTACTTTTCCGCCAAGTTGTCACTTGCACCAGTTCCAGGAGGCGCCATGCTCCAGAAAGTCGCACTGCTCGCCATCCCCGGTCTGCAGCCGTTCGAGTTCAGCGTCGTATGCGAGGTGTTCGGCATCGACCGCGCCGACCAGGGCGCACCGCTCTTCGACCTCCGCATCGTCACCGCCCGGCCGGGCCCCGTCCGGATGAACCTCACGAGCGACGGATCGAACGGTTACGACATGATCGTCGAACACGACCTGTCCTTCGCGTACGAAGCGGACCTCGTCGCCGTCACCGGTCGAGGCGGCAGCAGGGACGCCGTCCTCGACCCCGCGTACATCGACGTGCTCCGCGCGGCCGAAGCCCGCGGCGCGTGGGTGTTGAGCGTGTGCAGCGGATCGTTCGCGCTCGGTCACGCAGGGCTCCTCGACGGCCGGCGCAGCACGACCCACTGGATGTACACCGACGAGCAGCAGGAGATGTTCCCGCTCACCTCCGTGGATCCGAACGTGCTGTTCGTGGAGGACCGCAAGGTGATCACGGGAGCTGGGACGGCCGCCGGCATCGACGCGTGCCTCCACCTCGTCAGGCAGGAGCACGGCGCAGCGGCGGCCAACGTCATCGCCAGGCGTATGGTCGTCCCGCCGCAGCGGGAGGGAGGTCAGGCGCAGTACGTGCTCTCCCCTGTGCCCGTCGAGCGCGGCGATTCGCTCGCACCCATCGTCGACTGGATGCTCGACCACCTCGCGGACGAGCTCAGCGTCGAGGCGCTCGCCAAGCGGGCGCTCATGTCGGAGCGTACCTTCGCGAGGCGGTTCAGGGCCGAACTCGGCAGCACCCCGGCTGCGTGGCTCAACCGGCAGCGGCTCATCCGCGCACAAGAACTCCTCGAGCAGACCGACCGTGGCATCGAGCAGGTCGCCGCCGATGCGGGCTTCGGTACCGCCGCCGTCCTGCGCCATCACTTCGATCGTGTCCTCGGGACGACGCCCGTCGCCTACCGCCGAAACTTCGGCCTGCGCACGCCCGCCTGAGCGCACCTGCTTCGCCAATCCCTCTGCTCACTCCGCGGCTCCGCGGGCTCTGCTGCGCACCCCGCTGCTCGCCGCGCGACTCTACCCGGGTCTCCCGCGGCTCGCCCCCACCCTCCCAGCTGCGCACCCCACCCCATCGAGCACAACTCCTTCGAGCACAACTCCTTCGATTCGAGCCGTCCGGTTTCGACAGCCCCGGAATTCCGGGGCTGTCGTCAGAACGACGCGAGAATCGAAGGAGTTATGCTCGATGGCTTGGCGCAGGGCCCTTCGACAGGCTCAGGGACCGGTGGGGATGAGCTCAAGGACCAGTGGGGCGGCCTCAGGGACCGTTGGGGGCGACCTCAGGGAACGGAGGAGCGGCGCTGCCGCGCGTCAGGGCTGGGTGGTCGCGAGGAAGAGCGTGCCGGCGCCGGAGAAGCGCAGCGTCGCCTCGTCGGGCGTGACGTAGGCGTACTCGCCGCGGGCGAGCGTCGTCGAGGACGTCGCACCGGCGATCGTCACCTCGCCTGAGGTCACGATGACGATGCCGGGGCCAGGCAGCTCGAATTCGGCGCCGCTGATGGTCGTCTCGGTCGTGACCTCGGCCCGCAGCAACTCGAAGTCGCGCACGTCCGGCACGAACAGGTCGAGCCCTGCACCGACGTTGACGGACGGAAGCCACGGCACGGGCCGGGGTTCGAATTCGAGCACGGACAACAGCTCTGGGACGTCGACGTGCTTCGGCGTCAGACCGCCGCGGAGGACGTTGTCGCTCGCCGCCATGAGTTCGATGCCGATGCCGCGCAGGTACGCGTGGATGTTGCCGGCCGGCAAATAGAGGGCCTCGCCCGCGCGCAGCGTGACGAGGTTGAGCAGGGTCGCGACGACGATGCCAGCATCGCCCGGGTACTCCTCCGCGAGCGTCGCGACGAGCGTGCGCTCCGCGACCCAGCGGTCGGGTGCGGCATCGGCAGGACCAGCTGCTGCCGCGACGACGGCTGCGATGACGTCCGCAGGAGCGTCCCCGAGGAGCCAGCCGACCACATCGCTCAGCCCACCAGGAGCGGCCACTCGTGCACGCAACGACTCGATGGCTGCGCGACCGGCCTCGTCTGCCGCGGTCGCGGCGAGCGCTGAGAGCAGCGCGTCCGTCGCGCCGAGTTCACGGAAGCCGCACAGCGCCTGGAAGCCGTCGCGCAGGGCGACGATGAGCTCGGGCTTGTGCAGCGCGTCCTTGTAGTTGCGGAACGGGGCGTCGAGCGGGATGCCGCGTTCGTTCTCGTCCGCGAAGCCTGCCGCCGCGCGCGCGAGGTCCGGGTGCGCCTGCAGCGACAACGGGTGGTCGGCCGCCAGCACCTTCAGAAGGAACGGCAGCCCCTGCAGACCGCCGAGCGCGGCCGCCGGGTCCTGCTCGATCCAGGCCTTGAGATCCTGTGCCCCGCCGAGGGCCGCCGCGTCGACGATGCGGGTCGGAGCACCTGGGTGGGCGCCGAGCCACAGCTCCGCCTCCGGGCCGCCGGACGGCTGCGAACCGAGCACCTCGGCGATCGCGGTGTGGGACCCCCAGGCGTAATCGCGGGGGACGGCGGTGAGCGGCACGAACACGGGAACCCTTTCCACGTCCGGCAGGGCTTGGCGCGCACCTACAAGCTGGGCGGGTGCGCCACCGGACGGCTTGCACCAAACTACCAACTCGTTGCCCGGGCTTCGGACCACTCCATAGGCTGGCACCATCCGAGCAATCGGGCGCGCAGTGTGCGCGTTGGAACACGATCGAAGCAATGGAGCAGCGACATCATGACCTTTGAGCCCCTCGCCAGCGACTTCTACGGATTCGAAACCCTGCTCACGGCCCAGGAGCAGGAGGCGATCGGTCGCCTGCGCACATGGGCCGAGACCGAGGCGAAGCCGATCGTCAACGACTACTGGGAGCGTGCGGAGTTCCCGCACCAGCTCGTGAAGCCGCTCCTCGAACTCGATGTCGCCCGGTGGGCGTGGGAGGAGACGAAGCCGTTCCCCAACAGCGCCGTGTTCCGCGGGCTCGCCTCGATGGAGCTGTCCCGTGTCGACGCGTCCGTCTCGACGTTCGTCGGTGTGCAGGACGGCCTCACGATGGGCTCGATCAGCGTGTGCGGCTCCCAGGAGCAGAAGGACGAGTGGCTGCCGCTGCTCGCATCTGGCGAGAAGCTCGGCGCGTTCGGCCTGACCGAGCCGCTCTCCGGCTCCGACAGCGCCCAGGGCCTGCGGACCACAGCGACGCGCGATGGCGACGAATGGGTGCTCAACGGTTCCAAGCGATGGATCGGCAATGCGACGTTCAGCGACATCACGATCATCTGGGCGAAGGACACCGCCGACGGCCAGGTGAAGGGCTTCATCGTCCCGACCGACACGGCCGGGTACACGGCCACGAAGATCGAGGGCAAGATCAGCCTGCGGATGGTGCAGAACGCCGACATCACCCTCGAGGACGTGCGAGTCCCCGAGCGCTTGCGCCTGCAGAACGCGAACTCCTTCCGCGACACCGCCAAAGTGCTGCGGCTCACGCGTGCCGGCGTCGCCTGGTCGAGCGTGGGTGTCGCCGTCGGCGCGTACGAGGCTGCCGTCGCCTACGCGAAGGAGCGTGTGCAGTTCGGGAAGCCGATCGCCGGCCACCAGCTCATCCAGGACCTCCTGTCCAAGTGCCTCGGCAACATCACGGCGTCGATGGCGATGTGCGTCCGCGTCTCCCAGATGCTCGACGAGGGCACCCAGCGCGACGAGCACTCCGCCCTCGCGAAGGCGTTCTGCACGGCCAGGATGCGCGAGACCGTCGCGTGGGCCAGGGAGATCATGGGCGGCAACGGCATCGTCCTCGACTACCACGCAGCTCGATTCTTCGCCGACGCAGAGGCGCTCTACAGCTACGAGGGCACACGCGAGATGAACGCGCTCATCGTGGGCCGGGCGATCACGGGCACCGCGGCGTTCGTCTGAGCCTTTGGAGCCGACCGATTCTCGCGCCGGTCCCTGAGTCCGCGACTGCTGCACGTCCGACCCGCCGGTCCCTGAGCTTGTCGAAGGGCGCCCTTCGACAAGCTCAGGGACCCGGGTTGTGCGTCCAGGGACCGGAGGGCGCGGCACCAGGGGCCGCGACAGCTCCACGTCCGGACGTCTCGGAGCGTCTCCACGGTCACACGGCCGACCCTCGCGGTAGCCTGAGTCCACCATGATCTCGCAGGATGTCAGCCCCCCAGTGGCGCCGTACGACCAGTCCACCCGCGCACGCGTGCTGCGCGGCATCGCGACGTTCGGGATGTTCGCCGCGTTCGCCGGCACGTTCTGGATGAACCTGTTCACGATCTGGGGTTACACGGTCGTCGCGGTCATCACGGGCGGGGCAGCGCTGGCCTGCCTCATCGTCGCCCGGCCGACGATCATCCGCAGCAGACTGCCGAAGTCGCTCATCGCGTACGGCGCGCTCGCGGTGCTGTCGCTCGTGTGGTCCGCGTACCCGCTCGGCAGCGCGGCGACCCTCGTCGGCGCAGCGCTCTGCACGATCCTCGGCGTCTTCGTCGCGACGTGCTTCGACTGGCCGGAGATCATCCGCATCATCGCGAACGCCCTGAAGTGGGTGCTGGCGCTCTCGATCCTCTTCGAACTCGTCGTCTCGGTGTTCGTCCGCCATCCTGTCCTGCCGTTCTTCGTCGACTTCGGCGACAAGAAGCCGCCGCTGCTCGCCTACTGGTCGCGCGACCTCCTGTTCGAGGGCGGACGCATCCAGGGCATCCAGGGGAACGCGAACCTGCTGGCGATCATCACCGCGTTCGCCATCGTTGTGTTCGCACTGCAGCTCGCCGCGCGCTCCGCCGGGCGGAAGGCGACGATCTTCTGGCTCGCCCTCGCGGTCGTCGAGTTCCTGCTCAGCTTCTCGACGACGATCCTCCTCGCGGTCGTCGTCGCGGCCGTCGTCCTCGTGGCGGCCCTCCTCATCCGGCGAGCGCCGACGCCATCGGCCCGCACCCCGATCTACCTCGGGTTCGTCGGGGTGATCGCCGTCGCCGTCGCCGTCGGCGCGGTGTTCCATTCCCAGCTCCTCGCGCTCCTCGGCAAGAGCCCCGACCTCACCGGTCGGCTCGACATCTGGAGCACCGTGTGGGGGTTGGTCGTGCAGCGCCCCGTGTTCGGTTGGGGATTCTCGAGTCCGTGGACGCCGTGGCAGCCTCCGTTCGACGACCTCGTGATCCGTCGCGGTGTCGTCCAGTTGCAGGCGCACAATGCCTGGCTCGACGTGTGGCTGCAGCTCGGGATCATCGGTCTGGTGCTGTTCGCAGCCGTCATCCTCTCGATCCTCACGCGCACCTGGTTCCTCGCGGTCGACCGGCCGCGCATCGATCACAACGATCAGCGTCCGTACACGGCGTTGTCGCTCGCGCCGCTGCTCATCGCGACCGTGCTCGTGGTGCAGAGCCTCGCGGAGAGCCGCATCCTCACGGAGTCCGGCTGGGTGCTCGTGGTGTTGCTCGCGCTCGGCACGAAGCAGTCGCCCGGGTGGCCTGTACCGGTCGGGGCGGCATCGAGCGATCCCGCGCCTGCAACGCCTGTGCCAGCGGACCCTGTACCGGCGGAACCCGTACCGGCTGACCCCGCGCCGCACGATCCCATCGGCCAGGACGGATGACCGGCCGCTGACGGCCGGCGAGACGGACCGCGGGGACGACTGACGGTGGAGGACCGATGAGGGGCGGGACACACGACGCGATCGCGCGCGCCCAGGTGTTCTTCTCGTCCGCGCCCCTCGCCGCGGCGTTCACGGTCGTCGCCGTCGGCGTCGCGTTCGGGCACCACTTCATCGTGAGCCTCATCGGGCACGCCGGCCATGCCGCGATGCTCGGCGGACTCGTGGTGATCGCGGCCGCGGCGCTCGTCGCCAGGCTGCCGAGCATCGAGTGGCGCGGAGTGCTGCCCATCTCGCTGCTCGCGTTCCTCGCCTGGTGTGCGGTGTCCATCGTGTGGAGCCGCTCCCCGCTCGCGACGATCCCCGCTGTCCTCGAACAGCTGGCCTGGGCGTTCCTTGCCGTGGTGATCGCCCTCATCCGTGACACGATCCAGGTGGTGCGCGCCGTCGGCAACGCGATGCGCGCCCTGCTCGGGCTGTCGCTCGCGATCGAGGTGCTGAGCGGTGTCCTCATCGACATGCCGATCGCGTTCCTCGGCGTCTCCGGGAATCTCGCGATCGGCGGACCGCTCGAGGGCGTGTTCGGGACGAGGAACGCGCTGGGGCTCTTCGCACTCCTCGCGATCGTGACGTTCGTCGTCGAGTGGCGGACGCGGTCGGTGCGGGTCGGTGTGACGATCGGGTCGATCGCCCTCGCGACGGGGTTCGCCGTCGCCACCCGCTCCCCCACGATCGCACTCGTCACCCTGGCCCTCGCGCTCGCGACGGCGGTGCTCTACGGGCTGCGTCAGATCGGTGCGGAGGCGCGACGGATGTGGCAGTGGGTGCTGCTCGTGACGGTCGTGGTCCTCGGGCTCATCGCCTACGCCTTCCGCACCGAGATCCTCGTGGCGCTCGGCATCGGCAGCGAGATCGAACAGCGATACGCGCTCTGGGGGCACATGCTCGACGACGTCGCCGGGAACTCGCTCAACGGCTGGGGCTGGGTCGGGCCGTGGGTCGCGAACGAGCCGCCGTACGTCGCGATCAACGCGATCACGGGCGTGGTGAACCCGAGCGGGCAGAACGCCTACCTCGACGTGTATCTGCAGGTCGGCCTCATCGGGCTCCTGCTGTTCCTCGTGCTGTGCGGGCTCGCGTTCACGAGGACGTGGCTCATCGCGTCGAACCGGCGCAGCGTCGTGTTCGTGTGGGCGCCGCTCATCCTCGTGGTGCTGTTCGCCTCGGCGACCGCCGAGAGCCGACTTCTCGTCAACGCCGGCTGGCTGCTGCTCGTCGTCTGCGCCGTCCAGGGCGCACACGGCCTCAGCTGGCGGCGGAAGCTGCCGGTCGGCTGAGGGCGGACCGGCAGAACCTCCACACGTCGGAAAGCGCTCAGCCGGCGGATGCAGCTGCGGCCGGATGCAGCACACGAGCGAGCCGCTCTCCCAGGAACGGTGCAAGCGTCTTCGCAAAGGTACCGCTGACGTGATTCTCATCGGCGTACGTGACAACACCGCCGACGAGTCCGTAGCACTTCTCGTCGTCGCAGAAGAAGTCGGTCAAGTCCACCATCGACGCGGCAGGATCCAGCACAAGAGCCTTGTCGATCTCGTCCGGTACAACACTGGTCGCGCGCGAGAAGGCACAGGGCGCCGTCGCATCTTTGCTCTCACCGATGCACGCCGGAATGTTGACCCGATTGGCATCGGGAATGTCGCGGATGAAGATCACCTGCTTGCCAGACGCCTCCAACCGGTTCCAGGTCGCAGCGACCGTCTCCGGAGACAAGCGACCATCGGCAGGGATCGCCGGGTCGTTGTAGCGGCTGGAGTAGCCGCTGAACAGCACCGTCGAGATGTCGTGACGACTCTCGATCTCCGACAGCACCCTCGCCGACCACGTCGCGCAGGCGTTCTGTTCCCACAGCTCGCGCTTCGGCATCGGGATCGGCTCGGTCGACAACGCCGGGCAACCGACGCGGAAGTACGTGACGATCTTCCACCCGGCCTTGCCGAGTGAATCCTCGACCGCGGGAAGCATCGCCTGTGCATGCGAGTCGCCGACCAGTGCGAGCGTGCCCTTCGTCGCCTTCGGATCGCCGCGCTCGCACACCTTCCAGTCCACGGTGGGCTGCGCGATGCAACCGAGATCGAGGTCGGAAGCGGCGAACGCGAGATCGAGGTCTCCCGGTCGGTCGAACCTGGACGGGCAGTCTGCACCCGGGGCCATCGCATTCGCCCCGAAACAGCTCGCTTCTCCCTGCTCGGAAGTCGCAGCGGCGAGTTTCTCCGCGAATGCCTCCGCCGCAGCCGCTTTCCTTGCATCGATCCCCGTCGACACGAGGGTGCACGCGATGATCAGGATCGCCGCGCCTCCGGCTGCAAACGCGAACGAGGGCCACCGACGGCGTCCCCACCACTGGCTCTTGCGCACAGGATCCTCGATGAGGACTTTGGTCAGTGCGCCGAGCAGAATGCTGACCACCCCGATCAGCACTGCGTCGACGAAGGTGATCGGGTGGTTGGTGATGCGGGGCAGAATCACGATCATGGGCCAGTGCCACAGATAGATGGCGTAGGACCAGTCGCCGATCCGTTGCACCGGCGCCAGACGCGCGATCGGCATGATCGAACCGCGACCAGACACGCCGCCGAACAGGATCACCAGCGCGGTCCCGACAACCGGGATCATCGCGATACTGCCGGGGAACGGCGAAGCGTCGGTGAAGGTCACCGCTGCGAACACGATTGCGGCAAGACCGATCCAGGTCAGGGTGATCGAGATCGCACGGGTCCCGCCGGAACGGCCCAGGCGCGCACGCTCGAATGAGCGTGACGACATGACCAGGCCGACGATCGCACCCGCGCCGAACTCCCATGCCCGCGCGAACGTGCTGAAATACGCGAGCTGCTGGGCGTGCGACGTCTCCGCAACGGAATAGCCGAACGACACCACGAAGATGAGGATGAGCATCGACAGGATGGCTGTACGCGCGGTGAGCCAACGGAGACGCGGGCTGTTGGCCCGGCGCGCGAGCTTCGCGATGAGCACGGCGACGACGAGCAGCACCGGCCAGACGACGTAGAACTGCTCCTCGACGGACAGCGACCAGAAGTGTTGAACGGCTGTCGGGAGATTGTTCGCGGCGAGATAGTCGACGGAGTCGGCAGCGAGCGCCCAGTTCACGATGTAGACCGCACTCGCCCCGATCTGCCGGAGACTCTCCTGGATAAGGCTGTCGGGCATCCAGACCAGGGTGGCGACCAGTGTCACGGCGAGGACGAGCAGCGATGCGGGGAGGAGTCGTCTGATACGCCGCGCCCAGAACTTCGTCAGCGAGATGGTGCCGGTGCGCGCGACTTCCCCGAGCAGGTGCGAGGTGATCAGGTATCCGGAGATCACGAAGAAGACGTCCACGCCGACGTACCCGCCGTGGAGGCGTGCCGGCATCAGGTGGTACACAACGACGAGTGTGATCGCCAAGGCACGGAGCGCCTGGATCTCCGGTCGGAACGCCGAACCAGCAGTCCGTGGTCGACCCGACGTCTCAGCGGTTCGCCGGTCCTCGGTGCGAACGGCTCCCAAACTCGTCTCCTTCAGATCGGGTCAGGATTCGAACCCCGACCAGAGGAGCATACAGGTGCCGCATATCGACATTCGCACCGTTCACTCAGGCCGGATACCAGACCTGGCAGAGCCGCGTCGACGCCCGGTGCACGTGCTACTCAGCGGATGGGAGCTCGCGCTGGAGGAGGTCACGGGCGACGTCCAGGACGCCCTGACTCGTGTAGCGCTGATATTCGCCACGCGGAACTCGTCCGAGCACCGGGAGAATACGTCTCCACCGTGCGGCGGGCAACTCGGCGCGGAACCGTTCGATGTCGAGTTTCCGTCGAGCAGACGCGAGGTCCTCGGGCCTCACCCTGGAGCCGAACTGCTCCAGCCTGGGGATGAGTCCCTCGACCCGAGCCTGGATGTCACGGTTGCGCTGACGGCCTGGGGCGGTGAGGCGCGCGAACTTGTAACGCAGCGTCGGCTCCACGATGCCGATCTGGTTCGCCCCGTGCTGTCGGTAGTCGATGAGCTGCTCATCGAGGAGCCCGACCCGGGCCGTGGCAGCCGCGATGATTGCAAGCCATTCGTCGTGCACCCACGGTTCGGGAAATGGTGCGGCGTCCTCGAGGAGAGAACGGCGGAGCATCGTGGTCGCCCCCGTGACGAGGTTGCGGCGCAGCAACGTGTTGAAACTGCGGGACCCCGGAGCGAATGCAGCCCGTTCGCCTTCTCCGATGGAGAGCGACTGCAGCAGGCTGAACCCGAGGTCGTCTCCGACCGCATCGACCAACCGGGCGTCGCTGAACAACAGGGCCAGACTCGGGTCCGCGTCGAAACGGGCGACGGCCCGCGCGAGCCGGTCGGGGTGCCAACGGTCGTCCTGGTCCGACAGGACGAGCAGCGATCCCTTCGTCGACTGCAGGGCGGTCTGGAAATTCTTCGTCACACCGAGCGGCTTGACGTTCAGCCGCAGGGTGATCGGCACCCGGGACGCCTGCGCGAAACCGGTGACGATCTCCGCGGTCGTATCGCTCGAACCGTCATCGCTGACCACGATCTCGCCGGGCAGAATCGTCTGCGCGAGGATGCTGGCGAGTTGTTCGGCGATGTACGCCGCTCCGTTGTAGGTGCACAAGGCGACTGAGACGCGAGCGTCGACAGGCACGGCCGTTCGACCGTCCACATCGCTCATCAGCTCTCCCCTTCAACCGCTCGAAACCATGCACGAGTGTATCCGACCGGTCCCCGGCCGCCCTGGATGGTTCCGCGATCGGGAGGTGCTCGGCGGACGTCGGTTGACAGTCGGTATGCTCACCTGCATGCCTCTCGTTGCTGTTGACCTTCTTTCGTACACGGGGACGAAAGGCGGAATGGAGACCTACACCCGTGAGGTCTACCGTGCTATCGGTGCATCCGGAAGTGAATTCACCTTCGTCGGACTGGTGAGCGCGGAAGGCGCGAAACTCGACCTGTCCTGGTTCCCCGGCGAGATCGTCGAGACCGGCATCAGCGGGGAGAAGCGCGTCGAGTGGGCGATCGGCGAGCTCTGGCGTATCGCAGGAAGAGCTGTTGCAGCTGGAGCCGACCTCATCCACTCCCCCGCAACGCTCGGACCCGCGTCGACCCGCGTCCCGCTGGTCGTCACGATGCACGACATGCTCTACTGGAGCCACCCCGAGCTGATGAGCACCCCGCTCTTCACCAAACCGGTGAAGTGGATGGAGCGACGCGTTGCTTCCACCGCCTCGCGCATCATCACCATCAGCGAGGTGTCGAAGCGCGAGATCGTGAAGTATCTCGGCGTCGCCGCCGACCACGTCGACGTGATAGCCCTCGCAGGGACCGCCCCGGACGTCGCAGCACGCACTCCCGATACGGACCACCCGTTCCTGCTTGCATCGGGCAACCGTCGGCCCCACAAGAACTTCGACGGGCTCATCCGGGCACTCGCCCTCGTCCCAGAGGAGATCCGCCCTCGCCTCATCATCGGTGGCAGCCACGGTGAGGACCCGCTGGCGGCGATCGTCGAGGAAACAGGGCTGCACGACTTCGTCGAGCTCCGTTCGTGGCTCACGGCGGAAGAACTGGGCGACCTCTACTCCCGCGCGACGGCGCTCGCCGTCCCGTCGTTCGCCGAAGGCTTCAGCCTGCCGCCGCTCGAAGCGATGATGGTCGGCCTCCCGGTGCTCGTCAGCGACATCGAGGTGCACCACGAGGTCTGCGGTGATGCCGCGCTCTACGTCGATCCGCACGACCCCTCCGCGATCGCCGCCGGCATCACGCGCATCGTGACCGAGCAGGGCCTCGCGTCCACGATGAGCGGCCTCGGACTCGAGCGGGCGGCTGAATTCACCTGGGCGTCCACCGCCGAGCACACGCTCGATGCGTTCCGGAGCGTGCTCGCCTAGTTCGACGCGTTCTGGATACCCGGAACCGTTGGCATACGAGTGCCGCCGATTCCGCCGCTGGTCAGAAGGTTGCTACCGTGTCCAGGTGACGCTCGACATCATGATGCCCTTCTACGGCCGCTTCGACCATTTCCAAGCGGCGGTGAACAGCGTGCTCGCCCAGACCGACCCCGACTGGCACCTGACGATCGTCGACGACGTCTACCCCGACCTCGCACCCGGCGAATGGGCCCAGTCGCTCGGCGACGAACGAATCACCTACATCCGCAACGAGGTCAACCTGCGGCCGAGCCGCAACTATCGCAAATGCGTCACGCTCATGAGCGGGGAATTCTCGGTCATCCTGGGCTGCGATGACGTGCTGCTGCCCAACTACGTCCGCCGCGTCGGCGAACTTATCCGTCAGTTCCCCGACGCGTCGATCATCCAGCCGGGAGTCGCCGTCATCGACGAGAATGGCGAGCGTTCCTACCCGCTGGCCGACCGGGTGAAGTCCTGGTACCGCCTTCCGGTCAAGGGCGCCGGTGTCTGGAGCGGCGAGCGACTTGCGACGAGCCTTCTCCGCGGGAACTGGACCTACTTCCCCTCGCTCGTGTGGCGCGTCGAAGCCCTCCGCAAGCACGAGTTCAGGCTCGACCTCGACGTCGTCCAGGACCTCGCCATGCTGCTCGAGATCATCAAGGACGGCGGAAGCCTCGTCCTCGACGACGAGGAGTGCTTCACCTACCGGCGCCATTCGTCGAGCGTCTCCGCGGTGACCGGGCCGGACGGTTCGAAGTTCAAGCAGGAGCGTACGCTGTTCGCCGAAGCGGCGCGCGACCTCCGCTCGATGGGCTGGTCGAAGGCCTCGCACGCCGCACAGAACCACTGGACGTCGAGGGCGAACGCACTGAGCGAGATCCCCGCTGCGATCAAGGCCGGCAATCACGACGGCCGACGAGCGCTCGTCGAGCATGTCTTCGCCCGCACGACCGGCCGCTGACGGGATGAAGTCGCTTGGACGCGGTGCGCTTTCTCGGCGCGCGCACCCACGATTGCTAGGATTCCAGCTATGACGCCATCGCTCCACGGAACACTGATCGTCATGCCTGCTTTCAACGAGGAGGCCTCAGTGGCCGCCGTCGTTCGCGAAGTGCACACGAAGCTCCCTGGCGTCGCCGTCCTCGTCGTCAACGATGGTTCGAGCGACCGTACGACGGAGGAGGCACGATCCGCGGGTGCGGTCGTCGCCGAGCTTCCGTTCAACCTCGGGGTTGGCGGCGCGATGCGCACGGGGTTCCGATATGCGCTCGACAACGGCTTCACGAACGTGGTGCAGGTCGATTCGGATGGCCAGCACGACCCTGCCGGGGTCGTGCGTCTGGTGGAAGAACTCGAAACAGCGGACCTGGTTCTCGGCGCACGCTTCGCCGGTGAAGGCGACTACGAGGTGCGCGGCCCGCGGAAGTGGGCCATGGTCGTCCTCTCCGGCACCCTCAGCCGAGTGGCGAAGACGAAGCTGACCGACACGACGAGTGGCTTCCGGGCAACGGGACCACGCGCCGTCCGCTTGTTCGCGGAGCATTATCCGGCCGAGTACCTCGGCGACACGATCGAATCGCTCGTGATCGCCGCGCGGGCAGGGTGCGTCATCCGACAGGTCCCGGTCGCCATGCGCCCGAGGGCAGGCGGCACCCCGTCACACAACCCGGTCAAAGCCGCCACGTACCTCGCTCGCGCGGCCATCGCACTCGTCTTCGCGCTCATCCGGCCACCGGTCGCGCTCCATACGGAGGTCTCCGCATGACGCTCGGCTCGTACATTCTCGGCATCGTCGGCGCAGTCATCACCCTGGGTGTCGTCATCGAGATGCTCAGACGCCGCCGCCTCCGTGAACGTCACGCGGTGTGGTGGATGGTTGCGGGGATCCTCGCACTCCTCGTCGGCGTCTTCCCCGGTGTCCTCACCTGGGCCGCTGGTGCGATCGGGATCGAGATCCCGACGAACCTCGTGTTCTTCGTCAGCCTCTTCATCCTGTTCCTCGTGAGCATTCAGCACAGTTCCGAACTGACGACGCTCGAGCAACGGACCCGGACGCTCGCCGAGGAGTCTGCGCTGCAGGACCTGCGGATCACCGAACTGGAAGCGGCCCTTCGCGCAGCACCGCGGAACGAGCCGCATTCCGGCCCGGCCGACGCTTGATCCACACGATCGGTTGTTCCACGAACCACCACAGCGCGTAGCCGAACGCGGTTGAGATCGCGACCGTGCACAGGATGCTCGGGATCCAGTCGAGTTCAGGGTTCACGTGGATGAGCAGCTGTTGCACGGGGAAACTCAGCAGGAAGATGCCATAGCTCGGATCGCCGAAGCGTCCCGCGCGTCGGATGAACGGTGTCGAGCGCGTTCCGGCGTAGATCAGCACGTAGGGCACGGTCAGATGGGCAACAGGCCAAGTTGCGTCTGGGACGACGACCATAACGATCGCGAGTGCTGACGCCGCCAAGAGCGCGGCAGACCCGCGCATCGGGACCCGCCACTCCCGAATCGCCGCTCCCGCGCAGAAGAATGCCGCCACACGCATGATGTCCGAGAGGTAGTTGCCCCAGACATCGAACCCGGTTTCGATCGGATCCCATCCCGGAGCGACGAAACAGAAGACGAGCAGAGCCGTCCAGAGGGAGGCCTTGACGACGCGCCACGGCAACATCCCGATGACGGGCACCATCAGGTACAGGAAGAACAGCGGGCCGAGCGACCAGAGTGCACCGTTGACCGCGCCCGGATACGGGTTGGCCTCGAAGACGCCCGGGAGCAGGTAGTTGGGAAACAGGGTCAGGTTGTCGGCGAGGAAGTATGCCGTGCGCGGGTTCTTGAGGAACTCGATGGGTTCGAGAGTCGTCGCAATCATCCCGATCACGAGCACCATCACGAGCAGACTGACCGCAAGACTGGGGAAGATGCGCAGCACACGGGCGGAGATGTACTTGCCCAGGTGCGGACGGCGCTCCCAGGCTGCCGGCAGCAGGAAGCCGGATACCACGAAGAACACCCACAGTCCGAGAGCCGGGACATCGTCGGACGTGATCGGCCCGAACGGGGAGATGTTGTCGTCCAGGATGATGAGCGAGTGGCGGATGAGGACCACGAGCGCTGCCGCGATTCGGAGGGCCGCGAAATTGTTCCCCGTCATGCCCGCCTCGCCGTCGCGCGGTACTGGAAGATGTTTCCAACACTTGTCGTGAACATTCGGACCACCCTAGGCCAAAATGCGCAACTCAGGAAATCGGTTCCGGCACCGATCCGCCAGCGCCTCGCCCGGACCTGCGGGTGAGGGCGATGCCATGGACCACCAGGCCGCCGACCGGGCCGAGGGTCATCGCGAGCAGTGTCCGCTCCTGCAGCCCGAGCGGCAAGAGCAGCACGATGATCGTCAGGATCGCCGCAACGATCCATCCGGCCGTGAACGAACTGTGCTGGGATCGGGCGAGGGTAGCTGCTCCGGTCACGCACAAGACACCGACCAGGCCCGCGGTCGCCACGAGCAGTCCGAGCGTCAGCGCCGGCAGGACGTCCTCGCGGTGGAAGAGCGCTGTGAGCACCCACGGTCCGAGCCACCACGCCAGGAACGCGAGCACGAGCGACCCCCCGAGCACCACGGCTGAGAGCCGCAACACCCATCCGAGGACGGCGTCGGCGTGTGCCCGGAACGTGACGACCAGGTAGCTCTGGAGAGCGAGGACGACGATCACGATGGGCGCACGCGTCAGATTGATCGCGTACGTCAGCGCCCCGAAGTCGTCGACCGTACCTGTTGCGCCGGTCGACTGGATGACGAGCGGCAAGCCGCTGACCATGATTCCGGTGGCTGTCGCCGCGACGATCGTCCTGGCCACGTTCCAGGTGAGGGCCCGAGGACCGACGTCGAGCGAGAACCGTCCGGTGACCGACGATCTGGCGACGAGCCACACGATCACGGGGGTGAGGGCGAACGGTGCGGCGACACCCCAGGCGAGCACAACGGTGTCCTTGGTGAGGAAGAGCAGCGTCCCGACGATGACCAGCCGCAACAGCCCGTCGACGACCGTCATCATCGCCGCGAGCACCCAGAACGAGAGGCCGTAGAAAACGCCCGAGATCGCGGCGACGGCGACGTATCCGACGAGCCCGAGCACGAGGGGCGGGATGAAGGACCATCCACCGACAGGGAAGACGGTCGACACCCACAGCCACGCGGAACCTGCGACCAAGGCCGCTACGACGAGCATCGTCAGGAGGGAGAAGTTCCGCAGGAGCGCACCTCGACCGTGACTGACGGATGCGGGTGCGGATACACCGACGGTGACCGGCTTCGTCGCCCGGGTGACCTCCTGCTGCAGGCCGGACAGCGCGCTCACGAACAGGTACAGCGCAGACCAGAACACCGAGAACGGTGCATACAGCTTCGTGTCGAGCGTCGGCCCGGCGAACGCCTGCAGCACATAGCCTGCCCCACCGCCGATCGCCGTGGCGGCAAGGATGAGCACAGCGCCGTTGGGCCCGCGGCGTGCAGCCTCGGGCGCAACGTCGCTATCGCTGGGCCGCAATCCACTCCTGCAGCGCAGCGACGCCACGGGTGACATCCCACTCCGGCTTCCAGTCGAGTGCTGCGAGCGAGTCCTCGATGCTGCACTCGGCATGCCGCACGTCTCCGTCGCGATAGGCGCCGTTGATGGTCGGCGCCGGTGCTCCGTGGTATTCGGCGATGCTGTTCGCAAGCTCGTGGATCGTCGTACCGACGCCGGACCCGATGTCGTAGCGAGACACCGACGCGGTCGGACCGGCCAGGATGGCGGCGGTGAAAGCCGAGGCGATGTCCTCGATGAAGACGAAGTCGCGCGTGATTCGGCCGTCCTCGTAGATCTGGATGGTTCCACCGTCCATCGCGAGCTGCGAGAACAACGACACGATGCCGGTGTAGGAGTTGATGAGCGACTGCCCCGGTCCGTACACGTTCTGGAGGCGGAGGATCGTGAGATTGGCGTCGTGAGCGCCCGCCCAAGCGGAGATGATGTGCTCCTGGGCCAATTTGGTCGCACCATAGACGCTCGTCGGCGCCGGGATGGTGACGGCGGCACGGCTGGGCAGCGGCGTCGAGTCGGGGAAGTCCCATTCGCCACGTTCGAACTGCGCGTGTGAACGCTGACCGGGCTCGTAGACCGTGCCGTCGGTGCGCTTCCACTGTCCCTCACCGTAGACCGCGCGGCTGGAGGACAACACGAAGTGCGGCGGAACCTGACCTGCGCGCCCCAGACCGTCGAGCATCTCGGTGGTGCCGACGACGTTCGCCTCAGCGTGCCGGGTGGCTTCGTGGAGCGACTGAGCAGTCCCGGTCTCTGCGGCGAGGTGAACGATGACGTCCGGCCGGACATCGGCGAGGACTGCGTCCCAGACCGCCGGGTCCGTGACGTCGCCGACCACGAGCTCGGCGGCGGCGTGGAGATCGGCGGGACGATCCGCGGTCGGGTGGACCTGCGGGTGCAGTTTGTCGATCACGATCCAGCGCTCGGCGCGGTCGGCAAGCTGCTGGGACAGCGCGCAGCCGATGAAGCCGGCCCCGCCCGTCACGAGCACGGTCCCGAGTGCGGGCTGTGCAGTCATCGAGGCTCCTCTTATTCGCAAAAGACGTACCCACCGAGTATAGGAGCGACTCCAGCGATTGTCCGTCGCCCGCAGCGACGAGGACCCGATCGTTCACCATCTAGAATGACAGAATGGCACCGACTGCCCCAAGCTGCCGCCACCCGAGACGAGAACGGAAGCATGTCGAACACTTCTCCAGACCTTCGTCGAACGGCCTGTCTGATGCTGATCGTCTCATTCCTCGCGACGCTCGCACCCATGCTGATCTGGGCCGTCGGATCGCCGTTGATGGCAGTCCCCGACGAACCGTCCCACGCGATCCGTGCGGCTGCCGTCGTCCGTGGACAACTCGGTCGCACCCCGCACTCGGAGCAGCCGACCCAGAGCGAGGCCCTGGTGCCGGCATCAATCGCCGCTGCGCACGCACTCCCCTGCTTCGCATTCCGTCCCGAGGTGAGCGCCGGCTGCCAGGTCCCTCTGCAGGGCGATCCGCAGAGGAACGTGACGACGGGCACGACCGCCGGACTGAACAGTCCCGTCTACTACGCGATCGTGGGGCTCCCGTCACTTCTCTTCCACGGTGAGACGGCCTTCATCGCCATGCGCGCGTTGAACTCGGTGCTGTGCGCCGCGCTGCTCGCCGTGATGTTCGTTCAGTTGCGCAGACTGCCTCGCTCTCGTTGGGCCGTGATGTGCGCCGCCGTCGCCGTAACACCGATGCTGCTATCGCTCGGAGGATCGATCAATCCGAACGGCGTCGAAGCGGCGGCGGCTGGAGCCTTCTTCGCAACGCTGCTCGCATCGCTCCGCACCGCTTCTCCCGGGCGACGGCTGTGGCACCAGGGATGCATCTCGGTGGTCGCGATGACCTTCCTCGTGTCCGGGCGCAGCATCGGGCTGCTGTGGGCCGTGCTCATCATCGGAACAGCGCTCCTGCTCGCGGACAGGCGTGTGCTCCGCGATGTCCTGGCCCGCCCGGCAGCATGGGTTTCGGCCGGAACAGCTGCCACCGTCGGAACGGTGACGGTCGTCTGGTTCGGCAACCCGCCGCAATTCGCTGCGGAGCCCACCGCGAGTGCCGCCGACCCCATCACCTGGCTGTTCATCGCAGCCGTCACTCTCGTCCGCACGGCCGACTATTCGGCAGGCCTCATCGGACTGTTCGGTTGGGGCACGGTCCCCTTGCCCGCCTTCACAGGTGCCGCATGGGCCGCCGTTGTACTCGCGCTGCTCGCAACGGCCTCATACGTCGCGGCTGGACTCGCCCGCCGGGTCCTGTTCGGAGCGATCGCAGTCATGGTCGTCGTCCCTCCGTTCATCCAGGCCTCCGCCTACGCCGAGTACGGATTCATCTGGCAGGGACGATATCTCCTCGCTCCGTTCCTGTGCACCCTGCTCATCGCCGGGTACGCCATCGACCGTTCCGAGCGCATCGCTTTCACGGCTCCGGTCCAGCGGCTGGTGCTGACCGCGGCCGTTCTCCTCTGCATCGGCCAGATACTCGCATTCATCGCGATGACGATTCGTTTCGTCGTGGGGTCGACAGGTTCACCGATCGATCTGATTCTGGCTCCGCAATGGCACCCGCCCGTGCATTGGGCTGCTCTCACCATCGCGTTGGCCGCCGCCAGCGCTGCCGGGTGGTTCGCGGTCGTCCGGTCGGCTGCGCGTGCCACAACCGATGAGATCGACGGAGCCGTCCTCCCTCACCAGGGAGGACGCCGACGGTGACCCGCACCGCACAACCATCCGCAATGGGGACACAGGTCCCTGCCAGACGAACACTCAGACCACCGGCAAGTATGCTGTTTGGGATCGCGCCGACCCAACCTCTCTTGCGGTGCCACGCGTTGAAAGAAGCTATGCAACTGACAAGCAGCCCGCTGAAGACCGCACTGATCCGCGACCCGTGGTGGATGCTCGCAATCCTCCCGGTCGGCCAGGCGCTCCTCGTGATCCTTCGGGCATTGACCGGCAAAGACACCGTGGACCCGACCACGTTCGTTCACTATCTGGGATCAGACGCGACGTCCCTCGGCGCACTGCTCAATCCCAATGCTGTGACGGCGACGCTGTGGGCTGCTCTCACCGCGCTCGCTCTCTTCACGGTGATCCGCACCGTCAGCCCCAGTCGTGTCGCGGCGTTCGCGCTCACCTCGCTCTGGGTGGTCTCGCCGCTCGCATGGGAGGCATTCCGACCCGGTTCGCCGTATGCCCTGAACCCGCTCGTCGGCATCGCGATCGTCGTCGTCGCACAGCGCTGCATCGCGGGAGCGCTACCCTCCTACTGGGCGGGAATCATGGCAGCGATCGCCATCGCGGTGAATGCCACGAATGTCATCGGCGTCTTCGTGCTGCTGGGGGCATCCGTCCTTGCGCTGTTCCCCCCGTTCAGGAACAGCGCGCAGAGCGTGTTCCAGTCAATCCGCGTGCTCGGCATGACGATTCTCGGTGCAGCCATCGCCCTCGTGACGTTGTCGATCCTGATGGAGCCCGACGTCGCGCAGCGATTCACCACCAGGCCACTGACGCTCCCCGAAATCGCCATGCTGTTCGGGTTGCCCTTCCAAGGCGGAATCCTGTCGAACAGTGCGAGCGGCGGCATCTCCCTCGCGTTTCCGTTCCACTACTCCATCACCGTCGGACTGTGGTGGTTGTGCGCGGCCGGCATCATCACCGCCGTGGTCGTCCTGCTCCGTGAACGCCGATGGAACGCCGTCCTCTGCGCGATTCTCGCCGTCGCCTTGTTCGGTGGGCCAGTCGCCGGCCTCGGCTTGGCGCGCCTCACACACGCGTACTTCGGCCTCACCGGCCTGACCGTCGGCTCCCTCGTTCCGATGTTCCTCATCGCAGCTGCGATGATTGCGCGGCAACGCGTCGTCAACATCGTCCTCATCTCCCTCACAGGCGCGCTGTTCGCGTCACTCGTCATCTGGACGGTGGTTTCTTCATGAACGCGGTAGCGCAACGGACAAGGTCCGCCCTCACCACTCTCACTCGCAGCGACGCCTACCGGCTCGTGTATGTCGTGCTCGCCATCACGGCAGTGGTCTTCGGAGTGAGTGTCACCGCGAGTCATTCGCTCGCGCTGAGCCCCTTCGACGAGTGGATGTACCTCGACTATCTCGTGAAATTCCCGACGCAGGGCTACCTGCATCTCGGAGAACCGATCGGTGACTTCTCAATGAACTGGATGGCATGCCACGGCTTGCAGGCGTTCGGCTCGACCGTCTCACCCGATCTCTGCGGGGCAGGCTCGTTCGACCGAGCCGCCTTCCCGTTCGGCGGCATCCAGACTGCGCAGCTCTACACCCCGCTGTATTTCGCACCGACCTGGACGATTGCTGCCGCGATCCAGGCCGTCACGGGCATCAGCCTGCTCGAAGCCGCACGGTTCACCGGCACCATCTGGCTCGTCGCAACCGTCCTCGCGATCGCCGCGCTGTTGCGGATGTACCGTGTCCCGGCGACCGCGACGATCGCTGTCGGACTGCTGTTCCTCGCGACCCCGTTCGTCTGGTGGACCTATACCTTCGTCTCGACCGACGTCACCGGTGTGCTGGTGGGCACAGTCGTCGTCATCGCTATCGAGCGTGTCGCCAGAGGACGCTTGAATGCCTGGTGGATCGTCCCGCTGTTCACCGTCGCACTCCTCCTGAAATCAGTCAATGCAGTGTCCATCGGTATCGTGTTCGTGTATGCGATCGTTCGTACGCTCAGCAGCGCTGAACGTCGTGCCGCCTGGCGAGACCAGACCGCGTGGGCTGCGGCCGTCCGTGGACGCGGTCCGATCTCACTGATCACCGGTCCGCTCGTCGCCACGGTCGTAGCGCTCACGGCACAACTGCTCTGGCTCCGCGTCGTCGCAGCTTCCGCAGTCGGAGCTCCCGCGGAATTCGGGGAGGGCAGGCCGATGCTCTGGCACGACCTCGTGACGCAGATCTGGACGTTCGTCCCATCGGTCTTCCTCACCGGAGTGAATGAGATCGGCGCCGTGAACCGGTGGCTCTATCCGCTCGTCGCGATCGGTGCAGGTCTCGGCTGGCTGTGTCTCGCCGGGGTCATCGGTCTCGTATGGTCTCGCACGGTGACCGGGACACGCAGCGTCGCTGCGAAGACCGCATTGCTCGCGTCCATATTCGCAGGCCCGGCGCTCGCCGTTATGTTCACTCTCTCCGTGGGGGAATACACGGACCTGGGCGCACGGTACGGCGCGAACTTGGTCGGGCTCTTCCTGCTCACGATTGCCCTGCTGTTCCGCGGAACGATCCAGCGCAGAATCCTCCTCGGACTCGGAATCGTGCTCGTGATCTACGTCCTTCTCGGCACGATCATCGTCGTCCACTGACGACCGGCACCGTTCTGGGCTGTACCCTCCACCAGGCTGGGCGGTGCGACCACACATAAGATTGCCTGATCACACGGCCGACCAGCGCAACAGCACACTGACGAGGAGCCGCACAATGGCAGCAGCATTCGCAACCGACCCTCAGCGCCTGGGCTGGAGGCAGAACCGCTGGTTCGTGTGGCTCGTTTCGTTCGTTGTCATTCTGGCCCCCATGTCCTTGTGGGCGCTCGCGTCGCCCCTGTCGTCGGTTCCGGACGAGGCGTCTCACACGTACCGTGCGGCCGCGGTCGTTCGGGGTCAGATCCTTTCCGAGCCGTGGAAGGAACACCCCGCGCTCACCCGGGCGGAGATCCCCACCAACTTGGCAAACGCGGGGGTCCTGGCCTGCTTCGCATTCGATGCGAACAAGAGCGCCGCATGCCAGCACAGCGTCAGGAACTTGAGCGAGAAGACAACGGTCACGGGCGGTTCGGCGGGGTTGAACAGCCCTGTCTACTATGCGATCGTCGGACTGCCGTCGCTCGTTCTGGACGGCAACGCCGCCTACTACTCGATGCGTCTGATGAACGCGGTGCTCTGCGCGTTCGCGTTCGCGGTCATGTTCATGCAGCTTCGGGAACTCGGTCGGACACGATGGGCGATGCTCGGAGCGGTCGTCGGCATCACCCCGATGGTCTTGTACCTCGGCGGTTCGATCAATCCGAACGGCGTCGAAGTCGCAGCCGCAGGGGCGCTGCTCGCAACGCTGCTGGCGATGTCACGCGGCTTTTCTGCCGGCCGTCGTCTCTGGGAACAGGCCGGTCTCGCGCTTGTAAGTGCGTCACTGTTGATGGGGACGCGGAGCATCGCTCTCCTGTGGGTCCTGATCATCGTCGTCGTCGCGATCATGCTCGGGACTCCAGGACGTGTGCGTACTTTGCTCGGAAGTGTTCAAGGGTTGACGCTGCTCGCCGGCGCGACGATCGCCGGCGCGCTGAGTGTGCTCTGGTACGTCCTGCCACCGGACCTCGCCGGAGGAGCGGTCTCGAACGCATCCTTCCTGAGCTCTCTCATCGCTGGAGCGACCGCCTTCGGTCGCTCGTTCGACTATCTGAACGGCATGATCGGGCTATTCGGATGGGTCGACACCCCAGCCCCGTCTGTGACGATTGCCGTGTGGGTGGCGGCGATCATGGTACTCATCGTGGCGTCGTTCATCCGCGGCAGCCGCCGGACACGAGTGGCCGTATGGGGCTTGCTGTTCATCTGCGTGATCGTCCCCGTTGTGACGGAGACGGCCGTGTATGCCGAGTTCGGGCACATCTGGCAGGGACGATACATGCTGGCGATGCTGCTGTGCCTGCTGGTGATCGCCGGTCTGTCTCTCGATGACGCGCGCGTCGAATCGGGACGTGTGACGGTGCGGTTCATCAGCGTCGGGCTGGCGCTCCTTGCCGCGGGGCATCTCGCGGCGTTCGTCACGGCGCTATGGCGCTACGTCGTCGGTTTGGGCGCGACCGTTGACAGTTTCCTGGAGGGCGGAGCGTGGGAGCCCCCGCTCGGTTGGAAGGCGCTTGCGATGCTGTACGCGATCGTGCTCGTCGTCGGGGTGCTGATCGCACGACGTGCCTTCGTCACTCCTGCGTCACCCGCCGAGGAGAGTGGCAGGGGTGCCGCACCGAACCGGTCAGTGCCGGCCGCTGCTCCCATCGATCCGGAGAGCGCTTCGTCTCGCGACTGAACTGTCTCGTCTTGCCCTCACACGACGACGGCGACGTGCTGGTGAGCACGTCGCCGTCGATTCGTTGTACGGGCGAACCCGATGGCTGCTACTGGACCACACCGCCGCCGGTCGGCGACCAGAGGATCTTCCCGCCCTGGAACGGCTGCGAACACGAACCGTCTGTGGCGCAGGTCTGATTCGCCGTCGGCCATCCGAGCGGACCGGTGACGCCACCCTTGGTGTTGTAGAACGCTCTGATGTCTGCGACGAGGAGGAAGGCGCCGGTCTGCGACGACCAGGCGATCGCTCCCTTGACGAACGCATTGACGACACCTGGTGAAGCGCCACCGATCGGCACGGACCCGCCCGTCGGTGCTCCGAGCACGCCGGTAGCCCCTCCGGATTGGGCATAAGCCGTGGCGATCTCCGGCTTGAGGATCACACCGCTGCCATCCGGCTGCACAACCACCGTCCCACCGACGAACGACTGGGTGCAGACGCCGGCCGTATCGCACGCCGCCTTGCCGGTCGGCCACCCGAGTGGGCCTGTGATGCCGCCCTGCGCGTTGAAGTAGGTGCGGACAGCGCCCTGGAGAGCGAAGCCACCGGTCGCCTGCGACCAGGCGATCGCGCCGCCGTCGAAGGCTTGGACCAGTCCGCCGGCAAGCGGAATGGGCGTCGTCTGCGGCCAACCGAGTGCACCCGATGATCCGCCGGCTGCGGTGTAGGCACCCATGATCCCTGTGGGGATCACAAACGCGCCCTTCGCCTTCGACCAGATGACGCCGCCACCGGTGAACGACTGCGAGCATGATCCGTCCGGCGCGCAGGTCTGCGGACCGGTCGGCCATCCGAGCATCCCCGCGATACCACCGGCAGCGTTGAACGCATTCCTGATGTCGCCCGTGAGGAGTTGAGCACCACCGCCGACGGAGAATGCGATCGCGCCGCTCTCGAAGGCCTGGACGACACCGCCACCGTTGCTTGCGATCGAGATGGGCGGGGTGACAGGCAGCCCCAGCACACCTCCCATTCCGCCTGCTCCTCGGTACGCTGTCAGGATCGCACCGGAAATGCTCCGTGACCCGTAGGCGGCGGAGTTGTAGATGATTCCGCCCTGGTACTCCTGTCGGCAGGTGCCGGAGGCACAGATCTCCTCACTCACCGGCCACCCGAAGGAACCTCCGATGCCGCCCAGCTCATTGAAGTGGGTCCGGATCGCTCCCTTGATGGTGAATTCGCCCGCCGCGGAGACGGCGACCGCTCCGTTCTGGAAGGACTGCACGGTTCCGCCTGTGCCGACCGCAATTCCGTTCGGATTGCTCGCAGGCCATCCGAGCGCGCCGCTCACACCGCCCTGGGTCCCGTAGTAGGTGCGGATGAGGCCGGTGAGCGGGAAGGCACCGCGAGGAGCTGACCAAGCGATCGCGCCACCGGTGTAACCGCGGACGATTCCTCCGCCGTTGTCCGAGATCTCGTTGTACCCGGTGACAGCCGTGCCGAGCACGCCATTCGCTCCACCGGAGTTCTGGTAGACCGTGTCGATCGCCACGGCGCCCTTGCTCGTCGTCGGCCCGAACCAGTCCGTGAAGATGCGCCAGAAGTTGCGGTTGCCGTATGCGCCACAGCTGTCGCCCGAACCGTAGAGGTTGGCGAGGGCGGATGCGTTTGGCTGATACGGCGTGTAGTTGTAGAGTCCGGCAGTCGCCTGGTTCTGGATGAAGACCTGGCTGGACCCGCACGACGCGTCCGGGTTGTACCTGACGGTGTTCACCCGTCCGGCGATGTGGTTCCATCGGGTGGGGTTCCCGGCGTAATTCTTGAACTGCAGCGCCGCCGCGTACACCTGGTTGAAGAATCCGTAGTATTCGGCGTCGCAGTCGGCGGTGTCAGGGCAGCCATAACCCATGGCGCTCCGGTACTGGCGGGCGGAGGGCCAGTCGTCCGTGACGAGGCTCTGCTCCTTCTCGAGGAGGACGATGATCGCCTTCTGGCTGATGCCGCAGACCGCGCCGACCTGGGCGATGATGTCGGCCGCGCTCTGGTTCCCGCCGACGTATGCGGCACAACGCCCGGAGACGGCGGCGCGGTTCGGCGTCGCCTGCCGGAAGTCCTTGAGACAGGTGTAGCCGGATCGACACGACCCGAGCTTGGAGTTCAAGACCTGCTGCACCTGCTGCGACGACAACTGGCTACCGTCGAAGAAGATGTCATCGCTGATGATGTTCCCGGCGTTGAAGTCGCGGGCGTCGGCCGCAACGGCCGGCTGGATCACCGCGAGCGTCAGCCCGCTCACCACCAGGGCGAGGATGGCGGCGAATGCAGTCAATCTGCGTTTCATGGGATCTCCAGCGTGCTGGGCGTCGACGTGATCGACTGTTGGCTGTCTGAGCTGTACGTGAGCGTGGCCGTCCAGGTCCCAGGGGTCAATGAAGCGGTGTCGATCTGCGACACTCCGCATGACGTTTGCGCGCGATCAGAGAGCCCTTCGGCCTCGACCGTCTGTGTGCTGGCGCCGTTGACGAGCGACCATGAACAGGTGCCGCCGTTCTCGATCACACCCGCAACGTATCCCGACAGCAGGACGTGCGTCGCATCGCCGTCGAGCTGGACGAACACGATGACCGGCTCCGGTTTCGCCGTCGGTTCAGGTGCGACCGGCGCATCGGTGCCCTTGTCCACGTCCGGCGGTGTACTAATCGCCGTGGACACGGGGTCGGGGTCGGAGAACAGCGAGCACCCCGTCAATCCCGCTGCTGCGAGCAGCAGTCCGAGAACAACGAGCGTCCCACTCGTGCGAATCTGCATGGACCGTCCTCTACTTGTGTCCCCCGCCCAGGTGCCACCAGAGTACCGGGCGCAAGGGTTCAAGCGCGAGTTGAAGGTCGAAAGCGGTCCGAGATTCTCCTGATCAGTTCTTCGAAAGCTTGAGTGCGACCTTCACGAGTGGCTTCGTCGTCACCCGTACGTAGTCGCGTTCGATGTTGTCATTGCGACCGCGGAGCTCCGTGAGCTCCCCCTCGAGGAGGTCGCGATCGCGCTGCATCCTGACCCATTCGCGCACGTAGACGCCGAACGCCTGCTGCATCAACTCGTGCCCCATGATTCGTTGCGTATCGATCGCGGACACCGCACGCGGATGCTCGGCAGCGTAGGACAGCAAGCGCCCGATGCGGCCGGCGAGCGTGTAGCGGGCGAGCGCGACCTCGCGAAGGTCCTGCGCATCGCCCCATGCCGCTTCGATTCCGGAGGAGACTTCCTGAATGATCGTCGATGCGGTCTTCCGGTTGAACCCTCTGCCGGAGAAATTCTCGTACGAGGTCTCCTCGAGGTTGTCCACCGTCAACCAGCCGGGGCCGCCGAAATGGTCGTAGACGTACACCGGCGTCCCGCTCACCATGCTGTATTGGACGGTCTTGCCGATGCTGATCACTGCATCGGCGGAGGTGATGAGGTCTGGCGTGACCCGTTGCGGGGCAGCACCCAACTCCGTCTGGGCTCCGACGAGTACCACCTCGAAACGCTCTCTCAGTCCCGCGACGGCATCGACGAGTTCCTCCGGGATGTGGTTGGACACAACGAGGACGCGGCGCGCGGCGCTCTGCTCCCGGTCCACGGCGAAGCCTTGTGCTGCGGGGTTCCCCATGACCTGCAGTCGCTCCGATTCCACATCGTCGTACACACCGGTCGCTCGGTGGACGTCCAATGACTTGGGCGACTCGAACAGGACGGCCGTCGCAAGTTCCACCTCGAGCGCTGCGTCGAGCGTGAACTCCGCGGCAAGGATCGACGACATGTGGTGGAAGAGGAACACGATGTCAGCAGCATTCTCCAGCACGCGCTTCGGCAGCATCGAGTGGTGGATCCACGCGATGTCGGGCAGTCGTTCGGCCAGATTGTCGTCGAGCGCCGGGTCGTCCAGGCTGAAGACGGTGACGCCGTCGATCGCCACAATGTCGTCGGCGACCGGCGAACCGATCGCGTGCGTCACCACGACCACTTCGGCTCCCTCGGACACGAAGAACTCCGCGAGCTCGAGGGTCACGATCTCCGATCCCATGTAGCGCACGAGGTGCGCTTGGGTGAGGAGGATCTTCTGACCGGCGAGTTCAAGCTTCACGGCACCACGTTTCGGTTCGAGATTGGAGGCGGGCCGAATCACGACCGAGTTCATCGCCGATTCGGGGATCTCCACTCTACGGGAACGGGTCGTGCAGATTCCGGCGAATGCCCGGCCACCCGACAGGGCATCGGCTGTTGTCCAGACAGGTACAGTAGATTGGGTTGGCTTGGTGCATGCATTTAATTCTGCCCAGCTGCCGTCCCGACAAATGAGGTTGAATGCACTATCTCAAGGAGCTGGCTTCCGCCAGAGAACTCCTCGCGAATCTCACCCTTCGCGATATCCGAGGTCAGTACAAGCGCACCGTGCTCGGTCGTGTCTGGTCATTGGCGAGTCCGCTCTCCGCGATGCTCGTCTACACCTTCGTGTTCTCATTCATCTTCAACATCAAGCCTGCGGCCGGTGACCCGAGCGGTGTCAACGTCTTCGCGATCTGGCTCCTGTGCGGCCTCCTGCCGTGGACGTTCTTCTCCTCTGCCATCTCTGCCGGCATGGGATCGGTCGTCGGCAACTCCGGACTCATCACCAAGGTGTACTTCCCACGTGTTGTCCTGCCGATCTCATCGGTCCTGACAGTCGGATACAACTGGCTGTTCGAAATGGGCGTACTCGCCATCGCGTTGCTCATCGTCGGTGCGAATGTGCTGCCGTGGCTTCCCCTGGTCGCTCTGATGATGCTCGTCCTCGTGTTGTTCGCGACCGGCGTCGGACTCGCGTTGAGCGTCGCGAACGTGTATTTCCGCGACACGCAGTACCTGTTGACGATCATCCTGCAGATCTGGATGTACCTGACGCCGATCGTCTACCCGGAAACGCTCGTCCGTGAACAATCCGCGAAGGTCGGCGGCCTCTTCGGCACCAATATCTCGGTAATGGACATCTACTCGCTCAATCCGATGCTCCACTACGTACACGTCTTCCGAAACATGTTGTACGACAACCGCTGGCCAGACACCGCAGATGTACTCGCGTGCATCGCCTGGGCCGTCGCCGCGATCGCCGTCGGCATGTTCGTGTTCGCCCGCAAGGAAAAGAGACTGGCGGAAATCCTATGACCGACATCGCAGTACGCGTCGACTCGGTGAGCAAGAAATTCCGGCTCTACCACGAACGCAACCAGAGCTTGAAATCCGCCATCATGCGTCGGCGAGTGTCCGTGCACGAGGATTTCTGGGCATTGCGCGACATCAGCTTCGAAGTGCCGACAGGTTCCACCTTCGGTCTGATCGGCAGCAACGGGTCAGGAAAGTCGACCCTGTTGAAATGCCTGGCGAAGATCCTGTACCCGGAGAACGGTTCGATCACGTCCTTCGGGAAGGTCGCAGCGCTCCTCGAAGTCGGTTCCGGTTTCCACCCGGAGCTCTCAGGACGCGAGAACATCTATCTCAACGGATCGATCCTCGGCATGAGCCGGAAGGAGATCGACAAGAAGTTCGATGCAATCGTCGACTTTTCGGGAGTGGAACAGTTCATCGACCAGCCGGTGAAGAACTACTCGTCCGGCATGTACGTCCGGCTGGGCTTCTCAGTGGCGATCAACGTCAACCCCGACGTGCTGATCGTCGATGAAGTCCTCGCAGTGGGCGACGCCGAGTTCCAGGCGAAGTGCTTCGGCAAATTCGAAGAGTTCAAGGCCGCCGGCAAGACGGTCATCCTCGTCAGCCACTCGATGCCGACAGTCAAGACCATGTGTGACCATGCTGCGTGGATCAACAAGGGGCATCTACAGGCTGTCGGCGAGGCTGCACCGACCATCGCGGCATACGAGGCATCCTATCCATCGTGACCCTCGCGGATAGAGTTCGAGACAAACTCCGACGCGAGCGTCTCGCGCTCGTCGAACATGTACGGCGTTTTCGGGTGAAAGCTTCTTCGGAAGCGGTCTACACGAGGCGCGTCAGGTGGCGCAATCGACCGGGTACGCATCTCGTTCGACGCGGACGATCCGACACACGGCGGCCTGGGATCGTCGGAACCATCAGACTCCGCGACGAAGCCCTGCTGCTGAAGGACACACTCGACCACCTCGCCGGGTTCGTGGACACGATTATCGTGTTCGACGATGCGAGCACCGACGACAGCGTCGCGATTGCGCTGGACCATCCCGCCGTCCACTCGGTCATCAGCAATCGCACGTGGCGTGCGTCGAACCGCATCTGGGAGGAGACCGCCAATCGACGGATTCTCCTCCAGCATGCACTGAAGCTGTCGCCGGAGTGGATCTTCTACTCCGACGCCGATGAACGTTTCGAAGGCGACATCAGGGAGTACCTCCTCGAGACCTGTCCTGCCGACGTCCAGGCGGTGCGCATCTCACTGTTCGATGCCTACATCACGCCTGAGGACGCGGCACCGTTCGAGTCCGGAGACCGTCTGTGGAACTTCCGCAAGCGATTCGGGCCGGAGCGTCGCAACATCATGATGGCTTGGCGAGCGAACGGCGACATCGACTATCGGCTCCCCGACTCTCGTGAACCCCAAGGCATCACGGGGACCGTGGTCACTCGATTCGCATGCCAGCACTACGGCAAGGCCCTCTCCATCGAGCAATGGGATGAGACCTGCCGCTACTACGTGAAGCATTTCCCCGCGCTCTATCGCGACAAGTGGGCTGCTCGGATCGGCAAGGCAGTGCATACGGAATCCGACTTCGGTCGCCCCTTGTACGCGTGGAACGACGTCGCAGCGAATGCCGTCGACATCTGACCTCGCTGTGAGCTGTCGGCGCTACGCGCCCGCGAGCTGCGTTCGGATGTCCGCGTAGGTCGCCGCGACGCCGGCGTCGAGCGACGTGAGGGTCGGTGAACCGAACTCGTCCGAGTACCGTTTTGTGTCGAGCACCACGCTGTCCACGAACGTCGCAGGGGTCTCTCGAATCTCGATGTCGAAGTCGACACCGGTCACTCGACGCAGCGAATCGAACACTTCGGTGATCGAGGAGCCGACCCCGCTGCCGAGGTTGTAGAGGGTGTGCTCAGTCGTCCGGTCGACGAGCGGAATGATCATCCGCACGAGGTCTTCGACGTACACGTAGTCACGGATCATGCTGCCGTCGCCGAACTGCACGACCGGCAATCCGAGTGCGATCTGCCGCAACGCGATCGGGATGAGCCCTTGACGGCGGTTCACTCGCTGACGGGTCCCGAACGGGTTCGAGATCCGCAACGAGGTCGAGGCCAGGCCGTGCCTCGTCCTGAAGTAGCTGAGGTAGTGCTCGATCGCCAGTTTGCCGATGCCGTACGGGGAGATCGGCAATGCCCGGTCCGTCTCCGAGTAGCTGGTCTTGTCCTGCGGGCCGTAGATGGCGCCGCCCGTCGACGCGAAGTAGAAGTGCCCGACACCGGCATGGACACACGCCTCGAGCAGTTCCACGGTCTGTGCGACGTTCGTCCTGATGTCGAGCGTCGGGTCGTTCTCCGCCGTCGCCGGTGTCGTCGTGGACAACAGGTGGAACACGGCATCCTGTCCGGTCACGGCCTCTTCGAGGTCCGATCGGCTGAGGAACTCCCCCGCGACGACCTTCGCGGCACCGGTGGCGAAGGTCGTCGTGCCGCCGCTGAAGCGGTCGAAGGCCGTGACGGTGTGCCCGTCATCCGCGAGCGCCTCGACGAGGTGGGAGCCGATGAATCCGTTGGCCCCGATGACGAGCGTCTTAGCCACGCATCGCCCGTTCGAACGCGTCGACGAACTGGGTGCCGGAATCCGACCAGTCCACATTCTCGACTGACTTCGACATGGCGACAGATCGTGCGACGGCATCCTCGTGGTCGAGGATCTCTGCGAGCTTCCTGGCGATGGCCCGTGGGGACGGTTCGACGTATTCGATGTTCGGGTTGTCCGAGACCATGCGGTTGTTCGGCCCGTCGTTGACGACGGGTGTGACACCGCTCGACATCAGTTCGAGCGGAAGGAGCGACATGTTCGTGAGGGACAGGACCAGCCCGGCACCGCATCGGTTGTACACGTCGTTGAGCTTGTCGATCTCGAGCGATGCGAGATTGTTGTGCTTGAACGGGATGTCGAATTCCGACACGTCCCAGCCCGCGAGGTTGATCATCACGTCCGGCTTCAAGGCGGCGAACTCCGTGAGCGCCAGGATGCCGAGCTCGAACGCGCGACGCGGCGTGACGGGACGGGCGTAGAAGAACACCTCCTTGCGCGGCTCGAGGTTCGTCACGCTGTAGTGGGCCTTGTCCACGGCGAAGTCGAACGAGTCGCACGCCATGCCGTAGTCGCTGCTGAGCTTGTGCTTCAGCCAGCCTCCGGCGGTGATGCCGTGGAAGCCGAACTTGTAGGTGTTCTCAGCCAGGATCGCCTGGGATCCGAGCGGGTAGAACAGCGGCTCGAAGTCCTGGACGAAGTAGAACCGGCGAGCGCTCGACGCGTCGCGGTACACCGGGTAGGCGGTCTCCCAGCCGGTGGCGAACAGGGCCTGCGTATCGGGTCGGACACCGGCCACCCGGTCGTACTCGACGATGTCTGCCTTGAGATCCGGGTAGGCGGACGACTGCTTGAGCATCGTCTTCGTCGCCGCGAGCGTCGGCCCGGCGCCGACGTTGTCATACAGGTAGATGGTGCACTCGTGACCGGCCTGCTCAGCGAAGTTGATGAATCGGAACAGGTTCTGGTGCCCGCCGCTCTCCTTGCCAGGAGGCGACATGATCCAGGCGATCCGCACCGGCCCGTCCGTGACGACCGTCGGTGATGCGAGTCGAGGTGCAGGCTCGGTCCAGTCGACGTCGGACACGTCGTCGGAGTCGACGAGCATCGAACCGACCGGAGTGCGGGTCAGGAGCTTGATGGCGGTGCGCTGGGCGATGTATCCGGCGAAGTTGCGCGGGCCCTCGTCCTTGAGGAGCTTTCGGGCTCGACCGAGACGCTGGCGGAATCTGTTGACACCCATCTCAGACCTGCTCGCCGAGCAGCGACTGCAGGTACCGGCCGTAGCCGCTCTTGACGAGCGGAGCCGCGATGACGGCGAGCTGCGCGTCATCGATCCAGCCGGCACGCCAAGCGATCTCCTCGATGCAGCCGACCTTGAAGCCCTGTCGGTCCTCGATGACGCGGACGTACTCCGACGCCTGCATCATGGACTCGAACGTTCCGGTGTCGAGCCAGGCGGTGCCACGGTCGAGGACCTGCACCTGAAGCGATCCCTGCTGGAGGTAGCGCTCGTTGACCGTGGAGATCTCGAGCTCGCCACGGGCGCTCGGCTCGATGGTCTTCGCGATCTCGACGATCGAGTTGTCGTAGAAATAGAGCCCTGGGACGGCGTAGTTGCTCTTCGGATTGGCCGGCTTCTCCTCGATGGAGAGTGCCGTGAAGTTGTCATCGAACTCGACGACGCCGTACGCCTTCGGGTCGGCCACCTGGTACGCGAAGATCAGGGCGCCGTCGATGTCGTTGTGGCTGCGCAATGCCGAGCCGAGGCCCGTGCCGTGGAAGATGTTGTCGCCGAGGACGAGCGCGACGCTCTCGTCTCCGATGAACTCCTCACCGATGATGAACGCCTGCGCGAGGCCGTCCGGCGAAGGCTGCACCGCGTACTCGAGGCGGATGCCGAGCTCGGAACCGTCGCCGAGCAGCGCGCGGAACTGCGCGTTGTACTCGGGCGTCGTGATGATGAGGATCTCTTTGATCCCCGCCATCATGAGCGTCGACAAGGGGTAGTAGATCATCGGCTTGTCGTAGATGGGCATGAGCTGCTTCGAGATGCCCTTGGTGATGGGCCACAGCCTGGTGCCGGATCCTCCGGCGAGAATGATTCCGCGCATCGGTCAGTTCCCCTTCAACGTCTCGTAGAAGGCGCGTGCGGCCTCCCAGGTGGGCAGCAGGCCGCTCGCAGCGGCCTCGGACAGGCCGGGGGCCTCGGTGTCCTTGGGGGACAACAACGGTTCTCCCGCTTCCGGCGGGAGGACCAGGCCGATCTCGGCGTCGAGCGGGTTGATCCCGTGCTCCCTCTCCGGACGATACGTGTCGGTCACGAGATAGCTCACGGTCGCATCGTCGGTGAGCGCGACGAAGCAGTGGCCGAGCCCCTCGGAGATGAAGATCGCCTTGCGGTCGGTGTCGTCGAGCAGGACCGTGTCCCACTGGCCGAACGTCGGCGAACCGACGCGGATGTCGACGACGTAGTCGAGGACGGCACCACGCGTGGCGGTGACGTACTTCGCCTGGCCGATGGGGATGTCGGCGAAGTGGATGCCGCGAACCGAGCCGCGCTTCGACACGGAGGTGTTCGACTGGGCGAGCTTGATGGATCGACCGGTCGCCTCTTCGAGCTTGTCGAAGCGGTACCACTCGAGGAAGACTCCTCGGTCGTCACCGAACTGCTTCGGGGTGATCTCGTAGCTGTCTGGCACATTCAGTTCGCGGATCTGCACCACAGGAGTCTAGCAAGACGGCCGTGTGCGGGCTGAGGACTGTCTGAGTGGCGTTCCGATCGACGTCGACCAGGAGCGCTCTCCGCTTCTGGCGAGGGGAAGACGTTACGATTGCAACGCCACACCCGAGAGGACCACACCCTTGACCTACCTCATCACCGGAGCATCCGGCATGCTCGGCCACGACCTGCAGGATGCCCTCGCCGGGCGGGAGGTCACCGCTCTCGGTCGCGCAGCCCTCGACGTCACCGACCTCGACGCGGTGCGCGCCGCCGTCGCCGGCCACACGGTCGTCATCAACGCCGCCGCGTACACGAAGGTCGACGACGCGGAGAGCCACGAGGACGACGCGCACGCCGTCAACGCGCTGGGTGCCGAGAACCTCGCCATCGCCGCCCGTGAAGCCGGCGCAAGGCTCGTCCAGGTGTCCACGGACTACGTCTTCAACGGCTCGGCGACGACGCCGTACCAGGAGAACGATCCCCTCGACCCGATCAGCGCGTACGGCCGCACCAAAGCGGACGGCGAGCGTGCGGTTCGCGCGGAGCACCCCGACGGCTCCTACATCGTGCGCACCGCCTGGTTGTACGGCCAGCACGGCCCGAACTTCGCAGCGACGATGGCGAAGCTCGCCAGGAACGACGTCTCCCCCGCCGTCGTCACCGACCAGGTGGGTCAGCCGACGTGGACGGTCGACCTCGCGCGGCAGATCGTCGCCCTGCTCGATGCTAACGCCCCGGCCGGGATCTACCACGGCACCAACGCGGGCATCGCGACCTGGTTCGACTTCGCGCAGGCCGTGTTCGCGGCCGTCGACGTCGACCCTGAGCGTGTGCAGGAGACCGACAGCTCCGCGTTCGTCCGACCCGCACCGCGGCCCGCGTACTCCGTGCTCGGACACGACGCGTGGACCGCTGCAGGACTCTCCCCCATGCGCGACTGGCGTGAAGCCTTCGCGGAGGCCGCAGAACGCGGCGTCGTGGCGGCACGATGACGACCCTCCGCGTCGTCGTCGACCAGGTCGCAGCACCGGTTCCCGGCGGCATCGGCCGGTACACGGATGAGCTCACGCGCGAACTCATCGCGACCGCCCCAGCGGACTGCGAAGTGGAGGGCATCGTCTCCGCAGTGAGCAAGGAGAAGTTCGACCAGATCGAGGCGTCCTTCCCCGGACTCGCGGCGCTGCACCGCACGGCCCTCCCCCGACGTGAGCTGAGCGCCGCGTGGCAGCTCGGCATCGTCACCCAGGGGCTCGCGAACGGCATGGTGCACGCGCCAGGCCTCCTGGCCCCGCTCACGAGGCACGATCGCGGCACGGACGGCAATCAGATCGTCGTCACCATCCACGACACCCTCGCCTGGTCACACCCCGGCTCCCTGACGCCGATCTCGGTCGCGTGGCAGAAGGCCATGGTCAAGCGCGCCAGGAAGCACGCGGATGCCATCGTCGTGCCGACGCACGCGGTCGCGAACGAGCTCCGGAGCTTCGTCGACTTCGGCGATCGGATCCGCGTGATCGGCGGGGCTGCCGCGAGCAGCCTCGTCCTCCCGACCGATGCGGACGGCCGTGCTCGTACCCTCGACCTCCCGAGCGAATACCTGTTGACGATCGGATCGCTCGATCCTCGACGCGGGATCACCGAACTCATCACCGGGCTCGGCCGGCCAGGGGCTCCCGATCTGCCGCTGCTCATCGTCGGCCAGGACTCGTGGGGAGACATCACGCTCGCGGAAGTCGCCGACGAGGCCGGTCTCCCAGAAGGACGGGTGCGCGCCCTGGGCTTCCTCGACGACGCAGACCTCGCCGTGGTCCTCGACCGCGCATCGGCGTTCATCTATCCGAGTCTGGCCGAGGGCTTCGGCCTCCCGCTCGTGGAGGCGTTCCGCTTCGGCACCCCGGTCATCCACTCCGACGTCCCAGCACTCGTGGAGGTCGGCGGCGGCGCCGGCGTGGTCGTCGAGTCCGGTGCGAAGGGGTACCCCGAACGTCTCGTCGCCGCGATCGAGTCCGTCCTCGGCGACTCGAAGCGGCTCGACCAGCTGCGCATCCTCGGCACCGACCGTGAGCAGGCGTTCAGCTGGCGCGACTCGGCGGAGCGCGTCTGGCAGTTGCACGCCGACCTGTAACGAGCGTCGCACCAGGCATCGCCGCACCAGACATCGCCGCGTCCGGCGCCGCACCAAGGCACCGCGCCAGGTCAGCCCTACGGCGTCGGACTCGGCGTCACCGGCCAGAGCGCCTCGTGCACCATCTGCTTGATGAGGTCGTAGTCAGGCTCTTCCGGATCGATCGTCGGCGGGGTGAACTCGATGCTCGACATCCCCTGCTCCTTCGTCTTCCCCGCGAGATTCACGAAGTAGCCGAGGGCTTCCTGCGGCACGTCCGTCTTCACGACGTCCGGGCTCGCCTTCGCGATGTCCTGGAACCTCGTGAGCACGTTCGCCACCGAGAACTGGGCGAGCATCGCCTGCTGCACCTGGCGCTGCCGGTCGATGCGGTCGTAGTCGGTGGAGCCGTGGCGCGCACGGGCGTACATCAGCGCGTGCCAGCCGTCCATGTGCTGCTTCCCGGGCTCGATCCACTCGGTGACGTTGCTGAGGTCGGCGTCGCCGTCCATCGGAACCCGGCTCTTCGCATCGATCTCGATGCCGCCGAGGGCGTCGATGAGCTGCGCGAACCCGTACATGTCGACGAGGACGTAGTACTGGATCTTGAGCCCGGTGATGCCCTCCGCAGCCTGCCGCATGGCCTCGATGCCCGGCTCGCTCCCCTGCTTCACCGCGTTGGGGAAGAGGTCGGGGTTCTTCAGCTCGACCTCCGTGTAGATGGAGTTCAGCTGGCAGACGTCGACGTTGCAGTCGTCGTTGTACCCGTCGGGGTAGAGCGTGGACATCTCCGAACCGGCGGGGAACGGGATGTCGATGAGGTCGCGCGGGAGGCCGAACGCCGTCGCCTTGCCCGTCTCGGCGTTGACACTGATGACCGAGGTGCTGTCGGGGCGCATGCCGTCGCGGTCAGGCCCGGCGTCGCCACCGAGGAGCAGGAAGTTGTAGTAGCCGTCCTCCGCCGGCTTCGACGGCGCCGCGGTGAAGATCGACGTGATCGTGCCGCGCGCCGACCCGGCGAGCACCGCACCGTAGCCGGCCGTCCCGGCGACAGCGACGAGGGCGATCGTCGCGAACGCCGCAACGGCGAAACGCGCGTTCGGCGATGCCTTCACCAGTCGGACGAGGCGCAGCGTGTCGAGCGTCAGCACGACCCACAGCACCGCGTACAGTGCGAGCAGCACCTGGGCGGCGGTCAGCGCGAACCAGTTGGTCGCGACATTGTAGATGACCGTCGGCCAGAGGAAGAAGACGACGACGGCCGCGATCACCACGAGCCACAGCGTGAGCGTGCACCCGAGGCCGAAGCGGCCGAGTCGACGGTTCCCGGCCAGCACCTGCGCCGAACCGGGGATGAAGATGTTGAGCAGGACGAGCCACCAGGCGCGCTTCGTCATCACCTCGCGCGAGCGGGTGTCCGGGTATCGAATCGGCTTCGACGAGGCTGCTGCGCTGCTCATACCTGGGACTTGAGGTTCCTGTTCTTCTCCTCGACCTGCGCGGCGAGGTCCGTCGCGTAGTCGGCGAGCTTCGTGGTCAACGAATCGTCAGCGGTGGCGAGCACCTTCACGGCGATGAGCCCGGCGTTCTTCGCGCCGCCGATGGAGACCGTCGCCACCGGGACACCGGCCGGCATCTGGACGATGGAGAGGAGCGAATCGATGCCGTCGAGCCGCGACAGCGGGACGGGCACGCCGATCACGGGGAGCGTCGTCACCGAGGCGAGCATGCCAGGCAGGTGGGCCGCCCCGCCCGCACCGGCAATGATCGCCTTGAGCCCGCGCTCATGGGCGGACTTGCCGTAGGCGATCATCTTCTCGGGCGTCCGGTGCGCTGAAAGCACCTCGACCTCGAACGGGACGCCGAAGTCGCGAAGCACCTGCGCGGCGTCGCTCATCACGGGCCAGTCGGAATCGGAACCCATAACGACGCCGACGAGCGGCGTGGAGGAGAGATCAGGCATGAGGACCATGGTAAGTCCAGCCGCCTGAACGTCTCCCCACGACGCGCGGCCGACACCTGTCGGTGACCTGAATTGGGGCCGTCGATGCGGATTCGACCGGAATCTGGAACAATGGCCTCTGAAGGGGAGTAGTTCCCGCGGTCCATGCAGATGGACGAAGAGGCATGTCGACACACTGGTCCGCAATCGGACCCGGCATGTCACCCGGATTCAGGTCCGGGCGAACGAGACCTTCGGTTCATACGCGATGCGTACGGCCGGAGTGTTCCTGATTCCGGTCGTTCGAGACCAGGAGTCCTCATGACCGACACCCAGACGGCGCAACACCCGCCTGCGGCGCCATCCCCCAAAGAGCTCCGCCGTTGGCGGAAGTACCTCGCGGACGAGCGTGCGGAAGCCGCCGTGTACCGCGACCTCGCGAGCCGCCGCACGGGCGAGGAACGCGACATCCTGCTCGCCCTCGCCGCTGCCGAGAAGCGCCACGAGACCCACTGGCTGACGCTGCTCGGCGACCAGGTCGGGATGCCCCAACGAGGGGAGTTCCGCACCCGCGCGCTCGGCTTCCTCGCCAGACGGCTGGGCGGCGTCTTTGTGCTCGCGCTCGTCCAGCGTGCGGAGTCCCGATCCCCGTACGCCACCGATGCTGCGGCCACGGAGCGCATGGCGGCGGACGAACAGATCCACGAGGAGGTCGTCCGCGGGCTCGCCGCCCGCGGCAGGAACCGCCTGTCCGGCACGTTCCGGGCCGCCGTGTTCGGCGCGAACGACGGCCTCGTGAGCAACCTCGCCCTCGTGATCGGCATGAGCGCGACGGGCGTCTCCAACGAGATCGTCCTCGCAGCCGGACTCGCCGGGCTGCTCGCCGGAGCGCTCTCGATGGGCGCCGGGGAGTACGTCTCCGTGCGGTCCCAGCGTGAACTGCTGGAAGCATCGAGCCCAAACCCCGCCGCACAGGATGCGCTCACCCACCTCGACGTCGACGCCAACGAGCTCGCGCTCGTCTACCGGGCGCGCGGCATGGAGCCGGACGAGGCCGAAGGCCACGCGGCCGACGTCCTCAAGCGTGTCACTGCAGGCACCTACCAGGGCGAAGGGAACGACGAGGAGACGGCGTCCGACGACCACGAAGCGATCGGAACCGGCTTCGGAGCGGCGCTCTCCAGCTTCTGCTTCTTCGCATCAGGCGCCATCATCCCCGTGCTCCCCTACCTGCTCGGGCTGCAGGGCTTCACGGCGCTCATCGTCGCAGCCGTCCTCGTCGGCATCGCGTTGCTGTCGACCGGCGCGGTCGTCGGCCTGCTGTCCGGTGGCCCGCCCCTGCGGCGTGCGCTCCGCCAGCTCGCGATCGGATACGGCGCAGCAGCTGCGACCTACCTGCTCGGTCTGCTCTTCGGAGCGAATGTCGGGTAGTGGGTCTGTAGCCCGGTCTCTGACGTGTGGCCCGGTCACTGAGCTTGTGGCCCGGTCACTGAGCTTGTCGAAGTGCACCCTTCGACAAGCTCAGGGACCAGGCACGGAACGCCGGACTCAGGCGTTCTCTGCGCCGAGGAGCGCCGCCGCAGCGCGAGCGGTGTAGACGGCGTCGTCGAGATCGTCCGACGCCACGTTGACGTGCCCGACCTTGCGTCCAGGACGCGGCTCCTTGCCGTAGGTGTGGACCTTCGCGGACGGGTGCTCGGCCATCACGGCGCCGAAACGGTCATCGAGCGATTCGCCCACTGGACCGCCAAGCACGTTGACCATCACGGTCCAGTCCTGGTGCGACCCCGTCCACCCGAGCGGCAGATCCAGCACGGCCCGCAGGTGCTGCTCGAACTGACTCGTCACGCTGCCGTTCTGCGTCCAGTGACCGCTGTTGTGCGGTCGCATCGCGAGCTCGTTGATGAGCAGGCGGTCATCGGTCGTCTCGAAGAGTTCGACGGCCAGCACGCCGGTGACGCCCAGCTCGGTCGCGATCGTCGATGCGATCTCGCCGGCGACGTCCGCGAGGCGACCGGCCGAGTGCGGAGCGGGTGCGATGACCTCGCTGCACACACCGTCCCGCTGCACCGTCTCCACCACTGGCCACGGAACGACCTCGCCGGAGGGGCGGCGCGCGACGAGCTGCGCGAGCTCCCGGCGGAACGACACGAGCTCCTCGACCAGCAAGGAACCGCCGTTGGCGTCCTCGGACAGCGCGGTGAACCAATCGGCCACCTCGTCCGCACCGGAGACCACACGGACGCCCTTGCCGTCGTATCCGCCACGCGGTGTCTTGACGACGCCACGACCGCCGTGCGCATCGAGGAAGACCTGCAGCTCGGCGGCATCGGACACGCGCGCCCAGTCGGGCACGGGAAGGCCGAGCTCGGTGAGGCGTTCACGCATGAGGAGCTTGTCCTGCGCGACGGCGAGCGCATCCGGCCCCGGGTGCACGTGCACGCCGGCGTCGACGAGCGCGTGCAGCACCGCCTGCGGGACGTGCTCGTGATCGAAGGTGATCACGTCGACGGTCTTCGCGAACGCGAGCACGGTCGCCGCGTCCCGGTAGTCGCCGACCTCGACGGCCGCGAGCTTGGCCGACATGCCCTCCTGCTCGGCGAGCACCCGGATGTCGACGCCGAGGTCGACCGCAGCGGGTATCATCATTCGAGCGAGTTGGCCGCCGCCGATCACTCCGACACGGATGCTCATGGGTTCTCCAGATTCATTCAGACGCGGCATGCGATTCGGGCGGGAAACTCCCAGGGTCGCGCGTCACACTTTTCGCGGCACAGTTTCTTCAATTCCTTCTGAGCCTTCGCGCTTCTATCATCGCTCATCGAACGGAGACCTGCATGTCGGGGGTTCTGCAACCGGGTTCTCGCTGGCGACGGTTCATCGTCCAGGTCGCGCAGTTCGGTGCCGTCGGCGCAGCCGGGTTCCTCGTCGATCTCACGGTCTTCAACGCGTTGCGCCTGACGGTGTTCGCCCCGGAGCACGTCGCGGCCGGTCCGCTGCTCGCGAAGGTCGTCTCGACGGTGCTCGCCATCATCACGAACTGGCTCGGCAACCGGTACTGGACCTTCTCCAAGGAACGCCAGTCGAGCACCGTGCGCGAGGGCATCGAATTCTTCGCCGTGAGCTTCGCTGGCATGGCCATCGGCCTGTTCTGCCTGTGGGTCTCCCACTATGTGCTCGGTTACAAGTCGGTCGTGGCCGACAACATCGCGTCGAACGTCGTCGGGCTCGCGCTCGGCACCATCTTCCGGTTCGTGCTGTACCGCTATTGGGTCTTCTCCCCCACGCGTCAGGCGGCTCGTGCGCAGACGGCTCCGACGCTCTCGACCGGTTCGACCTCCGTCATGGACGCCGGTACCGCCCGCTGACGTCCGCGCCGCTGACGCCGGTTCCGCCCGCTAACCGCCGCGCCGCTGACGTCGGTGCCGCTGCGCGCCGCGTCGCGCGCCGCGCCAGTCCAGATATCGGCGGACTGTTCGCAATTCAGGTAAGCCACCGGCGTGTTGCGTCCCCTCGGCCCGTTTCCGGGCGACACGCCGAGGTCGCTCCTGAATTGCGAACGGACTGACGGGCTGCAGCCGGGGCGGGAGCGCGCTGGCCGGCGGCGCAGCACGCGCGGTAGCGCAACGCAGAACGCCCCGACACACACGACCGAAGCCGTGGTGCCGGGGCGTTCCAGGTTGCGAACAGTCGACCGCACCGACCCGATGCGGCACGGCCGGCAGATCAGCGAGGGCCCGATCGGTGGCGGCCCCTCAGCCGCCACCGATCAGCACCGTCAACCGATCTGCTGCTCGCGGTTCCGACGCCGGCGGATGAGGAATCCGCCGCTGAGGGCAGCACCGCCCAGGACCAGCAGGGCGATGGCGATGATGGTGCCGGCTTCGACACCCTGCGCACCCGTGGAGTTGAGGATGCCGTCATAGCCGCCAGGACGAACCGGGACGTCTCCGCCACCCGTCGACGGGTCGGGCAGCTTGGCGACGATCGAGAGCGGCGCGCTCGCGTTCGCCCCTGACGTCAGCCCGGTGACCTCGATGGTGTGGTCGCCGACCGGAGCAGTGTCCGGGATGGTGACCCGCGCCTCGAAGACGCCGTCCCCGTTGGCCTCGAACTCGCCGAGGGTGACGGGCTCGGAGTGGAGCACCACCTGGACCTGCTCACCAGCTGCGAAGCCGGTGCCACTCAGCGTGAGCGAGTCGCCTGGGCGAACCGTTCCCGCCGACAGCGTCACACTCGGGTCGAGTTCCGGCGGCGTCACCTTCGTGAGCACCCGGATCGACGCGTGTGCCGGCGTCGCGGACGTCGCACCCGTTGCGGAGAGCGGGTACTCGCCGTCTGCGGCGTTCGCCGGAACGGTGATCGGCGTGCTGAACGCGCCGTCGCCGTCCGTCGTGACCTGGCCGGTGGCGGCCGGGTCGCTCTGCAGCGTGAGGTCGACGACCTCGTTCGCGGCGAAGCCGGATCCCGTGACCGTGACCGCGGTCCCAGGAGCGACCGCTGCACCGTCGACCGCGATCTGCGGCGTGTAGGTGATCGGATCCGTCACCGCGACGGTGGTCGTGGTGGCGATGCTGCGCTCCGTGTCGTCCGCGGTGACGGTCACCGTGTAGGTGCCCGCCTTCGCGTAGACGTGGGTTCCGGCGATGTCCGCACCGGCTTCTGCGGTCGTGACGGCACCCGTGGTGGTCGCCGTCCCGTCGCCCCAGTTGACGGTCGCCGTGTAGGCGCCGACGCCACCAGTGACGGTCGCGAGCTCACTCGTGAACTCCACTCCCGAGACCTGGTCCGCGACCGAGCTGCCCTCGGCGGTGAAGGGCGCCGGAGCGACCCTGACACCGTTCGAGGCGATGGCGAAGACGTGGATGCGGCCCTCGCTCTTCGGCGTTCCCGGCTGCTTCGGCAGCTTCAACGAGACAGCCGTCTTGCCCTCGGGGAGCGTGATCGGCGTCGTCGAGTAGATCGCGGCGAGCACGTTGTCGCTGCCCGTCGCACCGGCGAGACGTCCCTGGGACTTCCCGACCACGATGTTGCCGAACTGCTGGTTCGTGGCGCCTCCGGTCCAGTCGCCGAAGTTGATGTCGATCTCCTGGGTGGACCCGTCGGAGAACGTCAGCACCCCCTTCGACTGCTGGTGCTTCTCGGTGCCCGTTCCGATGATCGACAGCTGGGTCGCTCCCTGGCCGAGGTTCAGGCTGAGGGTCTGACCGCTGCCCATCGCGTTGTCCGGCTGGCCCGGGGCGATCTGCGGGAGGTCGAACGTCAGCTCGGTGCCTGGGACGGCGACCGTGGTGCCCTGCGTGAAGCCGGTCGAAGCGAGCTTCGAACGGTCGAACGCGTAGTTGAGCTGGTCGCAGTTCCCGACGAGGCCCGGGTCGCTGATGCACACGCTGTCGAACGCGGCCGTGAGGCTCTGGTTCTTGGCGATCGCGATCGTCGCGAGGGCGGTGGCCTGAGCCGTGCCTTCCGTGACGGTCACCTGTGCGTTGTACGTCCCGGCATCCGCGAAGGTGTGCGGCGCCGCAATCGTCCAACCGCCGAGCGGCGACTTGGTGACGGCCGCCTGGACCGGACCGTTGCCGTCGAAGTAATCGACGGTCGCCGCGTAGTCGGACGCCTTGTCCGACTTCCCACCGGAGAGCGATGCGAGCGGTGCGCTCACCTCTGCCCCCGGCGTCCCGGTGACGTTCGGGCTCGCCGTGAGGGCGAACTCGCTCGACTGCTTCGTGGTGTCCGCGAGCAGTTCGAACTCGGCGATCCGCGGTGCGGAGCCATCCGAGCTCTCGGTGACCGCAAGGCGGTAGTACGCGTACGGCACGGCGTCCTTCAGGACGAACGGACGCGTCTGCGTCGCCCAGGTGAACGTCTGGCCGCTGCGCTCGTCGACCGGGAGCCAGGTCTTGCCGTCGGCAGAACCCTCGAGCTTCCAAGCGGACGGTGCAGCGCCGGACGGACCGTTCGTGATCGTGTACGACGCGACGGCGACGGGACCTGCCGCGGATGCCCACTGCACGGTCGGCGTTGCGGAGTTGAACGTCACGACGGATCGCGAGTTGTCGTCGGTCAGCGCCTTGAGGTCGGTTCCGTCATCAGACGTGACGGCACCGAATGTCGGCTTCGTCGCATCGACGTACGGGACGCGGGGCCCCTCGGTGGAGGTCCGCTCGCCCCACGACGACGGCTTGGAGCCGAGGTCGAAGTCGAGCGTACCGCCGGTGCGCATGATGTCCGTGGAGATCGTCGCCTGGTCGAGGGCCTTGCCGTTGAACGACGCCGACTGCACGTAGACGTTCTTCGGCGAGTTCTTCGGGGCGTTGATGACGAGGTCCTTGCCGCCCTTCAGGTGCACGGTCGCCTTGGTGAACAGCGGCGAACCGATGACGTACTCGCCCGATCCGACAGCCTCTGGGTAGAAGCCGAGGGCGGAGAAGACGTGCCAGGCGCTCATCTCGCCGTTGTCCTCATCGCCCGGGTATCCCTGGCCGATGTCGGATCCGACGTAGAGGCGCTGCAGGATCTCACGCGTGATCGCCTGCGTCTTGCTCGGTGCGCCGGCAGCCGCGTACAGGTACGGGATGTGGTGCGATGGCTGGTTGCTCATGCCGAGCTGGCCGAGGCGCACATCGCGTGCCTCCACCATCTCGTGGATGACTCCGCCGTATCCGCCGGGCTTCGTCGCCGTCTCGGGCGTGGCGAAGAACTGGTCGAGTTTCGCGACCAGGCCGTCGGTGCCGCCGTAGAGGGCCGCGAGGCCGTCGATGTCGAACGGTGCGTGGAACGCGAAGTTCCAGCCGTTCGTCTCGGTGAACGCCCCACCCCAGTTCTCGGGGTCGAACTTGTCGGCGCCGACCTCGAAGCTGCCGTCAGAGTTGCGGCCCTGGAAGAACCCGACGGACGGGTCGAACAGGTTGCCGTAGGTCGTCGCACGCTCGAGGAAGTAGGAGGACTCCTCCTTGAGCTGGGCGACGCGCTCGGCCGGGACGGCCGGGTCCTCGGCGAGCTTGGCCGCCATCCGTCCGATGCCGTAGTCGTTCGTCAGGCCTTCGAGGCCCCAGGAGACGGACTCGTGCGTTTCAGCCGGCGTGTAGCCGAGGAAGATCGACTGGTCGAGCCCCTTCCGGCCGACGGCGTTCGACGTCGGGAGCACACTCGCGTTCTTGAGTGCGGCATCGTACGCCTCGAGCGCCGTCTTCGTGTCGATCGCACCGTTCAGGTACGCGTCGGCGAAGGCGACGTCGGAGCTCGTGCCCGTCATGAGGTCCGCGTAGCCGGGCGACGACCAGCGGGCGACCCAACCGGAGTCGCGGTACTGCTGGACGAAACCGTCGACGAGTTCCTGTTCGAGGTCGGGGTAGAGCGCGGAGTACGCGGGCCACACCGTGCGGTAGGTGTCCCAGAATCCGTTGTTGACGTAGATCTTGCCGTCGACGACCTTGGCGTTGGTCGTGGTGGGCGTCGCCGATCCGGTCTGCGGTGCGACGGGGCTCGCGTACTTGTACACGGGCGCCTCGGCGGTGCCGGTGTTCTCGAACTGCGAGTTGGGGTAGAGGTTCATCCGGTAGAGGTTCGAGTACAGCGTCGTGTTCTGCGCTGCGGTCGCGCCTTCGACGGAGATGACGCCGAGGCGATCGTTCCACTGCTTCGTCGCGGCCTGCTGGATGTCTTCGAAGCTGCGGCCAGTGACCTCGAGCGCCAGGTTCTTCTTGGCCTGGTCGAGCGAGATGAACGATGTCGCGATGCGCAGCTGCACGTTCTTGTCACTGAAGCTCGCGAAGCGGGCGTTGGCGCGGTTGCCCGTCGGCGTGCCGACCGACGCCGGCGTCTTGTCGAAGACACCGGTGACGAACATGCGGCTGCGACCGGCGGAGAGTCCGCTGCCGCCGTCGACGTAGCCGGACACGGTGCCGTCGGCTACGACGGTGAGCGACGCGGTGCCTGCGACCTGGTCGAGCAGGACGCTGCCGCCGTTGCCGGGGAACTGGAAGCGGTACACGCCGCCGTGATCGGTCGGCGTGACCTCGGTGATGAGGCCGTTCGTGAACTTCACGCTGTACAGGTCGGGGCGGGCGATCTCGGTGTTGTGGCTGAACTCGAGCGCACGGCTCGTGAGCGTGCCGTTCGGCGTCGCGGAGGTGCCTGGCATCACCGCGAGCTGGTTGCGGTCACCCATCCACGGGCTCGGCTCGTGGGAGATGCCGATGCCCTGCAGCGTGGGCAGGTTGTTCCCGTTGTTGCCCGATGCGTAGTTGTAGAGCCACGAGTCGGTGTTCGCGTTCGTCATGGGGGTGAAGAAGTTGAACCCGTTCGGGACGGCGGTCGCCGGGATGTTGTTGCCACGCGAGAAGCTCGCGCTCGACAGGGTGCCGCGGCGGGTGTCGACGTAGTTGACGAGGCTCGACCCGTCGACCGTCGCGGCCTGGGCGATGCTGACGTCGTCGATCCAGCCGGAGAATCCGGAGCCGGCCTTGCCGCCCGGGTTGTCGTAGGTCAGCAGCACCTTCTGGATGCGGCGGCCTTCGAGCCCGGAGAGGTCGACGTGCACGGAGTTCCACTGGCTCGCGTAGAGCGCCTTCTGGGTGCCCTGCGAGCGCGCGTCGGCTCCGAAGCCGTTCCCGTCGAGGACGCCGTGCTTCGAGAGCCTCGTGCCGTCATCGAGGACGAGGTCGATCGCCGCGTAGGTCGCGGCGTACTGCAGGCCGGATCCGAGCTCGGGGAAGATCTTGTAGCTGAGCTCCTGGCCCTTCGTCACGGGGATGTCGACGTCGAAGAGTTCGTTGGCCGCGATGGCGTCGCCGTCCGCGATGTGCGATCCGCTGTAGCGGAGCGACTTCACGCCGGTGAAGCCTGCGGTGGACTTCATGTTGTAGCCGGAGACGGGACCGGCGCCCACCTGCGTGGTGATGGGGGTGGCAGGCGGCAGTGTGTTCGATCCGTCGAGGATCTCCCAGTCCGCGAGCTGCACGAGGGTGCCGCTGCCGACGGCGAGCACGTTGAGGCGGTACCAGGAGTACGCGGTCTCGTTCGCTGCGGTGTAGGAGTTCGTGGTCTTGCGGTCGGCGAAGGTCTGGCCGTTCTGCGCGTCGATCGTCACCCAGTCGGTGCCGTTCTGCGAACCCTGCAGTTGGAAGTCGCGCGGGTCGCGGCTGGGGGCGTCGTCCGCGGAGGTCAGCTTGTAGGCGCGCACGGTCTGCGGGCTGCTGAGGTGGTAGGCGACCCAGCCGGTGCCGGAGAAGGCGAGCCACTTGGTGCTCGGGTTGCCGTCTGCGAGGTTGGCTGCGACCTCGTTCGGCGTGTTCTGGGCGCTCGCGGTGACGTTGTCGACGCTGCCGAGCAGGCTGCCTGCTCCGAAACGCGAACCGGTGACGTTGGTCTGGGTGCCGAACGGCTTGCTCGTGGCCGACTGAGGGTCGGCGCTTTCGAACGAGGACCAGAACGTCGCGTCGGAGGCGGCGTGCGCCGGAGCGGCGACGACGAGTCCCGTCGCTGCGGCTGACGCCGCGACGACGAGTGCGAGAAGCGCCCTCGGACGCTTCAGACGGGGTGGTGCCGGCCGCGGGGCTGCGGCCGTCGACGACAGTGTCAACTGGACTCCAAATCTCAGAGGTGGGGGTCGCAGCGCCGTGTGTGACAGCGCTGTCATAGTGTGTATCTTGGCGATGTGGCAATCTCCTGTCAAGCCAACGTTCATCGGATAACTGATTCCGATGCGGCACCACAGGGCAATCGAACCGAATGGAGCACCGTGGACGGCAGCACTGAACCGCGCGCGGCCGTCACCCTGCAGGCGGTCGCCGATCAGGCCGGTGTCAGCCTCAAGACGGCCTCACGCGCCATCAACGGCGAACAGTACGTCCGCCAGGAGACTCGTGATCGGGTGCTCGACGCCGCGGCCCTCCTCGGATTCCAGCTCAACACGATGGCGAGCCTGCTCGCCCGGGGCATCACCTCCAACACGGTCGGGCTCGTGACCGGCGACCTCGCCAACCCGTTCTACGCCGCGCTCGCGAAGGGCGTCGAGGACGAGATCCGCGGCAAGGGGCTGCAGCTCACGCTCGCGAGCTCGGACGAGTCGGCCGACACCGAGCGCGCGCTCGTCCAGGAACTCGCCCATCGGCAGGTCAAGGCGATCATCGTCGTCTCGGCGATGGACGCGCACGGCGAGTACCGCTCACTCCAGGAACGCGGCATCCCTGTGGTGTTCGTCGACCGAGCTGCTGCGGACATCGCCGCCGACTCTGTGGTGTTCGACAACCGCGGTGGGAGTCGGACGGCTGCCGCGCACCTGCTCGGGGTCGGACATCGGCGGGTCGCGTTCCTCGGGGACTACGAGTGGCTGCCCACCTACCGCGAGCGCCTCGCGGGCTTCGCGGAGGCGATGGACGGCTCCGGCGTCGACGACTGGCGCACCCTCGTCCGGGACGGGGCCCACGACGTCACCACCGCGTGCGCCCTCACGGAGGCGCTCCTCGATCTCCCGCACCCCCCGACCGCCGTCTTCGCGAGCAACAACCGTGCCACGATCGGGGCGTTGCAGGCGTTCGGTCGGCGCCGGCTCTCCCCGCAGCCCGCGCTCATCGGCTTCGACGATTTCGACCTCGCGGAGTTCATCGGCGTGACCGTCGTCGCGAACGATCCGGTCGAGATGGGTCGGCGTGCGGCATCGCTCGCGCTCGCGCACCTCGCATCGCGCGGCATCGAACCAGAGACCTACGTCCTGCCCGCGACGCTCATCGTGCGCGGGTCGGGCGAGCGTCCGCCGGTGTGACGGATGTGACGGGTTGCCGCAACGGTCCGGACGAGGTGCGCGCCGACCGGGGTGAGGCTGCCAGCTAGGACCGGTAGCCCTGGTCGGCGCTCGTCTCCGCACCGAATCCAGCAGCGCCGAATCCGGGCGCGACGGAACCCGGCGCACCGAATCCCGGTCCGCCGAGGCCGGCCGTCGGCATCGAGGACGAGCCGCCCGGGTAGGGGGCGACGACGCTCTGGTTCTCGGCGACGAGCTCGTGGAGCGCATCCTGCACGAGCGATGCCGATGGCACGTCTCGCAGGACGACGGGCAGCTCACCGCCGGAGGTGACGCGGACGTTGCCGCTGCGGAACGCACTCTGCGCCCAGCTGCGGTGCACCGTGATCCCGTAGCCGCGCGCGTGATACAGCTCCTGGCGGACCCGCACGAAGAATCCTCGGCGCACGATGAGGCGACGGGTCGTGATGACGTACCTCGTCGACATCCAGCTGATGAACGGCGCGACGGAAGCCAGCAGGACGAGGACAGCGCCCGCGATGAGCAGCGTCCAGTTCTGCCACGCCTCGGGGAACGTGCCGAAGAAGTAGGCGACGACACCGGGCACGGCGATGAGCACGAGCGCCGGGAGGAACAGCCTCCTGGCATGCGGACGCAGGCGCGCGACCACTCGTTCGGTCGCCGCCGCAGGAGGGGCCGGCCTGTCCGGCCCCGTCACGCCGGGATCAGCCATGCTCCCATTCATACCATTCCGGCCGGGGACTCGCCCGATGCCACCCCGACATCGGAGAACCCGTGGTCACGGATGTGGTCGGCCAGCGGCCCCTGAGCCTGTCGAAGGGCGGGTGCCCCGGTCCCTGAGCCTGTCGAAGGGCGCACTTCGACAAGCTCAGTGACCGGACAACGGGGTACAGCTCAGTGACCGGGCAACCGGCTACAGCTCAGCGACCGGACCTCAACGCCCTCCCGCTGGGCGCACGTGCGTGACGTCGCCGGCGGAGACCGTGTGCAGGACGCCCGCCCCATCGCGGACGACCATCTGACCGAGCGCATCGATCGACTCGGCCGTGCCGGTCAGGAACACCCCACCGGGCAGCTCGACCCGCACCGCCGTCCCGATGGTCACGCACGCGGAGACGACCTCGTCGCGCAGTCCGCTCGCGACCGCATCACCCTCCGCAGCGACATACGCCGTGTACAGCTCGCGGAACGCGCCGAGATAGCCGGACACGACCGCATCGGGGTCGGGGTCTGCGATGCCCGAGAGCGCGAGCGACGTCGACCAGTCGGTGGGCAGCTGCTCCCGCGTCTGTCGGAGATTGATTCCGGTGCCGACGATCGCCCCGGTCGCCCCCGGAAGCAGCTCGGAGAGGATGCCCGAGACCTTCTTCCCCTCGACGAGGACGTCGTTCGGCCATTTCACGCCGGAGGACAGTCCGAGCCCGGCGAGCGCCCGATGCAACGCAGCCCCCGCCAGCAGCGGGATCCACCCGTACCCGGCGATCCCGAGCGGTTCACCGGACGGCGTGACCGGTCGCAGCAGCAACGACACGGCGACCGACGCCCCGGCCGGCACGACCCACGGACGACCGAGCCGTCCTCGGCCACCGCGCTGGTCATCGGTCACGACCACGGAGAAGTCCGGCCAGTCTGCGGCGTCCTCCCCCGTCGCCCGTGCAACGAGTTCGTCGTTGGTGGACCCTGCGTACTCCAGGATTTCGAGGCGGGAGACGACATCGGCGGTGCGCGACAAGTGCATGGCATCAGCCTAACCAGCGGGTTCGGCGCGGCCGGCCCCGCACGGACGGGCTGTTGTGGAGGGTGGACAACGCATCCGGCACCGGATTGTGCTCCGTCGTCAACGGGACGGATGCGGGGGCTGGCGGTAAGGTGAAACGGTGACCGACGAAACCACCCCCGGCCCAGACCTCTACACGACTGCTGGCAAGCTCGCCGACCTCAAAGCGCGCTACCACGAGGCGGTGACGGCGAGTGGCGAGACGGCCATCGCCAAGCAGCACGCCAAGGGCAAGATGACGGCCAGGGAGCGCATCGAGCAGCTCCTCGACCACGGCAGCTTCGTGGAGCTCGACGAGTTCGTCCGTCACCGCACCACAGCGTTCGGCATGGACCGCTCGCGCCCATACGGCGACGCCGTCGTCACGGGCACCGGCACGATCCACGGCCGACAGGTCGCCGTGTACTCGCAGGACTTCACGATCTTCGGCGGTTCGCTCGGCGAGGTCGCCGGCGAGAAGATCATCAAGGTCATGGATCTCGCACTGAAGACGGGTGTGCCCATCATCGGCATGCTCGACTCCGGCGGAGCCCGCATCCAGGAGGGCGTCGTCGCCCTCGGCAAGTACGGCGAGATCTTCCGCCGCAACACGCAGGCCTCCGGGGTCATCCCGCAGATCTCCATCATCATGGGACCGGCCGCCGGCGGCGCCGTGTACTCCCCGGCACTCACCGACTTCGTCATCATGGTCGACAAGACCAGCCAGATGTTCGTCACGGGCCCTGACGTCATCAAGACCGTCACGGGCGAGGACGTCGGCATGGAGGAGCTGGGCGGCGCGCACACGCACAACACCCGCTCCGGGGTCGCCCACTACCTCGCGAGCGACGAGCCGGACGCGCTCGACTACGCCCGCACCCTCGTGAGCTTCCTCCCGGACAACAACCTCGCAGAGGCGACCGTCTACCCCACAGAGGTCGAACTCGAGACCACGGACGAGGACCGAAAGCTCAACACCCTCATCCCCGACTCGGCGAACCAGCCCTACGACGTCAAGACGGTCATCGAGCACGTCGTGGACGACGGGGACTTCCTCGAGGTGCAGCCGCTCTTCGCACCCAACATCGTCATCGGGTTCGCCCGGGTCGAGGGCCGCTCGGTCGGCGTGATCGCGAACCAGCCCTCGCAGATGGCAGGGACACTCAACATCGAGGCGGGCGAGAAGGCCAGTCGCTTCGTGCGGTTCTGCGATGCGTTCAGCATCCCGATCCTCACCCTCGTGGACGTGCCGGGGTACCTGCCGGGCACCGACCAGGAGTGGACGGGCGTCATCCGCCGCGGCGCGAAGCTCCTGTACGCGTACGCGGAGGCCACCGTGCCGCTCGTGACCGTCATCCTGCGCAAGGCGTACGGCGGGGCGTACATCGTGATGGGGTCCAAGCAGTTGGGCGCCGACATCAACCTCGCGTGGCCGACGGCCGAGATCGCGGTGATGGGCGGCCAGGGCGCCGTCAACATCCTCTACCGGGGCGAGATCAAGCGTGCCGAGGAAGCCGGCGAGGACGTCGCCGCCGTGCGCACGAAACTCGCGAACGAGTACACCTACAACGTGGCCAGCCCGTTCCTCGCGGCGGAGCGCGGCGAGCTGGACGGCGTCATCGAGCCGGCCGCGACGCGCGTCGCCGTTGTGAAGGCGCTGCGCGCGCTCCGCACGAAGCGCGCGAGCCTGCCGGCGAAGAAGCACGGGAACATCCCGCTGTGACCGAGCAGGCTGCGACTGAGACGTTCGACATCCGGGTCGTGCGCGGGGCGCCGACGGATGAGGAGATCGCTGCGTTGACGGCCGTCCTGACCGCCGTCGTCTCGCAGGGTGCTGTCGATGACTCTGCGCGCGACGTCGTCGGCCAGACCAGGTGGCAGCGGAGCCAGCGTCAGTTGCGGACGCCGCTCGTGCCGGGTCCCGGCCGGTGGGTCGGCTACGGCTCCTGAGTCGACACCGTCCGTTAACCGACAGTTGTTGACGTGTCCTCCATAGTGCCGACTGTTGGGGTTACCCCTAATCGGGCAGTATCTATATCGACAGGTGTGCCTCATTGAGCCACACCACCAGCTCTCGCTCCATCTAGGGTAAGCGGGTGGGAGTTTGGGGGGCGGGTCAGAGTGGTATTCGGGTTATTGCTCTGGCCCACGAACGTCCAAGAGGGCCGGCATCGGGTGCCGGCCCTCTCTTCGTTTAACCCGCGCCTACGGCCACCCTCTTCAGCCCGCGAACGGTCACTCGTGGCTGCTCTGGCTGCCGTCTATCCGGCCACGACTGTCAGCTCACGAGCCGGCAGTTCTGGCTGGTTCGGCTGGGCTGGAAGCCGCCACGAGTGACAGTTCGCGGGCAGGGCTAGCGGGCGGAGGCGGCGTGGTTGGGGACGCCCTGGTCTCCCCCGCGCGGGATCTCCAGCCACAGCTCGAGTTCCTCGGCATCGTCATCGTCGTCCGCCGAGGCGTCCGGCTCCGGTGACGCCGGCTTCAGACCGACGACCGTCACCGCGACCCGCTCGTCGTCAGGGACGCTGCGCACGATGAGCCGCGATGCGCGCGAGGTCGACAGCGCTGCGGCGAGCTGATCGAGGATCCCGGCCAGCTGCTCCGGCTCCAACTCGTCAAGGCCGCCCTCATCGAGCATGTTCACCACCGCACCGCGTCGACGGGCCGCGAGGACCTCCTGCCGCACGGCGTCGTTCAGCAGGTGCCGCCCGCGGATCTCGTCCCGCAGGCTCGCTTCGAGCGTCCGGCACTCCGTCCGGTCCGCGGCGGACAACCGGCCGTTGGCCGCGATGATCGTCCGCAGCATGGGCGTCGCGAGACGGCCCGTCTGACTCAGCCGGCGACGACGCTCGTGCACGTGCGCGTACTGCGCGGCTTGCCAGTCAGAGGTGGCGTGCTCCGCTTCCGTGAGCCGTTCCGCATCGTGCCTGGCCCCTGCGATCGACCTGGTCAGCACACTCGCGAGCACCACCCAGATGATGCTGCCGCTCAACCCCATCCCGAATGCGAGCCCGGGCCCAGCCCACACGATGGACTGCACGGACAGGAAGATGATGCCGAGATAGGCGACCAGCTCCCTCTGCCGGACGACCGTGATCGTCATGAGCGTGCCGATCGATGCGACGTGCCAGGTGGCGTACCCGTTGTTGAGCGTCGGATCCAGCTGACTCGTCACGAGCAGCGGGACGACGATCGCGGTCGCCAGGTTGAAGCTCGCGAGCCACGGTGGGAGCCTCGTGCTCTTGCTCGGCCAGAGGCTGAGGATGCTCGCTGCGGCGTAGACGACCATCGCGATGATGACGGGCCACGCCATCCGCGGCGTCTCGAGCGTGAGCGCCGCCCGCAGCAGGTGGTAGCCGGAGAAGAGCGCCGCAAGGATGACGAGCGCGTACCGGGGGGCCGGGGTCACGAGTGCACCTCCGGGGACCATTCGATCGTGATCACGGCGCCGCTCCCCGGGCTGGAGTCGACCGTGGTGTGCCCGCCGACGCCCGCGACCCGCTCGACGATCGAGACCTTGAGGCCGAGGCGCTCCTCCGCGACCTGCGTCGGATCGAAGCCGACGCCGTCATCGGCGATCACGACCCGGACGCCGCCAGTGGCGATGCCCTCGATGTGCAGGGTGCGCAGGACGCCATCACCGGCGTGCTCGACGCTGTTGACCATCGCCTGCACCGTCGCCCAGTAGATCGCGTTGGCGACGGAGAGCGGGAGGACGCGCCCTGAGGCGCCCTCGACCGTGACCGTGTACGGCTCGCCGATCATGGAGACGGCGACCTGGATCCGGTCGATGAGCTCCGCGAGCCCCGTGACCTCGTCCTCGCTCGTCATGGGCGCCCCGACGCCTTCGAGCTGCTCGATCGCCACGCGGGCCATGCCCACGGCGAGAGCCTCCGACTCCGGACTCGCTGCACGATCGGCCGCGAGGAGCGATGCGAGCACGCTGTCGTGGACGATCGAGTCGACCTCAACGCGCTCCACCTCCGTCGCGTGTTGCTTGACGGCGGCATCGTAGGTCGCGAGCGCGGCGGCCCGTGCGACATCGACTCGGCTGGCGAGGGTCCGGAAGAGGCTCACGAGGACCACGATGAGACCGCTGATGATCATGGCGTAGGAGGCGTCGAGCGCCCCGATCTGCCAGGAGGGTTCCGCGAAGTCCGCGTCGACGATGCGGTTGACGCCGTAGATCACCGAGGTGATGACGGTGTACGCGATGGCGGCGCGCAGCGGGATGGCGACGACGGCGAACGCCGCCGCGATCGAGCACAGGTACCAGATCCACGGCTCCTGGTTGACATCGCGCGGGACGTCGTCGCTCACGAGCGGCCAGATCACGAGCGCGACGAAGAACACCGCCGCGAAGACCAGTGCAGCACCTCGGTGGTGCCACAGGAAGAAGCTGCACACGATGGCGACGAACAGCGTCCCGAAGACAGCCGTCACGTAGACGATCCCGAGCCACCCGTCGATCTGAGTGCCCTGCCCGACGGCCGTCAAGGCCGTCTGGAGTCCGAAGACCGTGCCGATGAGGGCGACGGAACGACCGAGGAGGCGTTCGAAGTTCGCCGTGTTCAGCATCCGGCGCTGGACCTGGGCATCCTTCCCGCTCTCGCGGATCGCAGGATGCCGGTCCGGACCCCGGAGGCTAGGAGACATCCGTCCCGCCCTGGTCGAGGCCAGGGAGGATGCCGTCTTCGACGGCGCGACGCAGCAGGTCGACCTTCGTGGGCGCCGGGCGACCGACCTCCACGTACTTGACCCGGATGCGGTCGATGTGTTCGCGCGCCGTCGAGTACGCGATGCCGAGCTGGCTCGCGACGGTCTTGAGCGGCAGGCCCGACGCGTACAGGTGGAGCACATCGCGCTCTCGGCGGCCCAGCTGAGCCCTCGCGAAATCGCTGTCGGCATCGATTGCACTGGCCCACTCGAGGTTGTTCAGCACTTCGCCGCGGGCCACGGTTCCGATGGCGGAGATGACCGTGTCGGTCGGGGAGGATTTCGGGATGACCCCGGATGCCCCGGCGGCGAGCGCCTCGCGGACGAGCGCGACGCGGTCTGCGATCGAGTGGATGAGGACGTGCGCCCCGGTCGCCTGTGCGGCGTGGATGTTGCTCGTCGGCGTGCTGCCGTCCGAGAGGGAGAGGTCGAGGACGACGACGTCTGCGACGGTCCCGCCGAGCTCCGCGATGCATTCTGCAACCGTCGGCGCGCTGGCGATCACCTCGTAGCCGGCGTGCGCGCACACGGCTGCGATTCCGAGTCGAACGGACTCATGGTCATCAATGATCGCGACAGTCACCACGGGTCCATCGTAGCGGCGCAGCGCTGTCCAACGTGTGACGTGGAGGGCGTGAGTCGTCCAGTGACCGTTCCGGGTGCGTCCCGGATGCCTTCCGGCGACCTGCGGAGAGGCCACCGGCGGCACCCGGGAGGAGTTCGGTTCGTACGCGGTGAGCGTCCGGTGATCGCCCGGTGAGCGTCCGGTCCGTGCCCGGTCCGCGTCCGGGAGCCGTTCAGCCCGCGATGGGGGTGAACGTCGCGACGGACTCCAGGTGGTGCGTGTTGGGGAACAGGTCGTACCCGCGCAGGCCGCCCAGCTCGTAGCCGCCCTCACGGAACAGTGCGATGTCGCGGGCGAGCGCGACGGGGTCGCAGGCGACGTAGACGATGCTCGCCGGACGCAGTTCACTCAGCATCGCGACGACCTCGCGGCCGGCGCCTGAGCGGGGCGGGTCGAGGACGACGGTCGCCTTGGCGTACCTGGCGCGGTCGGTCGCGGAACCGTTCTGCAGCTCGCGGCGCAGGAACGCGTCGACGCGCGCGGTGATCGCCTGGGCGCCGACCCACTCCGCGAGGTTCTCGCCGGCGTACTCCGTTGCGCGCTCATCGCTCTCGACGGTCACGATGCGCGTTGTGGAGCCGAATCGGTCGCCGACTGCGGCGGCGAGGAGGCCGACACCGCCGTACAGGTCGAGGTTCGCAGCGCGAGGGTCGAACACGGCGTCGTCGATCGCATCGATGACGGCCGTCTGCAGCGTGGTCGCCGCCGAGCGGTGCACCTGCCAGAACCCGCCCGCGTCGACGAGGAACTCGCGGTCGCCGACGCGCTCGCGGATGGGGTCGGCTGCCGGGCGAGCCGGGCGTCCCTTGCGGCGCCGGCCCGGCGCATCGGTGTTGTCGTCCGTCCGGCTGAGCACCTTGATGCCGCCCGTGGAGGGGGCGACGATGTCGACGGACGTCGTCTTGTACGGGAGGCCGTCGAGCGCGGCGGTGGCCGCCTTGGCCACGTTCTCGACGGCGAGCGGGAGGTCGGTCACTGGGATCACCCGGTGCGATCGCGCGGCGTACGGTCCGACATTGCCGTCGGCGTCGACGTGCAGCGAGACGCGGGTGCGCCACCGGGTGCCGTCGGCGGTCTCGTCCGCGACGGGCTGCACCTCGAACGGCGTCGCCGTGCCGGTGAAGCGTTCGAGCGCATCGGTCAGGACCTTGTGCTTCAACGCGCGCTGGTGGGCGAGGTCGATGTGACCGAACTCGGCGCCGCCCGCACGGTTCTCCGGGGCCCGGTCGATGGAGGCTTCGGCCCAGACGTGCTCGCGACGGTGCTCCGACGCTTCGAGGACCTCGAGGGTCTCTGCCCGCCAGAAGCGCTTCTCGTTCTCGTCGACGATGCGGGCGCGCACCCGCTCCCCCGGGATCGTGTCGGGGACGAAGACCACCCGGCCTTCCAGCCTGGCGACGAACACCCCACCGTGGGCTACGTTTGAGATCTCTAGTTCAACGGTGCGTGACGAAGGCGTGCTCATGTCTTGAGCATGTCACACGGCGCCCCGCACAGCGAAAGGCCGCCATGCGCCTCACCCTCGCATCGACCTCCCCCGCGCGTCTCGCGCTGCTCCGATCGAGTGGCATCGAGCCGATCATCGTGCCGTCGTCGGTCGACGAGGATGCTGCGGTCGCCGCGGCGGAGGCAGAGTACGGCGGCCCGCTCGGGCCGGCGCGCATCGTCGAACTGCTCGCGAAGGCGAAGGCGGAAGCGTCGCTCGCGGTCGTGCGTGAGCGCGGCGACGACGTCGACCTCATCCTCGGCGGGGACTCCGTGTTCGTCGTGGGCGGCATCGTGCACGGCAAGCCGCACACCCCGGAGCGGGCCAGGGAACGATGGCTCGCCCAGCGCGGCGCCACCGGGACCCTGTACTCGGGGCACTGGCTCATCGACTGCACTGGCGAGGAGCCACGCGCCGTCGGCAGCGTCGCGAGCGCCGATGTGACGTTCGCCGACGACATCGACGACGACGAGATCGATGCCTACATCGCCTCGGGCGAGCCGCTCGCCGTTGCGGGGGCGTTCACGATCGACAGTCTCGGTGCTGCGTTCATCACCCGCATCGACGGGGACCCGAGCACCGTGGTCGGGATGTCGCTCCCGACGCTGCGGCGGCTCGTGCGGTCGTTCGGACACGACTGGCACGCGCTGCGGAATCGAGCAGGGGCGCTGTAACGCTCTAAGTGGCGTCGTCGGTGTTGCATGGCTGCAAGGCCGCGCTTGCGGCGCCGGGTCGGCATCGCGTCGCCACGATCTGAAACGACACTGGTCGCCAGCGTTTTGTAGGTGGCCAACCCTGTCTCCGCGACATTTTTGTCGGTGTGCACCAAAGGACGGCACCCGAGGGGCAATAAGCTAGGGAACTGTGTCTGTTATCTCGAAGGTCCTGATCGCCAATCGCGGCGAGATCGCCGTCCGCGTCATCCGTGCTGCACGAGACAGTGGCATCACCTCGGTCGCGGTCTACGCCGACCAGGATCGCGATGCCCTCCACGCCCGCCTCGCAGACGAGGCCTACGCGCTGGACGGGACCACGAGCGCGGAGACGTACCTCGTCATCGACAAGATCCTCTCGGTCGCCCGCCGCTCGGGCGCCGACGCCGTGCACCCGGGATACGGCTTCCTCGCCGAGAACGCGGACTTCGCCCGCGCCGTCATCGGCGCAGGACTCATCTGGATCGGCCCCTCGCCGGAGGCCATCGAGCGCCTCGGCGACAAGGTGTCGGCACGCCACGTCGCTGAGAAGGTCGGCGCGCCGCTCGCGCCAGGCACCATCAACCCGGTCTCGGGCGCAGAGGAAGTCCTCGACTTCGTCGACATCCACGGGCTGCCCGTCGCCATCAAGGCGGCGTTCGGCGGCGGCGGACGCGGTCTGAAGGTCGCCCGCACCCGCGAGGAGATCCCGGAGCTGTTCGAGTCGGCGACCCGTGAGGCCATCGCGGCCTTCGGTCGAGGCGAGTGCTTCGTCGAGAAGTACCTCGACCAGCCGCGGCACGTCGAGACCCAGTGCCTCGCGGACGAGCACGGCAACGTCGTTGTGGTGTCCACGCGCGACTGCTCGCTGCAGCGTCGCCACCAGAAGCTCGTCGAGGAAGCGCCCGCGCCGTTCCTCACGGATGAGCAGAACACGGAGCTGTACCGGGCATCGAAGGCCATCCTCAAGGAGGTCGGCTACGTCGGCGCCGGAACGTGCGAGTTCCTCATCGGCAAGGACGGCACGGTCTCCTTCCTCGAGGTCAACACCCGTCTGCAGGTAGAGCACCCCGTGTCGGAGGAGGTCACCGGCATCGACCTCGTCCGCGAGCAGTTCCGCCTCGCAGAGGGCGGCGTCCTCGACTACGACGACCCGAAGCCGACCGGTCACTCCTTCGAGTTCCGCATCAACGGTGAGGACCCTGGGCGCGGGTTCCTGCCGCAGCCGGGCCCCATCCACGTCTTCAAGACCTTCGGCGGTCCTGGCGTCCGTCTCGACTCGGGTGTCACGGCCGGGGACGTCATCTCCGGCGCATTCGACTCGCTGCTCGGGAAGATCATCGTGACGGGCCGCACCCGCGAGGAGGCGCTCGAGCGCAGCCGTCGCGCCCTCGACGAGTTCGAGGTGTCCGGTCTGCCGACCGTCATCCCGTTCCACCGGAAGATCGTGCGCGACCCCGCCTTCACCGCCGAGAACGGCCAGTTCGGTGTGTACACGCGCTGGATCGAGACCGAGTTCGTGAACGACATCGAGCCGTGGAACGGTTCCATCGAGGAGCAGGCGCCTGCCGCTGAGCGTTCCCGTGTCGTCGTCGAGGTCGGTGGCAAGCGTCTCGAGGTGAGCCTCCCCGGTGGTCAGCTGGGCGGCACCTCGCGCGCTGCCGCTCCGGTTCCGCACCGTCGTGGTGGCGGCAGCGGTGCTGTTTCGACGACCACGGGCGATTCGGTGACGGCTCCGATGCAGGCGACGATCGTGAAGATCGCCGTCGCCGAGGGTGAGCAGGTCGTCAAGGGCGATCTCGTCATCGTCCTCGAGGCCATGAAGATGGAGCAGCCGATCACGGCGCACAAGGATGGCACCGTCGGCGCGATCAACGCCGTCGTCGGTTCCACGGTGTCCTCCGGCCACCAGCTCCTGACGATCGCCTAGCCCGCCCCTCGCCCCTCCGCCCTCCTCCCTCCTCCCCGCTCCTGACCTACTTACAGAATTCAGGAAGATTTTCGCAATTCAGGACGATGTGATGCTTCAACCGCGCAAATCGTCCTGAGTTCTGTCAACCGTCCTGAATTCTGAAAATGCCGACGCGCACGTCAGCGGATGACGAGGGCACGCATGACGCAGCTGAGGCAGAAGTCCCACTCCTCCATCACCTGGCGATAGCTGAGTCGCACCACGATGTAGCCGGCCGCAACCAACAACGCGTCGCGGCGGCGATCATTCTCGAATCGCTCCGGCGAAGAATGGTAGGCGTAGCCATCGATCTCCACGATGACACGGTCGCCGACGAGCAAATCCACCCGCCCGACACCGGCGATGAACACTTGCTGCTGCACATCAAGGCCACACGCTCGCAGTCGCTGCTTCACGAGCGACTCGACACCAGACCCGGACCCGAGGCACACCTGGCGCAAGACCTCCTGCACAGATTCGGGCAGGCTGTCCCGCAATCGCTCGATTTCTGCGGGCGAGACCTTCCTCGAGTCGAGCGCAGTGTCCCATGCTGCGATCGCCGTTTCGTCGTCAGCACACATGGCGATCTCACGGAGTGACTGCGCCAATGGCACACGCCAGCACGGTGCGGACCCATGCACGAGCGGACGATCATCGATGCCCCAATGCAGTTGGATGCGGCCGGCTACGGTATCCGGCTGGAGTTCGTCAGATCCGTTGAAGCGCACCGTTCGTGTCCGGAGACGACAGGCGTTTCGGGGCACGGATACATGGACTCTCGTGTCCGTGCCAGCCCAAATGCCGTGTGAGGCGGCAGCGGATAGGCAACCGAGCGCGCCGCCGACTCTGACGGCCGCGATCGCGTCCGGGGCCGCATCGAGAAGCGCGTAGTACCCCTGTCTGACTCGTGCGACGGCACCGGTACGGACTGCGGCCGTGAGCTGGTATCCCGTGAACCCGTGCCGCATGAGTTGTCGACGAGTCGCGATGCCGCCGAAGCGGTGAAGTGTTTCGATGAGTCCATTCATGCAGTTCAGGCTGCGGCCCCTGGCTTCGCCACGGAGCAAGATCCGAAATCTGTGGACAGTTCGGGCGATTCGCACCCCTGTGGAGGACTCCGGCCCCGCGCTATCTGCTTTCAGAATTCAGGAACGTTGAGCGAATTCAGGACGATTCCGCGCGGTTTTCGCCCAAATCATCCTGCATTCTGAAAATCTTCCTGAATTGTGGAAGAGAAATGCTCCTACTGCACGATGTGCATTGCTCGGGCGGCGTCGGTGATCGAGCCGGTGAGCGACGGGTAGACCGTGAAGGCACGCGCCACCTGATCGACGTTCAGGCGCTGCTCGACCGCGAGGGCGAGCGGGAAGATGAGCTCACTCGCCTTCGGTGCGACGATGACGCCTCCGATGACGGTCCCGCTGCCGGTGCGCGCGAACAGCTTCACAAAACCGTCCTTGATGCCCATCATCTTGGCCCGCGGGTTCTGCGCGAGCGGAAGCTTGTAGATCTCGCCCTGCGCGATGCCGTCCTCGATCTGCTTCTGCGTCCACCCGACGGTCGCGATCTCGGGCTGCGTGAAGATGTTCGCGGCCACGTTGCGGATCTCGGTCGGGTTCACGGCGTCGCCCATCGCGTGCAGCATCGCCGTTCGGCCCTGCATCGACGCGACCGATGCGAGCGGCATAAACGTCGTGCAGTCACCGGCGGCGTAGATGTTGGGGACGCTCGTGCGCGCGACACGGTTGACCCGGATGTGCCCGGACTCCGTGAGCTGCACGCCGGCCTCCTCCAGCCCGATCCCGGCCGTGTTGGGGATGGATCCGACCGCCATCAGACAGTGCGAACCCTCGATGCGGCGACCGTCGGAGAGCGTCGCGACGACACCGTCCTCCGTGCGCTCCACCGAGTCAGCGCGGGACTTCGACAGCACGGTCATGCCGTTGCGCTTGAACACGTTCTCGATCACGGCGGCGGCGTCGGCGTCCTCGCCGGGGAGGACCTGGTCGCGGCTGGAGATGAGCGTGACCTTCGAGCCGAGGGCCGTGTACGCGGATGCGAACTCCGCCCCGGTGACACCGGAACCGACGACGATGAGGTGCTCGGGCACCGAGGTCAGGTTGTACAGCTGCGTCCAGGTGAGGATGCGCTCCCCGTCCGGCAGCGCCGACGGCAGCTGGCGCGGGCTTGCACCCACCGAAACGACGACCGTGTCCGCCTCGATGCGGTCGAAGTCGGTCCCGCCGGACGCATCCGTGGACACGATGACGCCGTTCGTCCCATCCAGTCGGCCCTGACCGCTCACGATGCGGACGCCGGCGCGGACGAGTCCGGCGCGCATGTCCTCGGACTGCTGGCGGGCGAGCCCGAGCAGGCGCTTGTTGACGGCTGCGAGGTTGACGGCGACCTCCGGCCGCATGGGCTTGCCGGTCGATTCCGAGCGCACGAAGAACTGCACGCCGAGATCTGCCGCCTCGCCGATGGCGCCGACGGCGTCGGCCGTCGCGATGAGGCTCTTGGACGGCACGACGTCCGTGATGACCGCGGAACCGCCGACCCCTGTCCGCTCGATGAGCGTGACATCGGCACCCAGCTGGGCACCGGCGAGAGCCGCCTCGTACCCGCCTGGTCCGCCTCCGAGGATCGCTACTCGTTGCTTGCGTTCGAACTCGTTGGCCATAGCTCCATTGTTCCCCACCGGGGCACCCGCACCAAACCGGCCGACGCCCCACGATCGGGTGAACATCGGATATCGCATTCCCCGGTCAGGCGGGCGATCGAGCGCTGACGGAACCGCTGGAGAACGGTGACGGCACGGCGGCCGCACGGCAACGACACGGCGGGCGGCCGGCGACCGAACCGGGACGCAGCAGCGGCACAGCATGAACCGATGCGAAGGGCGACACCGCCCTCCTCCGCTCCCCCGGGCGGAGCATCGTCCCACCACCCGACACCGCGATGTCCACGCCCGAATCTGTTGGGCGCGAGGCCCTTCGATGCCTAGAGTAAGAGGATGTCTGAAACCCCAGCGAACCCACTCGACCTGACCGACGTCGACCCCTTCGAGATCGCCCAAGAAGCGGCCGGCCAGATCGCCGAGAAGACCGGCATCGATCAACACGACTTCGCCCTCACCCTCGGCAGCGGTTGGGGGAAGGCGGCCGATCTCATCGGCGAGACCACCGCCACCATCCCCGCGACCGAGATCGTCGGCTTCTCGAAGCCGGCACTCGACGGCCACGTCGGCACGCTCCGATCGGTCCTCCTCCCCAACGGCAAGCGCGCCCTCGTGATCGGCGCCCGCACCCACTACTACGAGAACCACGGCGTCCGTCGGGTTGTGCACAGCGTCCGCACCGCGGCGGCCGCCGGTGCGAAGGTCATGATCCTGACCAACGGCGCCGGTGGCATCAAGGAGCACTGGAAGCCGGGCACGCCCGTCCTCATCAGCGACCACATCAACCTCACCGCGGACTCCCCGCTCGAGGGTGCGACGTTCATCGACCTGACCGATCTCTATGCGACGAGGCTCCGCGACATCGCGAAGTCCATCGCACCTGAGCTTGACGAGGGCGTCTACACCCAGTTCCGCGGCCCCCACTACGAGACCCCCGCCGAGGTCCAGATGGCCAAGGCGATCGGCGGCGACATCGTCGGCATGTCCACGGCGCTCGAAGCGATCGCCGCACGCCAGGCCGGTATGGAGGTCCTCGGGATGTCGCTCATCACGAACCTCGCGGCCGGGATCCAGAAGACCCCGCTGAGTCACGCAGAGGTCATCGAGGCCGGTCAGGCCGCCGAGGGCGTGATCGGGGAGCTCCTCGCGAAGATCGTCGCGGCCCTGTGAGCGCGGACGCCGACGCCGGCTTGACCGGCACCGAAGCCGAAGCCACTGCCGCAGCCGCCTCTGCCGCTGCCGCTGCCGCCGCCTCCGATTCCGCGGATGCGGCCCTCATCGAGGCGGCGAACGCCTGGCTCGCTCAGGATCCGGACGCGGAGACGCGCGCTGAGCTGACGGCCCTCGTCGAGGCTGCATCCGATGGCGACGCCAACGCCGTCGCCGACCTCCACGACCGCTTCGATTCGCGTCTGCAGTTCGGCACGGCCGGCCTCCGCGGACGCATCGAGGCCGGTTCGAACCGGATGAACCGCGTCCTCGTCGCCCAGGCGGCTGCCGGCCTCGCCGCGTATCTGTTGGAGCAGGAGGCGTCGCCGAGCATCGTCATCGGGTATGACGGCCGCAAGAACTCGCAGGTGTTCGCGACCGACACCGCGGCGATCATGGCCGGCGCCGGCGTGCGTGCGATCATCCTTCCGCGGCTCCTGCCGACACCTGTGCTCGCGTTCGCCGTCCGTCATCTCGACGTGTCGGCCGGCGTGATGGTCACGGCCAGCCACAATCCGCCGCAGGACAACGGCTACAAGGTCTACCTCGGCGGCGAGCACCACGGCTCGCAGATCGTCTCCCCGGCCGATGCGGCAATCGCGGCGCACATCGAACGGGTGGCGGCCGAAGGTCGTGTGCAGGACCTGCCGCGGAGCACGGCGTACGACGTCGCTCCCGAGTCGGTGCTCGACGCCTACATCGAGGCCACAGCCGCCGTGGCGCCGGCTCCGACCGGCGAGCAGCTGCGCGTCGTCTACACGGCGATGCACGGCGTCGGATGGGAGACCACGAACCGCGTCCTGCACACGGCCGGCTATCCGATGCCGACGCTCGTCGCGGACCAGATCCAGCCGGATCCGACCTTCCGCACCGTCAGCTTCCCGAACCCGGAGGAGCCAGGCGCGCTCGACCTGTCCTACGCGACCGCTCGGGAGGCCGGGGCCGACCTCATCATCGCGAACGACCCGGACGCCGACCGACTGGCGATCGCGATCCCGGACGCATCCACCGCGGACGGGTACCGCAGGCTCACGGGCAACGAAGTCGGCCTGCTGCTCGGCTGGCAGGCCGCCAAGGCCGCCGTCGAGCGCGCCGCCGGCGATGCCGCGCCTGAGGGTGTGCTCGCCTGCTCGATCGTGTCGTCGCCCGCGCTGCGGGTGGTCGCCGAGGCGCACGGCTTGGAGTTCCGGGAGACACTCACCGGGTTCAAGTGGATCTCGCGCGCGCCCGGCATCGTCTTCGGATTCGAAGAGGCGCTCGGGTACCTCGTGAACCCGACGACGGTCCGCGACAAGGACGGGATCTCCGCCGCGGTCGCGTTCCTCGGGTTCGCGACGGCTGCCGCCCAGCGCGGCGAGGACGTCGCAGCGCTGCTCGCGGAGTTCTCGGCGACGTTCGGCTCGTTCGGGAGCGACCAGATCTCGATCCGCTACGAGCGCCTGTCCCGCATCGGCGAGGTCATGGCGTTGCTGCGGCAGACGCCTCCGGCGGTCATCGCCGGGACGAAGGTCACGAGCATCGACGACCTCTCCGGCGGGTTCGAGGACCTGCCGGCGAGCGACGTGCTCCGGCTCTGGCTGGACGACGGCACGCGGGTGATGATCCGGCCGAGCGGCACCGAGCCGAAGCTCAAGATCTACGTCGACGTGCAGTCGACCGATGGCGATGCGGCGGCTCGGGCGGCATCGGTCGCGGACCGTCTCGCCGTCCTGCGCGGTGAACTCACGGCGCTCGTCGCCTGACGCCGGCCCGCGCGCTTCCAGAACCGCCAGGACAGCCAGATCCGACAGCTCGCGAGCTGTCGGTTCTGGCTGTTCTCAGCCCGGCAGAGCAGCCACGAGTGACAGTTCGCGGGCTAGCCGAGGGCGATCTCGAGCTTTTCGGTGAGCTCGGTCAGATCGAAGTAGTTGTTGATGACGATGACGTCGGCGAAGGTCTTGCCGATGCGGTCGACGAGCTCCGGCGACGTCAAGATGATCTGCGCGTCTGCCGCGACGACGGCGACGTTCGCCACGTCCGACGCCGTCACATCGGCCTCGATGTCGAGTCGTTCGAGCGCGCGTTCCGCGTTGAGCTTCAAGATGGCCGATGTGCCGACTCCGGCTCCGCAGATGGCCACGATCTTCATGATGCCGCCTCCAGCGGGGTGCTTCCGTTGCCGGCGCCGATGACGGAACGGACGTCCGCGACGGTCTGAGCATTGATGAGCCGCGGGATCGCGGTCGGGTCGTTGAACACGTTCGCGATCTCGGCGACCCAGGCCACATGGCCCTCGGCCGTGGTCACCGCGAGACCGAGGACAACGGACACCGGGTCGTTGTGCGGGTGGCCGAACGCGACCGGCTCGGCGAGCGTGACGACCGCGAGGGCATCCCGGAGCACATCGGCTCCCGGTCTGGCGTGGGCGAGGGCGAGCCCGGGTGCGATGACGACATAGGCGCCGAAATCGTCGATGACCTCGATCATCCTGGCGGTGTAGCCGGCGTCGGTCGCTCCGGTGGCCTGCAGGGCGTCACCAGCGAGTGTCACCGCCGCTCGCCAATCGCGCGCGTCGGCGCGGAGGACGATGGCTGAATCGGTCAGCTCTGGCAGGGGCATCGGTGTCACTCGCAGTTGTCGGTGGACGGTCTGATCCGACCGTCTCAAGCGTAGCCCGTCGTCCCTGACAACCGAGTGGAAACCGGGGCGCGCCTGGATGGCGGCGGGCGGCGACGATGGTGTCATCGCCGCCGCCCGTCGTCGTCGATCAGGCGTCGTCGATCAGGCGTCGTCGATCAGCCTTCGTCGATCTCCGCGAGGAACGCGTCCTCGAACGCGTCGGAGATGCGGTCTGCCAGTTCTTCGCGGACTTCGAGCGGCTGGAAGACGGCCGCCGCCGCGTTCAGCTGGAAGGTCTCCAGGTCGGCGAGCTCGTAGTCGAAGGTCTCGGCAAGGAGGGTGAGTTCCTTGGTGAGGCTCGTGTCGCTCATCGTCCGGTTGTCGACGTTCACGGTCACGTTGAAGCCGAGCTGGTACAGCAGGTCGAACGGGTGGTCGCCGAGCTCCGTGCCCCACTCGGTGATCGCGCCGGTCTGCAGGTTGGACTGCGGGCTCAGTTCGAGCGGGATCTCGCGGTCGCGGACCCATTCAGCGACCGGACCGAGCGTCGCGTAGAGGGCGTCGTCGCGGTCACGCTCGAGGGTGACGTCCTCGGCGATGCGGACACCGTGTCCGAGGCGCAGTGCACGGCCGTCGAACAGGGCGCTCTTGATCGACTCGAGGCCGTCCGCCTCCCCCGCGTGCACGGTGACCGGGAAGAACGAGCTCGCGAGGTAGTCGAACGCGAGACGGTGCTTGCTGGCGGGGAAGCCGAGTTCGGCACCGGCGATGTCGAAGCCGGCGACGCCGCGATCGCGGTGGCGGACGGCGAGTTCGGCGATCTCGAGGCTGCGGTCCGCGTGGCGCATGGCCGTCACGAGCTGGCCGATCTGGATGTCGTGGCCGCCGCGTGCCGCGTCCTCGATGCCCTCGTTGATGCCGGCCTGGACGGCCTCCACGACGGCGTCGAGCGAGAGGCCGCGCGTGAGGTGCTGCTCGGGCGCCCAGCGGACTTCGCCGTAGATGACGCCGTCGGCGGCGAGGTCCTGCACGAATTCACGCGCGACGCGGGCGAGGCCCTCCTCCGTCTGCATGATCTCGATGGTGAGGTCGAAGGTCTTGAGGTACTCGACGAGCGAGCCGGCGTTGCACTGCGCGTAGAACCATTCGGCGAGGCCGTCGGCGTCTGCGACGGGGACCTCGATGCCGAGGGGCTCGGCGAGTTCGAGGATCGTGGCGGGGCGCACGCCACCGTCGAGGTGGTCGTGGAGGGAGATCTTGGGGAGGGTCCGGAGGTCGATGCCGGACAGGGGGTTCTCGTCAGCTGTAGTCACGATGTTCACTGTATCGCGCGTGCCGACGGCTGTCCCGTGCACGTTTGTGAACGCCGGTCAGTGTCCGCTTCCGCAGCGGTCCGCAACGACCCGGGACAGCCCGCGAGGGGAGGCACTTTGTCGTCCGGACGCGGGCTGGGCGACAATTTGCCTCCCCTCGCGAACCGTGATGGGTAGCTCACAGGGGCGAGGGACCGTTGCAGGGAGGCGGAATCTGTGGATAACTCCCTGCGGATGCCGAGAGCGGGCGACCATCGGACATGAACTTTCGAACCCCGCTCCCCTCGTCCTTCTCCGCGCCGATGACCGTTGCTGACGCACAGCGACTCGGCGTCACCCCCGGGCAGCTGCGCAATCCATCACTCGGCCGGCCGTTCCACGGTGTGCGATCACCGCCCGACTGCGAACCCACGATCCGCACGCTCGCATCCGCCTACCGACCGCTGCTCCCGGAGGGCGGCGTGTTCAGCCACACGACGGCGGCGATGCTGCATGACATGCCTCTCCCGGCATACGCACGCAGGACGGCGCTTCATGTGACGAGTCCAGCCGAGATCCGCGCACGGGAGGGCAACGGGGTGCACGGACACCACCTGGCGCTCAGCGCCGACGAGATGGTCCTGATCAATGGCCTCCCCTGCACCTCGGCGGCACGGACCTGGTGTGATCTCGCGCCGCTGCTCGGCTTCCTCGATCTGGTCGCCGCCGGTGATCGGCTCCTCTGGTACGAGTGTCCGATGGTCGAGAAGTCGACGCTCGTGCGCGCCGTCGACCAGGCGGCGGGGCGACGAGGCGTCGTGGCGCTCCGGGCTGCGCTGCCGATGCTCAGCAACCGCTCGCAGTCGCCCAAAGAGAGTCGTACCCGGCTCATCATCGAGAACAGTCGGCTTCCGGCGATTGCAGCGAACATCGAGATCGGGATCGCCCGGACCGGCCGGCTGTTGCGCGTCGATCTCGGGTTCGAGCGGTTCAGACTGGCGCTCGAGTACGAGGGCGACCACCACCGGACTGATCGCGGGCAGTGGCGAAAAGACATCCGTCGCGTCGAGGATCTCGCCGAGGAGGGCTGGGAGACGATGCGCATCACGGATGACGACCTGGCAGACGAGCATGAACTCGTCGAGCGCATCGCCCGTCGCCTCACAGCCCGAGCATGGTCGGACCCGTGGTCGACGAGATGAGGCACGTTGCCCTTCAGCGCCCAAAAACGCACGCGAGGGTGTTGGTGTCAGCCGATGCGCGCCGCGATGAGCGGACGTGCGGCCGGCGCTTCGTCGCCGATCTCCCAGGCGCCCTCGAGCGACTCGAGCGCCCGCGGGAAGCGCGCCTCGTCATCGGCGGAGAGCGTGAAGAGCGGCTGACCGGCCGTGACCCGATCCCCCGGTTTGGCGTGCAGGTCGATACCGGCGGCGTGGATCACAGGATCCTGCTGACGGGCTCGGCCGGCGCCGAGGCGCCAGGCGGCGATGCCGAACGGCAGCGCCTCCTGCTTCGTCAGCACGCCGTCGCGCTCGGCCGTGACCGTGTGCGTCTCCCGGGCGACGGGCAGTGCCGCATCTGGGTCGCCGTCCTGCGCGATGATCATCCGGCGCCACACGTCCATGGCGCGGCCGTCGGACAGCGCCGCCTCGACGTCCGCATCCGGCTGTCCGGCGTGCGCGAGCATCTCCCGTGCGAGCGCGAGCGTCAGCTCGACGACGTCGGACGGGCCGCCACCTGCGAGGACCTCGACCGATTCGCGCACCTCGTTGGCATTGCCGATCGCGAGCCCGAGCGGCACGTTCATGTCGGTCAGCAGCGCCGTCGTCGCAACACCGGCGTCCTTCCCCAGCTCCACCATCGTCCGCGCCAGTTCCTCGGCACGGTCGTAGTCCCGCATAAACGCACCGGAGCCGAACTTCACGTCCAGGACGAGCGCGCCCGTCCCCTCCGCGATCTTCTTCGACATGATGCTCGATGCGATGAGCGGGATGGCTTCGACGGTGCCGGTCGTGTCGCGCAGCGCGTACAAGCGCTTGTCCGCCGGCGCCAGACCGGATCCCGCGGCGCAGATGACGGCGCCGACGTCGGCGAGCTGCGCCATCATCTCGTCGTTGCTGATCGCCGCCCGCCACCCCGGGATGCTCTCCAGCTTGTCGAGTGTGCCTCCCGTGTGACCGAGGCCACGACCGGAGAGCTGCGGGACGGCGACGCCGAACGCGGCGACGAGCGGGGCGAGCGGCAGGGTGATCTTGTCGCCGACGCCTCCCGTGGAGTGCTTGTCCGAGGTGGGCTTGTCGAGCGAGGCGAAGCTCATGCGCTCCCCGCTCGCGATCATCGCGAGGGTGAGGTCGCGGATCTCGCGACGGTCCATGCCGTTCAGCAGGATCGCCATCGCGAGTGCCGACATCTGCTCGTCCGCCACGTAGCCGCGTGTGAACGCATCGATCAGCCAGTCGATCTCGGCGGTCGACAGCTGGCCGCGGTCGCGTTTGGTGCGGATGAGGTCGACGGTGTCGAAGGCTTCGACGGCGCTCATGCGTGGTACTCCTCGAGGGTGCGCGGTCCGAACGCGTCCGGCAGGACCTCGTCGATCGTGCGGATGCCGGACACCGTGTCGAGCAGCATGCCCTCTGCGGAGTGCTCGAAGAGCAGCTGTCGGCATCGACCACACGGCATCAGCGCATCGCCCTTGCCGTCGACGCACACGAACGCGACGAGACGACCGCCGCCCGTCATGTGGAGCGAGGAGACGAGTGAGCACTCTGCGCACAGGGTCAGGCCGTAGCTGGCGTTCTCCACGTTGGCGCCGGCGATGATGCGTCCGTCGTCGACGAGGGCCGCGACGCCGACGGGGAACTTGCTGTACGGCACGTACGCGTGCGTCGCGGCCTCGTTGGCCGTCGTGTGCAGGAGGTCCCAGTCGATGGAACGCCCGTCGACGGTCTGAGAGCCAGCAGCTGCATTGGTGCTGTCGGTCATCCCGGTCACCCCTTCACGTATGGTTTGCCGGAGGCGGCGGGCCCCCGGGAGACGCCGACGAGTCCAGCGACCGCGAAGATCGTCACGACGTACGGCAGCATGAGCATGAACTGACTCGGAACCGGTGACCCGATGGCGCTCAGCGCGAACTGCAGGTTCTGCGTGAACCCGAACAGCAGCGCGGCGAGGGTCGCCTTGAGCGGATCCCAGCGTCCGAAGATCACGGCGGCGAGGGCGATGTACCCGGCGCCGGCCGTCATCTCCTTGTTGAACGCGAGTCCGGATCCGAGCGTGAAGTACGCGCCGCCGAGGCCGACGATGGCGCCGGCGAGGGAGACGTTCCAGAACCGCGTGCGGTTGACGTTGATGCCCACCGTGTCCGCTGCCTGCGGGTGCTCGCCCACCGCACGGAGGCGGAGGCCCCAGCGCGTGTAGAAGAGGCAGAAGAACACCACGACGACGGCGATGTACATGAGGTACACGATGATCGTCTGACGGAACAGGGCCGGTCCGATGAGCGGGATCTCGCTCAGGATCGGGATGTTGATCCGCGGGAACTTCACGGGGGCGTTGAACAGCGCCTCGTTCTTCGAGAGCACCTGCGAGTACAGGAAGCTCGTGAGGCCCGTGACGAGCACGTTCAGCACGACGCCGACGATGACCTGGTCGACGAGGTACTTGATGGAGAACGCGGCGAGGACGAAGCTCACGAGGACACCGGCGACCATGGCCGCGAGGAGTCCGACGACGGCGTTGCCCGTGATCGAGGCGACGAACGCGCTCACGAACGCGCCGGCGAGCAGCTGACCCTCGATCGCGACGTTGACGACGCCGACGCGCTCGGTGATGACGCCGCCGAGGGCGCCGAAGATCAGCGGAACGCTGAGCGCGACCGATCCGACGAGCAGACCGGAGATGGGCAGCGCCTTGCCGGCGGCGGCCCAGGACAGGAAGCCCACCATGAACAGCACGCCGAACAGCGCGATGAGCCACAGCGGCACCTTGCGGGCCTGGGTTGCGAGATAGGCGCTCAGACCGGTGATGGCCGCGAGCAGGATCGTGACGACGATGCCGGTGGCCACCGACGAGAGGACGACCGTCGGCAACTGGATGAAGTCGTTGTCGTTCGACAGGCGGAAGGTGGCGTCACCTTCGCGGTGCCACACGACGAACATCAGGATCGCGATGACCGTGAAGATGCCGAATGCGATCGGCGCCTTCCAGCTGCGGACGGCGACCTTTTCGAGGACGATGGGCGCGTCGGCTTCGTGGTGCTCGGTTGCGAGGCTCACTTGACCGTCACCTCCTTGGAGACGTTGGTCGACCGTCGCCGACGGGTGCCGTCGGGTTTCGGCAGGAAGAAGATGGTGCGGACCAGTGGCGGCGCCGCAATGAACAGGACGATGAGCGACTGCAGGACGAGCACGATGTCGATGGGCACGTTGACGCCCTGGGTCGCCTGCATCGAGTAGCCGCCGGCCTTCAGCGCACCGAACAGGATGCCGGCGATGAAGATGCCCCATGGCCTGCTGCGGCCGAGGAGCGCGACGGTGATCGCGTCGAAGCCGATGCCGGCGTCGATGCCGCTGTCGAACCCGGAGGTGACGGTGCCGAGCACCTGCGAGACGCCCGCGAGGCCGACGAGGCCACCGGAGATGAGCATCGCGTACATGTAGGTGTTCTTGACGTCGATGCCCGCGACGCGGGCGGCGTTGGGGTTCTCACCGACGGCGCGGAACCGGAAGCCGGCAGCAGAGCGGTTGAAGAGCCACCAGACGAAGATGGTCGCGAGGATCGCGAGCAGGAAGCCGGCGTGCAGGTTGTAGCGGTCGCCGAGGAGTTTCGGCAGGATCGCGTTCTCGTGCATCGGCGCGCTCTTCGGCACGTTGCTGCCGGGGGCCTGCAGGAAGCCGGGCGTCGCGAGCATCCACGAGATGAGGTAGAACGCGACGTAGTTGAGCATGATCGTGATGATCACCTCGTGCGCGCCGGTGCGTGCCTTGAGGAGACCGACGATGCCACCCCACACTGCGCCGCCGACGATGCCGGCCGCGATCGCGATGAGGAGGTGCACAACGGGCGGCAGGTTGAAGGTGAATCCGACCCAGCCGGCGCACGCGGCTGCGATGAGCATCTGACCGCGGCCACCGATGTTGAACATGCCGACGCGGAACGCGAGTCCGACGCCGAGACCGGCGAGGATGAGCGGCGCCGCGAAGGTCAGCGTCTCGGTGAGCGGGCGGATGCCCGCGAGGAAGTCCGGGCGCTTGAAGTTGTAGATCGCACCCTGGAACAGGGCGCCGTATGCGCCGGTCGCCGAGTTCCAGATGGCGACGATCGTGTCACCTGGGCGGGCGAAGAAGTACGCGGACGCCGCCTGGACCTTCTCGTCCGTGAGGGCGATGAGGATGGCGCCCGCGATCATCGCGAGCAGGACGGCGAGGAGTGAGATGAGGACGCTCGAATTGAGGATCTCGCCGAGGATCTTGTTGGCGCGGGGCTGGCTGAGATCCGGTTCCTCGGACGACGAGGACGACGACGACGCGGTCGCAGTCGACACGTCACCGGCCGGCGTCGGGTTCTCGACGGCAGGATCCACGCCCGGCGCGACGGGTTGCCCCGTGCCAGGCGGGTTGGGCTGGCTCTGGTCGGTCATGCTGCTGCTCCTGCTGGAAGTTCGCCGGCCATCATGAGGCCGAGGATGTCGCGGGGTGTGTCTGCTGGGACGATGCCGACGATGCCGCCGCGGTACATGACCGCGATGCGGTCGGCGAGGGCGACGACCTCGTCGAGTTCGGTGGAGACGACGATGACGGGGATGCCGGCGTCGCGCGTCTCGACGATGCGCTTGTGGACGAATTCGATCGAGCCGACGTCGATGCCGCGGGTCGGCTGGGCCGCCACGAAGAGCCGCAGCTCGCGAGAGAGCTCGCGCGCCAGGACGACCTTCTGCTGGTTGCCGCCCGAGAGCGAACCGGCCGGGGACTCGATGCCCTGCGAGCGGACGTCGAACTCCTTCGACTTCTCGCGCGCGAAGCGGTCGCGGAAGGCACGGAGCACGTTGCCGCGCTTGGTGAACGGCGCTCCGGTCGACCGGTCGAGCATGAGGTTCTCCGCGATGCTGAACTGCTTCACGAGACCGTCTTCCGAACGGTCCTCCGGAACGAATCCGACACCCGCGTCGAGGACCTTGCGGACGCTCTGGCCGACGAGTTCCTTGCCGTCGAGCGTGATGCTGCCCTTCGTGTGCGGCTGGAGGCCGAGGATCGCCTCGGTGAGCTCCGTCTGGCCGTTGCCCTGCACACCGGCGATGGCGAGGACCTCGCCCTGCCTGACCTCGAAGTCGACGCCGTTGACGACGAGCTGGCCGAGGTGGTCGACGACCGAGAGGTCGCGGACGACGAACGTCGCGTCGCCGAGCTTCGGCGCGTCCTTGTGCACGGTCAGCTCGACGGGGCGCCCGACCATAAGCGATGCCAGCTCGGTGTTGCTCGCCGTCGGCGACGCCTCGCCGACGACCTTGCCGAGGCGGATGACGGTGATGCGGTCCGCGACCTCGCGGACCTCGCGGAGCTTGTGGGTGATGAAGACGATCGATGTGCCCTCGGCTTTGAGCTGGCGCATGATCGTCATGAGCTCGTCGGTCTCCTGCGGTGTCAGCACCGCGGTCGGCTCGTCGAACACGAGGACGTTGGCGTTGCGGGAGAGCGCCTTGACGATCTCGACGCGCTGCTGGACGCCGACGGGCAGGTCGCCGACGATGGCGTCCGGGTCGAGGACGAAGCCGAAGCGTTCGGAGATCTCGCGGACGCGCTTGCGGGCGGCCACGACATCGAGCCGGCCTGCGCCCTTCGTCTGCTCGTGGCCGAGCATCACGTTCTCGGCCACGGTGAAGACGGGGATCAGCATGAAGTGCTGGTGCACCATGCCGATGCCGGCCTTCATGGCGTCGCCGGGACCCTGGAACTCCTGGACGACGTCGTCGAGGAGGATCTGGCCTTCGTCGGCCTGGTAGAGGCCGTAGAGCACGTTCATGAGGGTGGATTTGCCTGCACCGTTCTCGCCGAGGAGACAGTGGATCTCCCCCGGCTCGACGGTCAGATCGATGTGGTCGTTGGCGGTGAGGGCGCCGAACCGTTTGGTGATGCCACGGAGTTCGAGCTTCATGGGTCCCAATCTAGTCACAGGGGTGGCGGTGGAGGGGTTGTGCGGCGAACGGGTGGGATCACCACCCTGGCCGCGAAACACCGGGGGGAGGCCGACAATGCGGCCTCCCCCCGGGACTTCTCTATGGTACGAGGTGTACCGGACCTACTGCTTCGGCGAGGAGACCGAGGTCACCTTGATCGAGCCGTCGATGATGCCGGCCTTGATCGTGTCGAGCTCGCCCTGGAGCGACGGGTTCACCTTGGACTCGAAGTCGTGGAACGGCGCGATGCCGATGCCGCCGTTGTCGAGCGTTCCGATGTACGGGGTCGCGTCGAACTTGCCCTTGCTCGCACCGATGACGGTGTCGGAGACACCGGCCTTCATGTCCTTGAGGACCGAGGTGAGGAACAGGGACTTGTTCTCGGGGTTGGTGTTGTAGAGGTCGGCGTCGACGCCGATCATCGCGATGTCCTTGCCGCTCTCCTGGATCGCCGCGATGGCACTCAGGAAGATCGGGCCGCCGACGGGCATGATGACGTCGGCGTTCTGGTCGATAATCGTGCGAGCGACCTGCTTGGCCGTGTCGTTGGCCTCGAAGCCACCCGTGAACGATCCGGTCTGGCTGGCGACGTCCCAGGTCTTGACCTGGACGTCCTTGCCCTTCTTCTCGTTGTAGTAGGCGACGCCCTCTGCGTAGCCGTCCATGAAGATGGTGACGGACGGGAACTGCTGGCCGCCGAAGGTGCCGACGACGCCGGTCTTGGTGAAGTCGGCAGCTGCGTAGCCCGCGAGGAAGGCGGCCTGTGCGGTGTCGAACAGGATCGGCTTGATGTTCGGTGCGTCCACCTTGCCGTCGTGGTCGTTGTCCGCGGGGTCGTCGATGATCGCGTAGTTGATGTCCGGGTTGGCCTTGGCGGCCGTGACGGTGTCCGCGGAGAGCGCGAAGCCGACGCTCACGATGAGCGTGCAGCCCTGGTCTGCAAGGCTCTGCAGGTTGGGCTTGAAGTCGTCGGCCTTGTCGGACTGGACGGTGATGGGCTTGACGCCGAGCTCCTTTGCTGCGTCCTGCAGGCCCTCATAGCCGAGCTGGTTGAACGATTTGTCGGTGAATCCGCCCGAGTCCGAGACCATGCAGGGCAGGAAGCCCGATGCGGAACCGGTGGAGTCGCCTCCGCTGGTGGACGGAGCCGACGCACAACCGGCGAGAAGCGCGACGAGACCGATGCCGGCGATGGCGCCTGCTGCGGCCTTCCGAGTAGTGATTGACAAGATTGCCTCCAAGATGTTGCTTGCTGGTCGCAAGGCGTATAGGGGAAACGTTACCGAATGTGACCGGGGCCGAATGTACGATTCGGGGTTCGCGACCGAAGCGTTACAGAACACTATCGACCAAGAAATGAGCCGGAAACGGCCCTGCTCGGATGCGCAGCATCATCAGGATACGTTGCACATATGAGCATGGAGGCCGCCGGGCGAGCAACAGACGTCGCTAATCCGCCCGAAGTGTGCTGCCGGCCTGCTCCTCCAACAGCTTTGCTGCGAGGAGTTCACCGTCGACCGCGCCGAACCGTTCGAGCGCGTCTCGATGGATGCGCCCGACGAGCGTCGACAGCTCGAACGGCGTCCCCGTCTCCTCGGCCAGCGCGATGACCGCATCCAGTTCCTCGACGACCCGGTCGATGCCGAAGCTCTCGAGGTAGTCGCCGGCGAGGAGGCGGTCGAGGCTCCCGGTCGTGAAGGCGCTCTCGCCTGCGCTGCCGACGAGGGCGTCGCGGAAGGAGGCAGGGGCGATGCCGAGGGACTGCGCGAGGAGCATCGACTCCGTGACGGCGACGGCCTGCCCGAACCAGAGGTGGTTGACGAGCAGCTTGGTCGTGTAGCCGTCGGCGATGCGGTCGCCCGTCCGCACGATGCCGCCCTCGCGCGCGAGCAGCGCGAGGACCGGAGCGACGCGGTCGATGGCTGCCTCTGCTCCCCCCGTGTAGAAGCGCAGGGTGCCGGCCCTGGCATCGCCAGGGCCACCGCCCATCGGTGCGCCGACCGACGCGATGCCCGCGGCCGCAGCGACGGAGGCGATCTCGGTCGCGACACGGGGGTCGTTGCTCGTGAGGTCGAGCCAGAGCGAACCCGGGCGGCATCGCATCGATGCAGCCGTCGTCCAGGAGCGCGCCGCGCGCCTCAGGCGGCCCCGGCAGGACGGTGAGCAGGATGTCGGCGCCGGCCGCCGCTTCGGCGATCGACCCGGCGCGTGTTGCCCCGCCGGCAACGGCCGCGTCGAGCCGCGCACCGTCGAGGTCGTAGGCCGTGACCCGATGCCCGCCGGCCAGGAGCCTCGCCGCGATGGGCGCGCCCATCCGCCCCACTCCGATGATCGTGATCCGCTCCTGCACGAGGCAATGCTCCCACGTCGCTCCCACGTCACGCGCGGCGCGCGTCACAGACGCAGGACGCCGCCAGACCAGCGACGGCGCAGCCACCGGTCGTGGCTCGCGATGACGACGGCTCCCGGGTAGGTGCCGAGCGCCTCCTCCAGATCGGTCGCCAGCGCGAGGGACAGGTGGTTGGTCGGCTCGTCCAGGAGGAACAGGTGCGGCGGCCTCGCGATGATGAGCGCGAGCGCGAGCCGCCGCTGCTGGCCGACCGACAGCGATCCGAGCGGTCGGTCGAGGTCCCGTGGCGCGATGAGGCCGAGGTCCGTGAGCGGGGTCCTGGCCGCCCGCCCCTCCCCCAGGACCCGCTCGTACTCCGCGCGGGGACTGCGAGACGGATCCTCGAAGACGACGTCCTGTTCGAGGAGGCCGATGCGCAGCCCCTTCCTCCTCGACAGGCTTCCGGCATCGAGGCGGACGGAGCCGGCGACAGCCGCGAGCAGGGTCGATTTCCCCGCACCGTTCGCGCCGGTCACGAGCAAGCGCGACGCCGGGGCGATGACGAGGTCGTCGACCCGGAGCCGGCCGTCGACCCTCGCACCGGCGATCCGCACGAGCGGCTCGTCGTCCGCGAGCACCATCGAACCGCTCGGGATCCCGCCGAAGGCGAGCGCAGCCGGCGGCTTCGGCGCTTGGGTCCGCCTGAGGACGTCGAGCCTCGTCTGGGCGTTCTTCACCCGCCGGCTGATCTGCTGCTGGACGCGGTCGCCACGCATCCCGAACGCCATCCGGTTGCCGTCCCGGATCGCCCTGGCGTGGTTGATCGCCGGGGCGACGTCGGTCACCGCGGCAGCCAGCCGCCCGAGTTCGTCCTGTTCGTCGGCGAACTGTCGCTCCCAACGGTCCCGCTCGGCAGCCTTCTCCGCGAGGTACTCGGTGAAGGTCCCGCCGAACACGATCACACCCGGACCGTCGCCCACAGCGGTCCGTCTGGACGGATCGATGTCGACGAGTCCGGTCGCCGCCTCATCGAGGAACGCCCGGTCGTGGCTCGCGAACAGGACGGGGCCGGACCAGCCGCGCAACTGCTCGCGGAGGAACGCGACGGCGTCGTCGTCGAGGTGGTTGGTCGGCTCGTCGAGCAGGAGCGCCGTCGGGCGCGCGATGAGCAGGGCGGCGAGGGCGAACCGGGAGCGCTGCCCACCGCTAACCTCGTCGAGCCGCCTGCTGCGCGGGATGTCGCCGACGCCGAGCCCGGCGAGGATCGTGTCACGGCGCGCCGCGGCGCCCCAGACATCGGCCCGTTCCGCCGCTTCGAGCGCGGCGGCATACCGTTGCTCGGCTCGAACCATCGACGACTCCGCCTCGGGTGCTCCGAGGGCGGTCGCTGCGCGCTCGAGTTCGGCCTCGATCGCCGTGACCTCCGCCATCGCCTGGTCGAGGAGCGCCTCGACCGTCTCGTCCGGCCGGAACTGTACCTCCTGCCACAGGATCCCCGTCCGGTGCGGCCTCGTGACGGTGCCGCCGTCCGGCTCGTCCGCCCCGGCGAGGATCCGCAGGAGGGTGGACTTCCCTGAGCCGTTCTCCCCGATGAGTCCCAGCCGGTCCCCGGCCGAGACGACGATGCTCACGCCGTCGAGGACCGGACGGTCGCCGAAGGTGCGGCTGAGGTCATCGGCGCGCAGGTGGCCGACGTCGGCGCCGGATGCCCGGGGAGCGGTGGTCGGGCCGGAGGTGGTGGGGCCGGCTGGGGTGGAGCCGGCTGTGGTGGACCCCGTCGCGCTGGAACCCGTCGTGGTGATGGAGCCGGAAGTGGTGGTGCTGATGGGTGCTCGCATGTGGAGACCGCCCTTTCGAGGAGCGGCAGGCGCTCGACCGGACGGTGCACGAACACTGACCCGGTGGGAGCACGATGCCTCGGTGGTTCCCGCCGGGCACGCAGAGGCCGCAGGCACGGGATGACGAGGCTCAGATCTTCACAGTGGCTCTACGCTAGCCGACACGCCCTGGCGAGCGCAAGCATCGGCCGTACCGACCACACGAGGGGAGGCGATCCGCTGCTCCGGAGCACTCCGGAGCGCAGAACGCCTCCCCTCGCGGAAGGTGACCGGTCAGCGCGCGGCGGCGACCGCCAGGAGGAACCAGCCGGTGTGCGGGATCCACTGCTCGGCCCATCGCCAGGACTCGCCCTCGCCGGCGTCGGCCGGGAGGAACGCGATGTCGCGTTCATCACTCCACCCTGCGGTGATGCCGTTCACGATGCCGCCAGGCAGGTTCGGGAAGTCGGACGCGTAGTCCACGTTGTTCCGTCCTCGCCCCTGCAGCATCGACACGTCGAAGGGGTTGAGCCCGAGGATCCACGCGACCTGGTCGTCCGCGAACGCCCGCAGACGCGCGACGTCGGTCGTGGTGAGTGCGTCGCCCCCTGTGCCCAGCGCGGCAGCACGGGCGGTCTCCGACGCAGCGACCGACAGCGAGGAGATGCCGGCGTTCTCGCCCTGCCACCAGTACCCGGTCTCGTTCTCGTGCGGGAAGAAGAACGCGTCGTGCGGCGATCCGCCGGCCGGCTGCACCCGCTGCCTCGGGTACCCGAACGGGTTGTGGACGGACGCCGACCGATCGAGGTGGTCGAGCATCGCCCGCCCCGCGACCCGGCGTGCCGTCTCCGCGCCGACAGCCGCCGGCAGGACCTCGGCGAACCGCAGCAACGCGATGACCGGCAGCCCAGGTTCCGCCGCGTGGAAGAACGGCCGCCCGGCGGCGTCGCCGACGAACCAGCCGGGACCGTAGCCGTCGGAGGCGTATCTCGCGGCGAGCGCAGCAGCCCTCGATTCCGCCGCGGCGGTCACGGTCGCAAGCGACGCCTGGATCGTGTCGAGTCGGCCCGTATCGACCTCCCCCGCACCCGAGTCGGCCCGCTCGGCGAGCGCCCCGGCGAGCTCCGTCGCGGCGAGCAGCGCGCAGTAGTCGTCCTGCACGTTCTCTGCGCCGTCGTCCAGGTACTCGGGGTTGTGTGCTTCGAGGTGCTCGAACGCGTCGAGCGCCGTCTGCAGGTAGGTCTCCCTCGTGAACTCGCCGTCGTCGTCGAATCGCGATGCCCGCGCGAGCGCGGCGATCGCGAGCCCGCCGCCCTGCCGGTACGCGGCCTGGTACCGGTCGGTCCGCACGCAGTCCTGCAACGGCGCCGTGATGACGCGCTCGTCGAGCTGCTTCGTGAGGGCGTCGAAGATGCCCGTGTAGAAGAAGCCGTCCGGTGAGCGGAACCGCACGAGGAAGTCGGCGCCCCACAGCGCCTCGTCGCGGAGACGTGCTGCCAGGGCGCGTTCGAGCGCCGGGTGCTCCCTGGCGACCGTCTCGCGGGCGGCCGCCATCGACCACACGCACAGGGGGATCTGCTGCGGCGCCATCATGGTCGTGTACGTCAGGTGGCTGAGGAACTTGCTCGTGTCACCCGAGGCGTCGAGCCAGCCGCCGCGCGCATCGACCGTCGGGCCGTCCGGGTCGCCCCAGTGCTTCGCGGCGCGGTCCTTCCGGTCGATCTCACCGCTCGATCGCATGGCCTTGAAGTAGGACAGGATGTCCGACATCGTGAGCCGTTGGACGAGGTCCGGGGCGACGTCGAACGCCACCGACGGCAGCGCGGAACCGTCCGGCAGGACCACGTCGAGCACGTACGTCCCGTCTGCCAGGTCCTCCGGGAGGTCGAGCCGGGCGTACGAGCCGCCCGTCCATCCCGGGACCTGCTCCAATGGCCCGGCCTGCACCTGCTGCGCCGCGGAACCGTCCGCAGCGGTGAGCGTCGCGGAGATCCGGCCGGCGGCATCGATCCCGGCTGCAGCCTCGCTCGCAGCCTGGCCGAACGCCACGACGGCCTTCTTCGACGCCCCGGAGCCGTAGCCCAGGTGCCCGACGAGCACCGCAGCCCCTGCAACCTCAACCCTTGACAGCACCGGCGAGCACCGCCCCTTCCATCTTGTCCGAGAAGAACGCGTACAGCACGTACACGGGCACGAGCGTGATGAGGATACCGGCAGCGAGGACGCCGTACTGCGATGCGTTGGCGAGCGACAGCGTCGGCAACGCGACCTGCGCCGTCCGCAGCGCCGGGTCCGGCCCGATGATCACGAGCGAGAAGAAGTACTCGTTCCAGAACGACAGGAAGTTGAGGATCGTCACCACGACCACCGTCGGCACGCACAGCGGCAGGTACACGGACCGGAGGGTCCTGAACTGCCCTGCGCCGTCGAGCACCGCCGACTCCTCGAGCTCCGCCGGGACCGCCCGCATGGCCTGTGTCAGCAGGATCACGCTGATGGGCATGGCACTGGCCGGCAGGAACAGGATGAGGAACTCCCGCGTGTGGAACAGGTTCATCCCGATCGCGAGCATCACCGTCGGCACCAGCGCGGCGAAGCCGGGGATGAGGAAGCCCATCGCGAAGACACGCTCGATCACCACGCCGAGCTTGCCCTTCGCCCTCGCGAGCGCGAACGCGGCCGGAACGGCGAGCACGAGTGTCAGGACGTTCGCCCCGATCGTGATGTACGCCTGATTGCCGAGCGCAGGGATGAGGTTGGCCTGGCTGATCGCCTTGCCGAAGTTGCCGAGGTCGAACCCGGCGATCGGCGAGAACGGCGCGGACAGGATCCCGATGTTCGACTTGAACGCCGAGATGACGAGGTAGTAGAGCGGCACGGCGAGCAGGAGCACGTAGGCCCACACGCCGAAGTGCGAGAGCCACGCGAGCGGGCCGGTCGTCCGGACGGACGAGTTGCGACGGGTGCCGCGGGAGCCGCGTGAGCCGCGGGCGGCGCCGGTCGTGGCGCCCGTGCCGGTCGTTCCGGCGTTGCCACGCGTGTTCCGCGAGCTGCGGCTGGGAGCTGCAATCGACATCGTGACTCCTTTCAGTACTGCTGACGGAATGCCCGGCGGATGCCGAGGAGTCCGATGATGCCGACCGCGAACAGGACCACGGCGATGGCCTGGCTGTAGCCGACCTTCGACTGGTTGAACGCGTAGTCGTAGACGAGGAAGGACAGGTTGACGGTCGCGTTGCCAGGACCGCCGCGCGTGAGCAGGAGGACGACGGCCGCGGAGGAGAACAGCGTCCAGAGGAACTGCAGCATCGTGATGACGCCGACGAACTCGCGGCACATCGGCCAGGCGATGCTCCACATCCGCCGCCAGTGGCTGCACCCGTCGAGCTGCGCTGCCTCGAACACCTCGGCAGGCAGCGAGTTCATGCGGGAGGCGAGCATCACCGCGCTGATCGACATGCTCGACCACACGATGACGATGAGGATCGCGACGAACGCCGAGTCTGCCCTGGCCAGCCACGGACTGACGAGATCCTGCAGGCCGACCGCCTGCAGGGCGCCGTTCACGAGGCCGCTCGGCGCGAACACGCCGAGGAACACCATCGCGAGCGCCGGCGCCGACAACAGGATCGGCGTGAACAGCAGTGCACGGATGATCCGGTGCCCACGCGGACGCAGGAACAGGTAGTAGGCGATCATAAACGCGCCCACCACCACGATCGGGAGGGTGACGACGAGCTGGATGACCGTGTTCCCGATCGCCTGGTGGAACACGGGGTCCCGCATGAGGCGCTCGAAGTTCCCGAACCCGACGAAGGTGCGCGGCGCGATGAGCCCGCGCCAATCGGTCAAGGAGTAGGCGAACAGCGCCACGAGCGGGCCGCCCGTGAAGAAGAGGAACCAGACGAGCGCCGGTAGGGTGAACGCGAGGCGGCCTGCCTCTGCCCGCCCACTCTTCCGGCGACGTGCGCGTCGCTCCTGCTGCTCGGTCCTGGGCGCGGTCGCCCGAGTGGAGCCGTTCGGCCCGGTCTCCCGGACCGAACGGCGTTCCTCGAGGGTGGTGTCTGTCATCGTCGTCACCCGATCGTTCGCGAGGTCAGTTCGCTGCCGCTGCGTAGACGTCGTCCACGGTCTTGCAGATGAGCTGTGCGTCGTTGCCTGCCGTGTACGCGATCGAGGTCGCGCGGTACATCGGGTTCGACACGTCGGCCGGGATGAAGAGGTCGGGCATCACGGCGAAGTCGACGGCGTCCGGCAGCTTCGAGAACGCCTGGGCGACGAGCGGGGCCTTGACGTTCGAGACGTCGACCTTCTGCGTGGTGACGATGTCGATGCCACCCTCGATCATGGACTGCACCGTCTCCGGGCTGTACATGAACTTGACGAACTTCTCGACGTTGTCGATCTTCTTCTCGCCGTTGGGGCTGATCCACCAGCCGGCGGAGGTGGAGCCGTGGTACGCGGTGGGCTGTTCGAAGGTGCCGCCTGCGACCGCGGGGAACCCGCCGAGCGTCGTGGTGTTGGCGAGCGCCTCCTCGGTGGAGTTGTAGCTCCACGAACCCATGGGGGCGATGGCTGCCTTGCCGGTCTGGTAGAGCGCGGACGCCTGGTCGGCGCTCAGGCCCTCGACGCCGTCGACGAAGACGCCGGCGTCACGCAGCTTGGTGAAGAGCTCGACGCCCTTCATGGCGTCGGCGTTGTCGCAGTAGCCGCCCTTCTGGAAGAGCTTCTCGGTCTCGGCCGGCTTCAGGTAGCTCTGGATGATCTGCAGGAAGATCTTCTGGCCGGACCAGTCGTTGCCGCCGATCGCGACGCCGCCGAACCCGGCGGCCTTGAGCGCGGGCATCGCGGCGATGAGGTCGTCGGTCGTCTTCGGGATGGCGACGCCTGCCTGCTCGAACACGGCCGTGTTGTACCACCACGGCCAGGTGAATCCGGCATACGGGAAGCCGCGCAGGGCGCCGTCCGAGTCCGTCCAGTCTGCGACGGCGTCCTTGGGGACGGCCTTGTCGATGCCCCAGTCGGTCAGGTACTTGTCCACGGGGACGACCGCACCGGTCTTGACCCAGTCGAGCTGCTTCTCGAGCAGGCCGACGAGGAGGACGTCTGCTTCCTCACCGGCGAGCAGCGAGGTCTCGTAGACCTGGTTGAGGTCGTCGCCGTTCTCCAGGGTCTTGACCTTGATGCCGGTCTCCTTGGTGAACTTCTCGATGGCGGCGTGGAGCGGCTTGCTCTCGGTGCCCGCGCTCGTCCAGTTGGTCTGCAGCACGATCGTGTCGGCATCATTGCTCGCGCCCGCGCCACCTCCACTGCACGCGGTGACGAGGGTCAGGACGGCGGCCGCGGTCACTGCGACGCCGATTCTGGTGAACGATTTCTTCATAGGAGATCTGTTCCTTCTGGGTTCGGTCTGGGTCTCGCCGGTGCCGACGTGGGCACCGATTGCAGTAATGGTATGCCTTGGTATTGGAGTGGTCAATGATGGATCACGTTTAATTTGCGAGTTGTCTCGTCGTAATGCCCTCGAAATGATTCGGAGGTATACGCCGGCAGATGCGCTCGGACGAGGCCCGGAACTGAGAAGTCACAGGGGGCGACGAAGGCACCCGGACATCCCTCGCTAGGCTGGTGGGCATGCTGTCGAAGCCCGGATCGGACTCACGTCCCACGCGAGCCGGACAGCTTCGCGCCCCGCTGCTCGCGGCCTGCGCGACCCTGGCGCTCATCGGCGCATTCTTCGCGGGCGGCATCGACGGACCGTCGGCGGAAGCCGCGACGGAGCCAGGATCCGGCAGCACGCCGAACGCGACGGCGACGACATCGGGGACGCCGACCGCAACACCGACGCGTGGAGCAACGCCCGGCGCGACGAGCACGCCGACGCCCACCCCGAAACCGGGTGCATCGCCATCGCCGACCCCCGTCTCCGGCACGGAGTTCACCGCCGGCGACATCATCAGCGACGAGAACTTCTACGACGCCAACGCGCTGAGCGAGGCCGGCATCCAGTCGTTCTTCGCCTCGCAGAGCTGCACACCGAAGGACGGCGTCCCCTGCCTCGCGGACTTCCGGAAGACCACGAAGTCCATTCGGGCCGCGGAACCCGGCCACTGCGCCGCGTACCGAGGGGCGACCAACGAGTCCGCGGCGCGCATCGTGTGGAAGGTTGCGCACGCGTGCGGCATCAACCCCAAGGTCCTGCTCGTGCTGATGCAGAAGGAGCAGTCGCTCATCTCATCGCCGAGCACCTACGGCTACGCTCGCGCGATGGGCTGGGGATGCCCGGACACCGGCCCGGACTTCTCGGCCAAGTGCGATGCGGACTACTTCGGGTTCCAGAACCAGGTGTACCAGTCCGCGTGGCAGTTCCGGCAGTACACGCTGTACCCGTTGAACGTGCCAGGCGAGACCTACCAGCGGGCGTACCACATCGGTCCGGTGTTCATCCAGTACAGCCCGGATCCGGTCTGCGGCGGTTCGACGGTCGACATCAAGAACCAGGCCACGGCCAATCTGTACCTGTACACGCCGTATCAGCCGAATGCCGCGGCGCTCGCGAACGTGTCCGGCACGGGCGACGACTGCAGCGCCTACGGCAACCGCAACTTCTGGCGCATCTACACGGAGTGGTTCGGTCCGTCCACCTGACGCACCTCGCCGCCCTCACCGCCCCCTCATGACCGGTGTTTCCACAATTCAGGAACTTTTGCAGGATTCAGGACGATTGACGCCGAATCCGCCCCGATTCGCCCTGAATTCTGTCAGAGTTCCTGAATTCTGAAACCCGCGGTTGGGTGGATCAGGCTCGGACGGCGGCGTAGCCTGCCTCGTCGACGGCGGCAATGACGAGCGCGTCGTCGAGCGGGGCCTCACTCGTGACGACGAGCGTGCCGGCCGCCGCGCTGACCTCGATGCCGTCGACGCCGGCGATCTGCGAGACCTCGTCCGTGACGGATCGCTCGCAGTGTGCGCAGGTCATTCCGGTGACGGCGTATTCGGTCGTGGTCATGATGGTCCTCGTTTCAACGTGCTGGTCAGCCGCTCGGCTGGGATACGGAATGAGCATATACCCCCTCGGGGTACCCGTATACCCATCGTTGATACTTCGCGGACGATCCTCAGCCACGGATCCATCACGGATTCACCGCCGGTCAGTCGAGGGTCAGTCGAAGGTCAGCAGGCTCACCCGGTCGGCGAGATACGCGCCCAGCTCGCTGCGCGCTCCGCTGCCGGGGCCGGGGCCGGCCCACCGTACGAGGACGACTTCGCCACCGCCGCTCCCGCTCCCCACCGACAGCGGACCGCTCCCAGCGCGCAGGCTCGCCGCATCGAGAGCGATGGGCTCCGCATCGACGTTGACGACCTCCCCCGGCGCGAACGGCCCCCGGAACGCGGCGGCCTGCACCTCACGGCGACGCTCGACCTCGAGTGAACGGTTGCTCGGCCACTTCGTCTCGATCGCCCGGGTGACCTCGCCCGTCTCGTACAGATTGCCGTCGCGATCGAGCAGGAGCATCCCCAGCCGCCAGGCGCGCGTCACGGGCAGCAGCACCGGCGCGCGGCGGATCAGCGCGATGCGGCCGGCCGGCCGGTACCGCGCAATGACCTCGTCACGTGCGTCCGCGGCATCGAGCCGCCCGATCGCCGTACGCAGGATCGCCGAGACGCCGGCTTCCAGCGCCTCGTCGGCCGCATCACCGGACACGCGTCATCACCCCATGCTCCGGAACGCGCTCAGAGGACGTCGTCGCGCCCGGAGATCTTGAGGGCGTCGACGACGCTCTTGACGCGCTGCGCGTTGGCGCTCGTGGTGACGAGCAAGGCGTCCGGGGTGTCGACCACCACGATGTCCTGCACGCCGATCAGGCTGATCACCCGGCCGGTCTGGCTCACCACGATGCCGCTCGACGAGTCCGCGAGGACCCTGGCGTTCTCGCCCAGGATGGCGAGATCGGACTTGCGTCCGCCGGAGTTGAGCTTCGCGAGGGAGGCGAAGTCGCCGACGTCGTCCCAGTCGAAGTGCGCCGGCACGACGGCCATCCGGCCGGCCTCGGCTGCGGGCTCTGCGACGGAGTAGTCGATCGCGATCTTCTTGAGGCCTGGCCACACCCGGTCGACGACGGGTCCGCGGGCGGCCGGGTCGTCCCACACCTCTGCCAGCTCCAGGAGCCCGGCGAGGAGCGCCGGTTCCTGCTTGCCGATCTCCTCCAGGAGCGCATCGGCGCGAGAGATGAACATGCCGGCGTTCCAGAGGTAGTCGCCGCTCGCGAGGTACTGCTTGGCCGTGTCGAGGTCCGGCTTCTCCACGAACGAGTCCACGAGCATCGCGCTGTCCGCGCCGTCGAGGCCCATCTCGCCCGCGCTGCGGATGTAGCCGAAGCCGATGGCCGGCTCCGTCGGCTGGATGCCGATCGTGACGATGTACCCCTGGTCGGCAGCGTTCACGGCCTGCGCGACGGCGGCACGGAACAGGCGGTCGCCGCGGATGACGTGGTCGGCCGCGAAGGAGCCGATGATGACACCCGGCTCGCGCTTCTCCAGGATGGCGGCTGCGAGGCCGATCGCCGCGGAGGAATCACGCGGTTCGCTCTCCAGCACGACATTCAGGTCGGCGAGGTCCGGGAGCTGCTGCTCGACGGCCGCGCGGTGCGCACGCCCGGTGACGACCATGATGCGCTGGTCCCCTGCGATGGGAGCCAGGCGATCCCACGTCGCCCGGAGCAGGGTGCTGCCCGAGCCCGTGAGGTCGTGCAGGAACTTCGGCGCGTCTGCACGGGAGAGCGGCCACAGGCGACTGCCGATGCCGCCGGCCGGGATGACGGCGTAGAAACGTTCGAGAGGACTGCGCATGGGCCAAGAGTAGCGGTCCGGGGACGGGCTTCCCGGTGCATCTGCTCCGAGCGCCTTCCCGTCAACTGCCGTTCACCTGCCGGGCATACGATGGGGCATTCGCTCAGCACCGGCGAACGGGAGAAGGGACACCACCATGGCTGGACGCAACGTTCTCGGAATCCCTCTCCCCTCGTTCGGCAACCGCCAGCGCGTCGTCGCACCGACGAGTCAACCCGAGCCGGCCGGCATCGACGACCGCAACAGCATCGTCAACGCCTGCGTGTACTCGCACGGCGCAAGGACCTCGACGCTCGCGACGCTGCCCGAGACCTACCGTGCGCTGCACGACACCGAGGACGGCGTCGCCTGGATCGGCCTCTACCGCCCGAACGAGGCCGAGCTCGCATCGCTCGCGGAGGAGTTCGGGCTGCACCCCCTCGCCATCGAGGACGCGATCACGGCGCACCAGCGACCGAAGATCGAACGCTACGACGACACCCTCTTCATCGTGTTGCGCGCCGCGACCTACATGGACGAGTCCGAAACGGTCGAGTTCGGGGAGCTCCACGTCTTCGTCGGCCCCAACTTCGTCATCACGCTCCGCCACGCAGAGTCGCCGGACCTCGCCCACGTCCGCGCACGCATGGAGGCGGAGCGCGAGCTCCTGAGCTTCGGCCCGCAGGCCATCCTGTACGCGATCATCGACGCCGTCGTCGACGACTACGGTCCCGTCGTGAACGGCCTCGCCAACGACATCGACGAGATCGAGGCCCAGGTGTTCGGCGGCGACTCCTTCGTCTCCAGGCGCATCTACGAACTCCTCAGGGAGGTCGTCGCCTTCGAACGCGCGACCCACCCGCTGAGCGACGTCGTTGCAGCGCTCGAACAGGGCAGCGAGAAGTACGGCGTGCCGGACGAGCTCCGCCGCAGCCTCCGCGACGTCGCAGACCACCTCACGAGCGTCAACCAGCGCGTCGACACCTACCGCGAGCTCCTCCGCGACATCCTGACCGTCAACGACACCCTCGTCACGCAGCGGCAGAACGAGGAGATGGCGAAGATGACCGAGGCGAGCCTCAAGCAGGGCGAGGAGGTCAAGAAGATCTCCTCCTGGGCGGCGATCCTCTTCGGTCCGACGCTCATCGCCGGTATCTACGGCATGAACTTCCGCATCATGCCGGAGCTCGACTGGTGGTTCGGCTACCCGATGGCGATCTGCATGATGGCCGCGACGAGCTTCATCCTCTACAAGGTCTTCAAGCGTCGCAACTGGCTCTGAGCCGCGGGCGGAACGGTCGCCGAAGCACCTGCTGAGCCCCGCCGAGTACCCACCGGACCTCCCTCCCGAACCGGTATCTCGACATCGAGATACTTAGGGTGGCCTTAGCAGCACGAACCCCGGGATCGGCCTAGGATGGAAACCACTACGCCGCATTGACGCACGGCAGAACGCACTGCCGCGATACGCGAAAAGTCAGGGAGGATCGTTCGTGACAGCGAGCACCACTGGGACGCCACTCGGAGCTACGACATCCAAACGCCCGGCAGGTACCCTGTACCGCGGTCGTGAAGGCATGTGGTCGTGGGTCCTCCACCGGATCACCGGCGTCGCCATCTTCTTCTTCCTGTTGGTGCACATCCTCGACACCGCGCTCGTTCGCGTGTCGCCTGAGGCGTACAACGCCGTCATCGGCACCTACAAGAACCCCATCATGGGGATCGGCGAGGTCTTCCTCGTGGCCGCCATCGCGTACCACGCCTTCAACGGCCTGCGCATCATCCTGATCGACTTCTGGTCGAAGGGGACCAAGTTCCAGCGGCCCATGTTCTGGATCGTGATCGGGCTCTGGGCCGTCACGATGCTCGGGTTCGCGCCGCGACACCTGATCAACGTCTTCAGCGAGATGGGGCACTGATGTCGACGATCGCCGCACCCCGTACCCCCGCCCGTCCAGCACGTCGCAAGGGCGTCAACTGGGAGAAGTGGGGCTGGATCTACATGCGCGCCTCCGGCGTCGTGCTGGTCGTCCTGATCTTCGGGCACCTCTTCGTCAACCTCATGGTCGGCGAGGGCATCAAGGCCATCGACTTCGCGTTCGTCGGCGGCAAGCTCTCCAACCCGTTCTGGCAGTGGTGGGACGTCGCGATGCTGTGGCTCGCGCTCATCCACGGCGGCAACGGCATGCGCACCCTCGTCAACGACTACGCCACCGGACGCACTACGCGCGGTGTGCTGAAGGTCGCCATCCTCGGCGCGGTCGCCATCCTGATCGTGCTCGGCACCCTCGTCGTCTTCACCTTCGACCCCTGCCCAGCAGGCGGTCCAGCAGACCTGCTCCCCTCGTTCTGCCCCGCGAACTAACCAGCTAACGGACCAAGAGTGACTACAGAAACCAGCGAGTCCACCGTCATCGACGGCGTGCACTACCACCAGTTCGACATCGTCATCGTCGGCGCAGGCGGCGCCGGCATGCGTGCCGCCATCGAGGCGGGACCCGGCGCGAAGACGGCCGTCATCTCGAAGCTCTACCCCACGCGCTCCCACACGGGTGCAGCGCAGGGCGGCATGGCTGCCGCGCTCGCGAACGTGGAAGAGGATTCGTGGGAGTGGCACACCTTCGACACCATCAAGGGCGGCGACTACCTCGTCGACCAGGATGCTGCGGAGATCCTCGCCAAGGAGGCCATCGACGCGGTCATCGACCTCGAGAACATGGGCCTGCCGTTCAACCGCACGCCTGAGGGCAAGATCGACCAGCGTCGCTTCGGCGGCCACACCCGCGACCACGGAAAGGCGCCCGTGCGTCGCGCCTGCTACGCGGCGGACCGCACGGGCCACATGATCCTGCAGACGCTCTTCCAGAACTGCGTCCGCCTCGGCATCAACTTCTTCAACGAGTACTACGCCCTCGACCTCATCATGAGCGACGTCGAGAACGAGGACGGCACCGTCACGCAGAAGCCCTCCGGCATCGTCGCGTACGAGCTGTCCACCGGCGAGATCCACGTCTTCCAGGCGAAGGCGATCATCTTCGCCACCGGCGGCTTCGGCAAGATCTACAAGACGACCTCCAACGCGCACACCCTCACGGGCGACGGCGTCGGCATCATCTGGCGCAAGGGCCTCCCGCTCGAGGACATGGAGTTCTTCCAGTTCCACCCGACCGGACTCGCAGGGCTCGGCATCCTCCTGACCGAGGGCGCACGAGGCGAGGGGGCGATCCTCCGCAACGCGAGCGGCGAACGCTTTATGGAGCGGTACGCGCCCACCATCAAGGACCTCGCACCCCGCGACATCGTCGCTCGTTGTATGGTCCAGGAGGTCGCGGAGGGTCGCGGCGCCGGCCCCAACAAGGACTACGTCTACCTCGACTGCACGCACCTCGGTGCAGAGGTCCTGGAGACCAAGCTCCCCGACATCACGGAGTTCGCACGCACGTACCTCGGCGTCGACCCCGTCACAGAGCCCGTTCCGGTCATGCCCACCGCGCACTACGCCATGGGCGGCATCCCCACGAACGTCAAGGCAGAGGTCCTGAGCGACAACGACACGGTGGTCCCCGGCCTGTACGCAGCCGGCGAGTGCGCGTGCGTGTCCGTCCACGGTTCCAACCGTCTCGGCACCAACTCGCTCCTCGACATCAACGTCTTCGGCAAGCGCGCCGGCAACAACGCCGTGGAGTACGTCCAGAACGTCGAGTTCACCCCGCTCCCCGAGAACCCGGCCGGGTTCGTCACCGGGCTCATCGAGCAGATGCGGAACTCCAACGGCACCGAGCGCATCGCCACGATCCGTCGTGAGCTGCAGGAGGAGATGGACCGCAACGCGCAGGTGTTCCGCACCGACGAGTCGCTCGCCGGCGTCACCGCCACCATCCACAACCTGCGCGACCGGTACCGCAACATCGCCGTGCAGGACAAGGGCAAGCGGTTCAACACCGACCTCCTCGAGGCGATCGAGCTGGGCTTCCTGCTCGACCTCGCCGAGGTCGTCGTCTTCTCCGCCCGCAACCGTCAGGAGAGCCGTGGCGGCCACATGCGCGACGACTTCCCGAAGCGCGACGACGAGAAGTACATGAAGCACACCATGGCCTACCTGTCCGGCGACCCGCACTCGTCCGACGCGGCCGACCACATCCGACTCGACTGGAAACCGGTGGTCATCACCCGTTACCAGCCGATGGAGAGGAAGTACTAGCGATGAGCACCGCAACACTCGAGACGCCACCGGCCGCCGCCGACGAGATCCAGTCGTTCACGGTCACCCTCATCATCCGTCGTTTCGACCCGGATGTGGATGCGGAGCCGCGCTGGCAGGACTTCGACGTGGAGATGTTCGCCACGGACCGCATCCTCGACGCCCTCCACAAGATCAAGTGGGAGCAGGACGGTTCGCTGACGTTCCGCCGCTCGTGCGCCCACGGCATCTGCGGGTCCGACGCCATGCGTATCAACGGCCGCAACCGCCTCGCGTGCAAGACGCTCATCAAGGACCTCGACATCTCGAAGCCCATCTACGTGGAGGCCATCAAGGGTCTGCCGCTGGAGAAGGACCTCGTCGTCGACATGGAGCCGTTCTTCGCGTCCTACCGCGAAGTCCAGCCGTTCCTCATCCCGGGCACGAAGGCCGAGAAGGGCAAGGAGCGCGTGCAGTCCGTCGCCGAGCGCGCCCGCTTCGACGACACCACGAAGTGCATCCTGTGTGCAGCGTGCACCTCGTCGTGCCCCGTGTTCTGGACCGATGGCCAGTACTTCGGACCGGCAGCGATCGTGAACGCGCACCGCTTCATCTTCGACTCCCGTGACGATGCAGCCGCCGTCCGCCTCGACATCCTCAACGACAAAGAGGGCGTGTGGCGTTGCCGCACCACCTTCAACTGCTCCGAGGCCTGCCCGCGCGGCATCCAGGTGACCCAGGCGATCGCCGAGGTCAAGCAGGCGGTTATGCGCGGTCGCGCCTAGCCACGCCCCATCGCATCGTCGAACGCCCCGCAGACCTCCGGATCTGCGGGGCGTTCTGCGTCGCTCACTGCCGCGCAGCGAGGTCCGTTCGCAATTCAGGAGCGCCCTCGGCGTGTCGCGCCGCACCTGAGGTTCTGCGCCCGACACGCCGAGGCGCTCCTGAGTTGTGAACGGTCAGCTGCTGCACGCGTCGAAGTCGGCCTGCGTCGCACCCTCCGGCGTGTAGACGCCGACGCCGCTCCGCTCCGGGTCTGCGACGTCGAACCCGCGACCGCGCAGACAGATCGCGAGGTGCAGCTGCTCCTCGTCGAACTCCTGGAGCGTCTGCGTGTTGCGGCTCGAAGCCGGCGGCTCCCCCACGGTCTTCAGGCAGGCGGTCGAGGCGGCGCCGAACGCTGCTTCATCGGTGATGCCCGGCTGCTCCAGCGGCGCATCGGGATAGTCGATGCCAGCGTCACGCATACACGCCGCGAACTTCAGGTTCCAGCTCTGCAGTTCCTGCTCCGCTGACTCGGTGCTCGTCGGACTGGATCCGGCGCCCCCTGCGCCTGCGCTGCACGCTGCGAGCGAGAACGCCAGCATCGGAACGGCGAGCAGGGCGGCGTACCTGCTCCCGCGCGTGATCGGCGACGATGCTGCTCGGCGACGCTGGGAACGGATACTGATGGACATGCTGCCTCCCTTGGTGGACATCGTCGTGTGATCGACGACGCCCCCAGTCCAGCAGGGCGGCCCTCTCACGAGGATCTGCAGAACACCAGACGAAAACGCAACGTCCCGATGACGGCGACGTCTGTTCGCAATTCAGGAGCGTCCCAGCGTGGCGGGCCGCAACGGCGCCGCCGGGAGGCGACACGCCGGGGAACTCCTGAATTGCGAACAGGCCGCACGGGGTGGCGGTGGCGCGGGTGCGGACAGTGGATCAGTGCGCGAGGGCCATGGCGCGCGCGGCTGCGGCCGACGGTGCGCCGATGACCTCGGCCGCGAGCGCCCGCGCGGACTCCAGCGTGAACTGCCGCAGCTGGTGACGGACGTCGGAGATCGCCGCCGGCGCGAGCGACAGGCTCGTCGCGCCGAGCCCGACCAGCACAACGGCGAGCATCGGGTCGGCCGCCGCCTCCCCGCACACCCCGACCGGTCTGCCAGAGGCGAGTCCGGCATCGCCCACGAGCTTCACGAGCCGGAGGACCGCTGGATGCCACGGATCCTGGAATCGCGCGAGCGGACCCTGCAGCCGGTCTGCGGCAAGGGTGTACTGCGTCAGGTCGTTCGTCCCGATGCTCACGAAGTCGGCGATCCCGAGGACCTGCCCGGCGAGGACAGCGCTCGACGGCACCTCCACCATGACCCCGGCCGTCTGCAACCCGAACTCGCGCGCGAGCGTCACGAAGTACGCCGTCTCCTCCACGTCGGCGACCATCGGGGCCATGACCCACAGTTCGGCCTCCGTCGCGGCTCCGGCGGCCGCGAGCGCTTCGAGCTGGTCGCGCAGGATCGGCTCGTTGGCCTGCAGTGCGCGGATCCCCCGCATCCCCAGAGCCGGATTTGCCTCGGCCGGAGAGCGGAGGAAGGACAACGGTTTGTCCGCCCCGGCATCGAGGACCCTCGCGACGACGCGCTTGCCGGCGAACTCCTCGAGGAGTTCCGTGTAGTGCTCCACCTGCTCTGCGACACTCGGCGGTCTCCGTCTGCCGAGGAACAGGAACTCGGTGCGGAACAGGCCGACGCCCTCTGCACCGTGTTCCAATGCCGCGATCGCGTTCGACGGCGTCCCGACGTTCGCGAGCAACGGCACGAGGGTGCCATCGGCCAGCTCCCCCGGCCCACTCGGCGACACACGGATGCGCGCGGCGGACCTCGACAGGGCCGTCCGCACCTGCTTGGCGGCCGGCGCGATCGTCACAACGCCCGCGTCCGCATCGACCAGGACGAGCTCCCCATCGGCGATGTCGTCGGCCCCGTCGACCCCGACCACGGCGATGAGCGACTTCTCCCGCGCGAGGATCGCGGTGTGCGATGTCGCGGAGCCGCCGCTCGTGACGAGCGCGAGCACCTGGGACAGGTCGAGGAGCACGGTGTCGGCCGGGGCGAGGTCCTGTGCCACGAGGACGAACGGCGTCGACGATTCAGGCGCACCTGGCGCCGGGACCCCCGTGAGCCGTGCGATGACCCGTTGGCAGACATCGCCGACGTCCGTCGATCGAGCGGCCATGTACTCGCCGAGGTTCATGAACATCTGCTGCACCGTCGCGAGGGCTTCATACACGGCCCGCTCCGCCGTCTTGCCGGAAGCGATCCTGGCGGCGATGTCCTCCGCGAGTGCCGGATCATCGGCCATAAGCGCCTGCGCCTCGAGTACGTCCTGGGCGTGGCCGCCCGCGCGCGCCGCACGTTCGCGCAGTTCGGTCCGTGTCTGCGCGAGCGCGAGGGTCGCCCTCGATTGCTCGGCGGAGACATCGCCCGTGAACGGGACGTCGATCGGTTCCGGCAGCGGGTCCTGCATCCGCAACACCGGCCCCGCGATGACGCCGCGACCGACGCCCACCCCACGGCAAGTGCGGCGCAGCCCCATCGCGGCCTCGTGCATGGTTCGACCATAGCCCACAGGCCGTGCGCCACGACGGTCGACGAACCGTGCACCGCCACGCGCGACAACCCCGCACTTGTAGGCTGGTCGCGTGGCGAGCGGACGGGACATGGAACGGGATTCGGCGAGCCGTCGAACGGCGTCGGATCACCACACCAGAGCGACCACGGCCGCACCCGCGAAACCCGCACAGGACGCCGGGCCGGACGTGGAGATGCCCGCCATCTTCACGACCCTGCGCGAGAGCGACAACTCGATCGTCAAACGCCTCGACACGCAGCTCACCTTCGTGGAGCGCGTCACGGAGTGGGTGCTGAAACTGAAGCCGTACCGGGTGCTCAAGCAGTACCTGGGCGCGGACGGCAACCTGCTCGCCGCCGGCATCAGCTTCCAGTCGGTGTTCGCCGTGTTCGCGGCAGTCTATGTCGGATTCGCCGTGGCCGGCATCTGGCTGACGAGCAACCCCGACCTCTTTGACGCCCTCGTGGACATCATCAACCGCGCCGTGCCCGGGCTGATCGGTGAGGACGGGATCATCAGTCCTGAGGCGCTCACGAACGTGAACATCTTCGGCTGGACGGGCGCCATCGCAGCCGTCGGTCTTATCTGGACGGCGATCGGATGGCTGTACTACACGCGCCAGGCGGTCCGCGCGGTGTTCGAACTGCCGAAGGCGAAGGCCAGCTTCCTGATGCTGAAGCTCGTCGACTTCCTGCTTGCGCTCGCATTCGGCGTGCTGCTGTTCGCATCGGCTTCGCTGTCCGCCTTCAGCACCCAGGCGCTGACCTGGCTGCTCGGGGTGCTGGGATTGAGCGGGTCCTTCTGGTTCACGTTCGGTGCCGGCGCCGTCGGCCTCCTCGGTGCCGTCCTCATCAACTTCGTCACGCTCGGCGGCATGTACCGCGTGCTCAGCCGCATCAAGATCCCCTGGCGGGACCTCGCCTTCGGCGCCTTGCTCGGCAGCATCGCGCTCTCCGTCCTCAGCATCGTGAGCAGCGCGGTCATCGCCGGGGCGTCCCGCAATCCGCTGCTCGCGACGTTCGCCGTGTTCATCGGCCTCCTGCTGTGGTTCAACCTCGTGAGTCGCGTCATCCTGATGTCCGCCAGCTGGATCGCCGTCGGACTGCGGGACAAGGGCATCAGCGTCCACCAGCTGACGCCGGCCGAGGAACGCGCACGCGAACGAGAGGCGGAACGGGTCCTCGCCCTCGCCAGACTGCGCGAGGCCCGGGCGGAAGCCGCCGCCGCGACCTGGCCCACGAAATGGACCGCGAAACGCCGACTCCGGGATGCCGAGGCTGAAGCCGAGCGTGTCGGAGTGCGCGACTAAGCTGGATCCATGTCAACGCCGCTCCGCATCGCCAGTGTCAACGTCAACGGGATCCGTGCCGCGTACCGGAAGGGCATGGGCGACTGGCTCGCCCCGCGCGGGGTCGACATCCTCGCCATCCAGGAGGTCCGCGCGTCCACCGACGACATCGAGGGACTCCTCGGTCCGGAGTGGAACATCCTGCACGACGAGGCGACGGCAAAGGGTCGCGCTGGCGTGGCGCTCGCCAGCCGCCGGTCGGCCTCGATCCACCGCGTCTCCTTCGGCGCAGACGACTTTGACAGCGCCGGCCGCTGGTTGGAAGCCGACTACGACATCGACGGCACCCTCGTCACGGTCGTCAGCACCTACGTGAACTCCGGTGAGGCCGACACCCCCAAGCAGGTCGAGAAGTACAAGTTCCTCGAGGCGTTCGTCGAGCGCATCCCGCAGCTGCAGGCGCACAACCCGCTGTCCCTCATCGTCGGCGACCTCAACGTGGGCCACCGCGAGCTGGACATCAAGAACTGGAAGGGCAACGTCAAGCGTGCCGGCTTCCTCCCGCAGGAGCGTTCGTACTTCGACCGCATCCTCGGCACGGCGGGCGATACCGTCACGGGTGTCGACGGCGTGCAGGGACCCGGCCTCGGCTGGGTCGACATCGGCCGCGTCGCAGCCGGCGAGGTCGAAGGACCGTACACCTGGTGGTCGCAGCGCGGCCAGGCGTTCGACAACGACACCGGTTGGCGCATCGACTACCACCTCGCCACCCCCGAGCTGGCGGCCAAGGCGAGCAACTACACCATCGACCGTGCAGCGTCCTACGCCGAGCGATGGTCCGACCACGCTCCCGTCGTCGTCGACTACACCATCTGAGCACCTCAGCTGCGATCCTCCCCGACCGCACCGATCAGATCTGAGCCCTCACCTCAGCTGTAGCCCCACGGCGGCCGTATCCTCCCGGCCAGGCGACCCGCGCCATCCCACACGTTTGCGAGACCATCATGACCACCAAGCCCCGCCTCTACTCGGGCATGCAGCCCTCCGCCGAGTCGCTCCACCTCGGCAACTACGTCGGAGCCATCCTGCAGTGGAAGCAGATGCAGCAGGAGCACGACGCGTTCTTCAGCGTCGTCGACCTCCACGCCATCACCGTTCCGCAGGACCCGGCAGAGCTGCGGGAGAAGACCCGCCGCACCGCCGCGCAGTACATCGCTGCGGGCATCGATCCGTCCGCATCGACGCTGTATGTGCAGTCGCACGTGCCGGCGCACGCCCAGCTCGCCTGGATCCTCAACACGATCACGGGCTTCGGCGAGGCAAGCCGGATGACGCAGTTCAAGGACAAGTCGGCCAAGAACGGCCGTGATGCGGCATCGGTCGGCCTGTTCGCGTACCCCGTCCTCATGGCAGCCGACATCCTGCTGTTCCAGTCGGAGGTCGTGCCGGTCGGTGACGATCAGCGGCAGCACGTCGAGTTGACCCGTGATCTCGCGGAGCGCTTCAACTCCCGCTTCGGTCGGACGTTCACGATCCCGAAGGCGCAGATCCAGAAGGAGACGGCTCGGATCTACGATCTGCAGAACCCGACGTCGAAGATGTCGAAGTCGGCGGAGACTCCCGCCGGGATCATCTGGTTGCTGGACGACCCGAAGGTCACGCAGAAGAAGATCATGCGGGCCGTGACGGACACCGACGGTGTTGTGGCGTACGACACCCAGGAGAAGCCGGGTGTGTCGAACCTGTTGAGCATCTACTCCGCGCTGAGCGGCGAGTCGATCGATTCCGTGGTGGCGTCCTACGAGGGTCGTGGCTACGGCGATCTCAAGAAGGGGCTCGCGGAGGTCGTCGTCGGCACCGTCGAGCCGATCCGTGCTCGAGCGCTCGAACTCCTCGACGACCCGGCAGAGCTCGACCGGCTGCTGGCCGTCAACGCCGCGCGGGCATCCGAGGTCGCAGAGGCAACTCTCGCGACGGTCTACGACAACATCGGCCTGCTGCGTCGCAGCTGAGGCTTTCTCGCGCATAACTCCTTCGATTCGTCCGTCGCAGAATCGGCAGCCCTGGTTTTCCGGGGTTCTGCGAAATCCGGCGTTCAGATCGAAGGAGTTGTGCTCGATGGCTCGTCGCCGTGAGCGACAGAGACCGCCGGGCTCGGACGGGACGGGACAGCCGGAGGTGCCGGGACGGCCGGCGGTGCCGGACCAATCGGAGGGGACGCGACGGCCGGCGGTGCCGGACCAACCGGGGAGACCGGTGCAACCGGACGCCGATGGCTATCGCGCGGCAAGCACCGGTTCGACGATGCCGCGGATGGCATCGCGGACCAGTTGCTGTTCGAACACGATGTGCTGATACAGCGGACGCAACGTCGGGAGGCCGAGCGCCCCGAACTTGAGGTCGCGAGTGCGGTCGTTCACGGCGTTGGCCCAGCCCTCGTGATATGACCGGCTGTCGACTTCGATGACGAGGCATCCTTCGACCAGGAAATCGACCCTGCCGATTCCGGCGAACGACCGCTGCACCTCGAACCGGTAGCCCAGCTGCCTCAGGATCAGTGCGAGCAACGTCTCGGCCCCGGACTCGCATCGACCGTTCAGCAGACGCTTCAACACCTGTCGTTTCGCCGGCAGGACGGCGAATATGCGATCGATGTCCGCCCAGTCCACGAGTTCCAGGAACAGTGCGCTGTCGAGGGTGGCGACCGCCATGCGCGCCGGCTGACACACGGCGGCCTGCACCAGCGCATCGATGACGGAGACGGTGTGCGCCGACGCCGAGCAGGCATCGAGGAGCGGTGCCCAGTGCAGTTCGATCCCCGTCCGGTCGCTGTCGCAGAGTCGTCGATCGGACTGGGCTGCACCGCGCAACCGCGAGCTGAGCGGCTCGATGTGGATGTGCTCGGTCGACAGGCCGTGCATCACGAAGACGCCGAGGGCCTGCAGCGCCGAGACACAGCCGACTCGACCGCCCACCCTGATCGCCGCCCTGATGTCCTCCGGTGGTTCGATCTCCGTGTAATGGTCGCGGCGGATTCGGAACAGCCGCCCGGAGCGGACCGCCCGTGTGATGCCGTACCCCGTCATCCCTCGCCTGAGCAGCGTCGCTCGCGAGAGGATCCGGATGCTCCTGTCATCGATTCTTCGCATCGCACCATCCTGCGGACAGCAGCGGGCCGACGACGAGCGCTTCCCCAATATGTGGACAACCTCCGCTCAGCTCCGCCCTGTGGAGGAACCCTCCTCCGCGCATAACTCTTTCAATTCGCGCGTCGGCTCGACGACAAACCCCGGAAAGAAGCGGATCACGAGATCGGCCCGATGCGCATCGAAGGAGTTGTGCGCGATGTGGAGAAGCGCGATGTCGGGATCCACGACGGTGGGACTGGTCCTTACACGTTCATCACCTCGCCATCATTAGCGTTCTTTACCGAGCCCTCACCGCCGAGGGCGAACCGTTGCACACCGCCGTGGAGGTCCCATGTTCCGTCGTCCGAGCACCCGCCTGCGCACCATCGCCATGTCAGCCGCTGTCCTCGCGAGCCTTGCATCGTCATCGCCGTCGCCCGCCACGCCATCGACAGAAACCCAAGCAACGCTGCGAAGCACCACTGGTCCGATCACCTTCAGCTGCTCCGTCTCCGACTTCACCGGCGAGGCGACAGGCCGATGGATCGCGTACTACGCGGGAAGCGGGACTTTCACCCCCATCACCTACGAACTCCACCTGGACAGCTACCGCATCACCAAACGCGGCGGGACTGATCGGAACAAGGCGAACATCAAGATGAAATTCGACACATACTCCGACGGCCATGCCGAAGAGTGGCGCTGGGTCGAGTCCGACGACGCGATGAAGCAGGACGGCGCGTGGCACAACTACCACATGGTGAAGACCGGCCGACTGTCCGGCAGATGGCAGAACTACGCCCAGAACTCGATGAAGTTCGTGTTCGATCGGCCGGGCAACGATCCGAGCTGCACCGATACCGAACGCGTCGACGTCCCGCTGCTCGCCCCGTAGCCGCAGGGCTTGCTCGACGGGATCTGTGGGCTCCACCGTCTGCGACGATGGGAGGGTGACTTCTGCATCCCTCGTCCTGTTCGACCTCGATGACACCCTGCTGGACCACCGCGGCGCGGTCGCCACGGGCATCGTCCAACACGTGGAGGCGCTCGGTGAGCCGTACATCGGCTTCCGCTCCGAGAAGATACAGGCCTACTGGCACGCGTTGGAGGAACGTCACTACCACCGGTATCTGAGCGGCGAACTCGACTTCGCCGGGCAGCGACGGGCGCGAGCCATCGACTTCGCGGAGGCGTACGGAGTCACCCTCGACGATGTGGAAGCCGACGAATGGTTCGACGTGTACTTCGAACGGTACCGGGACAGCTGGACGCTCTTCCCCGATGCGCTCCCCTGCCTCGATCGCCTCGAAGCCGCCGGATTCCGCACGGGCGTCATCACGAACGGCGACCCCGACTTCCAGAGCGTCAAGATCGCCAGGCTGCTGCTCGGCGAACGTTTCGAGCATGTGGTCGCCTCGGGAGCCATCGGCATCACGAAGCCCGACGCCGAGATCTTCCACCACGCCTGTCGGCTCTACGGCATCGCGCCGGCTGAAGCCGCATACGTGGGCGACCGGCTGCTGACCGACGCCATCGGCGCCGCCCGGGCCGGCCTCACCGGGATCTGGTTGAACCGGAACGGCGACGATGTCCCTCCCGGAGCGATCGGGCACGGTGACGGGGACGCCGTGGACCCGTTCGCGCTGGCCCGCGATGCCGGCGTCCGCATCATCGCGTCGCTGGACGAGCTCCCATCGGTCCTCGGCTGACTCGGAACCGTTGCGACGGCAGTCGCCTCGCCACAACCGATCGAGCATAACTCCTTCGATTTGCACGTCGGCCGATCGAGATCCCCGACAATCCGCGGATCTCGATTCTGGACCGTGCGAATTGAAGGAGTTGTGCTCGATGAATGTGCGGAAGGGCAGGGCGGGTGCGATGGGGGCGCAATGGGGGGTGAGCAGCGGAGAGGCAGCGAGCGGGAGCGCAAGGGAGCGCGAAGCCGGACGGCGGGGGCGGAATACAGGGGCGGACTACAGAACGACCCGCCCTCCCGGAGGAGGACGGGTCGTTCTTTGTGGATGCTGGTGCTGTCACTTCGACAAGCTCAGTGACCGGCGACGAGCTCGGCGACCGGAGTCAGCACCCAGCACCGCAGCTACTACTCGACGTCGTCGTCAACCCAGTCGAAGGTCTTCGTGACGGCCTTCTTCCAGTTGCGGTAGAGGCGGTCGCGCTGGTCCTTGTCCATGGACGGCTCCCAACGCTTGTCCTCCTGCCAGTTCTTCGCGAGGTCGTCGAGGTCGGACCAGAATCCGACGGCGAGACCGGCTGCGTACGCGGCACCGAGGGCGGTCGTCTCCGCGACGACCGGTCGGATGACCGGGACGCCGAGGATGTCGGCCTGGAACTGCATGAGCGTGTCGTTGGCGGTCATGCCGCCGTCGACCTTCAGTTCCGTGAGCGGCACACCGGAGTCGGCGTTGACGGCGTCGATGACCTCGGCCGTCTGGTACGCGGTCGACTCGAGTGCGGCGCGGGCGATGTGGCCCTTGTTGACGTAGCGCGTGAGGCCGACGAGGGCGCCACGGGCGTCCGGACGCCAGTACGGAGCGAACAGACCGGAGAACGCGGGCACGAAGTACGCGCCACCGTTGTCCTCGACCGTTGCAGCCAAGGCCTCGACCTCCGGAGCGGACGAGAACAGACCCAGGTTGTCACGCAGCCACTGCACGAGCGAACCCGTGACGGCGATGGAACCCTCGAGCGCGTAGTGCGGCTTCGCGTCGCCCAGCTTGTAGCCGAGCGTCGTGAGGAGGCCGTTCTCCGAGTGCACGATCTCTTCACCCGTGTTGAAGATGATGAAGTTACCGGTGCCGTAGGTGTTCTTCGCCTCGCCCTGCTGGAACGCAGCCTGACCGAAGGTCGCGGCCTGCTGGTCGCCGAGGATGCCCGCGATGGGCGTCTCACGGAGGAGGCTGTCGTCGGATGCGTGGCCGTAGACCTCGGAGGAGCTCTTGATCTCGGGGAGCATCGACTTCGGGACACCGAAGATCTCGAGGATCTCGTCGTCCCACTGCAGCGTCTCCAGGTCCATGAACAGCGTGCGGGAGGCGTTGGTCACATCGGTGACGTGCACACCGCCGTTGACGCCGCCGGTCAGGTTCCAGAGGACCCAGCTGTCGGTCGTGCCGAAGAGCAGGTCTCCGGCTTCGGCCTTCTCGCGGGCTCCGGGGACGTTCTCGAGGATCCAGACGATCTTCGTACCGGAGAAGTAGGTGGCGAGCGGGAGCCCGACCTTCTTCTTGAAGCGCTCGACGCCGCCGTCCTCTGCGAGGCGGTTGACGATGTCCTGGGTGCGGGTGTCCTGCCAGACGATCGCGTTGTAGACGGGCTGACCGGTGGTCTTGTCCCAGACGACAGCGGTCTCACGCTGGTTCGTGATGCCGATGGCGGCGATGTTGTGACGGGTGATGTTCGCCTTGCCGAGGGCCTGACCGATCACCTCACGGGTGTTGTTCCAGATCTGGTTCGGGTTGTGTTCGACCCACCCGGCCTTCGGGAAGATCTGTTCGTGCTCGAGCTGGCCGGTCGAGATGATCGAGCCGCTCTTGTCGAAGACGATGGCCCGGGAGCTGGTCGTTCCCTGGTCGATAGCGATGACGTAGTCCGCCATTGGAAATACTCCTTCGTTGCGATGTGGGGCGATGGGGGGCCGTCACCCCGGGGTGCTGCAGCGGAGCGGTTCTGCTCCGCTGCAGCGTCGGTTTACGAGATGGCAGGCAGCAGGACGAGCGATGCGAGACCGCCGAGGACACCACCGATGAGTGGACCGACGATCGGCACCCATGCGTACGACCAGTCGCTCGATCCCTTGCCCTTGATGGGCAGGAGGGCGTGCGCGATGCGCGGACCGAGGTCACGTGCAGGGTTGATCGCGTAACCGGTCGGGCCACCGAGGGAGGCACCGATTCCGACAACGAGGAGCGCGACCGGCAGGGCGCCGAGCGCAGCGAGTCCGGCGGGGACGGTCGTCGTCGTTTCGACGCCTGCACCGGTCTTGCCGAACGACAGCACCACGAACACCAGCACGAAGGTGCCGATGATCTCCGTCACGAGGTTCCAGCCGTAGCTGCGGATCTCGGGGCCGGTCGAGAACACGCCGAGCTTCTTGCCCGGGTCTTCTTCGAGGTCGAAGTGCTGCTTGAACGCGAACCAGGTGATGATGGCACCGATGAACGCACCGACCAGCTGCGCGGCCCAGTAGACGAGGGCTTGCGTGATGGTGATCTTGCCGACGGTCAGGAGACCGATGGTGACGGCAGGGTTCAGGTGTGCGCCAGATGCGTACGAGACGGTGACACCGGCGAAGACGGCAAGACCCCAACCGAAGTTGATGAGGAGCCAACCGCCGCCGAGACCTTTCGACTTCGTGAGGATCGCCGTTGCGACGACACCGGTTCCGAGGAGGACCAGCATCGCCGTGCCGACGACCTCGGAGAGGAAGATGATTCCGAGGTTCATGTCTTCTTTGACCTTTCTTGGATCGTGCTCAGAGTGGCAAGCGCTGCCGCCCGGAGAGAGGGTTTCACGTACCAGTTAGCTGTAAGGTAACCAGCCTTGCTTGCACGGGACAAGAGGCGCGCGTGCACATTCGTGCATTATGCGGTTTTCGTGGCCTTCGTCCGACTGTTGTCGCGCAGATCGACCTGGTGCAGCGTCGCCAGCGCGTCGAGGGCGGACGCGATCTCCGCGGCGCGCTCCTCGGCGGACCATCCGAGCACCCGGGCCAGCACGTCGGCGATGTCGTCGACGAGTGCTGCGGACAGGGACCCGGTGAACGCGAGGCTCGTGCGGCGGTGCAGGACGTCTGCGAGGTGCACGACCTGCTCACCCTGCGTGAGGTACTCGATCTCCTGCACGCTGTAGCCCGGCGCGCCTGCGAAGCGGTCGTCGCCGTGCTCGGCGAGGTACTCGAGGAAGCCGGCGGCGTTGGTGCCGTAGCGGTTCAGCAGCTGCTCGGCGCGCTCGCGGCCGAGGCCGTCCTCGTGCCCGGCGACCCAGGTGCGCAGGGCGGAGTCGGTGCGGGGGAAGCCCTTGCCTCCGCCGATCGCGAGTCCGGCCGTTGCGACGGGGCGCGGCTTGCCGAGGACCTGCAGGACCTCGGTGCTCATGTGCTCCGCGAGGGCGCGGAAGGTGGTCCATTTGCCGCCGACGAGGCTGAAGACGGTCGTCGCGGGGCGTGCGGCGGCGGCGCGCTGCTCGATGCGGTAGTCGCGGGACACGAAGCCGGGGGCCTCGTCGTCGTGCTTGGGCAGCGGACGGATGCCGGCGAAGCGGTAGACGATCTGCTCGCGGTCCACGGTGATCTTCGGGAACACGTGACGGACGAGGTCGAAGAAGTAGTCGACCTCCTCCTCCGTGCACAGGCTCGGCTGCGACGGGTCCGCGTTGATGTCGGTCGTGCCGACCATGACCTTGCCCTTGAGCGGGTAGATCAGGACGATGCGGCCGTCGTTGTGCTCGAAGAAGATCTCGCGACCCTTCGTCGCTGCGAGCAGCTCCGGGTTGTCGAGGACGATGTGCGAGCCCTTCGTGCCACCCATGTAGCTGGTCGGCTCGCCGAAGGCGCCGTTCGTGAGGTCGGTCCACGGACCCGAGGTGTTGACGACGACGTCACTCGCGACGGTGAACGTCTCCCCTGTGACGGTGTCGCGGAGGGTCACGCCGTCAGGGCCCATGCCGACGGCCTCGACGTAGTTGGCCGCGCGGGCGTTGTCGCCGGCTGCGAGGCCGTCCATCAGCACGTCGAGCGCGAGGCGCTCCGGGTCGTGCATCGACGCGTCGTAGTACGTGGCCGTGTACTTGAGGTCCTGGTTCATCTGCGGCAGGTCTTCGAGCGACTTGCGCTTGCCGTGGAAGCGGTGGCGCGGGACACTGCCTCCGTCGCGGGAGAACGAGTCGTAGGCGGTGAGGCCGACCTTGATGAGGAGGGCGCCGCGCTCCTTCGGCTTGCCCTGCTTGTGCGTGAGGAAGCGGAGCGGGGCCGACAGGATGCCGGAGAAGGTGGAGAAGATCGGCACGGTCGTCTCGAGCGGCTTGACGTAGTGCGGGGCGATCTTGATGAGGCCGTTGCGCTCCTGCACGGATTCCTGCACGAGGCGGAATTCGCCGTTCTCGAGGTAGCGGATGCCGCCGTGGATCATGTGGCTCGACGCCGAGGAGGCGCCTGAGCACCAGTCGTTGCGCTCGACGAGCACAACGTCGACGCCCTGCAATGCGAGATCGCGGAACGTGGCGATGCCGTTGATGCCGCCACCGATGACGAGCACGGACGCGCTCGGACGGTCGGTGATGGTCTGGACTGACTGACGGGAACCTGATGTCGACTGCGACATGGTGACTGCCTCGCTTCTCGGCGGCGCGGGTGTTGCGTCGTGCGGATGGATGTGACTCAATACAGTGTCGACATGTTCACAACAATGAGCAACCCACCTGAACAAACGTGCAAGGAATGACCGATGACACTGCCAGACCCGCTCAGGCAACCGGACAAAACGGCTGAGGCGTTGCGCGCCGCGCAGCTCTATTACGTGCAGGACCTCACGATGGAGGCCATCGCGCAGGAGCTGCACACGTCACGCTCCTCGGTGTCCAGACTGCTCGGATACGCCAGGGAGAGCGGGCTCGTCGACATCCAGGTGCGGTCGCCGCACGACATGCCGTCCCGTCTCGAAGCCGAGTTCCGGGATCGCTTCGGCGTGAGCGCGCACATCGTGCCCGTCCCGGACCACACGAGCGACATCGACCGCCTCGAACGGGTCGCACTGTCAGCTGCACGTTTTCTCGGCTCCGTCTTCGACTCGAACATGACGCTCGGCGTCGCGTGGGGCTCCACCGTGAGCGCCGTCGCGAGGCACCTCACACCCAAGCGGACGCACAACTCGCAGATCGTGCAGTTGAACGGCGCAGCCAACACCCGCACCACCGGAATCCTCTACGCGAGCGAGATCCTGCAGCGGTACGCGGACGCGTACGGCGCCTACGCGCAGCAGTTCGCCGTGCCGGCGTTCTTCGACGACCCTGCGACGAAACTCGCGCTGTGGCGTGAGCGCAGCATCCGTCGTGTGCTGGAGATCCAGAATCGGATGGACGTCGCACTGTTCGGGCTCGGCTCCCAGTTCTCCGGCGTCCCGAGCCACGTGTACGTCGGCGGATACCTGGACGATGCGGACTTCGCCGCCCTCGCGAGCGCCGGAGCCGTCGGCGACGTCGCGACCGTCTTCTTCCGGGCTGACGGCACCTGGCGGGACATCCCCTTCAACGACCGTGCTTCCGGCCCCGACCTCGACGTCCTCCGCAACGTGCCGAGGCGCGTGTGCGTCGTGTCCGGGTCCGCGAAGGTCCCGAGCCTCCTCGGCGCCCTCGCCGGCGGGCTCATCTCCGACCTCGTCGTCGACGAGGGTGCGGCCCGTGCGACCCTCGACGCGCACCGCTCACGAACGTCACACAAGTCGTCACAGAACGCGGAATAGATGCCGCGAAAGCATCGTTGACCTAGAATCGACAGCAAGAAACGTGCTCCGGGGTCGGTGAGAGTCCGAACCGGCGGTGACAGTCCGCGACCCGCACACAGCGAAAGCCGTGTGCGGTTGATCTGGTGGAATTCCAGGACCGACGGTTATGAACGGGTCTGCAGTGAACCGCATCGACGATGCGGGCAGCAGCAGGCGGCGTTCGAGTCCGGATGGAAGGAAGCACGGGTGTCGCCATCCGGTGACGCCTGCGAACCGCGCGTTCGCATCCCCGGAGACCGAGTCTGAACGACCGAGACGACGGGGAACATGACAGCAGGATCCAGCGGCACCGCGTACGAGCAGACGGTGCGCGACGCACTGCGGCTCGCAGCGAACGGGCCGGCGAGAGGCGTGAACCCGCAGGTCGGGTGCGTCATCCTCGATGCCGATGGCACGGTCATCGCCGAGGGGTGGCATCGCGGGGCCGGAACGGCCCATGCGGAGGTCGATGCGCTCTCGAAGCTCGCGCCAGGCGCGGCACGGGGCGCGACGGCCGTTGTGACCCTCGAACCCTGCAATCACACGGGCCGGACCGGGCCGTGCGCCGTCGCACTCATCGAAGCCGGCGTCGCGCGCGTCGTCTACGCGGTCGATGATCCGGGCGTCGCGTCGAGCGGCGGGGCGACCCGCCTCCGGGAGGCCGGTATCGACGTGATCCCCGGCGTCCTCCGCGACGAGGCCGAAGCCTTCCTCGGCGACTGGCTCACCTCCGCCCGCCTCGGCCGCGCGGTCGTGACGGTCAAATGGGCGTCCTCGCTCGACGGACGCGCCGCGGCGGACGACGGCACCAGCCAGTGGATCACGGGGGCCGCGGCGCGCGCAGACGTGCACCGCCGACGCGCCGGGCACGACGCGATCCTCGTCGGCACCGGAACCGTTCTGGCTGACGACCCGTCACTCACGGCGCGTGATGCCGACGGCCGGCTCCTCGCCCACCAGCCCGTCCCCGTCATCGTCGGCGACCGCGACATCCCGACGGACGCGGCCGTGCTGCGGCACCCGCGGGAAGCCATCGTGCACCGCGGCCACGACCTGCAGGCGCTCCTGGCGGAGCTCCTGCGCAGCGGCATCCGGAGTGTCTTCGTCGAGGGCGGTCCCACCGTCGCGAGCGCGTTCATCCGCGACGGCCTCGCGGACACGCTCCTCGTCTACCTCGCGCCGGTGATCCTCGGCGGCTCCCGCCTCGCGATCGGCGATGTCGGCGTGCCGGGCATCGGGGACGCCATCCGGCTCCGAACAACGGCCGTCGAGCAGCTCGGCGACGACCTGCTCGTCATCGCGACGCCGGAGCGCCCCACCACCGACCAGAACACCGCCAGCAACGAGAACCCCGTCACCACGAAGAACGGACAGCACTGATGTTCACCGGAATCATCGAAGAACTCGGCACGATCGTCGCCATCGACCGCTCAGAGGCGTCGGCACGACTCACCGTCCGCGGACCGCTCGCCCTCACCGGCACGAAACACGGCGACTCGATCTCCGTGAGCGGCGTCTGCCTGACCGTCGTCGGACAGACCGAGGACACCTTCACCGCCGACGTCATGGCGCAGACGCTCACGATGAGCGCGCTCGACGACCTCGCCGTCGGCAGCCGCGTCAACCTCGAACGTGCCGCCCAGCTCGGCGACCGGCTCGGCGGGCACATCGTCCAGGGCCACATCGACGGCACCGGTGAAGTCCTCGCCGTGACCCCGGGCGAGGCGTGGCGCATCGTGCGCATCTCGCTGCCGGCGTCGCTCGCCCCCCTCGTCACCGACAAGGGATCGATCACCGTCGACGGTGTGTCCCTCACCGTCAGCGACGTCAGCACGGCGGACGCACCGGACCAGTGGTTCGAAGTGTCCCTCATCCCCGAAACCCTCGAGGCGACCACCCTCGGATCCCGCACCATCGGCAACCGGGTCAACCTGGAAACCGACATCCTGGCCAGGCACGTCGAGCGACTGCTCGCGTTCACCGGCACAGCCGAACGGAGCAACGCATGAGCATCGCCAGCATTCCAGAAGTCCTCGACGCCCTGCGCGCCGGCCGCCCCGTCATCGTCGCCGACGATGAAGGACGCGAGAACGAAGGCGACGTCATCCTCGCCGCAGAGACCGCGACCCAGGAGTGGCTGGCGTGGACCGTCCGGCACTCCTCCGGATTCATCTGCGCCCCGATGACGAACGAGATCGCCGACCGCCTCCTCCTCCCTCCCATGGTCGAGGTGAACGAAGACCCACGAGGCACCGCCTACACGGTGAGCGTCGATGCCGCCGACCGACTGAGCACCGGCATCAGCGCAGCGGACCGCGCCCACACCCTCCGGGTGCTCGCGAACCCGGCTTCGACCCCCGGATCGCTCAGCCGTCCTGGCCACATCATGCCGCTGCGCGCCGTCGAAGGCGGCGTCCGCGAACGCGAAGGACACACGGAAGCGGCCGTCGACCTCATGAAGCTCGCCGGCCTCGTGCCCGTTGCAGGGATCTCCGAGATCGTTGCGGAGGACGGCGAGATGATGCGCCTCCCCGGGCTCATCGAGCTCGGCGAGCGAGAGGGCGTGCTCGTCACGACCGTCGCAGCGCTCGTCGCCTTCCTCGAAGCGAACCCGGACGCCGCGTCCATCTGCACGAAGCAGCAGGGCGAGAAAGCCGTCATCCCCGAGTCGTCGACCGTGACGTTCGAGGTCGAGACGAACGTGCCGACCACACACGGCACGTTCCGGCTGCGCGCATACCGCGACCGTCGCACCGGGGCGGACCACGTCGCCATCATCTCCGGCAACCCGGCGGCGGAAGGCGCGCTCGTGCGGGTGCACTCGGAGTGCCTGACCGGTGAGGCGTTCGGCTCGCTCAAGTGCGAGTGCGGACCGCAGCTCGATGCTGCGCTCGACACGATCCAGCGTCACGGCGGCGTCGTCATCTACCTGCGCGGGCACGAGGGACGCGGCATCGGCCTCATCAACAAGCTGCGCGCGTACCGCCTGCAGGAGGACGGACTCGACACACTCGATGCGAACATCGCGCTCGGTCTTCCGGCCGACGCCCGCGACTACACGGCGGCGAGCGCCATCCTCGCCGACCTCGGGATCACCTCGGTCCGTCTCCTCACCAACAACCCGGAGAAGGAGCGTCAGCTCACCAAGCGCGGCGTCGCCGTGACCGAGCGCGTGCCGCTCGTCGTCGGCGTCGGCCTGTTCAACGAGGGCTACCTCTCCACCAAGCGCGACCGCATGGGCCACAGCATCGGCCTCGACCTCGAGCCGGAGCAGCCGGGCGCGCACCAGTAGCGGCTGCGCCGCACTGCGCACCCTCACCGTCCAGTTCATGCAGTTCCGTTCGCAATTCAGGAGCCACCCGGCGCGTCGCCCGCGACGCGCCGGGTGAAGCGGCCGACACGCCGCATCGCTCCTGAGTTGTGAACACCCCGCACCGACCACCGCACCAACCGAAGGAGTCCACATGAGTGGCGAAGGATCCCCCACCATCAGCGTCGACGGCACCGGCCTCGACATCGTCGTCATCGCCGGCACCTGGCACGAGACGATCACAAACGGTCTCATCGCCGGCGCCCAGCGCGCGCTCGACGCCTCCGGCGCATCGCACCGCCTCGTCCGTGTGCCAGGCAGCTTCGAACTGCCCGTCGCAGCCAAGGCGGCGCTCGAGGCCGGGGCCGATGCGGTCGTCGCGCTCGGCGTCATCATCCGCGGCGGGACCCCCCACTTCGAGTACGTGTCCGATGCCGCGACCAGCGGTCTGACGAACGTCAGCATCCAGACGGGCAAGCCCGTCGGTTTCGGCGTGCTGACGCTCGATGACGAGGGACAGGGCATCGACCGCGCGGGCCTCCCCGGCTCCAAGGAGGACAAGGGCGCCGAGGCAGCCGACGCGGCTGTCGCCACCGCCGTCCTGCTGCGCGAGCTGCGCGCCTGATCCCAACTCCCGGATCGCAAAACCCCGTCCACGGGTGAGCAGAATTCAGGAACATCCACTGAATTCAGGACGATTCGCGCCGGTTTCGGCCTGAATCGTCCTGAATCGTGGAAATGTTCCTGAATTCTGGAGGCGACGGTTCGGGATGACCAGAGGCTGACCAGGGGCGGATTCGCGGCGGATTCGAAGCGGGCGTAGGGTGTCAGGACCGCCACAAGCGGATCCGATAGCAACGCAGTCGTCGGCGGGAGCGCGACCGGCGCCCACCACGGCCCCATCGCCTCCAGAACAGAAAACGCATCACATGTCCTCCTCGGCAACACCGGTCGCAACAGCACCAGTCAATCCACGATCGCGCGTCGTCCTCGCGAGCCTCATCGGCACCACGATCGAGTTCTACGACTTCTACGTCTACGCAACAGCTGCGGTTCTTGTTTTCCCGCACCTCTTCTTCCCGAGCGACGACCCGACCGCATCGCTGCTCTCCTCGTTCGCCGTGTTCGGCGCCGCCATGGTCGCCCGTCCGATCGGCGCGGTCATCTTCGGCCACCTCGGCGACAAACGCGGACGCAAGGCGACACTCGTCGGAGCACTGCTCACGATGGGCATCGCGACGTTCCTCATCGGCGTCCTGCCCACCTACCAGCTGGTCGGATGGGTCGCACCGTTCCTGCTGGTGATCCTCCGCATCGGCCAGGGCTTCGCCCTCGGCGGCGAATGGTCAGGCGCAGCACTCGTCGCCACCGAGAACGCCCCGAAGGGCAAGCGTGCGTGGTACGGGACGTTCCCGCAGTTGGGCGCGCCCATCGGCTTCATCATCGCGAACGGCCTGTTCCTCATCATCGCCGCGATCCTGCCGAGCGACGACCCGTCGATGCCGTCCCAGGCGTTCCTCGAGTGGGGTTGGCGGATCCCGTTCCTGTTCTCGGTCGTGATGGTCATCGTCGGCCTGTGGGTGCGACTGCGCCTCGTCGAGAGCACCGCGTTCACCAAGGCCAAGGAGCGGGGCACCGTCCAGAAGCTGCCGCTCGCATCGGTCTTCCGCGACTACTGGCGTCAGCTCATCCTCGGCACGTTCTTTATGCTGGCGACCTACGTCCTCTTCTACCTCATGACGACGTTCTCGCTCAGCTACGGACGCGCGCCGGTCGACGGCGCGGTCGCAGGTCTCGGGTACAGCTACAACACCTTTGTGCTGATGCTGATCGCCGGTGTGGTCTTCTTCGGCATCTTCACGCTCGCGTCGGGGCCGTGGGCCGACCGATTCGGACGCCGCCGCACGCTCATCTGGGTGACGCTCGCGATCATCGTGTTCGGTCTCGTCTGGGTGCCGCTGCTCGGCGCAGGGTTCGCCGGGGTGATGATCTGGCTCATCGTCGGGTTCAGCCTCATGGGCATGACCTTCGGTCCGATGGGTGCGCTCCTGCCAGAACTGTTCCCGACGAACGTCCGATACACCGGGTCCGGCATCTCGTACAACGTGAGCTCGATCCTCGGCGCCGCTGTCGCCCCGTTCATCGCCGTCGCCCTGTGGCAGGCCGGTGGAGGCAGCCCGTTCTGGGTCGGCATCTACCTGTCGGTGATGGCGGTCCTGACTCTCATCGCCCTCCTCGTCTCCAAGGAGACGAAGGACGTCGACATCGACGCCTGACCCGCTTTCGGCCCGCGAGGGGTCGCAAATGGCTGGTGTCCGGGTACCCGGACCCGCCATTTGCGACACCTCGCGGGCCGAAGTGATTTTGGGGAGGCCGCGGTGAGGGAGGATGGAGGGAGTGATCCGGGCCAGCAGCGGGCAGCCGGCACCAAGAGGAAGAGCAGTATGAGCGACTCAGCCACGGCGACTGGCAGCAACCGACGACGCAACCCGTTCAGCCGGACGAAGGACGACGGTCCGCGCGCGAGCTTCAGGCAGCTCCTCCCCTACATCTTCGAGCACCGCGGCATCCTCATCGTCGTGATCGTGCTCAGCGTCCTCGGCGCCGCCGCCTCGCTCGCCCAGCCGCTCATCGTCAGCCAGGTCATCGGAACCGTGCAGGCCGGCGGATCGCTCGGCAGCCTCGCGTGGCTGCTGATCGGGCTGGTGCTCGTCTCCGGCATCATCAGCGGCTACCAGCACTACCTGTTGCAGCGCGCGGGCACCGGGGTCGTCTACTCGTCGCGTCGCCAGCTCATCGCGCGCCTCTTCCGTCTGCCCATCAGCCAGTTCGACACCAGGCGGACGGGCGACCTCGTCTCGCGCGTCGGCAGCGACACGACGATGCTCTACGCCGTGCTCACGCAGGGCTTCGTCGATGCGATCGGTGGCGCCATCACCTTCCTCGGCGCCCTGATCGCGATGGCGATCCTCGACCCGGTGCTGCTCGGACTCACCCTGCTCGTGGTCATCGTCTCGGTGGTCGTCGTCGTCGGGCTGAGCGGCCGGATCCGCGTTGCCAGCCGTCAGCAGCAGACGAAGGTCGGCGAGTTGGCCGCGGCCGTCGAGCGTGCGATCAGCTCGATCCGCACCGTCCGCGCGTCCAATGCGACCGATCGCGAGATCGCGAGTGTCAACACGGTCGCCGGCGAGGCGTACGACGTCGGCGTCAGGATCGCGAAGATCTCCTCGCTCGTTGTGCCCGTCGCGGGCATCGCCATGCAGGTCTCGTTCCTCGTGGTGCTCGGCGTCGGCGGTTTCCGCGTCGCCTCTGGGGATCTGAGCATCGCGAACCTCGTCGCGTTCATCCTCTTCCTGTTCATGATGATCATGCCGCTCGGGCAGGCGTTCGGCGCGATCACGAGCGTCAACCAGGCCCTCGGCGCGCTTGGCCGTATCCAGGAGATCCTCGACCTGCCCATCGAGGGCGATGAGGACGCCGCGATCGCCGCGACCGTCGCCAACCCGGGTGTCCGGAGCGCAAGCGCCCCGGCGATCGAGTTCGACACGGTTGAATTCGGGTACCCGTCGGAGGCAGTGGCCGTGCGCGTCGCCGCCGAGGCGGAGCAGATCGTGTCGGCGGTGGGCGCTGGGGCAGAGGTTGCTGCGGTGTCGGTCCGCACAGGTTCAGCCGATGCGCAGCCGCTCGCGGAGGTGGCGGCCGATGTCGCCGCCGCAGTCGCGACCTCGGCTGCCGAACGCCCCGTCCTGCGCGGAATCTCCTTCAGCGCCGCCCGCGGGAAGCGGACCGCGCTCGTCGGCCCGTCCGGCGCAGGCAAGAGCACGATCCTCGGACTCATCGAGCGGTTCTACGACCCGACGTCCGGCGCGATCCGTTTGGGCGGCGTCGACATCCGGATGCTCCCGCGCACCGAGCTGCGCGCGCAGATCGGCTACGTCGAGCAGGACGCTCCGGTGTTGGCCGGGACGCTGCGCGAGAACCTGCTGCTCGCGAGCCCTGAAGCGACGGACGAGGAGTGCGAGCGGGTGCTGCACGCCGTCAACCTCGGCGCCGTGCTCGATCGCAACCCGCTCGGTCTCGCAGCGCCGGTCGGTGAGGACGGCATCATGCTGTCCGGTGGCGAGCGTCAGCGTCTCGCGATCGCACGCGCGCTCCTCTCCGCTCCGCCCATCCTGCTGCTCGACGAGTCGACGTCCAGCCTCGACGGTGTCAACGAACAGATGATGCGCGAAGCGATCGATGCGGTGTCAGCGGACCGGACGCTCATCGTCATCGCGCACCGGTTGTCGACCGTTGTGGACAGCGATCAGATCGTTGTGCTCGAGGATGGCGCGGTCGTCGGTGTCGGAACCCATAGCGAGCTCGTGGAGTCGACCCCGCTGTATCGGAACCTCGCGAAGCACCAGCTGCTCGTCTAGCTGCTCGTCTTCTCCTCTCGCTTCTCGCTTGTCGTCGAGCTTCTCCTCTTCGGTCTAGCGGGCCGCGCCGAACCGCGCCGCGCCGTCCTGCGTCGTCTGCAGGCGGTACCTGAGCGATGCGAGTTCTGCCCGCAGCGCCGCAGGGACCCGACTGCCGAAGGTGTCGAAGAACGCTTCGGTGAGCTCGCACTCCGCGAGCCAGGAGGCGGTGTCGACGTCGAAGAGCGCGTCGAGGGCGCCGTCTGCGAGGGTGAGGCCGTCGACGTTCAGCGCGCCGGGCGCCGGGACCCGGCCGAGCAGTGAATCGGTCGCGTTGGCTTCGCCTTCCAGACGCCGGATGATCCATTCGATGACGCGCGTGTTCTCGGCGAAGCCCGGCCAGAGGAACGATCCGTCCGCGTCCTTCCGGAACCAGTTGACCTGGAAGATTTTCGGCGCGGCACCGTGTCGGAGCCCGGCCCCCACTCGGAGCCAGTGCGCCCAGTAGTCGGCCATGTTGTAGCCGCAGAACGGCAGCATGGCGAATGGGTCGCGTCGCAGTTCGCCGACGGTGCCCTCTGCGGCTGCCGTCTGCTCGGACGAAATCGTCGCCCCCAGGAACACCCCGTGCTGCCAGTCGGTCGCTTCGACGACGAGCGGGACGTTCGTCGCGCGACGACCGCCGAACAGGATCGCGTCGAGCGGGACACCGTCCGGGCCGTCCCAGTCGTCGGCGATGGACGGGCACTGCGCCGCGGCGACAGTGAACCGGGAGTTCGGGTGGGCTGCGGGGCGGCCGCTGTCCGGCGTCCAGTCGTTGCCCTCCCAGTCGATCAGGTGCGCCGGAGCCTCCGGTGTGAGCCCCTCCCACCAGACATCGCCGTCGTCGCGGAGCGCCACGTTGGTGAAGATCGTGTTGCCCCAGAGCGTCTCGACCGCGGTGAGGTTGGTCGATTCGCCGGTGCCTGGCGCCACGCCGAAGAACCCCGCCTCCGGGTTGATGGCCCAGAGCCGGCCGTCCTCCCCCGGCCGGATCCACGCGATGTCGTCGCCGAGCGTCTCAACCCGCCAACCGGGGACGCTCGGACGAAGCATCGCGAGATTGGTCTTGCCGCACGCGGACGGGAACGCCGCTGCGATGTGGAACGCGCGGCCCTCTGGCGAGGTCACCCGGACGAGCAGCATGTGTTCGGCGAGCCATCCCTCGTCCCGACCGATGACGGATGCGATGCGCAGCGCGAAGCACTTCTTGGCGAGGAGTGCGTTCCCGCCGTACCCGGAACCGTAGGACCAGACCTCCCGGCTCTCCGGGAACTGGACGATGTACTTCGTGTCGTTGCACGGCCACACGACATCGGGGACGCCGTCCTCCAGCGGGGCGCCGACGCTGTGCACGGTCGCGACCCACGGGTCGCCCGCCGCGATGCGCTCGAGGACGCGGTCTCCCATGCGTGTCATCACGCCCATGCTGAGGACCGCGTAGGGCGAGTCGGTGAGCTGCACGCCGAGCTGCGACAGCGGCCCGCCGACTGCCCCCATGGAGAACGGGACGACGTACAGGGTCCGCCCGCGCATGCTGCCGGCGAAGACGGATCGGAGCTCTGCACGCATCTCCTCGGGGTCCCGCCAGTTGTTCGTCGGGCCGGCGTCGGCTTCGTCCTGGGAGCAGATGAAGGTGCGGTCCTCGACTCGAGCCACGTCGCTCGGAGCGCTGCGTGCCAGGTAGCTGTTCGGTCGCCACTCGGGGTTCAGCTTGATGAGTTTGCCCTCGGCGACGAGCTGCCTGGTGAGCTGGTCGGATTCCCGGGCGGAGCCGTCGCACCAGTGAATGGCCTTCGGCTCGGCGAGCGCCGCGATCTCGTCGACCCAGGCGTGGAGGCGTGCGAGCGAGTCCGTCGAGGACGAGGCGGCACCGTTCGCTGATCCGGCCGCTGGCCCGGGCGTCGAATCGTTCCTCTGCTCATCGGGCTGAGCGACGGCGCGCAGGCGTGGCCGGTTCGGCTGGCTCTGGTGGGCGGTGGGGAATGGTGCGATGGACATCTGTTCCTCCGACGTTGGTGGGAAGCAAAATTGGACCGTTAACCCACTCTGCGGGCGCAACGTTGAGAATTTCGGGGCGAACCCCTGGTAAGAATGATGATTCTTTCGATAACGTGAAGGAATGTCAGAGTCGACTCCCACTTCGAACGCACCGCGCGCCACCGACCTCGTGACGCTCGGGCATCGGATCCGGCACTTCCGGACGATCCGCTCCCGGACCCTGGACGATGTCGGTGAGACCGTCGGCATCGCGGCGAGCGCCTTGTCGCTCATCGAGAACGGCAAGCGGGAGCCGAAGCTCTCCGTCCTGCAGGCGATCGCGACGACGCTCGGCGTTGACCTGACCGATCTGCTCGCGATGGAGGCGCCGAATGCTCGCGCCGCGCTGGAGATCGAACTGGATCGACTGCAGCGCGGCGCGCTCTACTCTGCGCTCTCGCTGCCGCAGGTCAAGCCGAGCAAGGGGATGTCGGACGATGCGCTCGAAGCGTTGGTCGGGTTGCATCGGGAGTTGCAACGGCACGCGACGGAGGCCATCGCGACCCCGGAGGAGGCCAGACGGGCGAACACGGAGTTGCGTGAGTGGATGCGGGGTCTCGACAACCACCTGCCGGCCATCGAGGAGCTCGCCGAGGAACGGGTGCGCCGTGCCGGCCATTCGACGGGGGCCCTCACCCACCGCACCGTGAGCATCATGGCGGAGCAACTCGGATTCGACCTCATCTACGTCAACGATCTCCCGCACTCCGCCCGCAGCGTGACGGATCTCGAGAACGGCCGCATCTACCTCCCGCCCGCTTCCATCCCGGGCGGACACGGTCTGCGATCGATGGCGCTGCAGGCGATGGCACACCGGCTGCTCGGCCATCAGCGGCCCACGAGCTACGCCGCGTTCCTCAAGCAGCGGCTGGAGATCAACTACTTCGCCGCCGCTGCCCTGATGCCACAGACGGCGGCCGTGTCGTTCCTCCAGCAGGCGAAACGAGAACGGAACCTCGCGGTGGAAGATTTCCGCGATGCCTTCGGCGTGACGCACGAGGCCGCTGCGCTCCGACTCACGAACCTCGCGACCGCCCAGTTGGACATGCGCATCCACTTCGTGCGGGTGTCGGAGGACGGCGCGATCGCGAAGGCGTACGAGAACGACGGCCTCCCCCTGCCGACCGACGTCACCGGCGCGGTCGAGGGTCAGATCGTGTGCCGGAAGTGGAGCGCACGCAGCGCCTTCGAGCGCACCAACCGGACCACCGAGCTCTACCAGTACACCGACACCCCGGCCGGCACCTACTGGTGCGCGACGCAGACCGGGACGACGGATGCCGGCGAGTTCTCGATCTCGGTCGGAGTGCCGTGGGACGACGCCAAGTGGTTCCGCGGCCGTGACAGCACCACGCGGGCGGTGTCCACCTGCCCGGATCCGCAGTGCTGCCGGAAGCCGTCCTCTGCGCTCACTGCGAAGTGGCGGGAGCAGTCGTGGCCGAGCGCCCGCCTGCACACGCACATCCTGTCGCCGCTGCCGAGCGGCACGTTCCCCGGGGTGGACGACAACGAGGTGTACGACTTCCTCGAGCGGCACGCGGCTGGGTAGCGCCTGACCCGGTGCAACCTGGTCGGGTCGGACCCGACCGGGTACGACCTGTTCGGGCAGGACCTGTTCGGGTCGGACGTGCTCGACGCTCAGCCCGGCGTTCATCCGGAGCGCGGCATCATCGTGGGCTCGTCTACGCATCGACGCTGCCCTCATCGTGCTCCGGTCGCTCGAACAGCCACTCCGGGAATCTGCCGTGCTCGAGCATCGTGATCATCAGCCCCGCCAACCCGTACCCCGGTTCGATGGCGAGCGCGCCACGGGCGCAGTCGTCAGCGCGGGTGTTGTGCCCGACCGCCCAGTTGAGCCAGGAGAGCACCGTCAACGGCGCGGGCCTGGCGGAGCGGGGCGCAGCGTCCACGACGTCGAGCAGGAGCGCGATCGCTCGGCTGATGCGGCTGTGATCCGGACGCGGACCTTCACCGGACATCCGTCGCGCCGATTCGGCGACTCCGTCGAGGCACGATGCTTCTGAGTCGTCGACCTCGATGGCAGCGGCCGCCTCTATCAGCTCCTGATCGACACCGAGCGCTCGCGCAGCCGCCAGCGTGTCGGCACCGCTCAATGCGACTTGCCCGTAGTCCGCGCCGTACGCCCACTGCATCAGGGCGACATCCCGGATGTCCGGCCCGCGCAAGGCGATGAGGACGAGCGCGACCTCTTCAGCGCTCAGGCCGTTGGCGCCGACGGCCAGGGCATGCTCGAACAGGAGGGTCGGGACGATGAGCGGCTCCAATGCGGCGATGTCGCGTCGGTAGACCTCGGCCGCCTCGACTTCACGCGCGCCACCCACGCCGCACGGCGCCGGTGCATCGTTCAGTCCGTCGAGCAGCCGGGTGAGGCGACCATGGGCGGTTCCGACCCGTTCGACTCGAGCGAGATCGGGCGGTACCCGATCGGCCTCGCCGTGTTGATCTCCCGTCGGGCGGCACACGCCGGGGAGTCCGAGTGTCACTTCCGGGATCTCGGTGAGCGGATGGCCTCCGAGCGGGGTATCCGGGTCGAGCGCCGATGCCCAGCCATCCGATGCGATGCAGAGGGTCTCCTTGACGACGAGCCCCATGTGCACGGCACGGTTGCGGAACGCCGCGAGCAGCGCAGAGCACGGCGGGGTCGTCTCTGTTCCGAACGGCTCGTCCGTGTACACGACGGCCAGGACGCCATCGATTCCGGGAATCTTGCACATCGTGCCGAGCTGCTGCGAGAGGAATCGCTTCAGTTGTCGGTCGGGCACGCTCGTCGGCAGATCGAATCGGAGCGCTCCGCACGTGCGTTTCCCTCGGAAGGCGATGACCGCCATGCTGTTGGTCGGTTGGAACCCGAAGAGCTCGGGGACGAGGGCGAGGAACTCGGCGGCGTCGGCCGCTCTGACGATGGTCTGCATGTCCCAAGCGTGCGGAGTTCGCGCTCCGTGGAACCGGCGGGATGCACATCTGTGGAGAACTCGCGCCTGCCGCGAGCCTGTGGAGGAGAGCAGGCTGCCGGTCACTGGGTCGATCTCTGTCCTGTCCGGCGCCGCACTGCCCAGCCGAGCCGGCCTCGCTCACAGGCCCGGACGCCGACGAGTTGTCCACAATTCGTGTGGCGTTCACTCGAACACATGTTCTATCGTGCGAGACTCGTTCCATGAGACATCCACTCCGCCGACTCCGTGCTCGGTTCCGCACACGATTGCGATTCAGACCCAGCGGACGTTCCCGTCCGCGTCCCATCCTCGACCCGAGCACCCACCCCATCGCCCGCGCCGTCGCCTCCGGGCGGTACACCGACGAGCAGGCAACGGCTGCACGCCGTGGTCTGGGCGACCCGAACGGCCTGGTCTCCGCCGAGGCGCTCCTCGGTGCGGCAGAGGCGCTCGTCCTGTCCACCGACGGCCAAACCGCAGCGGAAGTCCTGTCCTCGGCACGGAACCTCCGCGCCGTCATCGAATCCGATGCCGTCGACACTCCCACGGCCGATGCGAGCGAGCCAGCGGATGCGTCCGCGCCCACCACTCCAGCGCGCTCAACCTCCACGCACACGCACACACCCACGCCTGCACCCGCGTCGGCGTCCAAATCGGCGTCCACGTCCGCGGCGGATCGCGTCACCGCCTGAGCGGCCAATCCGTCGCGGCCGCTGCGCGTATCGTGGATGGCGTCAGTCACGGAAAGGCCCCGCATCATGAACGTCACCACGGCCGAGGGGCTGCCACCCGCCTACGTCGTCACAGCGGACGGCACACGCATCGCGACGTACCTGCATCCCGCAGCCGGCGCCGACAGCACACACGACGCACCCGTCGTCCTGGCGGTGCACGGATTCGCATCGAGCGCGACGCTCAACTGGGACATCGCCGGCTGGACGAGAACCCTCACGAGGGCGGGCTACCGGCTGCTCACGATCGACCAGCGCGGGCACGGCGCGAGCGACAAACCGCACGAAGCGTCGGCGTACGGGGTCGACACCCTGGTCGACGACGTCCTCACCGTGCTCGACAGCTATGGCTTCGATGACGTCGACTACCTCGGCTACTCGCTCGGCGCGAGAGTCGGGTGGCGCCTCGGCGTCGCGCACCCCTCACGTGTGCGCAGCCTGAGCCTCGGCGGCCTCCCGGAGGGCGATCCGCTCCGCACCTTCGACCTCGACGCCGCACGCTCCCACGCCGCAGGCGGCTCAGCGGTGGACGACGACCTCACCGCCTCGTACGTCTCCATGGTCGAAGGCGTGCCAGGCAACGATCTCGCAGCGCTCATCGCGCTCGTCGAAGGCATGAGGAGCGGCGCGGGGCCGTCCACGTCCGCCACCCCGACCGTCCCGGCGCTCCTCGTCACAGGAGATCAGGACGCGATTGCGGACGGCAGCCGACGGCTCGCGGCCGCCACGCCGGGAGCGAGGTTCGTCTCACTCCCTGGCCGCAATCACGTCAACGCCGTTTCGGCGCGAGGGTTCAAGGACGCGGTCCTGGCCTTCCTCGCCGCCAGCTGACCGCGTCCGCTGCCGACCCCGTTCCAACAGACCGCCCCGGCCCCAGCTCCCGTCTCGGCCCCGGCAGCGGCAGCGCTCAGGACGCGGCGTGCTTGTGCGGGTGCCGCGCAGGCTGGGGCAGCTTCGCGAGCTTCGACGGCCACCAGATCGCAGCACCGATGTCATAGCTCAGCGCCGGCACCAGCAGCGTCCGGACGATGATCGTGTCGAGCAGCACACCGAATGCGACGATGAACGCGATCTGTGCGAGGAACAGGATCGGGATCACCCCGAGCGCCGCGAACGTCGCCGCGAGCACCAGCCCGGCGGAGGTGATGACCCCGCCCGTGATCGCAAGACCACGCAGGATGCCGGGCCTCGTCCCCACCCGCATCGACTCCTCGCGCACCCGCGTCATCAGGAAGATGTTGTAGTCGATCCCGAGCGCCACGAGGAAGACGAATCCGTACAGCGGCACCGCCGGATCGGCTCCCGGGAACCCGAACACGTGGTTGAACACGAACGCCGACACACCGAGCGCCGCAGCGTACGACACCACAACACTGAGGATCAGCAGGACCGGTGCGAGGATCGACCGCAGCAGGAGCATCAGGATCACGAGGATGACGCCCAGCACCACGGGGATGATCAGGTTGCGGTCGTGGATTGACGCATCGTTCGAGTCGATCGCCGTCGCCGTGACGCCGCCCACCGGCGTGTGCGCGGAAACGTCCTTGTCGATCGATGCCCGGAGGTCGCGGACGACCCGTTCCGCCTTCGCTGAGTCCGGCGCGGCGGCGAGTGTCGCCTGCAGCACGATCCGCCCATCGGACACCGTCGGATCGACCGTCGCCGCCGGTGTCCCCGGGGGACCGGACACGGTGGAGAACACGGGCGCACCGTCGACGACCGTCGCATCAGCGGTGCCGGCGGCCGAGCCGTCCGAAATGACCTGCACCCGGTCGAGGCCGTCGGCCTGCTCGAGGATCCCGATCACCTTCGCCGCATCGGCCTCCTTCGTCAGGACGTAGACGGGGCTCGCCGAGCCGGCCGGGAAGTGCTCGCCGAGCGCCACCTGCCCGTCGCGTGCTTCGGAGGTGCCGAGGATGAGATCACTCCCGGCGACCCCGTCGGCCTTCAGCTGGAAGACGCCGATGCTGGCAACCAGCAGGAGGAGCGTGCTCGCGATCCAGACCATGCGCGAGTGCTTCGAGACCAGGCCGGTGATCCTGCCCCACAGACCGGTGCTCGGAACCGCGGCATCCCGGTCCGCCGGCGCCGCGACCAGGTGGGCGCTGCCGAACTTCGGCCTGATCGGCCAGAACGAGCTCCGTCCGCAGGCGAGCAGCAGCGCGGGCAGGAGCGTGAGCGCCGCCAGCACCGAGAACACGATGCCGATCGACGCGACCGGCCCGAGCGCCTTGTTGGAGTTCAGGTCGCTCAACAGCAGGCACAGGAGTCCCGCGATGACGGTTCCGCCGGACGCGAGGATCGGCTCGAACGCGCCCTTGAGCGCGGCCCAGGTCGCATCCCATCGCTTCTCGTGATCACGGAGGGCCTCGCGATAGCGCGACACGTAGAGCAACGAGTAGTCGGTCGCGGCACCGATCACCAGGATGAAGAGGATGCCCTGCACCTGGCCGTTGAGCAGCACGATGCCGGCCTTCGCCATCCACCAGACGGTGAGCAGAGCGGCGCAGAGCGCGAACACGGACGTGCCGAGGACCAGGAACGGGAGCACCGGCGAGCGATACACGATGATCAGGATCAGGAACACGGCGGCGAGCGCGGTGAGCAGGAGGATGCCGTCGATGCCGGCGAACGCGTCGACGAGGTCGGCGCTGAATCCGGCCGGCCCGGTGACGTACACGTCCACGCCGGAGGGCACCGAGTCGGCGAGTTGCACACGGAGGGCTTCGACGACGTCGCCGAGGTCCGCCTTCCCGTCGATGGGTACGAAGACCTCGATCGCCTTGCCGTCTTCCGACGGGATCGCCGGCGAGATGCCGTCCGCGATGCCGTCGAGGTCCGCGATCTTGGTGATCTCCGAGGTGATCGCTGTTGTGTCGACCGTGGTCAGCCCATCGGATCGGACGAATAGGACGAGCGCGGGGACGTCATCGCCGCTCCGGAAGCCGTCGAGCGCCTGCTGCACCTTCGTCGCGTCAGCGCTGGCAGGCAGGTAGCTGGTCTGGTCGTTCGAGGAGACCTCGCTGACCTTGCCGAAGTAGGGGCCGCCGATCGCACCGGCTGTGAGCCACACGATGATGAGGACCGCCGGGATGAACACCCGCAGCCATCGCGGAGCCCCGGTTCGCGGAGCCCCGGTTCGCGGAGCCCCGGTTCGCGGAGCCCCGGTTCGCGCTGCCGCCTTCGGAGTCCGTCCGGCCTCGTCGGTTGTGCTGCTGGCTTCCTTACGCATGTCGCTCATTCCGTCGCCGCCACTATTACGCAGCCAGCTTACTATCCACTCCCCGCGCGGGCTGTTCGCAATTCCGGAACTCCGGAGCGAAAACGGCACAAATCAGGCGAATTCGGTCACAGGAGTCACTCCTGTCACACGAATTCCGGAATTGTGGACACACGCGGGACGGTGTGGAGACGCGGGATGAGCCCGCCACAAGGCGGGAACTACGGCGCCGGGACCAGCTCCGCACCGGCGTGCGCCAGCTCCGCGAGGGCTGCCTCGCCAGAGGCAGGGGCGACGGCCGCCACCAGATCGGTCAGGATGCGCACGTGCTGCCCGTGCTCGATCGCGTCGAGCGCACTCGCACGCACGCAGTAGTCCGTCGCGACGCCGACGAGGTCGACATCCGTCACCCCGAGCTCCGTCAGCACCTCCCCGAACCGCTCGCCGCTCGCGGTCGTGCCGTCGAAGATGGAATACGCGATGGCGCCCTGACCCTTGAAAACGTGCACGTCGATCCGCGCGGAGTCGAGCGCCGGGTGATACTCGGCGCCCTCGGTGCCTGCGACGCAGTGGACCGGCCAGGTCGTCTCGTAGTCCGGCTCCCCCTCCGCGAAGTGTCCGCCGTTGTCGCCTTCCGCATCATGCCAGTCGCGGGAGGCGATGACGTGGGAGTAGTCGTCGCCGTGCTCGGCGAGCAGTCGGGTGATCCCGGCGGCGATCGCCGAGCCGCCGTCGACGCCGAGGGATCCGCCCTCGGTGAAGTCGTTCTGGACGTCGATGATGAGGAGCGCCTTTGACATGGTCTTCACTGCCGTTTCCGTGGGTGTTGCGGTCGTCCCGCACGAATCGTGCACGATGCCGTGCATCTCGAGCGTAATCCCCGTGCAAGCCGCAGGACAGGGCGAACACGGCGCCGAAACAGCAACGCAACAGCATCGCAACAGCGCCGTGACGCATCAGTTCTGGCGGCGCCGCTCCAGGAACTGCAGGACGACGTTCACGGCGAGCACGATGGTGCCGACGATGATCGCCGCGAGACCGACGACGCGGAGGGCGGGCATGCTCGTCGCAACGAGCGCCACCACAAATCCGACGACGATGAGGCCAGAACCGGTGGCGAACAGCGCGAGGAACTTCATACCTGCAATCGTACGGGGCGAACCGGACGCGCCAGGTTCACACGAACGCGAGCACGTGGTCGCCCCACGCCTCGCGCAGTTCGCCGTCGAGGTCTGCAACCGCGGACTCGGTGGTGTCGATGACGAGGGACACCCGCGCATCGGCCGTGTACCGCTCCCACACCGGCGCATCGGCGAGTCCCACCGGGTCATCGCCCTGCGCGAAGGCGAGCCAGCGATGCTGCATGTTCGCCGACACCCGCTCTGCGGTGCGGCGCCCGCCGAGCTTGTAGGTAATGTCCTTCGCACCGTGGGCGAGGTTCCCCCACACGTACGGGAGCTCCGTGGCGTGGGTCGCACCGATGCGGAGGGCCTTCAGCATGGGCGGCGCGTAGTCGAACCGGTAGAGCCAGCACGGAGCGAACGCACTGTGCGCCTCGGCGATCCACACCGTCGGCATGCGGAACCCGAAGTCGCGCGTGATGCCGAGGTTCTGCTGGATGGGCGCGAGTCCCGTGTACGCGGAGCTGATCCTCGCCTCGTCCGGCAGGTCGAGGTCCGGGTGCTCGGCTGCGACCTCGTCGAACATCGCGCGGATCGTGGCCTGTTCGATCGGCATGAGCGGCGACTTCATCAGCCGGAACAGCGACGACTCGTCCTTGTTCGTGCCGATGATGAGGGGCACACGATGCGCGTCCCCCGCGCGGAAGGCTCGCACCGGGTATTCCGGTACGAGCGTCCCGTCGACAACCGGTGCGAATGCGATCGTACCCGGCGATCGTTGCGGAACCTGCGCGAAGAGCGCATCCGATGCCGTGAGCACCTCGGCGGTCGATGCCGCCCTGGCGCCCGCGGCATCACCCGGCGCCAAGCCGAGCAGTTCGATGAACTGCGCCGCGACATCGGCCGACCGCTCCGGCCCGTACACCGAGGTGGCCGGCGAGCTCTCGGCGATGGCCCGGTGGAACAGTCCTTCAGCCGACGGAACGGTCATCAGCGTGGTCACCGCGCCACCACCGGCGGATTCACCGAACAGCGTGACCCGGCCAGGGTCGCCGCCGAAGTTCGCGATGTTCGCCTGCACCCACTCGAGGACCATGATCATGTCCTTGAGGGCGACGTTCGAGTCGAACTGCTGCTCGGCGGTGCTGAACGAGGACAGGTCCAGGAACCCGAACGCCCCCAGCCGGTAGTTGAACGTCACCACGACAACGTCGCCGTGCTCGACGAGCGACGTCGCATCGAACACCGGCTGGCTCGATGCGCCGCGGAAGTACGCGCCGCCGTGGATCCAGACGAGCACCGGCTTCCCCGCATCGCCCGCCGGCGGAGCCCAGACGTTGAGCGACAACGCGTCCTCGTCCATCCGGACGTCCGGCCCGAGCGGGATCGCGGCGTTGGTGCTCTGCGGCTCACACGGCCCGAACGCCGTCGCCTCGAACACGTCACTCCACGGCTCGGGCCGGATCGGGTCCCGGAAGCGGCGATCACCGATGGGCGGGGCGGCGTACCTGATCCCCTGCCACACGCGCACGCCACGTGAGACGAACCCTCTGACGGGGCCGGCCTCTGTGCTGACGACATCGCCTACGGTGCGATCGGTGTGCATGATTCCTCCGGATGATCGTGTGGCTCCGCCTCCGAGCGGACGCCGGTTCCACTACTGCAAAGCGATGAGGGCCGTCACGACGTGGGCTGCCTGGACTGCGGCGAGCACAAGGAACATCACCGCGAGGATGAGCGCGTTGTGGGCGATCATCTCGGACTTCGCGCGGGTGAGGGCGACGCGCACACGGTCCGATTTCGAGGCCGCGAGGGTACTCAGCAGGATGAGTGCGAGCGTCGACACCACCGAGAACCCGAGGACCAGGAGCGTCGAGACGACCGGGCCGGCGTCGAACCCGCCGATGATCGTCCCCGCTTTGAGCGCGAGCGGGATGTTCTTCGCGTTCGGCACCGTGAGCAGGACGCTCAGCACCGCCGCCGACCCTGGCGTCAGGGTGTCGATGCGTCGCAGCCAGGATGGCGCGACCGGCTCCACGTCGGGTCGTGGCCGGCCGCGCCAGCTGAGGGCGGCGAGGACGAGGAAGAGCACGGTGACGATGATCGAGATGATCAGACCGATCGTGGACGCCGACCCGTGGTTGGCGTGCTCAGCGCTGCCTGCCCCGATCACGGCGATGGCGGTGAGGACCGCCGTGACCGCGATCGCCGACGCCGTGAAGGCGATGGCATTCGCCCGTGCTCGTGGGGAGAGCAGGATGGCGATGATGGCTGCGATGGGGATCGGACTGACGAGTATCCCGGTCGCCAGCGGCAGGAGTTCTCCCAGGGACGATGCCATGGTGTTCCTCCCGCCGTCCGTGCTGCACCTCGTGTGCCGCGTTGGAAGGGTAGAACGCCCCCGATCGGGTGGTCGCGTCCGGTTCGGGTTATACGACGATCGCGATGAGTTCGACGGTGCCACCACGGTCCACGAGCTCGACCGACGATGCGATGCCGCGCAGGAGCGAGAGGCCGCGTCCGTCGCCCCTGCCGTCAACCCGTCCAGCAGCGTGACCGGCGCGGATCGCGCCGACCGAGCGGATGCTGACCCGACATCCCGACCACGGGGCGATCGGTTCTGCCACCTGGTCGGTGTGCGCCGTGATGCGCACTCTCGCCGCACGCCCCGTTCCGTGACGGACCGCGTTCGTGAACCCCTCGGTGAGGATCTCGACGATGGCGTCGGCCCGCGCAGCGGAGGCGGCCGCCGCACCGGTGGACGCCTCGGAGGCCTGAACCGGAGCGGCGAGCCACTCCCACACACCGGGGTCGACGTCGATGGTGAGGTCGAGGACGGACGCCCAGGTGTCGAGGACGGAACGGACGCGCCTGGCGTCGTCGGTCTCGTCCGGTTCGTCGGCGTCGGCGCCTCCGGACATCGCTGTGACGCGTTGGAGCATGTCGGCGACGGTGTCGCGCACGAGGTCCATCGCCAGGGCGGAGGGGACGGCGACGGTGCGGTCGGACGGTCGATTCTCCTCGTCCGTCCCTGACTCCGATGCCGAATCCGACCCGGCCGCCACCACTTCCTCCGCAGACCGGGTGCCGGCGCCTGCCCCGGCACCCGCACCCGCGGACAGCGCGAAAGCCACGGCGACGAGATCGGCTTGGGCCGTCCCATGCAGCACCCGTGCGATGCGGACGCGAGTGTCCCGCAGGCGGCGTCGTGACGCCGCGGCAAGCGCCGCCTGCTCCTGCAGGGAGACGGAGAGCGCCTCTTCGGCGTTCGCCAGTTCCCTCGCGATGCCGTCGCCGAGCGCCACCGCGACGACGACCGCCGGGTAGATCAACAGCGCGGACCAGGCGTAGGGCGCCTGCCGTCCGATGATGGTCAGCAGTGCGGCGGTGAGCGCCGATCCGCAGGCGGCGACGATGACGGATCCGCCGGCGACCGTGCACAGCCGGCAGACGCCGCTCCTGATCGTGTCGGCGATCGCTCGGACGACGGCTGACCCGATGCTGTACCAGACCACCCCGACCGCGAGCAGGAGCAGGGCGATCGCCACCCCGTGCGTGCGCAGGAGGTAGGGCGTGATGAGCAGCGCGAAGAGCGTCACCGGCCACGCTGGTCCGATGGCGGTGAACGTCGAGAGGCGGCCTGCGCCATCGCCGGCTCGCCCGATCCCCCTCGTGCGTTCTGGGCGGGATGCGGCCTCCCGCGCATCGGCTTCCGGGCAGGCGGCATCGTTCTGGTCGGTGTCGGCGAGGTCGAGGAGCTCATGGCTCATCGGCCGCACCACGTCCTCCGAGAGGCGGCGGAGCGTCGTCGCCGTGCCGAGGCGTCCACCCGCCTCCGGCACCTGTTCGATCGCCGCGCGGAGCCGCCGCTCGAGGTCAGCGAGGTGCTCTCGCCGCGCGACCTCGAGTGCGGCATCGTCCATCGCGGCCAGCCTGATCAGGGCTTCTTCTGCGCTGAGCAGCCGGCTTCTCGCCCGACGCGTGTCGCGCAGGCCGCCAACCACAACGGCGATGATCGTCAGGCCGATGACGGCACCGACGACGTTGACCGCGATGCGCGAGGTCAGGTCGCCGAGCGCGATCCCGTCCCCGTCGGAGGCCATCGCGAGGCTCAGCACGAACGGCCTCGTCGCACCCAGCAGCGCGAACGCGACGAACGCCGCCACGAGCCGCGGTGTGCCGGCGCGGACCGTGTCGAGCGCGGTTTTCGCGACGAACATCAACAGGCCGGTGACGAGGTGCGTCCCGAAGGTGCCGATCGCCCTCGACCAGTCCGTCGCATCGGCCCACACCGGCGCAGCGGCCGAGAACTGCGCACTCAGGACCGTCATCACGAACGGGAACGGGATGAGCCAGGACCAGATCGTCAGCGCACCGCCCTGACCGAGGCGGCCGATCGATGCGATCGCGCGTGGCCAGCGGAGGGCGTCGGCACGGCTGTGCAGGGCGGCGCCGGCCCGAGCACGGCCCGACGACACACGATCGGACAGCGCGCGGCCGGGGCTCACTCGACCAGGATTCGCGCCGGGACTCGTCCGTCCGGCACTCGTCGGGCTTGCGCTCATCCTGCCGGACGCCGGACGTGGTCCTCGGACGCCGTCACACCGAACACACCCATGTGGATGGCAGCGGCTTCGACCCGGGGGTTCGTCGAGGGGTGGTTCGCGAGACCGAGCGCGGTGAACAGTCGTGACACGGCCTTCTCGACCGCGCGGAGCGACGTGCCTCGGCGGTTCGCGATCTCGGTGTTCGACCACCCGGCCGCGATGTCGGCCAGCACGTCGAGCTGGTGTGCGGTGAGCCCGGCGATGCTCGGGTCCGGCAGGGCGTTGGAGGAAGCGGCCGGGGGCGCGATCCCGCGCAGAGCCGCCTCGACCGCGTCGACGAGCTCCTTCGCGGATTCGAGCGAGGCCTTGTTGAGGTAGACGGCGCCGTCGGGGAGCGCACGATCGGAGCGGATCGTGCCGGCGTCGGGGAAGTTGCTGAGCACAACGATCGCCACGTCGGGCGCATCCGCTCTGACCAGGTGGGCGAGGTCGATGCCGTTCGGCGGCACCCCAAGATCGATGTCGGTCACCATGACGTCCGGATCGAATTCCGCTCGGGCGGCGAGAGCGGCAGGAGCCGACGCGACGGCCAGCACGGCGAAGCCGGCATGCTCGAGCGTCGACGTCACGAGGGCGCGCATCAGCGCGTGATCCTCCACCACGAGAACTCTGCGCAACCACACGTCCGACACGTCTCAAGAGTAGTGGTCGCGCGGCCCTTCCACCGGCGCGCGAACCCATGTGAGCAGGAACACCTGCGGATGAGCACCCGGATGTGAACGCCCATGACCTGCGCCCTTGGCAAACCACTCTGGTTCGCGAAGAATCGGACTCCACGGCGCTACGACCGATCCGTCGCGCCGATTCGACGAGAGGATCCCGATGACGAGACCACAGCACTTCGGTTGGTTCCTGTCGCGCGGCTTCGGTCCGCACGGCTGGGGTCACCCGTACCTCGACTGGGACTACGCCTGGCAGCGGCCCGAGCTGTACCAGCACTCCGCACGGGAGCTGGAACAGGCCGGCTTCGACCTGGTCATCATCGAGGATGCGCTGTCGCTCGGCAACCCGGAGACGCTCGATCTGCGGGTCCGCGGCGCCTACGGCGGGCCGAAGCTGGATCCGATCAGTCTCGCCCCGTACCTCTTCGCCGCGACGTCGCACATCGGTGTCGTCCCGACCGTCAATCCCGTGCAGTTCCCGCCGTACCAGGCGGCCAGGCAGTTCGCGACGCAGCAGCACCTGAGCGGCAACCGCCTCGGCCTGAACGTCGTCACCGATGTCGGCAGCGCTCGTCATTTCGGTCTCGAACCGCTCCCCCACGACGGCGCCTACGATCGCGCCGAGGAGTGGCTGACGAGCGTCGAGGACCTCTGGCACAGCTGGGGCCAGGGTTCCCTCGTCAATGACCGGTCGACCTCGCACTTCGCGGATGGCACGCACCTGGACGCCATCAAGCACCGCGGCGAGTACTACTCGTTCGACGGCCCGCTCAACGCACTGCCGTTCGGCGACTACGACGGTGCGGTCACGGGAGACCCGATCATCATCTCCCCCGGTTCGTCGCCGCGCGGTTTGGCTTTTACCGGCCGCCATTCCCAGGTCCAGCTCGCCCTCGCATCGCTCGATGTCGACAGCATCCGCACCTACCGGGAGCGCGTCCACACGGCCGCGCGGGCCCAGGGGCGCACCGAGGACGACCTGCCGCTCGCGCTCCTCGTCTTCAAGCCGGTCATCGTGTCCAGCACGGAGGAGGCTCAGCGTCTGGTCGATGCTTCGGCCAACCCGGACGAGGCGACGCTGCTGCAGGTCGCGCTCGGCTGGTCGAGCGACCTCGAAACGGATCTCACCTCGCTCGACCTCGACAAGCACATCGATCCCGCGATCTTCGGCGACCACGTGTCCCGCGGCAGCATCGCGGGTCTGCTGGGCGGCGCGGACGGGTTCGGTTCGGCGACGCTGCGGGAGCTGCTCATCCCGAAGGCGCGCCTCGGGCGCATCTCCGAGGGAGCCGGTGTGGTCGGGACGGCCGAGGAGGTCGCCGACTTCATCGAACTCGTCGGCGCGGAGGCCGACAACGACGGCTTCATCTTCTCCGGAGACCTCCACCCGGTCACCGTGCACCGGATGCTCGACGAGCTCGTGCCGATCCTGCGCCGCCGCGGGATCCTCCGCCGCGAGTACGGCACGGCCGGCCTGCGCGGCAACCTGACGGACTTCTAGCCGCGAGGGGAGGCAGATCGTCGTCCAGCGCCGCGCGCAACGACGATCTGCCTCCCCTCGTGGACTGGTTACGGGGCGCTAGCATCGTGAGATGCTCGGTCCCGCAGACGTCTGGCCACTCCACGAGGTGCGCCTCCGCACGCCCAGGTTGGAACTGCGCCCGGCGCGCGATGAGGACCTCCCGGGGCTCGCATCGGCCGCGTTGGCCGGCGTACACGACCCGGACCGCAATCCGTTCGCCGTCCCGTGGACCGCTGTGCCGCCCACGGAGCTGCCCCGCAACGTCGCGCAATTCCACTGGGGGCTCCGCGCAGCACTGACGCGCGAGTCCTGGCATGTCGAATTCGCGATCCTGCACGATGGCGTGGTGATCGGATCGCAGGGGGTGTCGGCGACGGCATTCATCGAACGTCGGACGGTGGAGACCGGATCCTGGCTGACGCGCGATGCCCAGGGCCGCGGTTTCGGGAAGGAGATGCGGGCCGCGATCCTCCTGTTCGCGTTCGACGTGCTCGGGGCGGAGGTCGCCGAGACGGCTGCAGCCGACTGGAACGAGGCGTCGATCGGGGTGTCTCGCGCGCTCGGCTACACGCAGAGCGGTCAGACGAGGGCAGCCCGTCACGCGGACAGCCCGAACACGGAGCGTTACTTCCGCCTTGAGCGCGCATCGCTCGTCCGCCCGGAGTGGACGCTCGATGTCTCGGGCGCAGCGGCGGCGCGAGCGATGCTGGTGTAGCGTCCGGGTAGATGCGAGCCGGGCGTTCGGAGCGGATGCACGGCGCGTCCGGCACCTCGTTCCACGCGCCGCGGAGCGCTACCGCGTGCGGCTGCTCTTCGGCGTCGAGGGGATCTCCGTTGGAGCGTCCGAGGACGGATCCTCGGAGGACGGCTCGACACTCGACGGCTCATCGGAATCGCGCGTGCGATCCCGGATGAAGTCCACGACGACGTCCTCGGCATCATCCGTGATGTGCACGGTGCACTGGAAGTCGGAACGGATCAACGCGCCGTTGATGTTCTCGGAGTCGACGTAGCCGGCGACCGTCCAATCCGATTCCGTTCCCTCGGCACGCGAGTACACGTCGGCGGTTGCCGGGGAGATGAGCTTGTCCACCACCGCGTATTCGCAAGCGGACTTCGCTTTTGAATCGAACCGATCCGGACGCGGAGTCGTGTCCGCGCACGAACTGAACGCAAATCCGATGGCGATGAAGATGCCGAGCAGCACAATGATCGTGAGGCAGCCGCCGAGCCATCCGGTCTGCTTCTCTCCACCACTCCCCGCGTTCGACGGATCGGACGACGTGTCGTCGATGGAGTCATCGGATGCTGCAGAACTCATGTGCGCCTTCCTCGAGCTCGGACGAGTGTATCGGTTGACCGACCGAGCACGCACATCCGGCCGACACGTCCGCCGCCCCCACCAGCGCTCACGCCGCAACTGAGCGGCGCTCGACGGTCAGCAGGCCGCCGGTTGGGATCTGCATCCTCACGAGCCCCGACCAATCGGCATCCACTTCTGAGATCAGGTCGCCTCTGGCATCGCGAACCGTCGCCCGAACCCGAAGACGGTCGGGGACGTCCAACACCACGGCCGCATCGTCGGCGTTGAGCACATGGCACGTCTCCCAAGCGCCGGAGAGATCGATCGGTACCGGCGCGAAGCGGCCGACGAGACGCGTCCCGTCGCGCTCCGCACCGACGATCGGGTACTGCAGGTCCGGACGCTGCGGACGGAAATCACCGTGCAAGATGATGTCGCGGTGCTGCCGCCAGAAGCCCAGCCAGAACGCAAGGACCGCCCGGTGCGGTTCGCTCAGGTCGGTGAGCCGCAACGAAATCTGCGGAACGCCGAACAGCGCGTTCTGCAGGTGCTGCGCAACCCGCCCGACACTGTCATCCGGCGACCACATCACCGGATCCGAGTGCACGGGGACACCTGGAGCGGTCAGCCGGAGGTCGACGATGCCGGCGCGATTCTGCGCTGGGCGCAACGGGCAGTCCCCGACCCGGATCATCGACGCTGAGCGAGTCGTGGGATACCCGATGTACGGATCGCGGTACTCGATGAGCCCGGTTCCGGCGACCTCGTCGACCATCTCGGCGATCTCCGCGAGCAAGGAGAGCGCCGCCTCCGGGATCGATGCATCCTGGCTGTCCCACCGCTCGAGGAAGTCGAGCTTGAACCCGACCGCTCCCGTCGTCGCGAGGAGCGAGCGCAGGCGTGACACGAGTGAGCTGCGCACCGTCTCATCCCGTGGATCCAGGACCGAGGTCCCCAGCGCTTCATCGGTATCGATGGTCGCCAGATCGTCCGCGTGAGCGATGGCGTCGAATCCCAGGAACGGGGTGCTGATCCACCACATCGTCTGCAGACCCGCCTGCGCGGTCTCTTCGACGAAGCGAGCCGGATCGGGGAATTTATTGCGGGACACGATCCAGTCGCCGGCAGACCGGTACCCACGTCCTCGTTCGCTGGTTTGCCACCCGTCGTCGACGATGAGCGTTCCCATGCCCAATTCCCCCGCGATTCTCACCTGGGCGAGGAGATCCTCTTGGTCCAAGTCCTGATGGGCGGCGTACCAGGTGCAGTAGACCGGTTCCTCCGCACCGAGCGCGGCGATCGCGACGGGAGGCCCCACGGACGAGATTGCCTCAGTCCAATGACGCTCGCTTGCGTCGACGCGGAGCTCTAGGCGTCCCGTTCCACGGACGGTCAGGAGCACAGCAAACTCCGCCGTTTCCTCGATGATTCCCGCCCGGACCACAACCGGCAGGTGGCCGGAATCAAGACGGAACGCCATCCGTGCGCGGTCTCCGCGGGAGATCAGCGCGCCGGACGCGACGCCACCGAACGCAGAGACCTCTCTGCGCCCACCCCAGAGCGCAGGAATGCTCATGTGTCCGAGCGCGTCAGCTGGGCTCCACCATGCGGTGCTGTCTCCGGCGGAGACCACGATCGCCAGGGCCACGGTCCCGGCGGCCATCACGGTCAACGCGACGTTCCCCCGGTCATCTCTCCTCGCGCTGACGTCGACACCCGCGCTCGCGAACACTCGCGCGTTCAGATCGAGATCGTGAGCGGTGGCGACTCGCTCCCAGTCGACGGCAGGATCTCCCGGTGTCCACAAGTGGTTGAGCGTGAATTCGTCGCTTGACATGGTGGCTGGTCCAATCTGCGGTGATCGAAGCCCGAAACATACGATGTTTACGGCGGTGAATTCATCCTACGGGAGACGATTGCCAGTGAAAACGCGCCCCTGCCTGCGTTACCTCCGAGAAAACATCGGATGAACTGGGCGGGAATGGTGACTATCGGTCCCAACCACACGAATTCTGGGAGCGAGCTCGCCTGCCGTGCGCGCACATCGCGCCCCGACCAACCGCCGGACACGACAAAGCCGCCGACCGATTGAATCGGCCGGCGGCTTGTGTGTGGAATTGGAGCCGCCCAAGGGAATCGAACCCTTGACCTTCTCATTACGAGTGAGATGCTCTGCCGACTGAGCTAGGGCGGCGTGTGCGTCAGACGAACCGTGCGCACGAGTATCTATCTTAGCGGGTGTTTTGGACCACTTCGTACAACTCGGCGAATGAGGTCTGAATTCGTTCCCCCAACGCGCCGGGAGTCGGCGCATCGGCCCAGCACCGCCAGGCATGACGAAGCGCCGCGAACGACACCATCGTCAACATCCACGCCTTGTCGAACGCCTGCTCCGGACGCTCGGCGAGCGTCGGGTCGTCGGCGAGCACACGACGCTCGACGATCCGGAACAGCGTCTCCTCGAACGTCCGCATGCTCGCGATGCGCAAACCCAGCAGGTGCGGGTGGTCCCGCAGCACGGACTTCCGCAACTGATGGATCTCAAGGTCGTCCTCCACACCGCCGGCGGTCACCGCGAGCAGATCGCCGAGACCGGCGAGCACGTCGGCATCAGGACCCGCCGACACGAAAGCGTCGACGAGTTCGTCGTCCGGCACGAACGGGATGTCGCCCATCAGGGCTTCGTCCTTCGTCCCGAAATAGTTGAAGAACGTGCGAGGCGAAATGCCTGCCACACGGCTGGCGTCCTCGACCGTGACGCTGTCCAGACCGTTGTCCAGAGCAAGGGTCAACACAGCGTGCTGGATCGCCCGTCGGGTGGCGATCCGCTTCCGTTCACGCAACCCGAGCGGCGCAGGAGCAGTCATGCCTCAATTGTCCCAGGAAACCCCTGGGTGCGAGCACACAACCCGTCGCATGCGACGCCGTGCGTCACGTGCACTTGGGGTCGGTGCTCGGAACCGTTCCGTCGACCAGGTACCGGTCCACCGCATCGTTCACGCAGGTGCTCCCCTTGTTGTACCCGGTGTGACCCTCGCCCTTGTACGTGACGAGGTGGCCGGAGTCGAGCTGCTTCGCAAGGTTCTGCGCCCACACGTACGGTGTCGCCGGGTCGTTCGTCGTGCCGACGACGAGGATCGGTGCAGCACCCTTCGCGTGGATCTCGGTCCGTTCGGTGCGGCTCTGGTACGGCCACTTCGCGCAGAAGGTGTCGCCGTAGGCCATGTACTTGCCGATGACCGGAGCGGCCTTCTCGAGTTCCGCGGCCTGCTGACGCATCAACGTGGGGTCGTCGTTGTAGCTGTAGTCGAGGCAGTTGATGGCGTTGAACGCCTCGGTCTGGTTGTCCGCGTACGTGCCGTTGGCATCGCGGCCGTTGTACTGGTCGGCGAACTGGAACGCGATGGAGGTGCCGCCGCGCATGACCTCGTCGAACATCTGGCTGAGGTACGGCCAGGCGTCGGCCTGGTAGAGCGGGTAGATGATGGCGGTGAGGAGCGTGTTCGCGCCGAGCAGTCGGCCGTCCGATGCGGGGATCGGGTTGGCGTCGACGGCCGCGAGCATCTGACCGATCCTCGTCATCGCGTCATCGACCGATCCGCTGAACGGGCAGTCCTTGCCCGTCATGCAGTCGGCGAGGTACGCGCGCAACGCGCTCTCGAAGCCCTTGGACTGGGTCTCGACGACGTCGAAGTTGCTCGTGGACGGGTCGATCGCGCCGTCGAGGACGAGGCGTCCGACGTTCTTCGGGAACAGTCCGGCGTAGGTGGCGCCGAGGAAGGTGCCGTAGGAGTAGCCGAGGTAGTAGAGCTCGTTGTCCCCCACCGCTGCGCGCAGCATGTCGAGGTCCTTCGCCGCGCTCTGCGTGTCGACGTACTCGAGCGGGGCGCCGGTCTTGGCCTTGCAGGCGTCACCGAACTCGGTGGCGGAGGTCTCGTTGGAGGCGATCCAGGCATCGGATCCGCGCTCCCCCGGCGTGATGTCGTACAGGAACGAGTCCATCTGCTTCGCGTCGTAGCAGGTGACGGGCGTCGAGCGGGCGACGCCTCTCGGGTCGAACCCGATGACGTCGAAGTTCTGCTGCAGCGTCTTGTCGACGGCGAAGTCGAGGCTGTTCGCGACGAGATCGACTCCGGACGCGCCAGGGCCGCCCGGGTTCACGAACAACGAGCCGATGGCTTTGCCCGTTGCGCGATGGCGCACGAGTGAGAGTTCGAGATCGCCGGCGGAGGGGTCGTCCCAGTTGACGGGCGCCTTCGCGGTGGTGCACTCCATTCCCTTGTCGCAGCTGGTCCAGGCGAGCTGCTGCTCGTAGTACGGCTTGAGCGCCGCATCGACATCACTCGTGCCAGGCGTGACCGACGGACCGGCACCGGACTTGGGCGGCAGGAATGCCGTGACGCACCCGCTGAGGGTCATTGCGGCGACGATGAGGCCCGCGATGAGCGCCGTGCGGCGCACAGATCGTCCCGCCTTCGGCCGTTGCGTGTGCGTCGAGGTCACTGTGCTCCCTACCGGACCGCCGACACGAGCATGGCTTCGAGCGCCAGCGCCGGTGCGACGTTCCCTTCGATTCGTTCACGGGCGACCGAGATCGCCTCCAGGGTTTCGATCGTAACGGCCGGGTCCGCCTGGCGGGCGGCCTCGTCGAGTTCCGGACGCAATTCACGGTTGATGACCGAGTGGTCGTGGCCGAGTTGGATGAGGACGATGTCGCGGTACAACGACAGCAGATCGACCAGGATGCGATCGAGGCCGTCGCGCAGGCTGCGGGTGGCGCGGCGCTTCTGATCCTCTTCCATGGTGCGCACCTGCGCGCGCATCGACGGCGGAACCGACTGCCCGGGCTCGACCCCGAGCGAACGCAGGGTGCTCTCGCGCTCCTGTTCGTCGCGCAGCGAGGTGTACGCCTTCGCGTCGGCACCGGCGATGTCGAGGAGCTTGCCGGCCGTGACGACCGCCTGCCCGGCGCTGCGGATGTTCAGGACCGCCCGCAGCGTCGCCTCACGACGGGTGCGCGCATCCGGGTCGGTGGCGAGGCGATGCGCCATGCCAACGTGGCTCTGCGCCTCGCGAGCCGCACGCTCGGCGATCAGCGGATCGACGCCGTCCCGACGTTCCAGGAGATCAGCGACGTCCTCGATGGTCGGCACGCCGAGTCGGACGGAGCGCACACGAGAGCGGATGGTGGGCAACAGATCGGCCTCGCTCGGTGCGCACAGCACCCAGATGGTGCTCGACGGCGGCTCCTCGAGCGACTTGAGCAGCAGATTGGACGTGCGCTCCGTCATACGGTCGGCGTCCTCGACGACCATGACCCGGAAGCGGCCGACGGACGGTGCACGATAGGCGTTGCGCACGAGATCGCGGACCTCGTCGATCGTGATGATGACCCGGTCGGTGCTGAGCGCGGAGAGATCGGGGTGGGTGCGCGCCTCCACCTGACGGCGGGTGGCGTCGTCCCCGTCCGGTTCACGGCTGAGCAGCGCCGCCGCGAACGCGTAGGCGAGCGTAGAACGACCGGAGCCGGGAGGGCCCGTGATGAGCCAGGCGTGCGTCAGGCCTTTGGGGTCCACCGGGTCGGACGCGGCCTGCAACAGCTCGATCGCGTCTCGTTGACCAGTCAGATCGGTCCAGGAAGCCATGCATCAACGATACCCGCGGCCACAGACGTTCCGATGCGATCGGTCCGTCGGGCTGTGCGTCCGTCCACCCGTCTCACTGCCGACAGCTGCGGGCCCCAATCCGCCCATCGCTCGGCCACCCCGCTCGCGCATAACTCCTTCGATTTGAACGTCGCCAAAAGTTCAGGCCCGGAATTCCGGGGTTCTTCGCCGGACGGCGTCCAAATTGAAGGAGTTATGCGCGATGAACGGAGGGGGCGGAGTCGAGGCGCGAGCAAAACTGCAGGCGCGGGGCGCGAGCAAGACTGCAGGCGCGAAGCGCGAGCAAGACTGCCGGTGTGAAGTGCGGGGCGCGGGCAGAGCCGCTGACGACTAGAGGAGCGGGGCGATGCGGTCGCGGATCTCTGCGGCGAGTGCCTCTGGCGTCTGGCCGGCATCGACGACGAGGAAGCGGTCCGGCTCTGCCTCCGCGAGCCCGAGGAACGCCTGACGGACGCGCAGATGGAAGTCCTGCGCCTCCGCTTCGAGCCGGTCGAATCGCTTGTTCGCACCGTCGAGGCGCCCACGAGCGGCCTCGACGTCGAGGTCGAGCAGCACCGTGACATCGGGCAGGAGCCCCTCAGCCGCCCACAGCGAGATGCCGCGGATCTCGTCCGCATCGAGGATGCGACCACTCCCCTGATACGCCACGGAGGAGTCGAGGTACCGATCCTGCAGCACGATCTCGCCGCGCGCGAGCGCTGGACGGACGACCGTCGCGATGTGGTGTGCCCGATCGGCTGCGTACAACAGCGCTTCGGCCCGCGGGCTGATGTCGCCGCGATGGTGCAACACGATCTCGCGGATCTCGACACCCAGCTCGCTGCCGCCGGGCTCACGGGTACGCACGACCGTTCGGCCCTGGGATTCGAGCCACTCGGTCAACAGCCGCGCCTGGGTCGACTTGCCGACCCCGTCGCCGCCTTCGAGGGTAATGAAGAGCCCGCTCACTCCGCTGCTGCCGCCGTCTTCGCGGCCGCCGTCTTGGCCGCAGCCGTCGTCGCGCGCTTCGGAGCGGCCTTGGCGGTCGTCGTCTTCGCGGCGGTCGTCTTGGCCGCCGTCGTCTTCGCGGCCGCGGTCTTCGCAGCGGTCGTCTTCGCAGCAGCAGCGGTCGTCTTCTTCGCAGGGGCCTTCTTGGCAGGAGCCTTCTTGGCCGCGGCCTTCGGCTTCGCCGGGCCCTTCGCACGCTTGTCCGCGAGGATCTGCACGGCGCGTTCGAAGTCGATGTCCTCGATCTGCTCGCCACGCGGAATCGTCGCGTTGGTCACGCCGTCGGTGACGTAGGCGCCGAAGCGGCCGTCCTTGATCTTGATCGGCTTGCCGCTCTCCGGGTCCGCTTCGAACTCCTTGAGCGCGCTCGATGCACGGCGTCCGCCGTACTTGGGCTGCGCGAAGAGTTCGAGGGCGGCGGGGAGCTCCACCTCGAAGATGTCGTCCTCCGAGGTGAGCGACCTGGAGTCAGTGCCCTTCTTCAGGTATGGACCGAACTTGCCGTTCTGCGCCGTGATCTCGGCGCCCGTCTCCGGGTCCTCTCCGACGACGCGCGGGAGCGCGAGCAGGCGGAGGGCCGTGTCGAGGTCGATCGTTGCGAGGTCCATCGACTTGAAGATGGAAGCGGTGCGGGGCTTGACCGCGGCTGCCTTCGTCGTCTTCTTCGCCGCCGGCTTCTTGGCCGGTTCGATGACTTCGCCGGTGGCCTGGTCGACGGTCGCCTCCGCGACGACGACGGGCTCCGCCTCTGGCTCCGGCTCGAGCTCGGTCACATAGGGGCCGAACCGACCGTCCTTCGCAACGATGCTCTTGCCGTTCTCCGGGTTGATGCCGATGACGCGGTCGTTGACCACGGGGGCGTCGATGAGCTCGTGCGCCTTCTCCGGCGTGAGTTCGTCCGGCGCGAGGTCTTGCGGCAGGTTGACCCGGCGCGGGGGCGCGACCGTGCCGTCTGCGGCTGGGACCGGGGCTTCGCCGTCGGTCACTTCGAGGTAGGGGCCATACTTGCCGATGCGCAGGGTCACGCCGTCGTCGATGACGATGGAGTTGATGCTGCGGGCGTCGATGTCGCCCAGGTTGTCGATGACCTGACGGAGGCCGCGACGGTCTTCCGTCCCGAAGTAGAAGCCCTTGAGCCAGTCCACCCGGTCGATGTCGCCGGACGCGATGCGGTCGAGGTAGTCCTCCATCTCGGCCGTGAAGTCGTACTCGACGAGCTCGTGGAAGTATTCCTCGAGCAGGCGGACGACGCTAAACGCGACCCAGCTGGGGATGAGCGCCTGACCGCGCTGCGTGACGTAGCCGCGATCGATGATCGTGGAGATGATCGACGCGAACGTGGACGGACGGCCGATGCCGAGCTCTTCGAGCCGCTTGACGAGGCTGGCCTCGGTGTACCGCGGGGGCGGCGAGGTCTCGTGACCCTTGGCTTCCGGCTCCTCGATGCGGAGCGTCTGGCCTTCCGCGAGCACGGGCAGCTTCGCGTCGGCCTTGTCGTCGGCGTTGCGGTCCTCGTCCTGGCCTTCTTCGTAGGCGGCGAGGAAGCCGCGGAAGGTGATGACGGTGCCGGAGGCGGTGAACTCGGCACGGCCGACCTCCGTGGTCGACTCGATCGTGACGGTTGCGGTGGAGCCCTTCGCATCGGCCATCTGGCTGGCGACGGTGCGCTTCCAGATGAGGTCGTAGAGCTTGAAGTCGTTGCCGCGGAGCGTCGAGGCGAGCGACGACGGCGTCCGGAAGGTGTCACCGGACGGACGGATCGCCTCGTGCGCCTCCTGGGCATTTTTGCTCTTGCCGGTGTACTGACGGGGCTTGTCGGGGACCGTCTCCGCGCCGTAGAGGTCCGCTGCCTGCTTGCGCGCTGCATCGACCGCCTGCTTGCTGAGCGACGGCGAGTCGGTACGCATATAGGTGATGTACCCGTTTTCGTACAGCGACTGGGCGACGCTCATCGTCTGCCTGGCGGAGAAGCGGAGCTTGCGAGCTGCCTCCTGCTGCAGCGTCGACGTGGTGAACGGCGCGGCCGGTCGGCGGGAGTACGGCTTGGACTCGACCGAGAGGACGTGTGCAGCCGAGGTCGTGAGCGACGTCGCGAGGGCGGTCGCCTTCTGCTCGTCGAGGATCGTGGCGGAGCCCTTGAGCGCACCGGAGTCGTCGAAGTCGCGGCCGGTTGCGATGCGGTCGCCGTCGAGGCGGACGAGGCGAGCGGAGAAGCCGTTCAGGCCGTCCTCCGGGAGGAAGCGTGCGATGACGTCCCAGTAGCTGGCGGCGCGGAAGGCGAGGCGTTCGCGTTCGCGGTCGACGACCAGGCGGGTCGCTGCGGACTGTACACGGCCGGCGCTCAGACCTGGGCCGACCTTCCGCCACAGGACGGGCGAGATCTCGTAGCCGTAGAGGCGGTCGAGGATGCGGCGGGTCTCCTGGGCGTCGACGAGGTCGGTGTCGAGTTCCCGGGTGTTGTCGGTCGCGGCGAGGATCGCTTCCTTCGTGATCTCGTGGAAGACCATACGACGGACGGGGACCTTGGGCTGCAGGACCTGCAGGAGGTGCCACGCGATGGCCTCGCCCTCGCGGTCCTCATCAGTTGCGAGGAGGAGTTCATCGGCGTTCTTGAGCGCCTTCTTGAGCTCGGCGACCGTCTTCTTCTTCGCATCGGAGACGACGTAGTAGGGCTCGAAACCGTTTTCGACGTCGACAGAGAACTTGCCGAGTGAGCCCTTCTTGAGCTCGGGCGGGAGATTCTTGGGCTCGATGAGGTCGCGGATGTGGCCGACCGAGGACAACACCTCGTATCCGTCGCCGAGATAGCCCGCGATCGACTTCATCTTGGTGGGCGACTCGACGATAACCAGTTTCTTGCCTGCCACGAGGCTCCTTCCATCAGCGACACCATACACACCTGTACGGCACGCTTGTCCAATCGTAGGGTCACGGCGATCCTGTCCAGACCCTTGCTTCTGCCGTCGTTCGGAGCACAATGTGTGTCATGAGCACTCAGGAAAGCACCTACACTGTGAAACTGACCGACGGTCCTCTGGAGGGCAAGACCATCTCCGCAGCCTTGTCCGATGGCGAGCCGACGGCCACGGTCGACGTCCCGAGCGGCGCGGCCGGCAAGATCTATCGCTATGCGAGAACCGCCGGTGTGGAGTTCGACGACTCCGGCGCGCCGAGCGCCGTCAACTACCGGTTCCTCGAGGCCGTCTTCACCACCGACGCCGCTACCTCTTAATACACTGCGACTTTCGTGGTGAATCGCTCGAAACGGTTCTGAGGGGCTCGGACGGCCGCAGCTTCGGAACGCGATGCGGGAGGACCGGCTCTCGCGGAGACGCTGACGTCTCCCCATCGGCCAGGAACAACGACCGTGACCGATGCGATGAGTCCCTGCACCTCGCATGCGGCGATCGTCGCCCGATTCCGCGTTGCGACCGCTGCGGCGACTTCGCAGGGGTAGCCGCCGATCCGACCTGATGCGGTGTCCGCAGCGGCGAGCGCTGCGGCATCCGCTGCGGCCGAAGCCTGCTGGTGGGCCACGAAAATCGATCCGACCGGGATCACCGCCACGGCGACTGCGACGACGGCGCCGAGCACACCGATCGCGAGCACCGAGCCGGAGCCGCGTTCGCCACCGAAATCGCCGAACCTGTCGAATCCGTCGAAGCCGCCGGCACCGCCGAACCTGCGTCGACTCCCGATACGCCGGCCGCCCATCATCGGCCTCCGCTCACGGCGCAGGATCTGGCCTCAACCGGGAACCACGCGCTCCCCGTCGCCGAGACGGTGACGCAGACGAAGTCTCCATCCTGCGCGCTGGACATCGCCGCGCCCGGGAGCACCCGTCCGACGCGTCCCGCGGCCGTTGCTGCATCGTCACCCCGCGCCAGGCTCCGGGCGCCGTCCGCCGCGGCATCGACGGCGCGCACCTGCAGCGATGTCGACTGCACGGCGCCGAGGCACAGTGCGAGCACCGTGAGCACGGCGGGCACGAGGACGGCGAACTCTGCCGTGACCGAGCCGGCATCCTCTCTCAGGCGCCCGCTGAGGTCGCTGGGGTCGCTGACCACGACGCATCACCCGTTCGCGGTGAGAGCTTTGCGGACGAGGTCGGTCAGGATGCCCTTGACCTCGTCTCCCTTCAGGATGACGACCAGCAATCCAGCGAAGCCGACCGCCGCCATCGTGGCGACGGCGTACTCGGCGGTGGCGGACCCGCGTTCCTCGTGAATGAGAAGGCCGACGGTCCCGCGCGCTGCCCTAACCACGCTCCGCACCTCAGCTCGACGTCGCATAGTGATTCCCCGGACATCCCCGCTGACTCCTGCAGATGACCGTTGTCCGGTCACGGATGATGCGCCCATGATCGTTCCCCTCTGACATCCGAAGATGTCGTTCGTCGGCACGAACACATCCATCCTCGCCCGCCGGCCCCCGTCAAAACGGCCCGGCCCAAATCTGTGCACATCCAGACAACTTCCGCGCCCTGTGGAATGTCGCTCACCACCCGACGGACGTGGACGCGAGGACGCTCAGCAGCAGTGGTGCGACACCGATGAACATCAGCGCCGGCAGCACACAGACGCCGAGCGGGATCATCAGACGGGTCGCCAGCACCGCGGCCGCCCGCTGTCCGTCGGTCCGCGCGTGCTCACGTGCCTGCTCGGCCTCACTGCGCAAGAGCTCGCCGGCGGGGACTCCCGCCCGACCGGCGAGGGAGAGGACGCGGTCGATCCCGTCGACATCGGCCCGGATGCCGAATCGCTCGCAGGCCTCGGCAGCCGTCGCGCGGGCACTCGTTGCAGAGCCGCCACCCGACATCGCAACGGCGACGAGATCGAGCGACAGGCCGGGCGTCGCATCCCGGCGCTTGGCCTTCGCCGTCATCGCCGCACTCCACCGCCAGCCGCCAACCATGCAGAGCGACCCCAGCCCGAGGCAGACGAGCCCGGGAACGGTCGCGACCAGGGTCCGTACGGTGTCGAACCCGAGAATCGTGCCCATGAGCACCGACACGACCGGCAGCCACATCACGAGCTTCGCGGTCGCTGCGGGCCCGGCCAACGCCGTCCCGACGTCGCGTTCGACCTGGTCGAGCGCCCGGATGGACCCCGCAAGGTCACGCAGACACACACCGAGCGGCGCACCGGTCACCGTAGCGACCTGCCAAGCGGCGGCGGCGCCCGCCCATGCTGAGCGAACCGACTCAGAGCGGATCTCGGATGTCGCGCTCACGACGGCACCCGCGACATCGCCCCCGGCACGTGCGACGCCCACAACCGACGCAAAGCCACTGGAGCCGCCACCACCTCCGTCCTCGGCCAAGTACTCCCAAGCGTTCGCCGGCGCGACTCCGGCGCCGAGCAGGACCGCCAACTGCCTTGTAAACCGGGCCACGTCGGCCGCGCCACCAGATGCGAACCGCACACCCTCACCGGCGTCCACCCCATGCTTCGCGGTCATCGCAACTCCTCGACCGACAGCCGCTCCCTGGGATCGAGTGCAAACCGTCCGACGGCGACCACCCGACGCCCCTCGCCCGTGCGTGCGAGGTGGACGACGAGCCCGATCGCACTCGTCACCTGACGCGCGACCGCTTCGAGCGACATCCCGGCGAGCGCCCCGAGCGCCTCGATCCGACTCGGGACGTCCGCGAGTGAGTTGGCATGCAGCGTTCCGGCGCCGCCGTCGTGCCCGGTGTTGAGCGCGGACAGGAGTTCACGGATCTCCGCACCACGGCACTCGCCGAGGACGAGCCGATCCGGCCGCATCCGCAACGCTTCGCGCAGCAGACGCTCCATGTCGATGCCGCCGGCGCCCTCCAGATTCCGCTGTCTGGATTGCAGACCGACGACGTGCGCATGCGCGATCCGCAACTCCGCCACGTCCTCGATGAGCACGATGCGCTCGGTCGCGTCCGCGAGGCCGAGGAGCGCCCCGAGCAGCGTCGTCTTCCCGCTGCCTCCTGCACCCGTGATCAGGATGTTCGTGCGATGCGCGACGGCGGCGCGGAGCAGCGTCGCGACCTCGGGCGGGAACATACCGACGCGTTCGAGCGCGGAGAAGGTGAGGGTCCTGGTGCTCGGCACCCTGATCGAGAGGAGGGTGCCCCTCGTCGACACGGGCGGCAGGACGACGTGTACGCGGATGCCGTCGCTCAGCCGGACGTCGACGCACGGCGTCGCCTCGTCGACATGACGACCGCCGCACGCGACCAACGCCGTCGCGAGCGAGCGGATCGTCGATTCGTCGGCTCGCCAGGCCGGTTCGTGGAGGAGACCGGCGCCGTGGTCGAGCCAGAGACCGGACTCGCCGTTGACGAACAGATCGGTGACGCCGGGGTCGGCGACGTACGGCGCGAGCGGCCCGAATGCTGCCAGCCCGCTCGGCTGCAGTACCTCCTCCGATAGCCCCTCACCGGCCAGCACCTCCCCCGCGAGCACCTCCCCCGCCAGCGCATCGACACCCGGGATCGACGCATCACCTGACGACCAGGGATCAGGTCCCGCGGCATCGGCCTGGTGACGTCTCGCGACGACGAATCGTTCGGTCGTGGCCCGAGCGTAGGTCGAGGAGCATGGCCCGGACGGCCGGGTCAAACCATCTGTGGACAACCCGGCCGACGACGCCCCTGTGGAGGAGCCCGGCTGGAGGCAGGCTACCGCCCGACTACCGGCCGGATACCGCCCGACTACCGCCCGATGACGGCCAAGATCTCGCGCACGGACGTCTCCAGCCGGTAGACGGTGTCGGCGGCGGGGACACGGAACTCGTCACCGACCACGATCTGCTGCGCACCGGAGCCGTCGATCAACACCGAACCGGCAGCGCCGTACGCGACCAGCTCGGACCCCACCCGCAACAGCACGGGATTGGCGACATCGATGCCCGCCCCGCGCCCGTTGGCCCGGCTCACGGCCGTCCGACCGGCGCGCACGCCCTCGAGGATCGATGCGACGCTCGCGTCCTCGGCCGCCACCCACGTCGTCACGAGCCCGGGCCGCAACCCGGACTCCGGATAGTGGAAGTCGCTCCCGCCGAGCGGTACGACATCGGTCCCCCACGCGTGCCACCACGACCAGGCGCCGCGGTCGGTCGGCGCATCGAACCAGCTGGAGTGGAACACCTCGGCGTGCGTCGGCCGCTCGGTGAGCGCCCACTGCCACGCGCAATCGCCCGACACCGGATGGTTGATCGACAGGATCCCGCCGTCCTCTGCCACCTGCTGCACCCAGGTGTCCGGGTGCTTCCGGAAGTCGACCCAGCGGATCGCACCGAACGCGTTCGCATGCCCGCGCCCGGTCGTCACCTCCTGGCCCGGGATCATCGTCAACCCGTACTCGGCGCCGACCCCTGGCAGCGCTGCGTGATGGCTGATCGTGTTGTGGTCGGTCAGCGCGACGAAGTCGAGTCCGCCGGCGACGGCCCGCTCGGCGATCTGCCGGATCGACGTGCTGCCGTCCGAGTGCAGCGAGTGGGCGTGGAAGTCCCCCGCGAACCACGTCAGCCCGGCAGGAGCGGCGAAGCCCGGCCGCCCGGCGGGCCCGGTCCGCGGGGTCGGCGGTGCGACGTCGGGATCACGGAAGACGATGCCGCCAGGCGTCCGGACGGTGACATCCAGGTCCACCCCATCGGCCGGGACGACGTGGAGACCGAGCACAACGACCCAACGACCACTTTCGAGTCGCCCCGGAACGTAACCCCAGGTCGCGGCATCAGGCGTGATGACGAACCGCCGACGGGCGCCGCCGGACCAGCCGCGCCAGCCGTCCGGCCCCTCGCAGCCGAGATCGATGCGCGCACCGGTCGATCCGTCGTAGTCGAGGACGACCTCGACCGATTCGTCCCCCTCGGCGATGTCGAACGGCACCTCCAGATAGGGCGACTCCGCCCGCGTCCGCGGTGTGACAGTGATCCGACGATGTTGTTCAGACATACAAACAAACTACCGTCACCCGACGATCATCACCCAGCCCGAGTCACCACCGCGACACCGCCGGCCGGGATCGGGAGCGATGCGAGCGCCAGCTCGACCCCGGAGCGTTCCGCGACCGGATCGCCGGTGCAATCCAGCACCCGCACGTCGAAGCGTCCCTGTCCGTCCTCCACGACCACTCCGTCTTCATCGGCGTTGACGAGATGCCAGGTGCGCCACTCGCCGGCCGGCACCCGCACGCCGACCCCGCTGTATCTGACCGTCACGATGTCCGTGCCGTCGCTCGCCTCGACCGCCTCGTAGTCGTGGTGCACCCCGATGGGACGCAGGCCTCCGTGCAGCAGCAGCTGCCGGCGCTCCCGCCAGAATCCGAGCCAGAACGCGAGCACGGCGAGCTGCCGTTCACTCTGCGATTCGAGATCGACCGACACCTGCGGCACCCCGAACAGTCCGCTCAACAGCTGCTGTGCAACACGCTCCGGGCTGTCCCCGACCGACCACATGATGGGGTCGCTGTGGATCGCGATCCCCGTCGTCATCAGCCGCATGTCGATGATGCCGAGCCGGTTCTGCACTGGGCTCAGTGGGCAGTCGCCGACGCGGAACATCGTCGCCCGGCCGATCGTCGCCGGTGAGACGTACGGCTCGCGGAACTCGATCATGACGTCGTCACTGACCCCGGCGAGCGCATCGTTCAGCTCGTCCAGGAGCACGAGTGCGGCGGATTCCGGTTCGGCGATGTCCGCGTCCGCCGGTGCGTCATCGGTGCGGTTCACGGCGAAGCGTTCGAGGAAATCGACCTTGAGGCCGTCCGCCCCGGTGGTCTCGACGAGGGCCAGCAGGCGGTCGACGAGGTGCCTCCTGGCGAGCGGCGACCGCGGATCGAGGATCGCCGCCTCCATCGACGGCTCATCGAACAGCATGGGCAGATGCGCGTTCCGATAGGCCTCGGAGCGATAGCCGATGAACGGCGTCCCCACCCACCACATGGTGCGCAAGCCGAGGTCGGCGAGCGCACGGACGAGCCCCGGTCCGTCGGGGATCTTCGCCGGTTCGACGATCCAGTCGCCGCACGATCCGTAGCCGCGGTCGGCGTCGAGATTCTGCCAGCCGTCGTCGATCGTGACGGTGCCGAAGCCCAGCCGGGAACCGATCCTCGCGTCCGCGAGCAGCCGGTCCACATCGAGGTCCTGATGGAAGGAGTACCAGGTGCAGAGGATCGCCTCCTCGTTCACCGCGCTGACCTGCGGTCGGGCGAACCCGAGGGCACGCCCCATCGCCGCGACGCTGCCGGCGAAGTCGTCACCGCTGAAATCCAGGTGCACGGTCAGTGGTGCATCGGACGCATCGCACTCGACGATGATCAGGAACTCTGCCGTCTCCTCGATCATCCCCGCCCGCAAGGCGACAGGCCGATGCCCGGCCCCGAAACCGGCCCCGGTCCCGCCCCCAAAGCCATCCACGCTCCCAGCCCCAGCCCCAGCCCCTGCCCCGAACGTCACGATCGGCGCATCGTGCCGCCCGAGCAGACTCCCGAGGCACACCCCCGTGAACGGCGTCACCGGAACGGCGTCGGCCCACGACGGCGGCACATGCGAGCGGTCCTGGCTGCTGCCCGGCTTCCAGAGCACCACGGCGTCGACCGTCGGCACACGGAACAGCGCCCGCACGCCGCCGGACGCAGCCGCCTGGACGGACAGGCTCACCCGCCCGGCGCCGTCGTGCTCCACCCGCACCTCTGGCGCCCCTTCCGGTGCTGCGAGCACCTCGGCGCTCACACCCTGGGGAAGCCCGGACGGCAGCTCGATGCGGACGAACCGCTCTTCACGCCTGGCCCCTGGGGCCCACGGCTGGACGGTTTCGTTGAGAGTCATTTGGATCCTGTGAATGAGATGCCGCCGACGATGTGCTTCTGCGCGAAGAAGAAGATCGCGATGCACGGTGCGACGACGACGATGGACGTGGCCATAAGCAGTGAGGTGTCCGTGCTGTTCACGGAGGTGAACCCGGCGAGCGCGAGCGGCAGGGTCTTCCAGGTGTCGGAGCTCAGGTAGATGGCCGGGGTGAGGAAGTTGTTCCACGACCCCATGAACTGCAGCACGGCTGCTGCGACGATGATCGGCTGCGAGAGCGGCAGGTAGATGGACCACCAGGTGCGGAACCAGCCGGCGCCGTCGATGATGGCCGCATCCGTCAGCGACTGCGGCAGGCGCAGGTAGAACTGGCGGAACAGGAAGATGTAGAACGGCGACCCGAACAGGGCCGGCAGGATGATCGGGTACAGCGTGTCCATCATGTCGAGTTCGCGGAACAGGATGAACTGCGGGATGAGGGTCACTTCCCCCGGCAGGAGCATCGTGGACAGCATGATCCCGAACACGATGCCAGCCGCCGGCGCCGGGATGCGCGCGAACGCGAACCCGACGAACGAGGACACGAGCACCGTGAACACGACCGGGATGATCGTGGAGAGCAGCGAGTTCCCGAGGTACTGCCAGAACGGGAACGATGCGAGGCCGTTGCTGTAGTTCGAGAACTCCCACTGGATGGGCCACAGCGAGATGCCGCCGGATGCGACGCCCTGCCTCGTGCGGAGGGACGTGGAGATCATCCAGAGGAAGGGGTACGCGAAGGCGAAGGATCCGACGACGAGCACGAGGAACGAGATCGCGCGGGCCACCGGCCCCTGCTCGGTCGGTGGTCGGCGACGGGATCGGCCTGCCCCGCCGGATCGACCGGCCCTCGGCGGTTTCCCGCCCGCTGCGGCGTCGCGGCCGGAACGGTGCGCTGGCGGCGTCTGGTCCGCAGCCGGGGTGAGGGTGTCAGTTGGCACGGACATCGCGCTTCCTCCTCTTGCTCTTGGGGTTCGCCGATTCGTAGTAGACCCAGAACGCGCTGCCGCGGAAGACGAGGGCCGTGAGCGCGAGGATCATGATGAGCAGGATCCAGGCGAGGGCCGAGGCGTAGCCCATCTTGAAGTACTGGAATCCGTTGTTGTACAGGTACAGGACGTAGAACAGGAGCGAGTTCGACGGCCCGCCGCCCGCCTGGGTGATGACAAAACCCTGCGTGAAGGTCTGCATCGCCCCGATGAGCCCCGTGATGACGTTGAAGAAGATCACCGGGCTGATCTGCGGCAGGGTGATGTTCCAGAACTGGCGCATCCGTCCTGCGCCGTCGAGTGCTGCCGCCTCGTACAGTTCCGTCGGCACGTCCTGGAGGCCGGCCAGGTAGATGACCATGTTGCCGCCGACGGTCCAGAGGCTCATCAGAATGACGGCAGGCAGCGCCCAGTTCGGGTCGGCGAACCAGGCGGGCCCCTCGATGCCGACCGCGCGGAGCATCCCGTTGATGAGGCCGTAGTTGGGGTTGAACACCCACAGGAACAGCACCACCTGGGCGACGCCGGTGACGAGGCTCGGCAGGTACCAGATCGTCCGGAAGACGTTGATGCCCTTGACCTTGACGTTGAGCAGCAGTGCGACGATGAGCGACAAGGCCACCTGCAACGGCACACTCACTGCGGCGTAGGTCAGCGTGACCTGGATCGCCTTGCCGAGCAACGGGTCGGTCGCGGCCTTCGTATAGTTGTCGAAGCCGGTGAACTCCGGTGGGGTCAGCAGGTCCCAGTTGAAGAACGACAGGACGAGCGAGTAGATCATCGGCCCGACGGTGAAGACGAGGAACCCGAAGATCCACGGTGAGACGAAGACCCAGAACGCCGCGGTCGATCTGGAGACCTTGCGCTTCTTGACGGCGAGGGCGAGTGGCCCGAGGAACAGGGCGTAGACGACGATCAGGAAGAGGGCGAACGTCCCGATCGGGCGCAGGCCCGGTGGGAGGCCGACCGCTCCGAGGAACGCTTCGACGCCGGTGACGATGTCATTCATGTGTCAGGCCACTCGTCCCGTCATTCGCCGTCGATGACGGCCTGGCAGGCCTTGTTCGCTTCGGGGAAGACCTTCGAGGGTGCTTCCTTGCCGGCGCCCAAGGCCGTCCTGGAGTTGACCTCGTTGTTGAAGTCGTTCTGGATCTGGGTGTCCTTCTTGACGGACGGCACGATGGTCGACTGGTCGACCGCCGTGACGAATGCCTGCAGGTTAAGGTCGGGGGCAGCGCTCCGGAAGGCGTCGAGGGACTTCTCGATGACGGGCACGCCGAGCGAGGACTTCGCCGTGGTGAGCAGGTCCTGCGCCGCCTGATCCGTGCTCAGGTACTCCGCGAACGTCTTGGCGGCTTTCGCCTCCTCCGGGGTCGCCGACTTCGCGATGCCGAGGCCGTTGATCTCCATCGGCTCGCCCTTGCCAGGCACCGGCACGAGCTTGATGGACGGGTCGTTCAGCGCGACGACCTTCGCGATGTCCCACGGACCGAAGTCCGGCTGCATCGCGACCCGGCCGATGCTCAGCCAGTCGAACATGTCCTGGCCCTCCGCCTCGAGGTTCGTCGGGGCGAAGCCGGTGGGCGCCTGCGCGGCGATCACGTCGTCGGCCGCTTTGATGGCGACATCGGTGTCGAGGGTGCACTTCTTGCCTGATGCGTCGTAGAGCGAACCGCCCTCGACGTTCAGCCAGCCGCCGTACCAGAGGCGGGCGGAACCGTAGATCTTGTTCGGCGCTTCGCCTGAGGTGAGCTTCTGGGCGGTCTGGGCGAACTCGGCGGTGGTCATCGGCTCGTCGGCGGACGGCACCGGGATGCCCGCTGCGTCGAAGACCTTCCCGTTGACGGCCATGACCTTCGTCTTCACCACGAACGGGACGGCGTAGTACTTGCCGTCGACCTGCATGCTGGAGGAGATGTTCTTCGAGTAGTACGCCGACGGGTCGACCTCGACCGGCTGGTAGGCGGCCGCGAAGCTCGCGAGCGAGGTGTTGGAGATCTGCGAGACGGTCGGCTGCTTGCCTCCGGCGATCGTCGTCTGCAACTTCTGCTCGTAGTCGCTCTGGATCCAGTTCTCCTGGACCGTGATCTCCGGGTGCGACTTCTCGAAGCCCGCGATCATGCTCTTGAGCGTCGCTGCCTCCTGGTTGTTGCCCCAGTGGGCAAAGGTGATGGTGACGCCGCTCGCGGAGGTGTCGCTTCCCGCGCCGCTGCAGGAGGTGAGGCCGAGGACCACGGCAGCGGCTGCCGCGGCGACGACGAGGATGTTCTTCTTCATCGGATTCTTCCTTGATTCTCGATTGGTGGGTGACGCTGGTGGTGTGCGGCTCCGTCGTCGAAGGGAGGTCGTCGACGAGGCCGCTCGTGGGGGCCGTTATGCCGTGAGGCGGACGGTCTCCCCCGGGTGGATGTCGACAGTGGTGGACGTGTCGCCGAAGCTCGCCGTCCACCTGATGGGGCCGTCGCCGCCTTCGACGGTGACGGTGGTCGATGTCGCACCGTCGTGGCGGACGGTGATGAGCCGGTCGCGGAGCGGGACGCCGCCGACCTCGATCCAGCCGTCCGTGATGTGCGAGCTCGTCGTGAACGACCCGTCCGGCTCCGGACGGAGCCCGGTCAGACCGGTGAGGAGCTGCGAGACGACGCAGAACGAGACCTCCGGGTAGTCGGCCCGCGAGTCGATGAGGTGGCGGATCCAGTGGAGCGCCTCCGCGTCCCTGCCGTAGGCGAGGAACGCTTCAGGCACGTAGGTCATCGCCTCGATGTTCGGGGGCAGGTCGGCGCGGAGGGCTGCGTCGAGGTAGTCGAGCTGGGCGTCTGCGCGGGGGCCGGCGTCCATGATGCCCTTGAGCGCGGGGAACCAGGACGGTTCGTACGCGAACTCGGTCACCGGGGCGTCCGCTCCCATGCCGGTCACGTACCGGCCGAGCTCGTCGCTCCACCACTCGGACTCGAAGCGCTCCTTGATGCGGCCGGCTTCGCTGCGGGCGTGAACCGTCAGATCGGCGAATCCGGACGATGCTGCTGCCGACGTGGTTGCCGATGCTCCGGCCGATGCCGCATCCGACGTGCCGCCGAGGACGTCCGCGATGGCGCGCATCGCGGCCCACTGGCTTGCGACGCCGTCGCCGGCGACCTGCAGCCCTGGCGCCTTCGAGCCCTCGTTGTAGGTCGGGCTGCCGCGGAAGATGTCGCCCGTGCCCAGTTCACCGGCGAGGCCGGTGCCGTGGATGTCGTGCAACTCGACGAAGGAGGTCGCCGAACCGGTGAAGTACTCGCGGAATACCGCTTCGTCCACGTAGCGGCGGTCGCCCGTCCACAGGTGCTGTTCGAGGATGCGCTCGACGAGTTCGAAGACGACGGGGGTCTCGCGGACGAAGTCGTCATCGCCTCGGTAATCGATTTCGGCCGGTGTCCCGTCGAACATGAACGCCCACAGCGGGTAGTGCTGGCGGGCCGGCGTGGCCGAGGCGACGAAGTGTTCGAGCATCGCGTAGTTCTCGACGTCGAGGCCGAGCAGGTGCCCGCCGAGCGTCTGGTGGGCGAGGTCCCTGGAGTAGAACATCGGGCGGTCGGTGAGACCGGCCCAGTAGGACGGCATTTCGCCGTCTCGACCGGTGCGCACCCACTCGAGTGCTTGTGCGGTTGCCCAGGCGTATCCCTCGTTCAACCCGGCGTCGGAGGACGCGAAGGTCGGCAGGGTGGTGCGACTGGGGGCTTGGAGAGATTCGTGCGTCGTTGTCACCTCGTGAATGTAACTCAGGTGACGTACATCGTGCAAGCTCTTGCAGAAAGACGTCACAAATTGTTGTTACATGAGGCGTTCCTTCAGCCTCCGGCGGCGATGGCGACAGTCCGCGGACGGTCCGCGGACACGCAGAACGGCGCCAGAGACGATGCTCTGACGCCGTTCGGGGGTGCAGCTGGAGACGATGGGACGTCTCACGCACGGGGTGAACGCGGGGCTGAGTCAGCGATCCGCGCAGGACTCAGCCGGCGACGCGCACGGGCGCCGTCGACGCCCTGATGATCAGCTCGGGATCGAACAGGAGCTCTCCGCTGTCGACCGGTCGCCCCTGGATCTGACGCAGGAGCACCGGGACGATCGCCTGCGCGAGGCGGGACAGCGGCTGCCGCACGGTCGTCAGCGGCGGGTCGAGGAATTCGAGCGGGAGCGTGTCGTCGTACCCGATGACGGACACGTCGCGCGGGACGTCGAGCCCAAGACGCCTGGCCGCACGGATGGCGCCGAGTGCGATCTCGTCGCTCGCGGCAACGATCGCGGTGGCGCCCTCCTGCTCAAGCAGACGCCCGGCAGCGGTCATCCCGCCCTCGATGCTGTACTCGTGCCGCACAACCAGTCCATCGTCGAGCGATCCCCCGCGGGAACGGATCGCGTCGAGGAACCCCTGCTGACGGCGATCACTCGGACGGTTGCCGATGGGGCCGGCGATGAGGCCGATCCGCCTGTGCCCGAGGCTCCACAGGTGGTCCACGGCGAGCTCGGCGGCCAGGACGTCATTGGTTGAGAGCGTCGGGGCGTCCACCCCCTCGAAGGCGCCGTTGACGCCGATGAATGGGATCCGGCGCGCCTGCAACAGCCGGTGCACGGCCGGATCGGCGTCCTCCAGCGTGTTGCTGGCGGAGACGAAGATGGCGCCGACCATCCCGGCGTCCGCCATCGCGGAGACGAACTCCAACTCCTGGACGCCCCCGACGGGCGCAGAGCAGACCACGGCGCGCAGCCCCTGCAGGCCGAGTGCGGCGGCGATCCGGTCGGACAGCACGGCGAAGAATGGATCGACGAGCCCCGGCGTCACGAGCAGGACGAGGTTGCCGAGCGTCCCGCGGGAGTAGCCGACCCGACGCATCGCATCCTCGACGGTCTTCCGCGTCTCGGCGGCGACGACGCCGCGCTTGTTGACGACGCGACTCACGGTCGCCTCACTGACACCGGCGGCGTCGGCGACGTCGCTCAGTCCGATCCTGGCCATTGGTCTCCTCAGATGCGCACCCGATGCGGGAAGCCGACACGATGTGGCGATCGGGCGTCCGACTCACGGACGCCCGACGATGCCACATCGCAGTATCTTGCAAGTATCGCGCATAAACACGTCAAGCAGGCGACTCGACCGGACATCGGTGCCGACTCAGGACTCCTGCATCGCCTCGCGCCGCTCCAGGCACTGGCGGGCGGCCGGCGCCGCGAACACCGACGCGGTGAGCAGGACAAGGACGGCGAGCATCGCGATCCGGAGCCCGAAGTGCTCGCCCAGGAAGCCGAGCAGCGGCGGCCCGACGAGGAACGCGATGTACCCGGCGGTCGCGGCGAGACCGACTCGACGAGAGGAGTCCGGCCCGGAATCGCCGGCCGCGGAGAGGCTCACCGGGAACCCGAGGCTCGCCCCGAGCCCCCAGAGGATCACGGCGAGACCGGCGAGGATCGGGTTGTCCGCGAAGATCACCACGAGCAGCCCCAGCCCGGCGATGACGGCGCTGCCCCGCAGGACCGCGACGCGACCGAAGCGGACGATGAGCGGGCCGCCGAAGAAGCGGCCGATCGTCATCGCCGCAGCGAATCCGGCGTACACGAGCGAGCCGGAGGTCGCGGTGAAGCCGTGACCGTCCACCATGAGCAGCGGCAGCCAGTCGCTCGCGGAGCCCTCGGCGAACGCCATCGCGAGCACCACAACACCGATGAGGATCAGACGGCGGTCCCTGAGGAGGGACCTCGTCGTGGTGGCGCCGGCCGCTCCGAGCTGCGCTGCGTCATCGGCCGAGGCGAGCCCCTCACCGAACGGGATGTGACGGATCGCCCAGATCATCGCGGGCACCGCGATCACGGCGACGAGCAACAGGTGCCATTCCACCGGGAACGAGATGGCGGTGAACGCGATGCCGATGAGCGCGCCGATCACCGTGCCGAGGCTGTAGCTGCCGTGCAGCGCCGGGAGCACCGGCCGCTCGATCAGGCGCTCGACGGCCGCACCTTCGACGTTCACGGCGATCTCCTCAGACCCGACTCCGGCGCCGAAGAGGACCAGTCCGATGAAGACGACCGGCCCCAGCGTCAGCGCGGCGCCCAGGCCGATCACCGCGGTGCCGAGGATGATGAGCGATGCGCCGACGACGATCACCGGGCGGGTGCTGAAGCGGCGCAGGAGCGGCGTCGTGGACAGTACGCCCGTCATCGATCCGATGGAGAGGCCGAGGAGGACGAGGCCCATCTGGGCGGTCGAGGCGTCGATGAGGTCGCGGATCGCCGGGGTGCGCGTGACCCACGACGCCATGGCAATGCCCGGGACGAAGAAGCAGATGTAGAGGGCGAACCGTCGAAGACGGACGGCTGGGTTCACGGAAGGGCTCTCAACTTTCGGAGGACGGACGTGTACAGGCGTACAGGTGGCGCGAAGAGTCTACGTGTACGTTCGTACATGTGCCACATCCGCTCGATGGGAGGAGCCACATGACCCGGAGCACGCAGCAGACCCGGAGCACGCAGCGCCCGCCCGACCCCGCCCGTCGGGACAACATCCTCCAGGCGACCCTCGACGTCGTCGCGGAATACGGCACCGCCGGAACCACGATGCGACGCGTCGCAGAACGGGCAGACGTCCCCCTCGGCTCGATGACGTACTACTTCCAGGACAAGCAGCAACTCCTCGTCGAGTCGTTCACCCTCCTCGCGGAGCGGTTCTCCGCCGCCTTCCGCGAGCAGCTGAGCGCGGCCGCCACACGCGAGGAGGCGCGGGATGTCGTCACCGACATCATCTGCGGCCCGTTCGGCGAACCGCAGACGCAGCTGCTCAACTTCGAGCTCTACTCCTTCGCCAGTTGCGACGACGCCGTCCGGACCGTCCTGCGCAACTGGCTCGCGGAGAGCCGCGCCACCCTCCAGCTCCACTTCGACGCCGTGACGGCGCGCGGGATCGACGCACTCATCGAGGGCCTGATGATCCACAACTCGTTCGATCCGTCCCCCGCGACGCGCGAGCAGATCACCGACCTCATCGGTCGCCTTGTGGCCGGTGGGCAGTCCGCGGGTTGAGCCCGCATTTTCGGAACACCCTCTCCCGCAGCTTTACACCGCTCACTCGACGCCCAGCTGACGCATCGGCGGCGTTCGGAGAGCTCGCAGCGCAGGGAGGACGGTCGCGGCGATGACGAGCACCGCACCGAGGACGGCTATCCATCCGACGAGCCGCACGTCGAATGCCGGCATCGCATCGGGCACATGGCGCCGGAGCGCGTCGACGACCACGACCACCGAGACGATGACGACCGCTCCACCGAGCAGGACCGCGCTCACGACCTGGATGACGGCCTCCCACACCGCCGCTGCGACGAGTATCCCCGTCCCCGCGCCGCCCACCCGCAGAAGCGCGAGCTCTCGCGACCGGGAACGCCCCGTCATCACGACCACGATCGTCGATCCGATGGCACCGAGCAGAATCGGCCCGCCGAGGATGAGAGCGGCCTCATTCACCCGGATCACGGCATCCGACCACCCCGGCACGGAGCCGCGCATGACCGCGACGATCGAATACAGCCCGCCGGTGAGCGCGACGGCGACGAGCAGCGGTGTGATCGCCGCGGTGCTCATCGTCACCCTCGCCCTGGTCTGGTGCCGGGCGAGGTACCACGATGAGGACCACCCGGCCGGAACGATCGCGGTCCAGCAGCGAAGCACCAGCGGGTACACCACCGGCGCCCACAGCGTGAGCGCGAACATCAGCAGCGGTGCGACCATCGGCGCAGTCGCAGCAAGTTCCTTCAGCGTCGCGGCCTGGAGGAACCAGATCTGGACAGCCGCACCGCACGACACGAGAACCGCGATGCCCACGCGCAGCCATCCGAGCCTCCGCTTCGGCTCCGGGTCCCGCAGCAGGACGAGCGGAGGGGTGCGTGCAGCACGGCCGGCCGAGCGCCAGCTCCCGACGAGCAGCACGGCGAGCGTCGCGAGCGGGGTGCCGATGATCGTCAGTGCACCGAACTGCGCGGTGATCCGCTCGATGACCGGCGCCGAGCCGAACGCGTAGTGGAACACCGGATCGATGACCGGTCGCACGGCGGCGAGCCCGATGACGGCGCCGACGATCCCCACCACTCCCGTCTGCACCAGGACGACCACACGCACCGCCCTGCGACGAACGCCCGCGAGCTTCCAGAGCGCGTAGGAGTGGTGGCTCTGCACCACTGTCAGGTCGGCGACCGACGCGAGGACCGCGATCGCCGCCGCACCGGAGAACAGGAACACGACGGATGCACCGCCGGCGAGATTCGTGCGGTACTCACCGCCGTAGTACAGCCCGGTGTCGATGATGGACATCCCGACCGATAGCACGGCAGCCGATGCGGCGCTCATCACGAGCATCCCCATCCAGAGCCGCCACTGGAGGCGGAGTTCGGAGAACGCGAGGGCGATCATGCGCCGGCCGCCGTCCCGATCCGAGGGCTGGAGGCGGCAGTCGGCCGGGTGACAGCAGGTCTGGCGGACACGGCAGGCGTGACGCCTGCGGCCAAGGACGCCCCGGTCCCTGATTCGACCGCATCGAGGATGTCTCGCGCCGTCGCATCGTGCAATTCCCGGATGATCGACCCGTCACGCATCACGAGTACCCGATCCGCCGCGGCGGCAGCATCGAGATCGTGCGTCACGAGCACCACGGACGCAGCACCGGGCCCGACCGCGAGTTCACGGAGTAGACGGAGGACTTCGCGTCCGGTGACGCTGTCGAGCGATCCGGTCGGCTCGTCGGCGAACACGATCGACGGTTTCGCAGCGAGGACCCGCGCGATGGCGACCCGCTGCTGCTGCCCGCCGGACAACTGCGCAGGAAGCTTCCGCGCCTGATCGGCGAGCCCGACGTCCGCGAGCATCGCATCGATCGCGGCGCGTTCGACCGGGCGCTTCGCGAGTCTCGCCGGCAGCGCGACGTTTTCGCGCATGCTCAGCGACGGGATGAGGTTGAACGCTTGGAAGACGAAGCCGATGCTGTCGAGGCGAAGCGCTGCGGAGTCCCGACGCCCCCGAGCCTGTAGATCCGCCCCCAGCACCTGCACTTGGCCGCTCGTCACCGGTTCGAGCCCCGCGAGGCAGTACAGGAGCGTCGATTTCCCCGACCCACTCGGGCCGACGATCGCGACCATCTCCCCATCCGCGACCCGCAAGCTGACGTTCGAGAGCACCGGGATCGGCGGCGCACCACGACCGGTACTCGGATAGGTCTTGCCGAGCGAGGTCGCCACAATGGTTTCGTTCATGCCCCCATCGAACGCCCACGTCCACCCGAGCACATGGATCCCCGCTCCACTCCCCTGGTGGAGCCAGCTCCACTCTTTCGGCAGAACCATCCCGCCGGCGGTGCCGCCTCCGTAGGCTGGCGGCATGAGGACAACCGTATGGCGAGCGCTCGGCACCGCCCCGTGGCGATTCCTCGGCTCCCGATGGCCGTGGCTCGGGCTCGTCTATCTGCTCACGAGCGCGCTGCTCGGGTTCGCACTCCTGGGCGTCCTCGCAATGACCCTGCTCCTTTTGCCCGCGTGGGGCGTTGTCGTGAGCATGCTCGAACGCAGACGAATCCGCCTGCTGGGCTTCGACCCCATCCCGACGCCGCACGTCCCCGTCGGCTCGGACAGACGGCACGAGTGGCTCGGTATCCGTCTGACGGAAGCGGCCACGTGGCGGGAGGTCGCCTCGCTCATCGCAACGCTGTTCGTCGGCTGGCTCGCGCTCGCGATCCTCTTCGCCGAGTCGATGGCGCTCATCGCGCTGGGTGGGATCGCCTGGTTCTCGTGGGATGGGTCACGAGATCTCACGCTGTTCGGCGACGTCGTGTGGACGGCCGACCGCGGGTCCTTGTGGGCGCCTCTCGTCGGCATCGCCATCGTCCTCATCGGCGCTGCCTACCTCAACGCCTTCATCGCCTCGGCCCAGGCGGCGATGGCCCGGGTGCTGCTCTCTGCACGCCGGCGGGAGCTCGAACGTTCCGTTGAACGGTTGACACGGTCGCGTGCGACGCTTGTGCACGCGTTCGAAGATGAGCGGCGACGCATCGAGCGTGACCTGCACGACGGCGTCCAGCAGGAGCTCGTCGCGCTCTCGATGCGGTTGGGCATCGCCGGGTTGGAACTCGACGAGGTCGCTGCCGGCGGCGCGGACGTCACCCGCGTGCGCGAGTCGATCGACGCGGCACAGACCCAGACCGAGCAGGCGCTCGCTTCCCTGCGGGCGAGCGTGCGCGGCATCCATCCGGTCGTGTTGGCAGACCACGGACTGTCGGCCGCGCTCGATGAACTCGCCGGACGATCGGCGATCCCTCTCGTTCTCAGGACGGAGGGCGTCGACGGCATCCGCTTTTCGGCGCCTGTCGAGCTGTGCGCCTACTTCTTCGTCACCGAGGCGACGAGCAACGCGGCCAAACACGCCGCCGCGACGCACCTCGATGTGACGGCCGGGCGAACCGGCGGACGGCTCATCGTGATCGCCCAGGATGATGGAGCCGGCGGTGCATCGGCAGACGGCGGGACCGGTCTGCACGGCCTGCACGAACGCGCGGCCACGCTCGGCGGCGTCCTCCTGGTCGACAGCCCGCCCGGCGGCCCGACGCGCCTGATCCTCGATCTCCCGGCCGAGCCGCGCATCGATGCCCAGTCCGGATCCGCGCCGACTGCGCCATTAGCGACAGCACCCACCGCGGCTCCGTTCACACCAACCTCCGCACCGTCGACATCGCCGAAGGAGGAGACGTATGCGCATCCTCCTCGCTGAGGACTCGACGCTCCTGCGCGAGGGGCTGGTGAGTCTGCTCGAACGACTCGGCCACACGATCACCGGCACCGCTGCCGACGCGCCGGGGCTGTTGCGACTCGTCGCTGGCGCGCACGCAGACGGCTCCATGCCGGACATCGTCATCACCGACGTCCGGATGCCGCCCGGAAATCGCGACGATGGCCTCCTGGCCGCGCTCGACATCCGCGAGCGCCATCCTGGCCAGCCGATCCTCGTCCTGTCCCAGTACCTCGCCGACGCGTATGCGGACCGCTTGCTGCTCAGCGGAGACGGCGGGGTCGGGTATCTCCTCAAGGATCGCGTCGGACGCATCGCCGATTTCGACCGTTCGCTCGCCATGATCGCCGGTGGCGGGACCATCATCGACCCGGATGTCGTCCGTCACCTGGTGGGTGCACGCGTCGCCCAACCCGTCGATGCGCTCACGCCGCGTGAGCGCGAAGTGCTCGCGCTGATGGCCGAAGGGCTCTCCAACGGAGACATCCGGTCTCGACTGACCGTGACCGATGCGGCGGTCAGCAAACACATCGGCAACATCTTCGCCAAGCTGCACCTCGCACCGACCGACGAGAACCGGCGGGTGCGGGCGGTGCTCGCGTACCTGCGGTCTTGAGACAGACCGCGAATCTGGTTGGACATCGAGTCGATCCACCGCCGGAACGGCGCTGCCTGCGTGTCGCGGGAGCGCTCACCGCGACGATCGGAGGGAAGAAAAGAGAGGGCGGCACCCATTGGGGGGAATGGATGCCGCCTCTGCGGCGCTGGATTGGGGGAATCACAGGCACCGCACGCCAGAATTATGTATTCGGCCGGGTGTAAGTCTACGCCTGCGGGACCGGAATGCAAGACGAAACATGACTCCAATTAGGGGGTAACCCTACATGGTCGACCACCTTGGAGCTCACTTCGACACACCAGCTCGCCCGTCGGCACGGAAGCGGTACGCTCAGTGTGCGCATCCTGAACGACACGAATCACCCGCGTCGCGATGGACGACACCTGGTTCGCAAAGGAGCGATGGATACACGATGAACACCCAGATCGACAGCCTGCTGCACGAAGATCGCCGATTCCCGCCGCCAGAGGGTTTTGCCGCGGACGCCGTGGCGACGGCCGAACTGTACGAGCAGGCGAAGGCGGATCGTGTCGGGTTCTGGGCGGATCAGGCTCGTGACCTGCTGCACTGGCACACGCCGTTCACGAAGACCCTCGACTGGTCCAACCCGCCGTTCGCCACCTGGTTCGAGGACGGTGCGCTGAACGTCGCCTACAACTGTCTGGACCGCCACGTCGAAGCCGGCAACGGCGACCGCGTCGCCATCCACTGGGAGGGTGAACCGGGCGACTCCCGCACCATCACGTACGCCGAGCTGACCGAAGAGGTCAAGCGCGCCGCCAACCTCTTCACGAGCCTCGGGGTGAACGCCGGCGACCGCGTCGCCATCTACCTGCCGATGATCCCGGAGGCGATCGTCTCCATGCTCGCCGTCGCGCGCATCGGCGCCGTGCACTCCGTCGTCTTCGGCGGTTTCAGCGCGGACAGCCTGCGGTCCCGCATCGACGACGCTGAGGCCAAGCTCGTCATCACGGCGGACGGCGGCTGGCGAAAGGGCAAGGTCTCCGCGCTCAAGCCCGCGGTCGACGCAGCACTCGACGCCAGAGGCGACCTCCCGGAGCAGGCGAGCGTCGAGCACGTGCTCGTCGTGCGCCGCGGCGAGAACGAAGTGGCCTGGAAGGAGGGCCGAGACCTCTGGTGGCACGATGCGGTCGCCGGCGCCTCAGCAGAACACGTCGCAGAAGCCTTCCCGGCGGAGAACCCGCTCTTCATCCTCTACACCTCCGGCACCACCGGGAAGCCGAAGGGCATCCTGCACACCTCCGGCGGCTACCTGACCCAGGCTGCGTTCACCCACAAGAACGTCTTCGACCTGCACCCGGAATCCGACGTGTACTGGTGCACGGCCGACATCGGCTGGATCACCGGACACAGCTACGTGACGTACGGCCCGCTCGCGAACGGCGCGACGCAGGTGCTCTACGAGGGCACGCCGGACGCATCGCACCCCGGTCGATGGTGGGAGATCATCGAGAAGTACGGTGTGACGATCTTCTACACCGCCCCCACCGCCATCCGCTCCTTCATGAAGCTCGGACGGAAGATCCCCAAGCAGTTCGACCTGTCATCGCTGCGGTTGCTCGGTTCGGTCGGTGAACCCATCAACCCGGAAGCGTGGATGTGGTACCGGAAGATCATCGGTGGCAAGCTCGCCCCGATCGTCGACACCTGGTGGCAGACGGAGACAGGCGCCATCATGATCTCGGCGCTGCCAGGGGTCACCTCGACCAAGCCGGGCAGCGCCCAGGTGCCGATCCCCGGCGTCTCGATCGACGTCGTCGACGATGACGGCAAGCCCGTCGGCGCCGGCGGTGGTGGACTGCTCGTGGTGACGGAACCGTGGCCGTCGATGCTGCGCGGCATCTGGGGAGACCCGGAACGCTTCGTGGAGACCTACTGGGAGAAGTTCAAGGACGTCGAAAACGGTCCCTTCTACTTCGCGGGCGACGGCGCACGCCTCGACGGCGACCGCGACGTCTGGTTGCTCGGTCGTGTGGACGACGTGATGAACGTGTCCGGCCACCGGCTGTCCACCGCTGAGATCGAGTCAGCGCTCGTCGCGAACGAGATGGTCGCGGAGTCCGCCGTCGTCGGCGCCGCAGACGAGACGACCGGCCAGGCCGTCGTCGCGTTTGTCATCATCAAGGAGAGCCACCTCGAACAGGCGAGCGGCATCGCGGACATCGCGCAGACGCTCCGCCTGTGGGTGGGCGAGCAGATCGGTCCGATCGCCCGCCCGCGCGAGGTCTACATCGTGAACGAGTTGCCCAAGACGCGCTCGGGCAAGATCATGCGTCGACTGTTGCGCGACGTCGCGGAGGGTCGCGAGATCGGCGACACGACGACGCTGGCGGACACGACGGTCATGCAGATCATCACGGACAAGATGGTGCCGTAGCCGCGCGGCGCCGGCCCGCCGGCTGGCCGGCCCGCCGGCTGGCTGGCTGGCTGGCTGGCTGGCTGGCTGGCTGGCTGGCTGGCCGCGCGACAGAAGGAGAACCGCGCGAGAGAAGGTGGATTCCACGGATCCACACCTTCTCTCGCGCGGTTCTCCTTCTGTCATGCAGCCGCCGGTCGCGGGCCGGCTTCCTCCACAGGCCCGCTCCCCCACCGTTCTCTCCACAGATCGCGATGACCGCCCCACGACGCCAGCCGCACGGCCCAGGCTCGATGTATGAACATCATCGACTGGCTCGGCCGACGCGACGGCATCGCCCATCGTGCGGACGCGATCGAGGCCGGATTCACCCGAACCGCACTCGAGCGCGCAGCACGAGACCACCGGCTGACGTCGATCAGACGCCACTGGCTCGTCGCGCCGGAGCATGATCCGGCCCGCTTCACCGCTGCAGCGCTCGGCGGTGCACTGACCTGCCTCTCCGCCGCGGCGGTGCTCGGACTCTGGAGCATCGCGGATGAACACGTCCACGTCAGCGTCCGCCCGAACGCAGCGACGCGACCGCCGCCCGGTGTGCGATTCCATTGGGGCGCGGGACCGGCACCGCTCGGACCACGGGAGCTGGTGGAGCCGATCGAGAACGCGCTCGCCCATCTGACCGCCTGCCAACCGTTCGAGCGGGCGCTCGTCGTCGTCGAGTCGGCGATCCGGCAGGACCGCGTCTCGCTGGAACACCTCAAGCGCACACACATCGGCCAGGCCCGCTTCGCCGCCGTGATCCAAGCGGCCGGCCGATCCTCGGACTCCGGCATCGAGACCATCCCGTGGGCGAGACTGGCACGGCTCGGCATTCCCGTGCAGCAGCAGGTCGTCATCGACGGCCACCCTGTCGACGGGCTCATCGGCGACCGTCTCATCCTGCAGGTCGATGGCCACGGACCCCACACGACCACCGCGCAACGCAACCGGGACGTGCGGCAGGACCGCCGCCTGGCGCTCCGCGGCTACACCGTGCTCCGCTTCACCTATACGCAGATCATGTACGAGTGGCCGGACGTTGAGCGCACGATCATCGCCGCGATGGCGCAGGGATTGCATCGTGCGGCCTGACGCGCGCGAAGAGGCCGCCGTGAGTGCCGGCTCCGGCGGAAGCGCCGGCCTCGCCGCCCACTGCCGCGTCGAGTCCGGATACCACCGCGCGAGAACAGGAAAACCGCCTGAGGGAAGGTCGATCCGTGCGGATCGGGCCTTCCCTCAGGCGGTTGTCCAACTGTCAGGCAGTCAGACGGCGGCCCGCCGTCACGCGAAGGAGACGATGAGCTCCACCTCGACGGGCGAGTCGAGTGGCAGCACGGCGACGCCCACAGCGGAGCGGGCGTGGATGCCGGCGTCGCCGAAGATCTCACCGAGTACCTCGGAGGCGCCGTTGATGACACCGGGCTGGCCAGTGAACGACGGGTCGGACGACACGAAGCCGACGACCTTGACAATGCGGGTCACGCGGTCGAGCGAGCCGATCACGCTCTCCACAGCGGCGAGCGCGTTCAGCGCAGACGTCCTGGCGTACGCCTTCGCGTCGGCGGCGGAGACGAGGCCATCGCCCTCGCCGACCTTGCCCGTCGCGGGGAGCACCCCGCCCACCATCGGCAGCTGGCCGGAGGTGTACACGTGATCGCCGGAGATGACGGCCGGCACGTAGGCCGCGACAGGCGGGTTCACGGGCGGCAGGGTGATGCCGAGTTCAGCGAGACGGTCGGCGATGCTGGTCATGTGGGATTCCTCCGGAGCGGTGGTTCGAGCTGCAGGGATGCAGGCTGGGTGTGCGAGCTGGGTAGAAAAACGGAACGAGCTGGACCGACAGGACCGACGCGAGGATCAGGCGTCGGCGACGGGACGCTTCAGGTACGCGACGAGACCGCCCTCGGGACCCGTCACGACCTGCACGAGCTCCCATCCTTCGCCACCCCAGTTGTTGAGGATGGCAGACGTGTTGTGCACGATCAGCGGTGTGGTGAGGTACTCCCAGCGGGTCATGTTTCTCCTCGTTCAGGGTTCGCGACGATAGGACGGTGCATGGGCGTTCAGCGGAGATCAAGCTCTGATCAGGATTTCCGCCTGGACCAGGTGCTTCATAGCAATCTCACAGCGAGGACAAAGCGAAGCTTGCTCCCAGCTTCCATGCCTACGGTCGATCCTATGCCCGAATCACGATCCAGAGCGAAGGTCGCCGTCGCAGGCTTTCTCGGCTTCATCGGCCTGAGCGTCGTCGCCGGCGTCCTCGCAACCGCCGCGGTCACCCCGGCGATCGCCGCGACCGGCCTCGCGACCAACACCAGCATCACCCTCTTCGACGGACTCCCCGACTACCTGCAGCTCGACGCGCTCGCGCAGAAGTCGAACATCTACGCAAAGGACAGCGCTGGGAACCCCGTGCTCCTCGCGTCGTTCTATGACCAGAACCGGATCGAGGTCGGCTGGGACAAGATCTCCCAGTACGTCAAGGATGCGGCCGTCTCCGCTGAGGACCCGCGCTTCTACGACCACGGCGGCGTCGACCTCATGGGCACCGTGCGCGCAGTGCTGAGCAACGTCGGCGGTGGAGACATCCAGGGTGGATCCTCCATCACGCAGCAGTACGTCAAGAACGTCCTCGTGCAGAAGGCGGAGGCCATCCCGGACAAGAAGCAGAGCGCGGCGGCTTACAAGGAGGCGACTGACACCACTCCGGAGCGCAAGCTCAAGGAGATGCGGCTCGCGATCGGTCTGGAGAAGACCTACGGCAAGGACGACATCCTCCGCGGCTACCTCAACATCGCCGGCTTCGGCGGTCGCGTCTACGGCATCGAAGCCGCCGCCAACTACTACTTCAATACGACTGCCGCCAATCTGACGCTCGACCAGGCGGCCACGCTCGTCGCGATCGTCAACAACCCGGAGAACCTTCGGATCGACAAACCGGACGACAAGGACAACGGCTCGGCGAACGGCTACGCGCTCACCAAGGCACGCCGCGACTATGTCCTCAAGCAGATGCACACCGAGGGCAAGATCACCCAGGCGGAGTTGGAGCAGGCCAAGGCCCAACCCATCACGCCGTCGATCGTCGTCCCGGTGACGGGCTGCCAGGCGGCCGGCTCCTCCGCCTACTTCTGCGACTACGTGACGCACATCCTGCAGAACAACGCCGTGTTCGGCGCAACCCAGGACGCACGCTGGGCCAACTTCACCCGCGGCGGCTACAGCGTCTACACAACGCTCGACGTCGACCTGCAGAACACCTCGCAGGCCGCCATCGACGAGTACGTCCCGAAGACGAGCGACCAGCTCGACATCGGCGCCGTCTCCGTCAGTGTCCAGCCCGGCACCGGTCGCATCCTCGCGATGGCGCAGAACAAGGACTACTCGCAGGATCCAGAAGTCTTGGCATCCGGCGCGAACTACAGCGCCATCAACTACAACACGGACTCTGACTACGGCGGGTCCTCCGGCTTCCAGCCGGGGTCGACCTACAAGATCTTCACGCTCACCGACTGGCTCGCTGAGGGCCACGGCGTCAATGAGACGATCAACGCGAACCGGCGTACCAACTGGGGCACCTTCAACGATTCGTGCGCCCCGGGCGGCACCGTCCAGGCGGACGCCGGATGGAACCCGCAGAACGACGAGGGAGAATCCGGCAATTGGACCGTTCGTCGTGGTACCGAGCAATCGGTCAACACGGTCTTCGTCGGCATGGCGAAGCAGCTCGACCTGTGCGCCATCCGGAAGACGGCGGAGTCGATGGGCGTCCACCGCGCAGACGGCGATCCGCTCGAGCAGGGCCCGGCGTCCGTCCTCGGCACCAACGAGATCGCACCGCTCACGATGGCTGGAGCCTTCGCCACGCTCGCGTCCGGCGGCACCACGTGCGACCCGATCGCGATCGACTCCATCACCAAGCCCGACGGCTCTGCAGTCACCGTGCCGGCAGCCAACTGCCGCCAGTCGGTGGACCCGAAGATCGCAGCCGCGGTCGACAATGTCCTGCAAGGCGTGGTCGCGAACGGCACGGCCTCAGCGTCCGGGCAGCGCACGACCGGACAGGGCGAGCTCATCGGCAAGACCGGAACGACGGACAACGCGGAAGCCACCTGGATGAGCGGCGCGAGCACGACTGTCGCAACGGTCGTCGGAACGTTCAACGTTTCCGGTCACGTCGGTCTTCGCTCGACCTACTTCGACGGAAACCAAGTCGCGAACATCCGCCACCTGATCTGGCCGAAGATCATGTCGGAGGCCCTGGCGAAGTACCCGGGCGGGTCGTTCCCCAGTGCCGATCGGGCAACACTCAACGGCACGTTCAGTTCGTCCAGCAACCAGGACGACAACAATTCGAGCACGCCGACCCCCACCCCGACCCCATCGACCCCACAATCGCCGACCGACAACTCCACAGAACCGCCGACGGGCAATGGCGGGAACGGCGGCAACGGCAACGGCAACGGCGGCAATGGAAACGGCGGCAATGGCGGCACCGGGAACGGCGGTGCCGGCGGCGGCACCGGCGGGACGGGAACCGGCCAATGATCTGACGACGAGCGGGGTCCGGCCCGACGAAATCGCAGGTCCGGACCCCCTTTCGAGTGCCTGATCCGGACTCGGAATGGCAACGATTGTTGGCGACGGGACTCCTGGTAGGGCACTTTCTCACATTTGTCGCATAGCATCGACCCATGCCTGAACAACATCGCACGGCTACCGGTGTGCTCGGAGGACTCCTCGGCTTCCTCGGTTTGAGCGTCGCCGCTGGCGTCCTCGTTGCTGCAACCGTTACGCCAGCTCTCGCCGTCACGAGCATCGCGACGAAGAGCACCATCAGTGTCTTCGACAGCCTGCCCGACTACCTGCAGCTCGACGAACTCGCCCAGAAGTCGAACATCTACGCCGTCGACAGCGCCGGTGCGCCCGTCCTCCTGGCTTCCTTCTACCAGCAGAACCGCATCGAGGTCGGCTGGGACCAGATCTCTCAGTTCGTCAAGGACGCAGCCGTTTCGGCTGAAGACCCCCGCTTCTACGAGCACGGCGGCGTCGACCTCATGGGTACCGCACGCGCCGTCCTCAGCAACTTCAAGGGCGGCGAGACCCAGGGTGGCTCCTCGATCACCCAGCAGTACGTGAAGAACGTGCTCGTGCAGAAGGCCGAGGCGATCACCGACCCGGCCAAGATGAAGGCAGCCTACGAAGAGGCGACGAAGGCGACCCCCGACCGCAAGCTCAAAGAGATGCGGATGGCCATCGGCCTGGAGAAGAGCTACGGCAAGCAGGACATCCTCCGCGGCTACCTCAACATCGCCGGCTTCGGCGGCCGCGTCTACGGCATCGAAGCCGCCGCGAACTACTACTTCGGCGTGAGCGCAGCGAACCTCAGCCTCGATCAGGCCGCAACGCTCGTCTCGATCGTGAACAACCCAGAGACGCTCCGCATCGACAAGCCGGACCGTGAGGTCAACGGAGCTGCGGACGGCTACTCGCTGACGCTCGATCGCCGGAACTACGTCCTCAATCACATGCTGAAGGAGGGCAAGATCACGCAGGAGCAGCACGACGCTGCGATCGCCCTCCCGATCACGCCGGCGATCAATCCGCCGAGCACCGGCTGCCAGACGGCTCAGTCGAACGCCGGGTACTTCTGCGACTACGTGACGCACGTGTTCCGCAACAACCCGATCTTCGGCGACACCGAGGACGCCCGCTGGGCGAACTTCACCCGTGGCGGTTACGACGTCTACACAACGATCGATCTCGAGTTGCAGGACGCCGCGCAGAACGCGATCAACGAGTACATCCCGCACACGAGCGATCAGCTCGATGTCGGCGCCGTTGCAGTGACGGTTCAGCCGGGTTCCGGCCGGATCCTCGCGATGGCGCAGAACAAGCAGTTCTCGGCCGACGAGGACACGCTCGCCAATCCCGACTACAGCGCCATCAACTACAACACGGACAAGGAGTACGGCGGGTCCGCCGGCTTCCAGCCCGGATCGACGTACAAGACGTTCACCCTGGCCGAGTGGCTCAAGGAGGGCCACGGCCTGAACGAGGGCGTCGACGGCCGGAAGCGCACCCCGTGGGGCACGTTCAAGGACAGCTGCGCCGATGGCGGCACCGTCTACCAGGGATCCGACTGGAACCCTGGGAACGACGAGGGTGGCAACGGCGGTTTCTACACGGCCGCTCAGAGCACCAAGCTGTCGATCAACACGGGCTTCATCGCGATGGCGAAGCAGCTGGACCTCTGTGGTATCCGCAAGACGGCGGAAGCGATGGGCGTGCACCGCGCTGACGGCGATCCCCTGCAGCAGGGGCCTGCCTCGGTCCTCGGCACGAACGAGATCGCGCCGCTCAGCATGGCGACGGCGTTCGCGTCGTTCGCATCCGGCGGAGTGACCTGCGATCCGATCGCGATCGACAAGGTCGTCAAGCCAGATGGAACCGAGATCCCCGTGCCTCCGGCGAACTGCCGTCAGGGCCTTGAGCCCAACGTCGCAGCGACCGCGAACAAGGCCCTCCAGGCGACGTTCGACGGCGGTACGACGTCTCAGTCGCGAGTCGGCGACGGCATCCCCCTCATCGGCAAGACGGGTACGACCGACAACAACGAGGCAACGTGGATGAGTGGCGCGAGCACGAAGGCGGCAACGATCGTGGGCGTGTTCAACGCATCGGGCCACGTCAACCTGCGTCGCACCTACTTCGATGGAACGCAGATCGCCGTCATCCGCCACAGCATCTGGCCGCAGATCATGGCTGTCGCCAACGCCAAGTACGGCGGCGACCGGTTCGGTGACGCCGACCCGGCACTCGTCAACGGCAAGTCCGTCCAGGTCCCCGATGTGCGCGGCAAGTCGATCGACGAGGCGCAGAAGCTCATCGAGGATGCCGGATTCGGCTTCTTGAATGGCGGCGTCGTCGATTCAGAGCTGCCGAACGGCCAGGTCACCGGATCCGATCCTGCCGGCCTCGCCCCGAAGGGCTCGATCGTCACGGTCACGACCAGCAACCAGTCGATGGCGATCGTGCCGGACGTCGGTGGTGCGAAGTCGTTCGATGAGGCGAAGGCACTGCTGAACCAGGCCGGATTCGGCACCGTGGCCCAGGTCTGTAAGGCGGAGCCAGGTGCAGGGGCCGGCAAGATCACGGGCATCGATCCGCCGGCGGGCACCGCAGCCAAGCGCGACGCCAAGGTGACCGTCTCGGTCAGCAAGGAAGCCTGCTGAGCTGACGCAGCATCGAAGGGCGGGTGTGATCTCACAAGATCGCACCCGCCCTTCGACGTTCCGTCCGGACCTCGCAAGCCGGAGGCAGCCAAGCCTGTGGACTCCCCTCCGGTCGGCGGTTTCGGAGGGTCGCACCCGGTAGGGTCGAAGAGTCGACGCGATGCCTGTGCCGACGCTGACACGAACGGAGTCCACATGACGAGACGATCGAGTGCCGGAGCGAACATCGGCACCGGAGCCGCCGTGATCGGTGCTGCCGGAGCGTTGACGTTCGCCTATGCCTCCCTCGTCGAGCGCAACGCGTTCACACTGCGTCGCGTCACCGCTCCCGTGTTGGCGCCATCGTCGGAACCGATCACGGTCCTGCACATCTCCGACCTCCACATGGCACCGTGGCAGACCCGCAAGCAGGCCTGGCTGCGCTCGCTCGCCGCGCTCCGTCCGGATGTCGTCATCAACACGGGTGACAACCTCGGGCACGAGCACGGCATCGACGGCATCCGCGCCGGCTTGAGCGTGTTCGAAGGCATCCCCGGCGCATTCGTCCACGGCTCCAACGACTACTACGGTCCGTCGTTCAAGAACCCGCTGCGGTACTTCGCCGGCCCGTCGCACACGCCGAAGCAGCCGACGACGCTCGACACCGGTGCGCTCGAACGCTTCTTCACGGAGGAGCTCGGCTGGCTGGACCTCAACAACGCCGTGGGCTCGTTGGACGTGCGCGACACCCGCCTCGACCTCTTCGGCGTCGACGACCCGCACCGTCGCTTCGACCGGCTGGACACCCTGACGGCGCTCATCGACGAACGCCTCGATGCCGAGACGCTCACCACCGACGACCCTGCGCTCGCGCACACGGTCACGGTCGGTGTGATGCACGCGCCGTACCAGCGGGTGTTGGACGCGTTCGTGACGCAGGGCGCCGACATCATCTTCGCCGGCCACACGCACGGTGGCCAGGTCTGCGTGCCCGGATTCGGCGCGCTCGTGACCAACTGCGACATCCCGCGCGACCAGGTCAAGGGCCTGAGCATCTGGCGCCACGCGCTGCGCTCCGCCTACCTCAACGTCTCCGCGGGCCTCGGCACATCCATCTACGCGCCCGTGCGCTTCGCCTGCCGCCCGGAGGCGACCCTGCTCACGATGCTGCCTCGCCGCTCCGTCGTGTAGCCGTCAGGCGCGTCTGCGTCGTCGTCTGTCGCGCTGGGCATGCTCCGCGCGGCAGGAGGAGAACCGCATGAGAGAAGGCCACTTCCGCGGAGGCCGTCCTTCTCTCGTGCGGTTCTCCTTGTGCCGTGCAGCAGCCAAGCGCCGCAGAACAGTCCGCCGCAGAAACAGCGCCCCAAGAATCAGCGCCTAAGAAACAGAGAAGCCCGGCCGGATGATCTCTCATCCGGCCGGGCTTTGCTGTCGGGGTAGCGGGATTTGAACCCACGACCTCTTCGTCCCGAACGAAGCGCGCTACCAAGCTGCGCCACACCCCGATTGGCCCGAAGGCCTTGTCTAGGATACCTGATTTTTTGGCGACTCGTGTACACCCTGCATCAGGACCCCGACATCGTCACCGAACCACCGTGGACACGCCGTTGTGAGCACGATGGTCCGGGTGCGTCACGCCTGCTTGCGACGGCGGGCGAGGACGACGACGAGTGCCGCGATGCCGGCTGCCAGCAGGCCGCCGCCGATCCACGGGAGCGCTGCGCCCTGGAATCCGGTGGACGCGAGTCCGGAACCATTATCGGAACCGGTTGCCGCCGCTGCCGCAGGATCGCCGTCCGAGGTCGTGGACGTGCCGGTTGCCGAGCCGGACGCCGCGACGACGGTGAAGTCGGACGAGTCCGTGATCGATCCCTGCGTGGCCGTCAGCGTGTACGTGCCGAGCGAGGAGGCGCCGGTCTTCACCGAGAGCTCCAGGCTTCCGTTGTCGGTCGCCGTGACGGAGATCGCCTTCGTGCCGGTGCTGGCGGTCAGCGCGTCGGCAGATGCGCCGGAGATGGTGATGGAGACGGGCTCGTTCGGCTGCCAGAAGTCGTCGCAGGAGTACGTCACGGACGACCCCTGGGCGACGCTCGTCGGAGCGATCGAGCTGCAACTTCCTGGCCCGTACCCCGCGGCGTTGGCGGCGGTCGGGACGGCGAGGACGGCGAGCACACACAGTGCCGCGGCTGAGAGCGTTCGTTTCATGGCTGCTGACCTTCTATCGGATGCGAAGAGGACACGGTGCCGGATCGGGGCGTCCAGGCACTCGGATGTCGTCATCATGGTAGGTCCGACAGCGGCTGCTCGCCAGGCAAAATCCGCGGAATCACGCGGATGTGACCCCCTTTGGGGTCCCCTGGACTGGGGGCGTCGAATCCCCGGCCATCTGGTGCGGATGGCCGGGGAGTCGGTCGCCTCGGCTCAGGCGTTGCGGCGGCGCTTGCTGAACACCGCGTACACCGCGATGCCGGCGATGAAGAGTCCGCCGCCGACCCAGATGAGCGATGCGCCCGTGAAGCCGGTTTCGGCGAAGGCACGCTCGGTGACGGTGAAGGACGCCGACTCGGCGATCGTGCCCTGGGTCGCCGTGACGGTGCAGGTTCCGCTCGCGGTCTTGGACGTTTCGATGTTCACCGAGAACGCCTGGTCCGCCGGGACCTGGAACGGCGCGGAGATGCGCACCTGCCCGCCGGCGGCTGCGGGTGCAGGGGTCGGCGTTGAGGTCGACCCGGTGGTCGCGGCAGGGTCCGTCGCGGGGGTGGCCGGCGGCAGGTGGCAGCCGGGGCCGCTCACGACGACCTCGACCGGGGTGCCCGGATCGAAGGTGCGGTCGCAGGTGAACGTCGCGGTTCCGCCCTGGGCGACGCTGACGGGCGTGATCGTGGCGCAGCCCTGCGGGCCGTACACGGTGGTGGAGAGTTCAGTCGCCGGTGAGGCAGCGTTCGCTGCGGTCGGGACGGCGAATACGGCGAGCAGGCATAGCGCTGCTAGGGCTAGGGTGCGTTTCATGATGATGTTCCCCAGAACGTCATAATTCCCCGGGCGTCCGCCGATTCGGGTGGGCGTCCGTCCAGGCCTCTTCGTGCACGAATTCGGGTGTCGTGGCATCCGGAGGTGCCATCATGCTACGTCAGCCGGTGCAGGCAGGGAAGTGCGAAAACGCCGTTTTCCCCGTGATTCCGGGGGTTGTGACCAGCTTTGGGGGTACTTCGGCGGTCTTCGGGACGCGCACCGTGAACTCGATCCGCTTCGTCTCGCCCGGCTTGAGGGTCACGTCGGTCTGCGCATACAAACGGCCGTTCGGGTCCGTGACGGCCTTGACCGGCAGGTCCGTTCCGTCGTTGGCTCCGAGCAGCGATGCGGCGATCGGGCCGTGCAGGACCACACGGGTGCCGATGTCCCCCGCCGGGGTCCCGAACTGCCCGTCCGCGGTCACATAGGCGGGCAGGGAGGTCGCTGCGTCGAGCGGTGCAGTCGAGGTCAGTTCCACCTCGACGACGTACCTGGCACCGTCCGACGAGCACGTCGCATCGCGAACGACGGCGGTCGTCTTCAGGTAGTAATCCATCTTCGCCCGGGTGAGGTCCTCGAGGAAGACGCCCGTGTAGATGGCCGTGCTGTCGTCGGCAGGCGGGATCCCTGCCAGGGATGTCTCCGCGATCAACCGCTGTTCGTCCGGGTGCGCGCTCCACACGTGCAGGCGGTTCTCCGCCCCGGACGCGGCGAGGGATTCGACGAGCCGCTTCGGATCGTGCGAGTGCTCGGTCATCGCCGTGAACACCGACTCGGCCACTTCGGCGAAGAACGCATCCTGCACGAGACGATCCGGATACCGGGCGTAGGCATCGCTCAGGAGGGCCTGTGCGGCGTTCTCGCTCGTCAGCTGAGTGCCGTCGGTGACCGTGATCGGCCCGGTCATGTCGAGGAGGTGCGCGAGCACATGCGGGTCGATGGCGACGACCCCGTCGATGGGCGTCCCGTAGACCTGCTCGCCCATGGCGGCCGCCAGCTCACCCGTGCGACTGAAGTCGACCGTGAGGTTGGTGTCCTGGATGTAGGTGCCGAGGTTGTCGGTGTACACGTTCTGCTCGAACGGCGTGAGGGGCAGGATGGGCGTCTTCGGGAGGTGCATGAACTCGTCGCTCGACGCAGTGCGGACGAGGCTCATCGTGCCGTTCTCGGTGTGGACGAGTGCCGTCGCGCCCGCGATGCCGCCGGTTGTCCGCACCTCGGCGTTGTTCTGGATGAGGACCAGGTAGTTGCGGGGGCCGGCGGCACCGAGCATGTCGGGGAGGAGCGCCGTGGCGCGGGACGCGGTGGCGAGCATCTCCGCCGCCTGCCCGACCGTGCGCTGCAGCTTCTGGACGGCGCCGGCGACGAGCGGGATCGTGCCGTCGGCGTTGATGGCCTGCACGTCGTCGTCGACCGCTGTCGCCGCAGCACTCGCTTTCGCGACCCCTGGCGCAGCGGCCTGCAGGGGCGCGATGTCGATGGACCCGTTCCCGGGGACGAGCGAGGCGACATTCACCTGCTCCGCCACATCGATAACCAGCGGGACGACGTCGGTGGCCAGACGGTCGGTCGCCGCTGCTGCTTCGCGCACGGCGGTGAGATTCTGGCCGAGGAACGGGACGAATTCCACGACCCGCCAGACGGGGTCGCTCGTGAGGGAGACGGCTTTCGCCGTGTGGGCGACGAGGTCCGACTGGCGATCCTTCGCAGCGGCGGCATCCCCCGCGAGGACGGAGCGCTGCACGACTGAGGCATCGGTCTGCGCCGCTTCGAGCGCGTTCTTCGCCAGGACGGCCCGAACGCCGATCCACGCCCCGGCAGCGACGACGACGACAAGCACCGCGATGACGATCCACACGATGCGGCGACGTCGCCCGCTCCGCACACGGGCAGCATCGGGGCTCGGAATGGGGTCAGACACGGGCTCACCGGAGACCGGATTCGTTGCGGTCACTGGGCCTCTTTCGTCGACGGTAGGCACAGCCTAACCGTCACCTGTGCGGCAGCCCAGCCATCTGAGACACCCCTTTCGGGGGCGATCCGACGCGGCCGGCACACAGCCCGAGTGCCGTAGTCTGACCGAGACGCCCCGGTCGGAGCGATGATCAGGAGGGCGACGGATGACCCGGAAGTGGCGCATCATCACGTGGTCCGTCCTCGTCGCGTGCTTCATCGTGATGCTGCTGATCGCGTTCTGGCCGACGCCGGTCGACGCTGAGGGCGGCCCGGGGCTGCGCGAATGGCTCGCGTGGGCGCACCACTACGGCCTTCCGCGCTGGTTCGACTACGCGTTTGTGGAATCGGCGGCGAACGTCGTCTTCTTCATCCCGCTCGGTGCCCTCATCACCGTGGAACTCCCCCGACGGCTCTGGTGGGTCGGACCGGCGACGGGGGCGGTGTTCTCGATGATCATCGAAACCGTGCAGATCTGGATGCCTGACCGGGTCTCCAGCATCGCCGACGTCATCGCGAACACGAGCGGGGCGATCCTGGGTTCACTTGCGGTCGTGCTCGTGCGTCGTGGTGTTGATCGTCGGTCGGCGGTGGCGTCGGCAGCGGCCGTTGGAGCTGCCTCAGGCGCGGCGGCCGACACCTCGACGACCGCGGACTACGGACGCCCGAGACCCCGGTAGGTCCAGCCGGCCTCACGCCACGCGGTGGCGTCGAGGCAGTTGCGGCCATCGACGATGACCTTCGCTGCGACGAGCGGGGCGAGCTGCTCCGGCGTGAGCGCACGGAACTCCTTCCACTCCGTCACCACAACGACGAGGTCTGCGTCGGCCACGGCCTCCTCCGCGGACGCCGCGAAGTGCAGCTGCGGGTGCAGGCGCTTCGCGTTCGCGTTCGCCTCCGGGTCGTACGCGAGCACCCGGGCGCCCAGGCCGTTGAGCAGCACGGCGACGTCGAGGGCCGGCGAGTCTCGGACGTCGTCGCTGTCCGGCTTGAATGCGAGGCCGAGGACCGCGACGCGCTTCTGGTACGCACTCCCGCCGAGCTCCTCGACGGCGATGTCGACCACGCGCTGACGACGACGCAGGTTGATCGAGTCGACCTCCTTGAGGAAGGCGACCGATTCACCGCGGCCGAGCTCCTCGGCCCTGGCTGCGAACGCCCGGATGTCCTTCGGGAGGCAACCGCCGCCGAAGCCGACGCCCGCGTTCAGGAACCGACGGCCGATGCGGGCGTCGTAGCCGATCGCATCGGCGAGTTCCGTGACGTCTGCGCCGGTGACCTCGGAGATCTCCGCCATCGCGTTGATGAACGAGATCTTCGTGGCGAGGAAGGCGTTCGCAGCGACCTTGACGAGCTCGGCGGTCGCGAACCCGGTCGCGACGAGCGGGGTGCCTGTGGTGAGCGCAGCCGCGTAGACCTCATCGAGCGCGGTGCGCACGGCCTCTGCATCCGCTGCTGCCGGGGGCAGGCCGTAGACCAGACGATCAGGTGCAACGGTGTCCTGCACGGCGAAGCCCTCCCGGAGGAACTCCGGGTTCCAGGCGAGGATGGCGCCGGTCGGGGCGACGATCTCGGCAAGGCGTTCTGCGGTGCCCACCGGCACAGTCGACTTGCCGACGACGATGTCGCCGACCGACAGGTACGGGAGCAGTCCGTCGACGGCGGCATCCACGTAGCGCAGGTCTGCTGCGGTCGAACCGGCCTTCTGCGGCGTCCCGACGGCGATGAAGTGCACGGCTGCCCCAGCGGCATCGGCGGTGTCCGTGCTGAAGCGCAAGCGACCCGACTCCACACCGGCCAGCAGCAGCTCGGGCAGGCCCGGCTCGAAGAACGGGGCACGACCGGCGGACAGCGCCTCGATCTTCGCCTGGTCGACATCGATTCCGACGACGTCGTGGCCGAGCGAGGCCATCGCAGCCGCGTGAACAGCACCCAGGTAACCACAGCCGATGACAGAGAGCTTCATAGTTGCGATCTTATCGAGTGCAGGTTACGGCCTCATACACGGTGAATAACACGTAGAGGACGAACGCGGGCCCGCTGATCGAGACGCCGACACCTCGCTGCGTCAGGTCAGAGCGAACCGAGCCGGCCACCCGATTCCTGCAGGTAGCAGACCCCGCACAGCGACTCGTAGGTCACCTCGACGCCATCGATGGCGACCTGGTCGCCGTCGAACACGAACTCGTCCCCGAACCGGCGGCCGTTGAAGATGGCCTTGCGCCCGCATCGGCAAATCGTCTTGAGCTCCTCGAGGCTGTGCGCCAGTTCGAGCAGGCGCCGACTGCCGGGGAAGGCCGCCGTCTGGAAGTCCGTCCGAATGCCGTATGCCAGAACCGGAATACCTTCCAGGAGGGCGATGCGCAGCAGGTCGTCGACCTGGAACCGGGACAGGAACTGGGCCTCGTCCAACAGCAGGCAGCTGATGTCCTCACCGGTCTCGGCGACCGTGCGCGAACGATGCGTCGCGAACACCTCGTACGCACTGTCGTCCGGCCCGAGCAGGAAGTCTGCGTCACGGGTGACCCCGAGACGACTCACGATGGCGCTGTCGCCCTTCGTGTCGACGGCAGGCTTCGCGAGCAGCACACGATGACCGCGCTCCTCATAGTTGAACGCCGCCTGCAGGAGTGCGGTGCTCTTGCCCGAGTTCATCGCGCCGTATCGGAAGTACAGTTTTGCCACCCGTGCAGTCTATTCCCACTGCCGCATCCGGCTGTCGTCCGGCTGCCGCCGCACAAACGGGAACGAGCCCACCCGGCAACCGGATGGGCTCGTCCACAACGTGTGAACCGTGCGACTAGAGGGAGATGTCGAGCGTCCCCGCCGTGCGCTCGAGGACCTCGTTGGCCTTCGACGGCGTCTCATTGAGCGTCGAACCGTACGTCGGGATCATCTCGCGCAGTTTCGGCTCCCAACCGGCGATGCGGTCGGGGAAGCACTTCCGGAGGATGCCCAGCATGATCGGAACGGCGGTGGACGCACCGGGCGACGCACCGAGGAGACCCGCGATCGACCCGTCCGCTGCACTGATGACCTCCGTGCCGAACTGGAGGATGCCGCCCTTGTCCTTGTCCTTCTTCATGACCTGAGCGCGCTGACCGGCCTCGATGAGGTACCAGTCCTTGTCCTTCGCCGTCGGCATGAACTCGCGCAGCGCATCGAGCTTCTGCTTCCGCGACTGCATGAGCTGACCGACGAGGTAGCTGATGAGGCTCGGGTTGTCCTTCGCGACCGACAGCATCGGGATGAGGTTCCCCGGGCGGACCTGCGTGACGATGTCGCCGAGCGAGCCCTTCTTCATGAACTTGGGGCTGAACGTCGCGTACGGGCCGAAGAGGAGACTCGCCTGACCGTCGACCACACGCGTGTCGAGGTGCGGGACCGACATGGGCGGTGCGCCGACGGACGCCTGGCTGTAGACCTTCGCGCGGTGCTTCGCAACGACCTCCGGGTTGTCAGTACGGAGGAACTGACCGCCGATGGGGAAGACGCCGTAGCCCTTGATCTCGGGGATCCCGGACTTCTGCAGGAGCTTGAGCGCCCAACCGCCTGCACCGACGAACACGAACTTCGCCTTGACCTCGAACGGCGTGCGTCCGAGAGTGTGGCGTCCGCGGAGGCGCCACGTGCCATCGCTCAGCTGCTTGAGGTGACGGATCTCCCGGTTGAGGTTGAGCGTCGCCTGCGGTGCGGCTTCCTTGAACAGTTTGTGGGTCAGCGACCCGAAGTCGACGTCCGTGCCTGCCGTGATGCGGGTGGCGGCGATGCGCTCCCCCACCTCGCGACGGTTGATGAGCAGCGGGGCCCACTCGGCGATGACCGCCGGGTCCTCCGTGAACTCGATGCCGGCGAACAACGGCTGATCCTTGAGCGCCTCATACCGCTTCCGCAAGTACTCGACGTCCTTCTCGCCGCGCACGAACGTCATGTGCGGGGTGGAGTTGATGAACGTGGCCGGCTCGCCGAGCACGCCTTCGTCGACGAGATAGGACCAGAACTGACGCGACAACTGGAACTGCTCGTTGATGCTGATCGCCTTGGCCGGATCGACCGATCCGTCCTTGCTCTGCGGCATGTAGTTGAGCTCGCAGAGGGCGGCGTGGCCGGTGCCGGCGTTGTTCCAGGGGTTCGAGCTCTCGAGCGCCACATCGCTCAGTCGCTCGTACACCTCGACCTTCCAATCGGGTTGCACCTGGTGGATCAGGGCGGCGAGCGTGGCGCTCATGATGCCGCCACCGATCAGGGCTACGTCGACAGTTTCAGTCACCCACCGAGTCTATCCCTCCCGTATTCGGGAATTATTCGCCGCCGGCCGCATAGCGCACCCCACCAGCACAATTTCCGGAAAAGAGATACGCTCTGGCGTGCTCAATCTGCAGAATGTCACCTATCTCGTCCGCGACATCGACCATGCGCTGCGATTCTTCACGGATGCACTCGGATTCGTCGTTCGCCAAGACGAAACGTTCGAATCCGGATGGCGCCGGGTCGTTGTCGGACCCGACGGCGGCGGTACCGGATTTGTCCTCGCACTGGCCGTCGATGACGATGCCCCAGTCGGACGACAGGCCGCAGGCGACGTCGCGTTCTTCCTGGAAACCGACGATTTCGCAGGTCAACATCGTCGGATGGTCGAAGCTGGTGTGCATTTCCGCGAAGATCCGAGGCACGAGGCGTACGGAACAGTCGCGGTCTTCGAGGATCTGTACGGCATGCCTTGGGACCTCATCGAACCGCCGAAGCGCTGAGGCGACCACCTCGGCGCCAATCCGAGATGAGAACGGCGGCGCAGCCCCGAAGGGACTGCGCCGCCGAATCAGTCGTGCTGGGCGGGCCTGATCAGGCCTGGGCCGCGACGAGGTCCGCTGCGACGAGCTCCGCGATCTGCACCGCGTTGAGCGCTGCACCCTTGCGGAGGTTGTCGTTCGAGATGAACAGCGCGAGGCCCTTGCCTGCCGGAGCGCTCTGGTCGGCACGGATGCGACCGACGAACGACGGGTCCTTGCCAGCCGCCTGCAGCGGCGTCGGGACGTCGGACAGTTCCACGCCCGGAGCATCGCGAAGGATCTCGATGGCACGCTCAGGCGTGATGTCGTGCGAGAACTCCGCGTTGATCGCGAGCGAGTGACCGGTCAGGACCGGGACGCGTACACACGTGCCGGACACGAGCAGCTCGGGCAGTTCGAGGATCTTGCGGCTCTCATTGCGGAGCTTCTTCTCCTCATCGGTCTCACCCAGACCGTCTTCGACGATCGAACCGGCGAGCGGGATGACATCGAACGCGATGGGGGCGACGTACTTCACCGGAGCGGGGAACTCGATCGCGGAACCGTCGTGCACCAGCCGAGTGAGGTCGCCCTGCGCGACGGCAGCCTCGACCTGGCCGATGAGTTCCTCCGCGCCGGCCAGACCGGAACCGGAGACGGCCTGGTACGTGTTCACGATGAGGCGGCTGAGGCCGGCCTCTGCATCGAGGACCTTGAGCACCGGCATCGCAGCCATCGTGGTGCAGTTCGGGTTCGCGATGATGCCCTTCACGGCCTCCTTGATCGCGTGCGGGTTGACCTCGCTCACCACGAGCGGGACCTCGGGGTCCATGCGCCAAGCACTCGAGTTGTCGATGACGAGCGCGCCGGCTGCGGCGAAGCGAGGAGCCTGGGCGCGCGATCCGGTCGCACCGGCAGAGAACAGGGCGATGTCGAGGCCGGTCGGATCCGCCGTCTCGACGTCCTCGACGACGATGTCCTCACCGCGGAACGGCAGCGTCGTGCCTGCGGAGCGGGCCGTCGCGAAGAACCGGATCTCGCTGATCGGGAACTGACGCTCCTCCAGCAGCTTGCGCATGACCTTGCCGACCTGGCCGGTCGCGCCAACAACACCTACACGTACACCGTTGCTCATTCGATTCCTCTGTTCGGGGATGCTACGAACCATCTTGCATCATGACTTGGCGCGCTCTCCCCTTCGGAGAGGCGACTCGACACGGTTGGCGCTTTTCCGTCGTTCCTCGGCTGGACCCCGAGCTTGCGCCATCGGTCGCGCCCTCGCTCGTGCGCCAGCCGGACGCCGTTCGAGCGTAACTCCTTCAATCTGAAGCCGGCCAGCCGAAGAGCCCTGGAATTCCAGGGTTCTTCAGAAACCGATGTCCGTATCGAAGGAGTTATGCTCGATGCCGCTTCCGCTGAAGCCGGGAACGGGACTGGCCGAGCGAGGCGGGACCGACCCGGCGAAGCGGGACATGCCCTGCGAGGCAGGGCTGCCCTGCGAGGCTGGACGGACCCGGCGCCCCAGGACGGACCCGGCGAAGCGGGACTAGCGGCCGGTGCCGCCGTGCACGACCGCCTCGTCGTCGCCGTCGAGACCGAACGCCGTGTGCACGACGTTCGCGGCCTTCGTCAGCGTGTCCGCGCGGGTCACGACCGAGATGCGGATCTCACTCGTGGAAATCATCTCGATGTTGATGCCGGCGACGCTGAGCGCCTCGAACAGCTTCGCGGAGACGCCCGTGTTGGTGCGCATGCCGGCGCCGACGAGCGCGAGCTTGCCGATCTGGTCGTCGTGCTGGATCGCCGAGAAGCCGACACGCTCCTGCTCGGCCGCGAGGGCGCGCAGGACCTGCTGCGCCTCCGACTTCGGGAGGGTGAAGGAGATGTCGGTGACGCCATCGACCGCCGTCGACACGTTCTGCACGATCATGTCGACGTTGCCGCCGGACTTCGCGACGATCGTGAAGATCTCCGCAGCCTTGCCCGGGACGTCCGGGACGCCGACGACGGTGATCTTGGCTTCGCTGAGGTCGGTTGCGACACCTGCGACGATGGGCTGCTCCATGGCTGCGTCACCCTCTCCTGGGTTGTTGAGAACGAGGGTTCCCTCGTTGTTGTTGAACGATGAACGCACGTGCAGGGTCACACCGTGACGGCGTGCGTACTCCACGGCACGGATGTAGAGGACCTTCGCGCCGGAGGCTGCGAGTTCCAGCATCTCCTCACTGGAGATCCGGTCGATCTTCTTCGCCTTGGGGACCTGGCGGGGATCACTCGTGAAGATGCCGTCGACATCGGTGAAGATCTCGCAGACGTCGGCGCCGAGCGCTGCGGCGAGCGCGACGGCGGTCGTGTCGGAGCCGCCGCGGCCGAGGGTCGTGATGTCGCGGGTATCGCGGTTGAAGCCCTGGAAGCCGGCGACGATGACGATGGCACCGTCATCGAGCGCCTCACGCAGGCGGACGGGCGTGACATCGACGATGCGCGCCGCGCCGTGCTGCGCATCGGTGATCATGCCGGCCTGGCTGCCCGTGAACGAGCGGGCCACGTAGCCCATGCTGCTGATCGCCATCGCGAGGAGCGCCATCGAGATCCGCTCGCCACTGGAGAGCAGCATGTCGAGCTCACGCGGGGCGGGGATGGGGGTGACCTCGTGGGCGAGGTCGAGCAGTTCATCCGTGGTGTCGCCCATCGCCGACACGGCGACGACAACTTCGTTGCCGGCCTTCCGCGTCTCCACGATGCGTTTGGCGACACGCTTGATACTCTCGGCGTCTGCGACGGAGGACCCGCCGAACTTCTGCACGATCAAAGCCATCGTCGTACTCCTGGGGTTGTGCGGGCACGATCGGCCCGACTCCACATCCTACCCATCCCGTATGCCGCCCCCGGAATCCGAACGATCTCCTCACGCTGCGGCCTCCTCCGCCTCCCGTTGCGGCCTCCTGTGCCTCCCGTTGCGGCCTCCTCCGCCTCACGCCGCGGCCTCCTCCCCTCTCCCCGTGCCGCACTCCGCCCCCCACCGCACGTGCACTGCGCTTCCACAATTCAGGAACTCTTGCCGAATTCAGGACGATTCGGCGGTGAATTGGGCGAAATCGTCCTGAATTCCGTGAGAGTTCCTGAATTGTGAAAACCGTTCTGCGGGGAGGTGCGGAGGTGAATGTGGGAGAGTTGCGGGATGCAGCAGGATGACGCCAGGGTGCTCGCGAACGTCCGACGCCTGTGGCAGGGACTCGCGTCGCCCACGGCCCGATTCGCGGCCGGACGCGTCGCCGTCGTGGTCAATGCCGGATCGATGGCCTGCCCTCCCGGGTGGATCGGCGTGGTCGAGATCGACGGCAGTGCACTCGCGATCGTGCCGGACGACGACACCGCGAAACGCCTCGCCATCGACGAGGAGTCCCCACGGACCGTCGGCACGATCGAGTTCCTGCGCTCGCGCATCGCGATCGCCGAGGTGCTCGGACCGGCGACGCTCGACTATCTCCTGCCTGGGCGGTTCCGGCCGGCGGAGGACGTCGATGTCGTCGTCAGCAAGGCGAACGACCCGGCGATCGAGGCGCTCCTGTCCAAGGTGGAGGACGACGAAGCCTCGGAGAGCGGGATCTTCGGCATCACCTCGCCGCTGTTCTCGATCCGCGAGCGCGGGCGGGTCCTCGCAGTGGCCGGGTACCGTTCGTGGCCGTTGGGCGTCGCCCACATGACGGCGCTGACCGCTCCCGATGCGCGCGGCACCGGTCTCGCCACGGCGCTCGCATCGACCGCGGTGGAACACGCACTCGATGCCGGCCTCCTGCCGCAATGGCGCGCCGGCGACAACAACCCCGGGTCGCGCGCGATCGCGAGGAAGCTCGGCTTCTCGGCGGTCGGCCGCCAGCTGAGCGCGCGCCCGGCCGTCGCGGAATGGCCGGCGCCCTCCGCGGAGTGAGCGGGGCGTTCACAACTCAGGAGCGCCCCGGCGCGTCGCGGCCGGGATGCGGCGAGCGCGGGTCGACACTCCGGGGCGCTCCTGAATTGCGTACAGACCTGCCGGTGCAGGGACGCTAGCGGGATGCGGGCCAGCGGTCTGGGAGCAGACCCCGCGGGCCGGGCACGCAGCGGTAGAGCAGGCCGGCGGGGTCGGACGATGCGGATGACGCCGGCACAGGAGCGGACGATGCGGACGACGAAGCCGACGTGACAGGCTCGGGATCCGGACGGGCCGTTGTGATGTAGAGGGTCGCGAGATCGGGGCCGCCGAACGCGACACTCGTCACGAGCGGCGTCGGCAGCTCGATCGTCGCGAGCACCGTGCCGTCCAGCGCGAACCGACGCACCACACCGCCACCCCAGAACGCGACCCACAGCGCGCCGTCGGCGTCGAGCGTCATGCCGTCGGGCACACCCTCGAACGCGGAGACGTCGATGCCGCCGGTCCGTTCGAGCAACTCCCCGGTCTCCGGATCGACCGACCACAGCGCGATGCTCCGCGTCATCGAATCGATGTACGCCAACAGATCCGGACGCGGCCAGACGAGCCCGTTCGGACAGCCGATGCCCGTCATCACCGGAACGGCCGGCACAGGACCGTCGAACCGGTACAGCACGCCGTCGTGCGGCTGGGCGCCGGCGTCATGCCAGCGCATCGTCCCGGCGAACACCCGACCGGACGGGTCGACCGAGGCGTCGTTCATTCGCCGGCCGGGCTCATCGGCCTCGATCGGGCACACCACAACGCCACCGATCACCTGGGGTGCAGAACTGTGCGCGCCGCCATCGGCTGCGACAGCAGCGGCATCGGCATCAGCCGCCGCCGCAATCTCAGGAGCCGCAAGATCGAGCACCTCAAGACCCGCGGTCGTCGCGAGGAGGAGGCGCCCGTCGTCGGCGAGCATCACCGTGCCGGCGTGACGTGCGAGGAGCCGGGAGACGGTCTCTCCATCCGTCCGGAGCTCGTGCAGCACGGAGCCGGTGATGTCGACCCACCAGAGCGAGCGGCGCTCGGCATCCCACCGCGGGGACTCCCCCAGCTGCGATGCGACGGCCGAAGCCGGCTCCACCGAAACGTCCGGTGCACCATCCACCGAGATGCCGGGTGCAGCTTCGACCGCACCCTCGCCCCCGGAAACCGTCTCTGGCACTCCTGCCGATGCGACCTCGTCCACCACCACTCGCCTCACTTCCACGACAGCGCTGCTGCGCGCATCGATTCTGGCAGGTCCTGATAGGTCACGGGGCGCAGGAACCGATCGATCGCATGCGCTCCGACCGAGGTCGTCCCCGGCGCGCTCGTCGCCGGGAACGGACCGCCGTGGGTCGTCGCCCGCCCGACTCTGACACCGGTCGGGAAGCCGCCGAACAGCACCCGTCCGGCTCGCAACCGCAGCCGACGCAGGAGGGCGTGCAATGCGTCCTCGTCGCCGGCCGCAGCGTGGATCGTGGCGGTCAGGCCGCCGGGGATCACACCCGTGAGGTCGATGAGGTCCTCGATGCTGTCGCAGTACACAACAACGACCGCCGGCCCGAACAGCTCGTCCGTGATGGACGGATCGGCGCGGAGGTCGGCGCTCGTGACGGTCGCGAGGGCCGCCGGCACTGCTGCTGCGACGTCGGTCTCGTCGGTCGGCCCGTCGAGCAGGACGTCGACCCCTGGAAGTCGGCGGAGGCGATCGATGCCGGTCACGAGCGCGTGCAGGATGCCCGGTGTCAGCAGCGGCGCGCTGTCGGCCGCGGCGAGCACTGAGGCGAGCGATGCGACGGTGAGACGGGAGGCTGCATCGTCGACGAGGACGAGCAGGCCGGGCTTGGTGCAGAACTGCCCGCTGCCGCCCGTGACCGACTGCGCCAGCCCGGTGACAAACGGGGAGGCGCCGGACGCAGCACCGCCCCCGGCCTCCCCCGCCGCTCCCGGCAGCAGGTACAGCGCGTTGATGCCGCCGAGCTCTGCGAACACCGGGATCGGCACGGCGCGGGCCGCTGCTGCCTCGACGAGCGCCAGCCCACCACGAGTCGATCCGGTGAATGCGACTGCAGCGATGCCGTCGGCGGCGACGAGCGCCTGCCCGATCTCGCTCCCACGGCCGTGCAGGAGCGAGAACCAGCCCGCCGGCCATCCGCCGTCCGCGAGGACCCGGGCGAGGATCTCGGCGAGCAGATCGCTCGTCTCCGGATACGCCGGGTGCCCCTTCGCCACGACCGGGCAGCCCGCGGCCAGCGCAGCAGCGGTGTCACCGCCGAGCACGCCGAACGCGAACGGGAAGTTGCTCGCCCCGAAGACGGCGACGGGCCCGAGCGGGACGTGGCCGAGCGCGAGGGCCGGTGCGAACGCCGCACCGCCCGGCTCTCCTGCCGGGTCTTCCTCCACCGCGCGGCCGGAGCGGGCGGTGGCCTCCGCAGCGAGGAGCTCCAGCTGACCGGTCATCCGCCCCAGCTCGGAGTTGAGCCGAGCCGGCGGAAGCCCGGTCTCGATGCCGGCGATGGCGACGAGCTCGGCCCGTCGCCCCTCCAGCGCCACCGCGAGTGCGCGGACGAGGACGACCGGGTCGAGCTCCCCCGGTTCGGTCTGCAGCGCGAAGAACGCATCGGCCGCAGCCGAAGCGGCAGCGTCGGCTTCACTCGCGAGCGCGTCGGCGAAGACAGCCGGACGCTCCGTTCCGAGGGCGACGTCCCGGCTGTGGAACTCGGTCCCAGGGGCAGCGAGCGCCACCCGGCCCGCAACGATCCCGGCGGATGCGTCGCCCGCTCCGATCCCACCCGTCACGAGCCGGCCCGCACGGCGAGTGCGGCATCGGCACGCTCGAGCATCGCCAGCCCGAGCGCGGCACGCCGGACCCGCTCACGCGCGGTCGCGTCGAGGACCCCGGCGAGGTGTCCGCCGCTCGGGTACAGCCCCGGCGAGTTGCGCACGGCGAACTTCAGGTGGACGGGCGCGGCGACGCGCACGATCTCGGGGATCTCGTAGTACCGCATCACGCCGCCGAAGTCGTCCGAGGACTCGATGTAGAGATCCAGCGGGATCGACACCGCGGCACGGATGGCTGCGAGCGTCGGGAGGCTGAGGTCCACGGCCACGTTGAGGCTCGACGCCCCGAGCTGCTCCAGGAGTTGCGCGCCGGCCGGGTTCGACACCGGGAGCGATGCCGACACCTTGAGCACGAGGTCGCTCGGCAGGTCGCCGTTCGCCTTGAGCTTGCCGAGGACCGCGAGCTGGCCGAGGTCGGAGACGAGGACGGACCGGAGCCCGAGCTCGCAGCCGCGCACGACCTCTTCGACGCCGTACGCTAGCTGGTCCGCGCCGCGCAACGATCCCGAGACGACGGCGCCCCCGGGGCTCGACGCCTGAGCGCCCGTGTCCCAGCCGGCACGCGGACCGACGAAGAGGCAGACCTCGATGTCGTGGGCGCGGCCCAATTCGACCATGCGCTCGATCTCGGCGTCCGTGAGCATCCAGATGCCGCTGCCCTGGCTGACCCGGTGCACGGCGACGCCCCGTGCAGCCGCCTCCTCGATGACGGCTTCCATCGCATCAGGCCCCTCGACGGAGGGGATCTCGACGTGGAAGGAGCTGCCGTCCGCGAACCGGAGCGCGCTCGTGGGGAGCGAGTAGTCGTCTCCCCCGGGCAGTCCGAGGGACTCCAGATAGTGTTGTGCCTTCATCGGGTTGACTCCTCGTCGGTTGTCGTGCGCGCGTTCGGCACGTGGATGTCGTCAGGTGCTGATGTCTCGGGTGTTGTCGGTGACGGTGTCGTCGGTGTCGTCGGTGCCGGTGTCGCCTGCTCGGGTGTTGCCGGCTCTGCTGCGGCCGATGTCGCGGCCACGGGTGTCGGATCGGGTCTGGTGGGTCCTCCATCCGGCGGCACTCTGGCGTGCTGCGGATCGTCGTCCACCCGATCTTGGAACGGCTGCATGAACTGCAACCTGGGAACCTGGTTCGCGAGCACTCCGCCATCGACCACGATCGAGGTTCCCGTGACGTATGAACCGGCGGCCGATGCGAGGAACACGACCGGCCCGACCATCTCCTCCGGCCGCGCGAAGCGGTTCTGTAGCGGGATGTGCTCACGGTAGGACCGCTCGAACGCGGGCCAGTCCAGCGGGAAGTCCGCGGCGAGGCCGGTGTCGACCATCCCGGGGCAGACAGTGTTCACGGTGATCCCGTGCACCCCGAGTTCGACGGCGAGGCTGCGCGCCATGAGTTCGAGGCCGCCCTTCGCCGCGTTGTAGTGGGCGAGGCCGGGTTCCGCCTGGAGGCCGTTCTTCGAGGAGATCATGATGATCCTCCCCTGCACGCCGCTGTGGATCATCCGCTCCGCAACCCGCTGGCTGAGCAGGAAGGGGGCGTCCAGATCGACCGTCATCGTGGCTCGCCATGCGGCGTAATCGATGCGGTTGAAGTGATCCATCGTGGCGTGGCCGGCGTTGTTGACGAGGATGTCGATCCCTCCGGCGTCGTCCCAGATGCGGTCGATGAAGCCGGGCAGCGATGCAGCGTCCGTCAGGTCCTGCGCGTACCAGCGCACCCGCCGGCCGGTTGCGGCGAGCGCCGCTTCCAGCTCAGGCGTCGGATGCACGCCGGGCCGCTCGGCCAGGGCGAGGTCCGCTCCGGCTCTCGCCAGACCGAGCGCGAGCGCACGACCGATGCCGCCTGCCGCACCCGTGATGAGCGCCGTCCGGCCGCGGAGGTCGAAGGCTTGCAGACCGTCACTCGGGAACGCCGTGGCCTCGCCGGTCTCGGCGGATCGTTCCGTACTCATTTCGGTGCTCCCATCCGCTGTGAGATCGCCTCGGCCGCCGCGATGACGGCCTCGCCGACCCGGAACACCCGCTCGACGGACAGGCTCACCTTGAGCCCCGTCACGCTGATGCCGCCGGCGCACGCCCCCGTGTGGTCGATGAGCGGTGCCCCGATGCACAGCACGCCTTCCGCGTCCTCCTCGTCATCGACGGAGAAGCCGCGTTCGCGGACCTTCGCGACATCGACGAGGAGGGCGTCGATCGAGGTGATCGTGTACGCCGTGCGCTTCGGGAGGCCCGTCTGCTCGGCGAGGTCGACGACCTCCTCGTCCGTGTACCGGCCGAGGATCGCCTTCCCGATGCCGGTGCAGTGCAGTCGTTCCCGCCCGCCCATGTTGAGGTCGAAGCGGATCGAGTTCGGTCCGTCGACCTGCCCGAGAACCACCGCGATGCCCTGCGACATCGTGGCGACGCGCGAGGACAGCTTGGTGATCTTCGTGAGGCGTTCGAGGTGCGGCATCGCCGCGTCGAGCATCGATACCCGGCTGACGGCACGGTGGCCGAGGCGCGCGAGCCCGAGTCCGAGGGTGTACCGGCGTTGGAACCCTTCGCCGGCCGAGCTCACGAGGTTGCGCTCCTCGAGCGTCTGCAGGATCGCGAACGCCGTGCTCTTGGAGGCGCCGAGCGCGCGGGCGACATCGCTCACGCTCATCGAGGCGTCCGCCGAAGCGAGCACGTCGAGGGCGTCGATCGCCCGCGAGATGCTGCGCAGCGTGTAGCGCCCGCCCTGATCCGGGGCGGCTGCCCCCACGCTTGCGGCGACGGCTGCGCCCCTGGAATCGTCCGTGGTGGTCACGGGACCTACTTTCCCGTGCCGGCGGTCAGACCTACAGCGATCTGTCGTTGGAAGATCAGGTACACGATGATGCAGGGGATCGCGCTCAGCAACGAGCCCGCCATCACCTGGCTGACATCGAACACCCTGGTGTCCTGCGCCCCCGCCATCACGACGCTGAGAGTACGCGCTCCCGGCGTCGGAAGGAACAGGAGTGCGATGAGCAGGTCGTTCCACACACCGATGAACGCGAGCACACCGACCGTCACCATCGCGGGACGCGCGAGCGGCAGGAAGATGCTCCAGAACGCCCTGGGGTAGGACGCGCCGTCGATGATCGCTGCCTCCACGAGCTCGTCCGGGATGGCCCGGAAGAAGTTCGTGAGGATGAACGTCGCGAACGGGATCTGCGTCGCCCCGTAGAGGATGCCGACCGCGGGGATGTTCCCGATGAGGCCCCGGTTGGAGAAGTTGAAGTACTCCGTGATGATGAACGTCTGCCCCGGCACGAGCATCAGGACGATGATCGTCGCCATGATCGGCTGCGATCCCTTGAACCGCAGCTTCGCGAATCCGAAGGCCGCGAGCGTCCCGACGCCGAGGATCACGACGATCGCGATGACGCTGACCTGCAGGGAGATGAGGCCGGCCTGCGGCAGTTTGCCGTTGAGGACGGCCGCCCAGGACTCGAAGGTCAGCGCGTTGGTGCCGTCCTGCTTGGTGAGCGATTTGAACACCATAAAGCCGACGGGAGCGATCGTGCTCGCGGCGAGCGCCACGAGGACGATGCGCACGAGTCCGGTGGACAGGATCGCCTTGAGGCGGTCGCCGAAGCGTCTGGTGCGCTTGCGCGGGGTGCCTGCCGGCCCGGCCGACCCGGCCGACCTGCTGGACCGTGATCCAGCGGACGGTGTCGCCTGGGCGGAGCCCGATCGGGCTGGCGGTGCTGCGAGGGTGCTCTGGTGATCAGTCATCATCGGCTTTCACTCCGGCGCGCAGGCGCATCACGGCGAATACGAGGGACACGAGGAACAGCAGGATGCCGAACGCGGCGCCCTGCGAGAAGTGCCCCAGGCTGAAGGACCTCGTGTAGAGGGCGTACTCGAGCGTCGTCGTCGCGACGCCGGGCCCGCCGGAGGTCATCGTGTAGATGAGGGCGAAGATCTGTGTGATCGCCGCAGCCATCGTCATGATGAGGGCGAGTTCGATGTACCGGCGCACCTGCGGGATGACGATGTTGGTGAACATCTTGATCCCGTGGGCGCCGTCGAGCCGCGCCGCCTCCGTGACCGACTGGTCGGCCGTCGTCATGCCGGTGAAGAGCAGGACGACGTTGATGCCGAAGTACGACCAGTTGAAGACGAGGATGATGCTGACGAGCGCCGAGGTCTCACCGCCCAGCCAGTCCTGGCTGAAGAGGCCGAGCCCGACCGCAGAGAGCAGCGCATTGATCGGTCCTCGGCCGGACAGCAGGTAGGCAAAGGTGATGCCGATGACCACCCAGGAAAGCGCGATCGGGAGGAAGTAGATCCCCCGGAACCACGCCCTGCCCCACGTGCTGTTCGCCAGCAGGTTCGCCACGATGACGGACAGCGCGACGCCGAACGGCACCGAGATCACCACGCACAGGCTGTTGAACGCGATGCGCCCGAAGTCCGGCGAGAGGAAGATCCCGTTGATGTAGTTGTCGAGTCCGACCCAGTTGGCGCTGCGGCCGTTCCAGTCGGTGAAGCTGTAGTACAGGCCCTGGATGCTGGGCAGGACGATGAGCAGCGCCACGAGCACCACGGCGGGGAGGACGAAGAGTCGTCCCCACAGCTGCCGTTGGCGGATCATGGCCTGCGGGCGAATCTTCCCGGAGCCGCGGCCGGAGGGCCAACGGCCGCCCGGGGCGCCGACTGGCGACCGCCGCCGTGCCACGGAGGGCCCGGCCGTCGCACGGCGGAGGTCGGTCGTCATGTCCCGTCGCCTACTTTCCGGAGAGGTTGTAGGTGACCCGGTCGCTCTTGCTGACCGCGGCCGTCGCCTGGTCGACCTTCTTCAGGGCCTCCGATGCGGTCAGCTGGCCGGCCATCACCTGATTGAGCGATGAGCGGAGCGCGGTCGTGACGGATGCGTCCAGGAAGTTGTCCATCATCGGGACGACCTTCCACTTCTCGGTCACCGAGTTCGCGAGGACCTCCTGGTTGACCGGGCTGTCGGACTCGATGCCCGTGCGGGCAGGGACACCGCCGGCCGCTGCGATGATCTTCTGGCCGGCCTCAGAGATGGAGTAGGCGGTGAAGGCGGCCGCGGTGGTGGCGTTCTTGGAATCCTTGGAGACGGACAGGCCGGAGTCCTGCAGACGCACGAGGACGTCCATCGGCTTGTCGCTGAACGGGGTCGGCGCCGCGTGGACCTTGTCGCCCAGGCCGTCGGACGCCCAGCTCGCGTCCCAGCTGCCGGTCATGTACATGGCCGTCTTGCCGCCGAGGAAGTCGGTGCGGACGTCACGCCAGGTCAGGACGTCCGGGTTCGTGAAGCCCTTCGTCTGCAGCTCGCCCCACTTCGTCACCTGGTCGACGAGCTTCGGGGAGTCGTACTTCTGCGTGCCGTCGATGAGGCCGTCCCAACCGGACAGGCCGATCGTCGCACCCGACATGTAACTGAAGTCCTGGTACGCGTCGAAACCGCCGGCACCAGTGTCGCTGCCGTAGCCGATGCAGAGGAAACCGGCCGCCGTGATCTTCTTGCAGGCGTCGTCCACCTCGGCCCAGTCGGTCGGGAACTTCGTCACGCCCGCCTTGTCGAGGATCTCCTGGTTGTACAGCGTGTAGTACATGTTGGAGACGAGTGGGACGCCGTACACGGGGTTGTCGAGATTCGACTTCTCGGCGAAGAACTGGCCCTGGACCGCTTCGAACTCCGAGCGGTCGATGTACGTGCTGAGGTCCAGCGAGTAGTCCGAGAACTGGTGCTGGTAGCCGCCGGGGAACATCTGGAAGATGTCCGGGCCCTGACCGGAGGTGAGGGCTGCGCGGAGGAGGGCGAAGTACTGGTCGCCCGGCTCCTCGATGACCTTGACGGTCGCGCCGGCGTTCTCCTTCTCGAAGCCCTCGATGAGCTTCGTCATGCTGAGCTGGACCTTGCCATAGCTCCAGAGGGTGACCTCTCCGGCGACCTTGCCGGAGTCGGTGGATGCGGGCTCCGAGGAGGAGCAGCCTGCGAGCAGCAGACCGGAAACGGCGACGACTGCGAGTGCAGCACCGATTCTGAACGTCATTGTGGTTCCTCTCGTTGGTGTGGCGCCCTTCGACAAGCTCAGGGACCGGGCGGGGTGGAGATCCGGTCACTGAGCGGGGATCCGGTCACTGAGCGGGAGGACCGGTCACTGAGCTTGTCGAAGTGCGATGGGGTCGTGCGGGGGTGCCCTTCGACAAGCTCAGGGACCGGGTTGGGGGGTGCGGGTCACTGAGCTTGTCGAAGTGCGGTTGCGGGTACTGCTGACTCGTTCCGTGGGGTCGGTTCAGGCCAGTGGTGCTTCCCGGGAGGGATCGACGCCGATCCCCCCGGTGAAGAATCGGGGGTTGGGGACGTGGACCCAGGCGCCGTTCTGGGCGATCGACAGCTCGGAGAGCATCCCGGGCAGGGTCATGTCGAGTGCGGCGTAGACATCGATCTCCGGCGTGGTGCCCGCGAGGATCGATTCGATGAAGTCGCGCACCGGCCAGGCATCGGATCCCCAGTGGGTGTCCTTGGATCCCGGCTGGTTGTAGCGGCTCGGCAGGTAGAGGTCCGCGAACTTCTCGAGCGGCTCCCACACGCCGTTCGGGGATGTTCCGTTGAGGTAGACGACGGCTTCGGAGTTGGGCGTCCTGGCTGCTTCGTAGGCGCCGCCCGTCCCCTGCACGGCGTAGTACGCGTAGAGCTCCGGCCGGTTGGAGAGCAGGTCAAAGCGGAGCCGGAGCAGTCGTCCCTTGAGGGTGCGGGCGAGCAGGATCGTGGTGTCCTGGAGTTCGTGCTCCGGGTCCGTGTGGCGGCCCGTGCCGACGCAGCTGACCGAGACGACCCGGTCGTCGAACCACTGAAGGAGCGGGCCGAGGCTGTGGGTGGGGTAGGTGATCCCGTCGCGGCCGACCTGCCAGTAGTATCGCCAGGTCTTCTCGCCGGTGGGGGTCGTGTGCCACGTCTTCATCTCGTGGAGGTACTCGCCCTCCCCGTAGTACAGGTCGCCGAGCGCGCCCTCCCTGACCATTTCGCGGACGATGAGGTTCTCGCGGATGTAGCCGTAGTTCTCGGACATCATGTACTGCGCCTTCGAGCCGCGGACGGCTGCGACGAGCGCGTTGGCCTGCTCCATGCTGACGGCGGCCGGGACCTCGCTCAGCACGTGGATGTCGCGGGCGAGCGCTGCGACGGCCTGCGGCGTGTGGTGCTGCTGCGGCGAGGCGAGGATCACCAGGTCGACCCGGTCGAGCAGTTCTTCGAAGCTCTCGCAGATGAACTCGACCTCGTTGGCGGCCGCGAACGCCTCACGGGCGGACGGGATCGGGTCGTACACGGCGACGAGTTCGGCGCGGTGGGCCTCCTCACGGAGACCGGCGATGAAGCCGCCTCCACGGACGGCTCCGGCGATGCCGACTCTGAGCTTGGGGTGCTCGGTCACGGTGGGGTCCTTTCGGGTGGGCGTGGTGCGGGGGTTGGTGCGGGGCGGTCGAGCGGTGGATCAGCGCTTGGGGGCGAAGAGCGTGGGGAACAACGCGGACCAGGCGCTGCGCTCCTCGTCGGAACGGTAGGTGGGGACGAACCCGAGGCGGAGGTAGGTGACGACGGCCGGGGCTCGGAAGTCGTCCGTTTCTAGGACGGTGGTCGAGAGTCCCCGGTCGCCGAACCCCTGCATGCACCGGACGGTGAGCGCTGCGCCGACCCGGCGTCCGCGCGCCCGGTTGAGGACGCCGACGTAGTGCACGTATCCGGCGTCCGGGTAAGTGTCCGGCATGATCCGCTCGGAGGCGACGCCCAGCACACCCTGCTCGTCCTCGACGACCCAGGTGACCGGGACGTCCGATGCGTCGGAGAATTCGGCGCGCACCCGAGCCGTGTCCCATTCCTCTTCGAAGCTCTCGGCGAGCACCGCGGCGATGGCTGCCTCATCGGCCTCAGTCGCCGCACGCAGCACCAGGCCGTCGGCGAGCGGCGCCTGGACCACCGCGGAAAGCGGCCCTGGGTGGGTCATGAACAGCTGCGTCACTGGTGCCTCCTTTGGCTCGACCGGATGTGTTCGGTCGGTTGAGTGTATGGAGGGTTTCGGAAAAAGAAAACGGTGTTCTGCCTTCACGAACAGTTCTGGCATCGTGTGCAGCATCGTTCGGCCTACGCGAACACATTTCGTCGATTCGGAACTGCTGTTTAGTCTCTGACTGTGCCGACGACGTCTCCCCAGCAACCCGCATCCCCGCCCCGCTACGCACTCCCCGGTTGGACCGGGCGCCTCGGCGTGGCCAGAAGCGACATAACCGCGCCCGTCGGGATCCGCATGCGCAACTGGGGCTACGGCGACGCCGACCTCAGCACGGGCGTGCACGATGCGCTCACGCTGACCGTGCTGGCGCTGGATGCAGCGGGGGCACGTGAGTCCGCAGGGACAAGCGATTCCGCGGGGGCAAGCGATTCCGCGGGGGCAAGCGATTCCGCGGGGTCGGGCGATGCTGTGCCGGATGTCTCCCTCGTCATCACGGCCGATCTCGGCTGGTGGCGCACGATGGAGGACGAGCGGCAGGTGCGCGGGGCCGTCCTCGCGGCGACGGGCCTCGCATCGGATCGGGTCCTGCTGCACCTCACCCACACCCACGCAGGGCCCTCGATCTGCCGCGAGGACGCGGACCTGCCGGGCGGCGGATTCGTCCCCGGCTACCTCGACGCCCTCGCGGACGCCGCAGCCGACGCGGCCGTCCGGGCCATCGCCGATCTGCAGGACGCCGACCTCGTGTGGAGCACCGGCACCCACACCCTCGCGGCCGTGCGTGATCTGCTCCACGACGGCCAGGCGCTCCTCGGCTTCGACCCGGAACAGGCGCCTGACCAGACCCTCGTGGTCGGCCGGGCGAGCCGCGCCGACGGCACCGTGCTGGCCACCATCGTGAACTACGCGTGCCACCCCACCACCCTCGGGTACGCCAACAGCCACCTCTCCCCCGATTACGTCGGTCCGATGCGAGCCGTCGTCGAGGCCGCGACCGATGCACCGTGCCTGTTCCTGCAGGGAGCCAGCGGCGAACTCGGGCCCCGCCAGCAGTACAGCGGCGAGCTCGATCTCGCGGACCGGCACGGCGCATCGCTCGGCCACGCGGTGCTCGGGGTCCTGCTCACGATGCCGCAGCCCGGCACGGCGCTCGTCCTCGACGACGTCATCCAGTCCGGCGCCCCGCTCGCGATCTGGGATCCGACGCCGACCACCTGGGACCGCACGAGCGGACTGATCCACCGCGAGGTGCCGGTCGCCGTGAAATCGCTTCCACCGATCGAGGAGCTGGAACGCGAGTGGGCGGACATCGATCCGCGGAGTCGGGCCGAACGGCTGCGGCGCGCGACGAGGCTGCGCCGCACCTACACCGACATGGATCGGCCGGTGCATCCGCTGTGGGCCTGGCGTTTCGGCGATGCCGTCTTCGTGGCGCACCCCGGTGAGGCGTACTCGGCGCTGCAGTCGAGTCTGCGGGCGCGCTTCCCATCCGCCACCATTGTGGTGATGAACCTCACGAACGGGCCGGGCTGGGTCTACCTGCCGCCGGAGCACGCCTACCGAGAAGACCGGTATCAGGCGTGGCAGACGGTGCTGGAAGCCGGCTCCCTGGAGCGACTCATCGCGGCGGCCGGCGAGGCCGTCATCGACCTCGGGTTCGTCCCGGCCGGAGAGGATTCCCTGTGACCGACGTGGACGATGCGAACGGAGCCGCGGCGTCCACCGGGCTGCGATCGAGCGCCTGGTTCGACGGCGACGACGAGGTCGCGCTCGCGCACCGCGTCGCCGTGCGGATGGGCGGCGGTGAGATCGAGCAGGGTCAGCGGCGTCCCATCGTCGCCGTCATCGACACGTCCAGCGATGCGAACCCGTGCAACCTGCCGCTCCGCGAGCTCGCGGAGCACGTCCGCCGCGGCGTTTCGGAAGCCGGCGGGACAGCGATGGTCATGCCGGCGATGTCGCTCGGCGAAGACCTCATGAAGCCGAGCGCGATGCTCTACCGCAATCTCCTCTCGATGGAGGTCGAGGAGTTGCTGCGCGCCAATCCGATCGACGGAGTCGTCCTCCTCACCAACTGCGACAAGACGACTCCCGGTGCGCTGATGGGTGCGATCAGCTCCGATCTGCCGACCATCCAGATCGTCGGCGGCAACCGGCCTGCACCGATCTTCGACGGGCGGGAACTCGGCACGGGGACCGACCTCTGGCGCGAGATGGACCGCTATCGCAGCGGCGAGATCGACAACGCAGAATGGCGCCGGTTCGAGGCGTGCTACGCCTGCGGAACCGGCTCCTGCAACACCGCAGGCACCGCATCGTCGATGGCGATGGTGGTCGAAGCGCTCGGCTTCACCCTGCCTGGCGCGTCGACCGTGCAGGCCGGGCAGGGCCCCAGCCGGGACCTCTCCTACGAGACGGGCAAGCGCATCGTCGGGATGATCGATGAGGGCCTCACACCGTCTCGGATCCTGTCGCCGGCGTCGTTCCGGAACGCGGCACGCATCCTGCAGTCGGTCGGCGGATCCACCAACGCGGTCATCCACCTGGCGGCGATCGCCGGGCGGGCCGGGATCGAGTTCGGGCCGGCCGAGGTCCAGGCTGCCGGAGCCGAGGTGCCGGTCATCGCCGATGTGCAGCCGTGCGGCAGCGGGCTCATGCGCGAGCTCGATCGGGCCGGCGGCGTCCCATCGCTCGTGTTCGAGCTGGGCGAGGTCATCGAAGGCGAACCGCTCACCTGCACCGGGCGTCCGCTGTCGGCTGCCGCCCGCGCCCCGCTCGCGGACAACGAACGCACGAGGGCGATCCGTGAGGTCTCCGACCCCGTCGTCGCGGGGCCGGCGATCCGCGCAGTGTCGGGAACGCTCGCTCCGGGGACCGCCGTGTTGAAAGCTGCGGCGTCCGATCCTCGGTTGTGGAAGCATCGTGGCCCCGCGCTCGTGTTCCACGGCTACGAGGAGATGCGGGAGCGCACGCAGGACCTCGACCTCGACGTCACGGCCGACCACATCCTGGTGCTGAGCGGGTGCGGGCCGGTCGGTGTGCCCGGCATGCCGGAGTGGGGCATGATCCCGATCCCGCGCCGACTCCTGGAGCAGGGCGTGACCGACATGGTGCGGATCAGCGATGCGCGGATGAGCGGGACGAGCTTCGGGACCGTGTTCCTGCACGTCTCACCGGAGGGCGCCGTCGGCGGGCCGATCGCGCTCGTGCGTGATGGCGACATGATCAGCGTCGACGTGGAGGCCGGGATCCTGGACCTGGAGGTGTCGCCGGAAGAGCTCGAACGACGCCGCGCCGAGTGGACGCCGCCCGTGTCAGAGCACGTGCGCGGGTGGCCGATGCTCTACCAGCGTCATGTGGAGCAGGCCGACCGGGGCGCCGACCTCGACTTCCTGACGGCGCCGACCCCGGCACATCGGCGTCGCATCGATCCCGTCGTCGGTCGTTCCTGACCCGTCCGTCCCTGACCCGTCCATCCCCGACCCGTTCGTCCCTGACCCGTTCGTCCCTGACCCGTTCGTCCCCGACTCGTTCGTCCCTGACCCGTTCGCAATTCAGGAGAGCCCTCGGCGTGTCGCCCCAAGACGCGTCGAAGGGTCGCAACACGCCGGGGCCCGTCCTGAGTTGTGAACGAGTGCAGAGTGCGGACGCACCCGACCGTGGGGTCAGCCGTGGACGACGGTGCGGCCCTCGAAGGCGCGACCGAGGGTGACCTCGTCGGCGTACTCGAGGTCGCCACCGACGGGCAGCCCGGATGCGAGACGGGTCACGCGGATCTCGAGGGTGATGAGCAGGCGGCTGAGGTACGTCGCCGTCGCCTCGCCCTCCAGGTTCGGGTCGGTCGCGATGATGACCTCCTGCACCGTCCCGTCGGCGAGCCGCTGCATCAGCTGGCGGATGCGGAGATCGTCAGGACCGACGCCGTCGATCGGGCTGATCGCGCCACCGAGGACGTGGTACAGCCCCCGGAATTCGCGGGTCCGCTCGATCGCGACGACGTCCTTCGGCTCCTCGACGACACAGATCAGCGTCGCGTTCCGGCGCGGATCGCGGCACACCACGCAGAGGTTCTCCTCGGTGATGTTGCCGCAGATCTCACAGAACCGGACCTTCTCGCGAACCACGCTCAACAGCTCCGCGAGCTTGGACACGTCGAACGTCTCCGTCTGCAGGATATGGAACGCAATTCGTTGCGCGGACTTCGGTCCGATGCCGGGGAGCCGGCCGAATTCGTCGATCAGGTCTTGGACGATGCCTTCGTACATGGTGGTGTCTACCGCTCAGTTGGTCGGGTGCGCGGCTGGTGCGGCTGCTCCTCGATGAAGGTGGCCCCGAGGAGTTCCCGGACGACGCTCTCGCCGTACCGGTTGTCGCCCGCGGGGTGAGATGCCGATGGCGCGACCGGCGCGCGGCGCGGCGGCTGGGTTGGCGCTGGGGCTGGGGCTGCCGACGACTGCGCCGCATCCGCCTGCTGGGTGGTCCCTGCCGCTGCAGCCGAGGACGATGCGAGCTGCGGCTCTGCCGGGCCGGAGGGAGCCCATCCGTCGTTCGTCGGTGCGGTGGCTGGCGCCTGCGCTGCTCCCTGGGGCGCGCGCTGGGCGGGGCCTGCGGATGGTTCGAACACGGGGTCCGGGTACGGCGGCTCGTCGTCCGGGGGTGGCGCGTCGTCGTCCGACGGCTCAGAGGCCGGGATCGGGACGACGTCCCAGGTGACCGTGCGGGAACCGAGCGCGTCGGCGTTGCTCGGTCCTCGCGCCGGCGCGGGGGCCGATGCCGGAGCGGTGCGTGTGGGAGCCGCATTGCGCTGCGGAGCTTGGGCCGCCGGTGCCGATGCGGCCGGACGGGTCGACGCAGCGGACGGAGCAGTGGCGGGAGCAACGACCGGAGCCGATGCGGGAGCCTGGGCCACCGGCGGCGCCTGAACGGACGATTGCGTCGGCGCGGATTCGGAGGCGTTCGGCGTCGCGGCCGGCGCGGTAGCGATGGCTGAAGCAGGTGCCTCGGCGACCGGAGCGACGGGCGCGACCGGAGCCGACGCCTGCGGGACAGCCGGAGCCGGGGCGACGGGCGCGGAGGACCCGCCGGGACCGGACGGCCCGGATGGTCCGGATGGTCCGGAGGAGCCGCTCGGGCCGGAGGGGCCGTCATCGCCGCCCGCGACCTTGGCGATGTACTTCACCCGCACGCCGAGGACATCGAAGACCGCGGTGCGCAGCACCTCCGCGACACCGGTGCCCGGCGCGTGACGGGCCTTGAAGTCGTTGACGTCGCGGGTGCTCGCGAACGTGAGGGTCAGCACCTCGTCCTCGGTGAACCCGACGGGCTGTGTGTTGATGACGACCATCCACGCCTTGCGATCGGCCTTCTCGACCTTCGCGACGACCTCAGGCCACGCATCCTTCACGAGCTGGAGCGTGACGGGGCCGACGCGCGGGGCGCGGACCGGCTCCGAGGCAGGTGGGGTTGTGGGGGCGTGCCCTTCGACACGCTCAGGGACCGGAGCGGCGGCGGCCGATGCTTGCGCTGCTTGCCCTTCGACAGGCTCAGGGACCGGGGGTGATACGGCAGGCGACGAAGTCGGCGCGGATGACGCAGCAGCAGGCGCAGAAGCAGCAGGTGCGTGTGCGACCGGCACTCCCCCATCGACACCGATGCGACGCTCCAGCCGCTCGACCCTGACCAACGCGCCCCGCGCGGAGTCGTCTGCGCCCGGCACGAGGATCCGCGCCATCATGAGCTCCAGGTGCAGACGCGGGGACGTCGCACCCGTCATCTGCGTGAGTGCCGCGTTGACGACATCGGCGGTCCTGGAGAGCTCCGCGATGCCGAACGCGCGCGCCTGGCCGAGCATCTTGTCCAGCTCGTCCTGCGGGAGCCCGCGCAGCACGGCAGCGGCGTTCTCCCCGGTGGCGGCGACGACGATGAGGTCACGGAGGCGTTCGAGGAGGTCGTCGACGAAGCGGCGCGGGTCCTGGCCGGTCTGGATGACGCGATCGACCGTGCCGAAGGCCGCCGAGGAATCGCGGGCCGCGAGGGCGTCGATCACCTCGTCGAGCAGTGCCGTGTGGGTGTAGCCGAGGAGTGCGACGGCCCGCTCGTAGTCGACGGAGTCGCCCTCCGAACCCGCCATCAGCTGATCGAGCAGCGACAGCGTGTCACGCGCCGAACCGCCGCCTGCGCGCACAACGAGCGGCAGGACGCCAGCCTCGACCGTGACGCTCTCGCTCGTGCAGAGCTGCTGGACGTAGTCGAGCATCTGTGCCGGCGGGATGAGGCGGAAGGGATAGTGGTGCGTCCGTGACCGGATGGTGCCGATGACCTTGTCCGGCTCCGTGGTCGCGAAGATGAACTTCACGTGCTCCGGCGGCTCCTCCACGATCTTCAGCAGCGCGTTGAAGCCCTGCGGCGTGACCATGTGCGCCTCGTCGAGGATGAAGATCTTGTAGCGGTCGCGGGCTGGCGCGAAGATGGCGCGTTCCCGGAGGTCGCGGGCGTCATCGACACCGTTGTGGCTGGCGGCGTCGATCTCGACGACGTCGAGCGATCCGGCGCCGTCGCGGGACAGGTCTACACAGCTGTCGCACACACCGCATGGCGTGTCCGTCGGGCCCTCAGCACAGTTGAGGCAGCGCGCCAGGATGCGTGCGGACGTCGTCTTGCCGCAGCCGCGAGGGCCGCTGAAGAGGTACGCGTGATTGACGCGATTGGTGCGCAGCGCCGTCATGAGGGGATCGGTCACCTGCGACTGACCGATCATCTCGGCGAACGTCTCGGGCCGATACCGGCGATACAGAGCTGTGACCACGACTCAATGGTAGCCGTCCCCTCCGACACGCACCTCCGGCCCCTGGATTCTCCGCGAGGGGAGGCACTTCGTCACTCCGACGCGCGCGGAACGACGATACGCCTCGCCTCGCGGGAAATCGGTGAGCGGATGCGGGGCGCCCGCGAGCGCGACGACGCGACTGTGCCGCGACTAGGGCGCGAGCGACGGGACCGGCAACCGGAAGGTGTGCTCGAGCGCCGACCGGGCGGCGTGGAAGCCCGGCATGCCGTGGACGCCCATGCCGGGGGCCGCGGAGCTCGAGCACAGGTAGATGCCGGCGGCCGGTGTGCGCCAGGGGTCCGGGCCGATGACGGGACGCCGCAGCATCTGCGCCAGGGACGGCTCGCCACCCGAGATGTCGCCGCCGATGTCGTTCGGGTTCTCGCGTTCCACCTCCGCCGCCGACCGACTGGCGGACGCGATGATCGTGTCCCGGAATCCGGGAGCGAACCGCTCGATCTGCGCGATGATCGCCTCCGACATGTCGACGGTCGACCCCTTCGGCACGTGGCAGTACGCCCACACGGTGTGCTTGCCGGCCGGCGCGCGCGACGCATCGAACACCGACGGCTGCGCGAGCAGCACGTACGGCCGCTCGGCATGACGCCCCGCGACGACCTCGTTCTCGGCGAAGGCGACCTCCGCAGCCGTGCCGCCGAGATGCACGGTCGGCGCCTGGAGCAGTTCGTCGTTCGTCCACGGCACGGGTGCCGAGACCGCGAAATCGACCTTGAACACGGCGTTCCCGTATCGGAACCGACGCAGCGTCTCCGCGTACCGATCAGGCAATCGGGTCCCGACCGCGCGCACCAGATCCCGGGGAGACGTGTCGAACAGCACGGCGGCCGCGATGGGGAGCTCCCCGAGCGATTCGACCCGATGCCCCGTCACCACACGTCCGCCGTGCGCTTCGAGATCACGGACCATCGCATCGGCCAACGATTGCGCCCCGCCGACCGGCATCGGCCACCCGCCGGCGTGTGCAGTGGTGGCGAGGACGAGGCCGGCCGCCGCAGCGGGGAGCCCGGGAAGACGCGTGATCGTGTGCGCCATCACGCCGGCGAGCATGCCCGGCGCGACCGTTCCGGAGAAGCGTGAGACCCAGGCCGGCGATGCGGTCAGGAGGGAACGCAGGCCGAACGGGATCGCTTCGAAGAGTCGCTTCGGGACCGGGAGCATGGGGGTGAACGTGAAGTCTGAGATCGCGTCGATGCTGTCGACGAGCGGCCGGAACAGACGGTCCCAGTGGGCGCCGTCGACCCCGAGCGATGCCACGGTGCGATCGAGGTCGCGATACGCAATGCCGGCCCGACCTCGATCCTGCGGGTGCGCGTACGAGGCGACGGGGGTGACGTAGTCGACGCGTTCGAGGGCGTGCCAAGCGCGGAAGAACGGTGAGGTGAGCACCATCGGATGGATGGCGGAACACACGTCGTGCAGGAACCCCGGCTCCGTGAGTTCCAGGGTCCGGATGCCGCCGCCGATCGTGTCTGCGGCCTCGTGCACCTCGACGTCGAGTCCGGCTCGCGCCAGTGTCACGGCAGCAGCAAGGCCGTTCGGACCACTTCCCACGACCACGGCATCGACCACGTCCCCACCCTATCCGCACGCTCGCATCCGCCCCGCCCGACCCGCCAGCCCGCTGCCCGCGAACTGTCAGTCGTGGCTGCTCTGACGGCCTGAAAACCGCCACAACTGACAGCTCGCGAGCTGTCAGTAGTGGCTGCTCTGACGAGCTGGAAACCGCCACAAGTGACAGCTCGCGAGCTGTCGGTCGTGGCTGGTCTGGCGGGCTGGGAACCGCCACGAGTGACAGTTCGCGGGCAGAGACGGGGCGGATGGGCGACACGACAAAGCGGCCCCGACCGCGAGGTCGGGGCCGCTTCGAACGAGCAGCTGATCAGGGAATGATCAGGCGATCGTCGATCCACGCTGGCGGCGGACCAGCAGCAGGACGGCGACGAGCGCGATACCGAGTGCAACAGCACCGACGGCAGCCCAGATCACAATGACGGGGGTAGCGAAACCGGTGTCGGCGAGGCCGCTGCCGGAACCGGCTGCACCACCGGCGCTGCCGGATCCGCCCGAGCCGTTGCCGGAACCACCGTCGGCCGGGGTGACCGAGAGGCTCGCCGTTCCGACGTTGCCGGAGGTCTGACCGGTTGCGGTGAGCGTGTAGGTGCCGGTCGCGTCAGCGGGGAGCGTCACGCTCACCGAGACGGAGCCGCCACCTGTAGCGCTCTTCGTGATGGAGACGGAGGCTGCCTTGAAGACGGCCAGCGTGGCGGTTCCTGAACCGGTGACAGTGAAGGACACCGTCTCGCCCGGGGTGAAGGAGCCGTCCGCGAAGCCGACCGACGTGGTGCCACCGGGAACCGGTGCACCGCCGACGGAGACGTTTCCGGCCGGCACGTAGCCGGCGGCGTTCGCGGTGAGTGGAGCGATGAAGAGGCCGGCGACGACAAGCGCCAAGACAGCCAGAATTTTTTTCAACATAAGAGGATCCCCAAAAGCTGTAGTAATGCATGGGCCGTTCGGAGCCCGCCGTTCCGCCTGAGGTGAGCGGATGTGTCACTCACTTTAGGGGGTAGTCACAGCGAATTTCCACCGGTTTTGTTTCGCTCGTGTGAACTCCTGGTGTTGAATCGACGCCGAGAACCTCTGATCCATGCGGATTTCCAAGGGTTGCGATGTCGATCTGCGTAGTTTGCCCTGGTTTAATCTCCACCTCGAAATGGGTGACGGGGTACCCCCCATCCGATGCCGTCTGCGGGGCGAGAGGCGCGCCATCTCGCGTCGCGCTCTGGTAGATCGACCCCTGCGGCGCGTACACGCTGACGGTCACGCGGATGTCTCCGGGGGTGACTCCGTAGGTGCCGCCTCCCGTGACGTATGTGCTCAAGGACTGCGCCGCATCGGCCGGGGCTGTATTGCGCAATGTGACGTTCAGACCGATGAGCGGACGGCCGTCCTCGCGGCATTGCTGCTGCCCGATCGAGTAGTCAGCGTGGAGGTAGTAACCCATCTTGCTGCCGGTCGCGTCGTTGACGTAGACGCCGAATCGGGTGGCGTCCGCGTTGCTCGCGGGGAGGTCGCCTGTGAGGGTCGTGCCGCCCAGCAAGCCTTGTTCGGCGATGTCGGCGCTCCACACCAGGACGCGATGCTCCGAGCCGGCCTTCGTCAGCGCCGCGAGCAGCGCCTCCGGCTTGAAATCACCGGACGCCACCCGGTTGAACACGGCTTCGGCGGCCGCGGCGAAGTAGACGTTCTGCGCTGCGGGGTCGGGGAATCGCGCGTAGACGTCGCTCAGGAGCGTGGATACGGCGTTGTCGGCGTTCAGCACCGTGCCGTCCTCGAGTGTGACCGGTCCGGTCGCGCCGAGGAGGTACCCGAGTGCGACGGGGTCGATCGACAGGACGCCGTTGACCTCGGTGCCGAAGCGCTGGTGCCACATCTCGCGGGCGAGCTCTGCACTCAGCGGGAACCGGGGCGTGAGGTTGACGTCCTGCAGGTATTTCCCGGTGATGTCGCCGTAGATGCCGCGCGTCTCGAGCGGCAGCGGCAGCACCGGTTCGGGGAATTCCTTGAAGTCCGATGTCGACGCCTGCTGCAGCATCGAGACCTTGCCCTTGTCGGTCCCGATGAGCGCGACGGCGCCCGGGTTGCCGCCGGTGGCACGGGGTTCGGCGTTGTTCTGGAAGAGCACGAGGTAGTTCCGGGGACCATCGGCGCCGAGCATGATCGGCAGGAGGTCCGCCGCGCGACGGGCAGCATCCACGGTCGCCGATGCCTCGGCGACCACGGGCCGCATCTGCTCGACCGCGTGCGCGACCACACCGAGGGTCTGCGCCGTGTCGAGCTCTTTGAGGCGACTGTTGGCGCTTTCGAGCACGTCGTCCGCGACGCGGATCTCCGGCTGCGCGTCGATGAGGGGCTGGACGTCGATGACGCCGCCGACGGGCTTGAACTGCGCCGGCGTCAGCTTCCCGGCGAGATGCACGAGCGGGGTGACCGCACCGGTCGCGATCTGGTCGGTCGATGCGGCGATGCCGCGCACGGCCACGAGATTGGGGCGGACGAACGGGACCAGCTCGAACACACGCCAGACCGGGTCGCCCGTGAGCGATGCGGCGGCTGCGGCGTGGGTGCGGAGGCCGGCTGCAGAGCGGTCCGCTGCGGCGAGATCACCGCCGACCACCTGGGTCTTGACGGCCTTGGCCAGTGGCACGGCCTGCTCCAGCTCGCCCTTGGCGAGGACCGCGCGGATGCCGACCCAGGCCGTCGCGGCCACCAGGATCGCGAGCACACCGACGACGCTCCACACGATGATCCGCTTGCGACGCCTCGCGCGGCGGCCGCGACGCGACTTCGACGAGGACGAGCGAGACGACGAGGACGAACGCGACGACGACGAGCGAGAGGACGACGAACGCGACGACGAAACACGGGAGGCGGGCGAGTCTGAAGACGACTCGTCACCGGTCGACGACGGAGCGCCTGTCGACGGTTCGACGGGGGGCTCGTCGGTTGCTGGGGTCGGCATGGGCGCTATTCAACCACGGCGACCGGGCCGCCTCCCGCGCGCGCACCGATCGACCGATGCCAACCGACAGCGGTCAGCCGACCGGTTTCAGCGCGGAGATCCAGACCACGACGAACACGGATCCGTTGAACACGATGTGCGCGATGATCGCTCCGCCGAGTCGTCCGGTGGCCGCGGCGAGCGCACCGACACCGAGCCCGAGCACCAGCGTGGAGCAGCCGACCGTGATCGCTTCGGCCGGCGAACCGGCCCCGATCAGGTGCACCAGCGCGAACGCGAGGCCAGCGACGCCGACGGCGGCGATCCGCACGGTGCGTGCCGACACGCCTCGCACCACAAGCACACCGGCGGTCCCCCGCAGCACCACGCCGCGGAAGAACAGCTCTTCGATCACCGGCGCGATGGCGACACTCGCGATCGTCGTCCACACGAGCGGCGCGAGCATCGTCCACACGCCGCTCGGCCCGCCGTCGGACACGACGACCGGACCGCCGACACTCAGCACGCGCCCGTTCACGATCACTTCGATGAGCACGGCGACGCAGCGCGCGAGCAGCCCAACGACCAATCCCCAGAACAGGTCGAGGGGCCGGAAACCGAATCCGAGATCCCGCCGAAGCGACCCGGAACCGAAGCGCCAGACCGCCAGGACGATGACGGCGAGCAGCGGAATCCAGACCGCGAGATACCCGACGACGGGCAGCAACGGCACGGCGCCTCGCGCGGCGCCGGCATCGACGAGCCCAACGAGCACAGCGGCGAGGACGACCCCGACGGCCGCAGCCAGGAGCCAGATCACTGGTCGTTTCGTCTGCGGATCGCTCGCCTCGTTCACGGGAGCAAAGCTACGGCATCGGTTTCGTCCGTGTACTCCACCGATGAACCACTTTCACGATGCTGTGGCACCATGTTCCACAGTGCCTCATCTGGGGCACACCAAAACACTTCGATGGGAAGCCGCCACGTGGAGCTTCGTGACTACCTCCGAGTCCTTCGGAAATACTGGATCCTGATCGTTGCGCTGACGCTTGTCGGCGTCGGTGCGGCTGCAACATACTCGCTGCTGTCGACGCCCGTCTACAGCTCATCAGCCAAGGTGTTCGTCTCGATCCAATCGAGCGACAACGTACAGGAGCTGGCGCAGGGCAGCACGTTCACGCAGCAACGGGTGAAGACCTACGCAGACCTCGTGAACACGCCCATCGTGCTGTTGCCCGTCGCGGCCAAGCTCGGACTGAATCTCACAACGGACCAACTGTCAAAGCAGGTCACGGCTTCGGCTCCCCTCGACACGACTCTGATCGAGATCATCGCAACGGATCCCGACCCCGTGCGCGCCGCCGACATCGCAAACGCGACGGCCGAGAGCCTGACCGGCGTTGTATCCAACATCGAGACCCCGGAAAAGGGCGATGCCAGCCCGGTCAAACTCACACGCGTGCAAGAGGCGAGCGTCCCGGTCAAGCCGGTGAGCCCGAACGTTCCCCTGAACCTCGCCCTCGGCTTGCTCGTCGGTCTCGTCATCGGCATCGCCTTCGCGGTGCTCCGTGAAACGCTCGACACCCGCATCCGCAACGAGCGCGACGTCGAGCAGGTCACGGGCCTGCCGATCATGGGCGGCATCGCCTTCGACCCGAAGGCGCAGCAGCGGCCGCTCATCGTGCAGGCCGACCCGCGCAGCCCCAGGTCGGAATCGTTCCGGAGCCTCCGCACGAACCTGCAGTTCCTCGATGTCACCGATCAGCCGCGCAGCTACGTCGTGACCTCGTCGATCCAGAGCGAGGGCAAGTCGACCACTGCGTCGAACCTCGCGATCGCGCTCACCGACGCCGGGCACCGGGTGCTCCTCATCGACGCGGACCTCCGCCGTCCGAAGCTCGCCTCGTACTTCGACATCGAGGGCGCGGTCGGCCTGAGCGATGTGCTCATCCGTCGGGCGACGCTCGAGGACACGATCCAGTCCTGGGGCCGCGGTCGCCTGTCGATCCTCCCGGCCGGCGCCGTGCCGCCGAACCCGAGCGAACTGCTCGGCTCCGCGATCATGCAGCAGCTCATCACGGGCCTCGAGCGCGAGTTCGACTACGTGCTGCTCGACGCTCCCCCGCTCCTGCCCGTCACGGACGCCGCGCTCCTAGCGCGACACACCGGCGGCGCGCTGCTCGTCGTGGCCGCAGGGCGTACGCACAAGAATCAGCTCAAGGGAGCGATCGAGAGCCTCGCCCACGTCAACGCCTCCGTCGCCGGTCTCGTGATGACGATGGTTCCGACCAAGGGACCTGACGCGTACGGCTATGCTCGCTACGGATATGGCGCCGGCTACGGCTACAGCTACGCCGAAGACAAAGCCTGACCGACACCCGACGTCGGTTTCCACGGACTGGCCCGGTCCGGAACCCCTGAACTCGTCACCGTGCTTTCGCGACGGTGATCATCCCGAACGAGTTGTTTTTCCGACCCCGAGGAGCTGGCCGTGCGCGAGCAGTCGCCGTTCACCATCGTTATCGTCTGCACCGGAAACGTGTGCCGTTCACCGCTCGCGGAGCAGCTCTTGCGCGCCCGCCTCGACGCCGCCGGCGTCCCGGCGGTTGTGACGAGCGCCGGCGTCGACCCTGGACAGGGGCTCGCGATGCCGCCCGAAGTCGTCGCCCAATCGATCCGGTACGGCGGTGATCCGGTTGGGCATCTGCCGCGGGCCCTCGACGCGTCGGTCCTGCGCGAGGCCGACCTCGTGCTGACGGCGACCAGAGGCCACCGCGGCGATGTCGCCCGAGCGCTCCCCCGCGCATCGAGGTACACGTTCACGATCGCGCAGTTCGCCAGGCTGCTCGACGGTGTGGCGGCGGATCTCGACACGGTTGCGAGCCCCTGGGATCTCGTCGACGAGGCTGCCGCCGAGCGAGGCGCCGCCGCACCGCCGGAGGATCCGACGGTCGATGACATCGAAGACCCCTACCGCCGAGAAGCCGAGGTGTACGACCGGGTGGGTGAACGGATCGCCGGGCTCGTCGACGTGATCGCGGCGCGCATCATCGCTTCGGCCAGGCCGGGTTCGACCGACCAGGCTGGAGCGGCACGGTGAGCACTCGTCGAGGACGGTCGAGGTCTCGGTCGCGCGCCCAGCAGTCGACCCGCGAGCGGTTCTTCGGTTCGCGCCAGCGGCAGATCCTCGCGATCGTCGGAATCGGTCTGTTCGTCGCGATCGACGTCGTGCTGATCGCCCTCGCGCTCCAATCGGTGAAGCCCACGCCGACGACCGAGACCCCCAGGACGCCGTCCGGGTTCGGCGCAGAATTCGACACGCCGTCGCCCACTCCGAGCCCCACGCCGTCGTCCACACCGCCCGCGGCGGCGGCACAGCCCAGCGCCGCCCGGTTCCTGGTCGCCGGTGACGCCTCGACACTGTGGCGGGCCACGGCGGGGAGCTGCACCGGAACGCGAGCGCTCATCGAACGCAGCGTCGATGCTGGAGCGACGTGGCAGCCGTTGACCACCGGCACCTTCGACGTTCGCGCCGTCTACGCGCTCACCGCCACGAACGCGACCGACGTCCGCATCGTCGGGGCCACCGACGCCGCGTGCACGCCGGGCGCCTTCGTGTCCTACACGAGTGGCGACTTCTGGGCGGTGGACGCGAACGCGCTCGCCGGCGCGAGCTATCTGCAAGCCGATGCGGCCGGCGCTTCGGTGTCCGCCCTCATCAACGGCGCCACCGTGCCACCTGCGTGCGACGCCATGCAGCAGCTCGTCACGACCTCGACCGGCCCGACCGTCGTGTGCGCCGACGGGCTGCACACGTGGAACTCATCGACGTCCACCTGGAGCACAACACCGCTGAGCGGTGTGCGTGCGGCGGCTGCGGGAGCCGCTGGCGCTGACGCCACCCGCCTCGCGATCATCGGCTCCCCCGGCTGCACGGGCGTGAGCGTGCAGGAGCTCGATGCAACGCCGACCGCCACGACGGTTCCGGCGACACTCGGTTGTGCCGCGACCGCGGGGGCCGATGGCGCAATCGCCCTTGCCGGTTCAGGAGCTTCCCTGTGGGTGTGGTCCGGGGACGCTGTAGTAAGGTCTCTGAATTCCGGAAATACCTGGATCTAAGCACTCATCATCAAGTCACCTTCATAAGGTGCGTAAGATTTACCCATTTTGGGCGTCACACGCCGCCTACTGGGAAATTACCGCCATATGGAGGACATCCCTTGACAGATCGTGGGGCTATATTGAGCAAACACCCCCATTCGCAGGTCACACGCTTCAGCAATGACTTGCGCTTTTCTCACGGAGACCGCATGCTGCAGCCATCCGTGCCGCCGTCAACGTCGTCAGCGAGCACTTCCCCAGCGTCATCGAAAGTGACCCCTAGCCGTGATTGGCGCGATGTCTATGCGATTCGCCTCGTCGTCACCGACGCACTCGTCTTGATCTGGGTCGTCTTCGGAGTCCAGCTCGTGTGGTTCGACTTCGATACAGAATCAGTCAGTGTCACGAACGCATTTCCAGTAGCAATCAACTACACGGTGATCACGGTCGCGATCATAGCGAGTTGGCTCCTCTTGCTCAGCATTTTTGGCACGCGCGAGTACCGCGTGATCGGCAATGGGAATGCTGAGTATCGACTTCTAACCGATGCAAGTATTCGACTGTTCGGACTCGTCGCGATCGTGGCGTTCTTGTTCAAGATCGACTTGGCCAGAGGCTACATCCTCGTTGCGTTCCCCCTCGGTATCGCCGTGTTGCTCTTCTCTCGTTGGATGTGGCGGCAGTGGCTGCACGTCCAGCGACTTCAAGGCAAATTCTCGTCCACTGTCCTACTCGTCGGTTCAGCAGAATCAGCCGCCCACATCGCTCTGGAATTGTCAAAACACGCAGATGCCGGCTACAAGGTGGTTGGCGCCTGCATTCCGAGAGGGCAGAGCGGAGCTTTCCTGCGGGAGACCGATGTCCCAGTCGTCGGATCGCTCGAGGACATTCTCTACGCGCTTGAACGGACCGACGCAGATACCCTTGTCGTGACGAGTTCGGACGACCTTTCACCAAATCGGGTTCGCGAACTCGGCTGGAGCCTCGAGGCCGGGCGCCAGCATTTGGTCGTTGCACCTAGCCTTACAGACATCGGTGGTCCGCGAATTCACACACGTCCAGTCGCAGGCCTTCCCCTCATCCATGTCGAGACGCCGCGGTACGACGGTCGAAAGCGATTCAGCAAACGATCTTTCGATGTCATCGGCTCGTCGGCCCTACTCCTTCTCTGCTCGCCGCTCTTCCTGGTCCTGGCCTTGCTCGTCAAGTTCACTAGCGCGGGGCCGATTCTCTATCGTCAGGAACGAATCGGGCAGAACGGCGAACCATTCAACATGCTGAAATTCAGATCGATGATCGTTGACGCGGATGCACAACTGCAAACGCTTCTCGCCGAGCAGGGAACAGACGGACGCCCACTATTTAAGGTGAGGAACGATCCTCGGCTCACGCGCGTCGGTGCGACTCTTCGCAAGTACTCGCTCGACGAGTTCCCCCAACTCCTGAACGTGTTCCGTGGTGACATGAGTTTGGTCGGGCCCCGGCCCCAGCGCGCCGGGGAAGTCGCACTCTACGATGCTGCTGCGCATCGCAGACTGATAGTACAGCCTGGGATGACGGGGCTCTGGCAGGTGAGCGGACGCTCAGCGCTGGGCTGGGAAGACGCCATTCGACTCGACCTCTACTATGTAGAAAACTGGTCACTGACCGGTGATTTCGTAATACTTTGGCGCACTTTGAAGGCTGTTATCGCGCCCGGAGTCGAGGCGCACTAGTGACGCAACTGCCCTGCTCGGATCCGATATCTCTACCCATCGACGGTCACCAGATCAGAACGAGCGATCTACATGAATAGCAAACCGTTCACCGGAATCAGATACCTCCTCCAGGATCAGATCTCGCCTCAGTCGGGCGCAGGGGAGACGCTTCGGGCTCTTCTGCGGGGACTCTTTGTAGTGCGGCATCTTTCGACGCTGTTGTTTCGCGCATCCCAGTCATGCGGCCGTCGGGTGCCAGCACTAGGGGCGTTGCTCAAACAGACGAACCACGTAATCACAGGCGCGGATTTGGCCTGGCAAGCAGAAGTCGGTCGTGGCCTAGTGCTTCATCACCCTACTGGTGTCGTCTGGGGACCAGGCGTATGCATAGGCAGAGCATGCCGGGTACAGCAGGGCGTGACGCTAGGTGGAAGCGGCTCGAAAACGGCGGACGGCTCTCCAACCATTGGAGATGAGGTCATCATTGGAGCTGGTGCAAAGGTAATTGGCCCGGTCTCAGTTGGAAGTAACTCAACCATTGGTGCCAACGCAGTTGTGCTGTCCGATGTGCCCGACCACTCAATTGCAGTCGGAGTGCCTGCACGAACACGCAAAGCTAATGCTGATAGAAGCGAAGGCGTTCAGGAGTGAACGTATCCAGTGATATGGCACGGCTGTGACAGACAATCAGATCGTCGAGGACTCAGGGCGACATTCCTTAGCGGACCAACCGTCGACCAAGAAGCTCAGTCGCCTAATGATTGCCGGCGCTACTGGTCCCCTACTTAGCTTTGCCGTCCTTTTCGCGTTGCCGCTGATAGGCGCTTGGCTGCTTCCTGCTCGAGAATTCGCCCTGTGGAGCATTCTCAGCTCAATCTCCACAATCTCGCTCTCGCTGGACTTCGGAGGGGTTGCGCTCACCATGGCGCGTCTCGGTTTCGAGCGACGGCTTCCGCTGCTCCTGCGATCAAGCGCACTGTCAGCAAGTGGGTCAGCGCTCATAGGCATTGTTGCAATGGCGGCCTGGATTCCGTATTCGACTACAGAGGCCGCGGCAGGTTTCACCTTGAGCGAAGGGCTGTGGGCAATCGGCCTCACCTCACTCGCGTCGTGCCTACGAAGCGGGCTGATGGTGCTGGCCCAAGCTGCGCTGAATGATGAGAAGTTCTTGCTTCGCAACTTCATCACGGCAGGCCAGTCGATCCTGGCTTTCACGATCACAGTCGGATACATCCTGCATAGCGGCACCGCTTGGGCTCTTCCGCTCGGCTGGGCCCTCTCGAGCGCCATTGTCCTCGTTGTAGCTATTCCATGGGCCGCGCGCACTGGCATCTTCACTCGATCACCGCAGGATACCTGCGATATGCCAGTGTCTGCTAGGACGAGGACATTCATCTGGTCTAGAACCGTCGCGACAATCATCGGCGCATTGCTCCTGCAATCCGATCGGTGGATCGTAGGCGCCATAGCAGGCCCTCAATATCTCGCTGCCTACGAAGTCGCGTGGCGCCTTGCTTCTATGCCAAAGTTCCTCATCCAGAACCTCAGCGTCGTAACGGGCTCAAGCGCTGCGACGATGCGTGCGAGTGGCGCAAGAAGAGTGGCTGCACTCATCCGGCATTCGACCCTCATTTCTGCCGCAGCCGGCGGAGTAGCGATCTTACTTTTCACTTTCGGCTATTGGGCTGCGACAAGCTTCCTAGGAAAGACACCTCTATGGCCTGTCTTCGTAGCAATGATTGTTGTATTTACGTTGCACGGACTGACTGCTCCGTTGTCCTTTGTGGGAATTGGGATCGGGCTCCCAGCAATCGATATTCCATACCTTCTGGCGACGGCAGTTCTGTCGCTTGCCGCTGTTGCAGTGGGGTTTGGGACTGCAAATGTGGAGCTATACGTCTACGGCAATCTCGCCGCGTTATTCTTTGGCGTCATATGGTTCTTTGGATACGGGAGCAAGCGAATCCAACGAGATCTCAATCGCGAATACCCGTTGACGCTTACCTCCTAAGCTCAGCCCACTCTTCCGAGATAGTTCTGACGAGCTGAGCAGCCAAAACAGGTGACGAGCTGAGCGGTGATCACGATCTTGCGGCTCTCGGAGACAAGCGCTCCATCTTTGCTCGTTGGAAGTACGCGGAGCATTCCATTCGGCGCAGGCGTCCCAACTTATTCGGGACGTTTGCGCCAGAGCAAGGCCGCGAACCTATTTTCAACCGCAGGACTGGTGTCGGCGAGTGACTAGGTCGCCGAATACCGAACCTGCATCCCTTCCGCACAGGTCGGTCCGCTCCCGCGCGGCCTTCGATGCAACGGGGAAGGACGCAACCGCGCGGTGCACCAGCTCTCCGCCACCAAACATTCGATCCAAGATACTTGGCACTGGTTGAGAACGGCGTCAGCGCAATCGAGTCGGTCCGATCAAACCCAGGGCATTCTCGCCACGACTCTACGACCACAACTACGCCTCACCGCCCGCCTGAACGCCGGACATGCGGCGAGCGTCGACTCGAGAGTCAGATAGACGCTAGATCCTTGATCCGTCTTGCGGGAACCCCGGCATACATTCCATCCGGGAGACAGACCGAGATGACAACCGCTCCGGCCGCTATAACACAACCATCGCCGATGACCACCCCGGGCATGACAATGGCACGCGCACCAATCCAGACTCCTTCTCCGATGCTCACTGGTGCAACTTGAGTATCGCCAGCCCGTTGTGAATGTGCACCCAATCGATGAGTACCGGTGATGATCATCGCCTGCATTCCGATTTGCGTACGAGCACCTATCGAAACGGACTCAGCGCCGTCGAGAAACACCCCGTGATTGAGAAATACGTCACGTCCGATCGTGATTCTCCTACTTCCGTAGAATCCACCGGAACAGATCACCGACTTCTCCACGTTCATTCCACAAGCTCGGAGAAGCCGCCATCGAATCGGGCGAGGGATGAGGTTGGACGTTGCCACCGTATTGAGACTCAAGTCTCGAATATGCCGGATGATCGCTGCTTTCGCTCCCATTTCAAAGCCCCCGGACCATAGGGAGCACGCGCGACGAAGCCATCGCTCGCAAATCAACCCCGTCGTGAGCCCCGTAGACACACTTAACGACAACTGCCCAGACCAAAATGCCTCCCACCGTCCCTTCGAAGAAGGGGTCGGTCATAGAGATTGCGATAGCGGACAATGCCGCCGCGGAAAGAAGTCGGTCCGATCGGCATGCGCGAAACACAAAAACGACGATCAGGGTAACGACGGGAAGACCGAACACAAGACCTCCTATCTGGAGAAAGGAGAGTACCAGGTTGTGTGCGAAGGACTGTGTTTCAATCTCGGCGCCCGAGACGCCACGAAACGAAAGCCATCCCGTCCCTATGAATGGCGAGCTAGCGAATTCTTCGGCGGCGAGCCGAAACAGTTCGAATCGACTATCCACGTTGACCAGTACTCGAGAATTCACGGCAAGCCGCTGCGAGGTCGCCGAGTCGATGAGGAACAGCGCCACAAACGGGATCACCAATGCGATTGCCCGGAGGAAGAATTTCGGCAGCGGCCTCTCTGCCATATTCCAGACAAACACAACAGCACCCACACACAGTGCAATAACGGCGCCGCGCGACAGAGTCAACAACGCAACTGCGGTAGCCATGAGCGCCGGCAAATAGGCGAATATAGATGGCCGTCTGCTAGACGACCGGATTCGCGCAAGCAGAGCAATTGAGCCGACGACCAACGCGCCCGCGACATAGTTCGAGTTGCCCCATGGGGTCTGTGAACTCTGGTGAAGTCCTGCGACGTCAGAGCTTCCCGAGAACGAGATCACGAGCTGCGTCGCGCCGCCCACGAGAAATATTCCCAGTCCTGCGTCTACCCAGCCGAGCTGCGCTCGCGACGTTTGTGCCCAGACAGCCCCGACCAGGATTCCGCCGACGATTCCAAACGAGAAGTTCAGATAGGCGCTCGCAGCAGCTCCGAGAACCTGCGCCGTGAAGGTTGGCACAATCATCAGACCGAGCAGAACTAGAATGAGGCCAGAGTGCACCTCGATTTGCTTTCGTCCCAAGTTATGCGCTAGCAGGCTTGAGAAAAACAGCTGAACTGCGAGAAACACAATTGCGATCTGGCTCGCGCTCAACGACGCCGTGCTACCTTGCGCGCTAAACGTTAGAACCGGACCCCAAGGAATCAAGGCGAGGACCGCAGCCGCGAGAAATGAAGTTAGAAGGGGTGGCTTCGCGCGCGATAAATCAGAGTTGACGATGTCAGATACGGTCAACTCTCCGTCCTTCCGGTCTGGTTCCGGTGCCACGCATCTCCAACCCAGAGGCAACCAATTGAAAGCCTACGATGTTTGTTAGTCAAGGCTTGGGCGAACTTGCATTCGAGAGCGCAGATCTGACACCTTCTACAAAAAGCTCCCAGTCAAACTGATCTGCTCGATGTCGTCGCAAATCAGGCGAAGGGACGCGTATTGAGCGAAGCTGCGTGGATATTTCGGCCGGGGTCCCGAATTTCACGAGCACCGCTGCTTCGTCGAGAAGCTCGCGAGTCAATGGCTGGTCGACCGCGATTACGGTACACCCAGCGCTCAGCGCTTCTATGTATGGCAGGCCGAATCCCTCATCCCGGCCAAGCAGCATGAAGTACTCCGCCTCGCGGTACAGGTCGATCAATGCTTCATCGGAGATCCTCTCAAACCACCGGCAATTTTCAGCGCCGAGACTGCTTTCTGTGACCGTCCTCACCTCTTGCGATACTCCAACCCCAATAACGCTCTTGCACCAGCGAGGTACATCGACAGCGATGGCCGCAGCAGCGAGCTCGTTGTTCTTGTGCTTCGCTCCGCCCACGAGGAGAAGGACTCCGTTCGACTGTTCGTCAAACGAGTCCTTCGGCATCATCCCCGGGCCCAGCCAGCTCACCGTCGCTTTCCTCGCCGCCGCCGCGGAGAAGCCGACGAGGTCTGCGCGGGTGCGTTCGCTGATGCAGAGAAGCACATCAGAACGGGCTATCGACCTCCGCAGGTCCCACGCACGATATGCGCGAGCCAGTCGTCCACGGGTGCGAAGCCATCTCAGGTCATGAATGATCGTGACAATTGGAGCCCGTACGCCGAAAGGAATCGGAGGAATCATCGAAAGATAGCAGTCAAACTTTCCGCGAGCTGGCGTCAACCCCCTCAACATTCCGCGGACGGTGTTCACTACGCCAGGGCCCAGATCGCGGGTGTGCGAGAGTGTGAGACGTGACCCAGACGCTTCAAGGCGTGGATACAACCTCCGCTGAAGTACTCCAATCCCGGTAGTGGGTCGGGCGAGGCCACTTGCGCCAATTTTCATGAAATTACACGCTTTCGAACGGTGGAAGGTCAGGTTTGCTGTTGAACGCGATCGCTCGAATAGCGGCCCACACACCCCTCAGATGAGCCCTATTCGGGGCACTAGCCATTGGCACCAGACAAACGCGCACCACCAGCGCACTTACGCATATCAATTGCGAGAGACGCGGATGTCTATACCATTTTCGCAAGTACTGGTACGCCGACCACGTAGAGACCGGCAAGACATACTCAATCCATGCAGATGTGGTCGCAGAATGTTCGTGAAACACTCCGGAATTCGAGACTGCGAGCGAACGTATCTGCGCATCGTTTGACCGTCGAGCGAAGTCCGCATCCTCATAGGTGAACGGCAATTCAAGGTCAAGACCATCAAGAAGCGTCCATGTTCGCCGAGATACAGCGACGGCGCTGAAGGACTTGTACGTTCCACTTTCCACAACGTCCACAGCGTTGTGGGCGGAACGCTTACGCTGCCGTGCCAGAAGTCTTCCGACCAATGAGATGTTGAGGAACGCACCCAACCGGCCCGGTACAGGCCTAGCGTTCTCAGCATCGAGGTAGACAACGCCGACATCATTGCGGAGATGCTCCGCGAGGACATCCCTCAAGATGGACTTATCAAGGGTCACATCATCGTTTAGAATCATGAGCCAATCCCAAGAATCGTTCGAATCTGCGCCTAGCTTCATGCTCGCCGCGAAACCATCGTTGGAATGGCTAGTCACGTGCCGAACCTCAGCCGCCTTGACCAGCGTCAGGAGACGCTTACTGTTGGCAATGACTACAACTGAAGCCCCGATCGACTCAAGTATCTCGACGAGCGCTCGCAAATGGTCGAACCGCGCAGGAGAGATCGATGGTATGACCACCATTATCTTCAACCGTTCCAGATCGCTCACTTCGCGTCAGCCTTCGGAGAGGATTTCCGCGTGGCGTTGGTGTCCACGCCTGCAAATTGGAGCACCTGTCCCAGCACCGCTTCAAGCGAAAATTCAGCCTGAGCTTTGGCCCGAGCCTCACGCGCCATGTTAACGCGAAGCTCTGGGGAGTCGATGAGGCGTTCAACCATAAGAGCGAAGGACCCCACACTCACCTCATCCACCACGAAGCCAGTCTTCTGATCATCTACGACGGCGCGGCATCCCGCTTGACCGGAAACCACCGCGGGGACGCCACAGGAAGAAGCTTCAATGACGACCTTCGGTGTTCCTTCAGGATGGGTGGACGGAAAGACGAAAATATCTGACGCCTGGAAGACAGAGATCATGTCGTTCCGGCGGCCCCAAAGCTCAATGATGCCTTCGCTCACTGCCTCGTCGAGTTCAAATTGGCTAACGCTTGAACTGACGCCTGTGTCCGGTTCGCCCACGACAACAAAACTGCGTCCCGGCCCTTTAAGACGACGAGCGATTTCGAGAAACTCGTAGATCCCCTTCTCTCTATAGAGCCTCGACGCAAAAAGGGTGACAACTGGCATTGTCGACGCCTCTGATTTGTTGCCCGGCCTCCATACTTGCGTGTCTACGCCAGTACCCGGAATCACCATGGACCGGACTGCGCTTGCCAACCGACCTTCGATGAAAAGATCGCGATCACTGTCGATTTGAAAGAGGGTAAACACATTGTGAAGGCGTGCCGCGACGTTCAACAACCCACGAACCATAAACGTTGCTCCGCTTCGAGAGTGCTGGCCGGCTAACACACGGCCCGCGCCTCCCGCAACGCGAATAAACCGAGAGCTTCTCAAGAAAACAGCAGCCGGCCACCCCAACGAATAGGCCGCGGTTGCGATAAGGAATACCAGCTCAGGTCGAAGTCGCATCAACAGAAAAAAGATCCTGATCGCTGCGCGAACAGACTGCATGCCGGAAATTGATTCCCGCCCCAGATCCACTGCCTCAAACTGGAAACCCAGTTTTCGAATCGCATCGCCGTATCCGGTCTCCTTGGCAAGGACTGTGACCGAGGCACCAGCCGATTGAAGGGCACCGGCCCACACTGCACGATGGGTGAGGAATGAAATGTCGTTATTCACGACAAAGACCACTCGTTTCTTGGCCGAGTAGTTGGCGCCTAGTTGGCGGGCCGCTTCGAACCCGGGAACGTCATAGGTATTCATTTCGCCAACTGCTCGAACGAGGCGTCCAGCCTTCGGCTCAGGTTGAGCTCTCGCATCCAGCGGTATTCGCTCTCCAGCCCGTCCCGCAAATCGACCGCTGGAGCCCAACCAAGAAGTTCGCTCGCGCGCGCGGTGCTTCCGCCTGTACGCCGAACATCACCAGGTACCGGAGAGCCGTAGTTGACTCGAGGCGCAGAACCGTGGATCTCTTCAAGCAGCGCGAACACCTCGTTTACCGTCACCGATGCGCCGCCCGACAGGTTGACGACAGTGCCTGTTTCGACGTCCGCTTGTGACGCCAGAACGTTCGCTCTCACGATGTCCTGAACATGCGTAAATTCACGAATCTGCTCGCCATCTCCGAAGACCGAGATCTCGCCATCACGCAACATCTTGCTAATGAAGATGTTGAACGCCATGTCTGGTCGCTGCCGTGGACCATAAACCGTGAAATAGCGGAGTGAGACGGTCGGCACCCCAAAGTTTTTGGCGTACAACGAACACAAATGTTCAGCCGCGAGTTTGGTGACGCCGTAAGGGCTTCGTGGCTGCGGCCTATCTAGCTCCGTAGTTGGGTAGCGCTCGGCGTCGCCATACACCGAAGATGACGACGCGTATACAAACCTCTTGAGTGTTCCAACGGCTTTTGCCGCTTCAAGCAAAGCCTGGGTGACCTCAATGTTGCTCCGGGCGTAGACGCCAAAGTCAGATCCCCAGGACTTACGAACACCAGGCTGACCGGCCTGGTGGAAAACGACGTCCACATCACCAAGAAGCGCTTCGAGGGGCTGTTCCAAAATGTCGCCCTCAACGAGCTCGTATCGATCGTTCTGGGATGCGGAAACGATATTGAGACGCTTCAACCCAACGTCGTAGTAGTCGGCGAAGGAGTCAATCCCGATCACCGAGTTCTGCGGATCCTCAAGCAACTTGTCGCTGAGAGTACTGCCGACGAAGCCGGCGGCTCCAGTAACCAATGCGCGCACTTGTCCCCCATAGTCAGGTTAGGTAAGGGGAGACTATCGCAACAGGAGAGGGCCACTCGACGTCCCCTGATCAGGGGGGGTCGTTGCGGCAAAGGTAACTCGCCGCAATACATCCACGGGGGACTCCGCAAGGAGATTTTTGTCGGACAGTTTGTTCGAAGTCATACCTCTTATATGCTTCCTCGCGACTCAGACGATTCCAGTGAGCGCAACTGGTGTTTGTTACTTAGCGCGCCGCGCGAGACGAAGACTCCCAGGGGCACTCAGAATTCAACAGATTGTTACAAAGGAGATGGCGGCCGGCGCACCCGAGGCGCCGACCGCCTGACCACTCGTCGCCCGAACGCGAGGAGTGGAACTGGTCACACCGTGTCATCCCCCGACGACTTGGCGTGAACGAACCTGCGACTGCCGGGACGCGGCTCCGCCGATCCCCCACGCGCTGATGGACCAGCACCTGCACCAACCACCTCGGGCTCGGCCGTCGTGGCCTCGCCCGTGATGTCGGAATCTTCCGTGAGCGCGGAGCCGACCGTGACCGGCTCGGCCTGCGGCGCATCGGCACCGGCACCGGCACCAGCGCCGGCAACGTCAGCAACACCAACACCCGAGGTGCCAGCAACACCGCCAGGAACACCGCCACCGGCCCCAGCCCCAGCCGCCACCGACCGCCGCAGCGCGCCGATCGCCGCCAACCAACGCCTCCCCCACGCGAACCCGGCCAACCAGGTCCGGTCACGGATGAAGAGGAAGTCGAGTGCGATCATCGCGAGCGAGAACGGCCACAGTCCAAGGAGCAACGCGACGCTCAGGTGCATCCCCGTGATGGCGACGAGTGCGAAGATCCGCGACGGCCGCCACAGCAGCAGCAACGGGAACAGCAGTTGCGTGAACAGCGCGATGTACCCGGCGACGTGCACGAAGAAGGCGACCTGGAACGTCAGATCGCTGAGCAGCGGGAACGGCCGGAAGTTGTCGAGCACAACCGAGTAGTACGGCGCGGTGCCGTTCAACCACTCCGGCCCCTGCAGCTTGAGCGACGCCGACCGAACGTAGACGAGCGTGATCTGGTACGCGCACAACACGAGCGCCGTGTTGTGCAGCAGGCTCGTCAACCACGACGGCCACCACGAGAACACCAGCCGACGAGCCGGCTTCAGCCCACGAGCCGCACGTCGATCACGCAACCAGGCGTCAACCGAGAACCGCTGCGACAGATCCGCGAACACTGCGAACAACAGCGTGATCCGCATGACCGTGTCGCCACCGTTGTTCACCAGGTTGCTGTTCGTCGACAGGCTCACCCAGAACAGCAGCAGGAACGGCGTCACGATGCGCGTCCGCCAACCGATCGTGAACAGCACCGCCAGGATCGCGAGCGCCCCGTACGACAGATCGAACAGGAACGGGTTGTCCTTCGGGAACAAGATTCCGAAGAACCACGGATACGGGTTCACCCCGAGCTCCAGATCCAACCACTTCGACCCGACACCCCACACGTACGCGCGATCCGCCGCGTTCGTCACCAGCACCATCAGGACGATGAGCCCGTACACGATGCGGAACGCCGCGAAACTGTACGTCGCGTGCTTCTCCCCGATCGCCCACCCCGTCAACCGCGGCAACCACGTCCGCGGATCCCACGGAGACGATGCGACGGCAACGCCGTCGTGCAACAGGTCCGACTCTGCGGCGCGCTCTCGGCGCGCAGTCCGTGCACTCATCGTGAACCGTACCTCTCCGTCACGTCGCGGAACGCCGCGAGCGCCTTCGGGTCGACCTTGTCGGTCACCTGACGCCACCCGAACGTCGTCGTCTGCGGCTTGAACTGCTCCTTCGCATCCAACCGGTGGTCGAAGTCGTTCGGCCTCGACTGGTAGAGGCGCCACCGCATCCGCTCGATGTCCTGGTCGTAGTACGCGGTGGTGAAGTACGTCAGGTACTCCTTCACGATGCCGTCCGACCGCAGGACCCGGTTCACGTTGAGGATGCTGTCGCCCTGCTGCAGCAGCTTGTCGGCGAGGACCGCGTTGGGGATGGCGCCGAAGCCGCCGTCGACCCGCTTGATGAACGTGTCCTTCACCGTCGCCCGCTGCTCAGGCGTGAGCTGCAGATATCGCGTGTAATACGTCTTGATGAGGTTCCAGGACACCTTGCTGATCCGCGACGGCAACGGATTCCCGGGGATGCTCGACTCCTCGATCCCCGTCACATCCAACCACTCGCTCTTGACCGGCTTGCCAGCGGCATCACGCCACATGACCTGGACCTGCAACTTCTGATTGTTCTTCAGAACAGTGGGAGCGAACACATCCCACTTCTGAGCGAAATACGGGCTCGCCACCTGCAACACGGGGCTCACCGCCGCTTTCGCCGCACTGGCCGGCAGCACCATGAACACACTCAACGCCACATAGAGCGCCACGAGTGCGGCTGCGATGCCAGCGCCGATCTTGGCGCCGACGGGAATCGTCTGGGACAACTGGATCTCCGATCTCGGGGTCGGTTCACATCCACCTGCCAGCGTTGATCGACAACCGGGGTTCGGACCGGGCCGCACTGGCGGAGGGCGACCCCGGAATTCGGTCCGGGGTCGGGGTCCGATGTGGCCGCCCCGGGAACGGGGCGGCCACATCGGCCCAGGGTGTTACGAGTGGTCGACGCCGTGACGCCGACGCCGGCCGAGGAAGACGGCTACACCGCCGAGCAGGACCACGAGGATCCCGGCCAGTCCGAGGGACCCGCCCTCGAAACCGGTCGACGCGAGGCCGGTCTTGCCACCGGTCGTCGTGCCGCCGGTCGTGCCGCCACCAGGGTTGCTCGGATCGATGACCGTGAACTGCGTCAGCTGACGCGGAGCGGTCACCGGCCCAGACTCGGCTCCGACGAGCGCCACCGAGTGAGCACCGAGTTCGAAGTCGGCACCGATCGGGAAGCTGAACGTCACCACACCGGATGCGTTCGCGACCTGAGCCGGCAGCACAATCGGCGTCGAGTTGACGGTCGCGTTGACCGTTTCACCCGACTTGAAGCCGGTACCCGTGACCACCTGGGTCACGTTGGTGCCGCGGACGATCGTCGCGAACTTCACCGTTGCATCGAGGCCCACCTCGGGCGAATCGGTGCCGTCGGTTGCTTCAGTCGCTTCCGTAGCTTCGGTCGCTTCCGTAGCTTCAGTTGCCTCGGTCGCTTCCGTCGCCTCTGTAGCCTCGGTTGCTTCCGTGGCTTCAGTTGCCTCGGTCGCTTCCGTCGCTTCAGTTGCCTCGGTCGCTTCCGTGGCCTCAGTAGCCTCGGTCGCTTCCGTGGCTTCAGTAGCCTCCGTTGCTTCCGTCGCCTCAGTTGCTTCCGTCGCCTCAGTTGCTTCGGTAGCTTCGGTAGCTTCCGTAGCCTCGGTTGCCTCAGTGGCTTCAGTTGCTTCCGTAGCCTCAGTGGCTTCGGTCGCTTCCGTCGCCTCAGTTGCTTCGGTAGCTTCCGTAGCTTCAGTGGCCTCGGTCGCTTCAGTGGCCTCGGTCGCTTCAGTGGCCTCGGTCGCTTCCGTAGCCTCGGTGGCTTCGGTCGCTTCCGTAGCTTCGGTTGCCTCAGTGGCTTCCGTAGCCTCCGTCGCCTCAGTGGCTTCAGTGGCTTCAGTGGCTTCAGTGGCTTCAGTTGCTTCCGTTGCCTCAGTGGCCTCGGTAGCTTCCGTAGCCTCAGTGGCCTCGGTTGCTTCCGTAGCCTCAGTGGCTTCGGTCGCTTCCGTCGCTTCGGTTGCCTCAGTGGCTTCCGTAGCTTCCGTCGCTTCCGTCGCCTCAGTGGCCTCGGTCGCTTCCGTGGCCTCGGTCGCTTCCGTAGCCTCGGTCGCTTCCGTAGCCTCAGTGGCTTCGGTTGCTTCCGTCGCCTCCGTGGCTTCCGTAGCTTCCGTAGCTTCAGTTGCTTCCGTCGCTTCCGTAGCCTCAGTGGCTTCCGTAGCCTCCGTTGCTTCGGTTGCTTCAGTCGCCTCAGTGGCTTCCGTAGCCTCCGTAGCTTCAGTTGCTTCCGTTGCCTCGGTCGCTTCCGTAGCCTCGGTCGCTTCCGTAGCTTCCGTTGCCTCCGTGGCCTCAGTTGCCTCCGTGGCTTCCGTCGCCTCAGTGGCCTCGGTCGCTTCCGTTGCCTCCGTCGCCTCCGTGGCTTCCGTAGCCTCAGTTGCCTCGGTCGCTTCCGTTGCCTCAGTTGCTTCCGTCGCCTCAGTAGCTTCGGTCGCTTCCGTAGCCTCAGTTGCCTCGGTCGCTTCCGTTGCCTCCGTGGCTTCCGTAGCCTCAGTTGCCTCGGTCGCTTCGGTGGCTTCCGTCGCACCGGTCTCGACCGTCAGCGAGGTGGTGGCCGGGGTCGCGGAAACCGCACCCGTCGCCGTCACCGTCACGTTGCCATCCGCGTACCCGACCGGGATCGGCAGGTTGACCGAGATCGTTCCCGTGCCCGTCGCCGTGGTGGTGGCGGCCGGTGCACCGGGGATCGACACCGTGACGGTCTCGTTCGGTGCGAAGCCGGTGCCGGTCACCGTGGTGGAGCCTCCCGGCTCGACGGTGGTGGGGCTTGCGGAGATGGCGGTGATGAAGAGCGCCGACTGGACCGTCAGACCCGCCGTGGCGGGCATGGCCGAGACCGGACCCGTCGCGGTGATCGTTACGACACCCGTCGGGTAGTCGTCCGGGACAGCCAGCGAGACGCTGATCGCACCCGATCCATCGGCCACAGTGGTCACCGGGGTGACGTTCGGGATGGAGACCGAGACGGTCTCACCCGGAGCGAAGCCCGTACCGGAGATCTGCGTCGTGCCGCCGGGGTTCAGCGAACTCGGCGTCGGGACGATGACCGTCGTGTAGGAGACCGTCACGCTCGACGTCGCCGCAGTGTCGGAGATCGATCCGACAGCCGTGACCGTCACCGCACCAGCCGGGTAGTCGGCTGGAATCGGCAGGTTGATCGCGAAGCCGCCCGTCTCACCGGCCGTCACCGTGACAGCCGGTGCGTTCGGAATCGACACGGTGACCGTCTCACCCGGTGCGAAGCCGGAGCCGCTCACCTGGGTGAACGAGCCGGCCGTGACCGTCACCGGGCTCGCCGTGATCGCGGTTGTGTACGTGACCTCGATCCCGGTCTCAGCCGGAGTGTCGGACACGTTGCCGACGGCCGTCACCGTGGTGGGGCCAGGCACGTAGTCGGCCGGGATCGGCAGCACGACGGTGAATCCGCCGTCGCCGTCCGTGACGACCGTGACCGACGGAGCACCGGGGATCGAGACCGTGACGGTCTCACCAGGGGCGTAACCGGTACCGGTGACCGTGGTGGAACCACCGGCGGTGACCGTGGTCGGGTCGACCGAGATCGCCGTCGTGTAGACGATCTCGACGATCAGGTTCGTCGTCGCCGGGGTCTCGGACACGTCGCCAACGGCCGTGACGACCGCGGAGGTCGACGCGTAGTCGGCCGGGATGGGCAGCGAGACGCTGATGGTGCCGGTGCCGCTCGCCGTGGTCGTCACGGGATCAGCGCCCGGGATCGAGACGGTGACCGTCTCCCCGTTCGCGAAGCCCGTGCCGGTGATGAGCGTCGATGCGCCGGCTGCGACCGTCGACGGGTCGGCCGAGATGGCCGTCACGTACGTGGTCTGCTCAACCGTGATGCCCGTGGTCGCCGGCGTGTTGGACACGGCGCCGAGCGCCGTCACCGTGACGGCTCCAGGCGCTTCACCGGCCGGGATCGGCAGCGAGGCGGTGATGCCACCCTGCGCGGTCGCGGTGACGACGACCGGTGTACCACCGGGGATCGACACGGCCACGGACTCGTTCGGCTCGAAACCGGTGCCCGTGATCGTCGTCGAACCGCCAGGAGCGACCGTCGCAGGCGATGCGGTGATCTCCGTCGTGTAGACCTTCTCCTCGACCGTGAGCGCCGTCGTGGCCGGCGTCGCGGACACAGCACCTTCGGCCGTGACCGTGAGCGAGCCGATGGCCGCTCCGGCCGGGATCGGCAGCTGCACCGAGATGGTGCCGGTGCCGGATGCCTGCGTCGAGACCGGCGTACCGCCCGGGACGCTGACCGTCACCGTCTCGTTCGGGGCGAACCCGGTACCCGAGATCGTGGTGGTGCCACCCGGATTGACCGTCGCAGGCGTCGCGGAGATGGCCGTGTCGTAGACGACCACGAGCGTCCCGCGGACGGTGGACGATGCCAGCGCGATGTTCGCGAGCGACAACGCGGGAACCAGGCTCACTTGGACGGCGCGAACCGTCTTCGATCCTGCCCCGAAGTCACCGACCGCCGGCTGTACGTTGGCCGTCACATCCGCGACGAGTCGCACGATGTTGAGGATCGGCCCGACGACGTTGACCGCAAGGCCGCTCGTCACACCGTTCAGTGTGGTGTTGAGGGTCGTGACGGCGGTGAAGACGCTGCCGACGACGCCGAGCACCGCGTTCAGGAGTGTGGTGATGATGCCGTCGAGGCTGAGCCCCAGGACGGAGAGGACCGTGTTCAGCAGGTTGCCGACGACGCCGGATGCGACGAACGTCGCCGTACCGTTCTTGATCGCCGAGAACGGGGCATCGAGCGTCAACGTGACCGCGTTCGCACCGAGCACCTTGACCTGCACGACCGACTTGAGGTGAGCAGCGCTCACGGCCGCTTCGACACCGGTCGCGACGGCGTTCACCTGAGCGGTGATCGCCTGCGTGATGCCGTCGGCGATCGCAGCCCCGATGGCACCGGACAACAGCGAGGTGTTCGGCGGGAGGTCGTCCAGGTCCGGCAGGTTCGGGTTCGTCGCCAAGAGCGTCTTGAGGTCGACCGTGACATCACCGGTCGTGAGGTCGACCGTCACACCAGTCGCCGAGCCGACCGGACCGGTCGGCAGCAACAGGCTGAGGTTCGGGAGCGTCACCGTGTTGGTGGCCGAGGTGGTGACCACGCCGATGTTGAGGGCCGGAATCTGGAGCGCCGTGTTGAGGAGCCCCTGCACACCGTTCAGCACCGTCTGGACCTGGTTGACCGAGGTCTGCAGCGTCGTGTACACGTTGCCGACGAGCGCGCTCTTGATCTTCAGGTTCGCCCCGGCGATCTGGTACGCGGTCTCAGGCGTCGCCCCACCCGTCTGCGTGGCGTTCGTGGACAGCGCGCCGAGGCTGAGCGAGAGGTCGTCGACGATGCCCGTGGTCGGGACGCCGACCTTGCCGAGCAGCTTCGCGAGGTTGAGTTGTGCATCGGCAGGGGCGTTCGGGCTGCCACCGATGGCGATGGCGCCCTGATCGGTGACGGCGCCGGACGCGCCGAGCGCGTCACCGTTGTCAGCCGCATTCGCGTACTGGGCGACGGCGCCGAGTGCGATGACCCCGTTGGGGCCGAAGAGTTGGAGACCGTCGCCGAGGTCGATGGCGATGGCGTTCAGAACGCTCGCAGCCAGCGGGCTGCTCTGCGTCGGGTGGACGCCGCTCGGGTTCTCGGCCTTCGCACCGGCGAGCGCTGCGATGGTGTCCAGGTTGATGCCGACGGCGTTCCCCGAGAGGAATCGGCCGGCGGCCTCTGATCGGTCGCTCGGAGCGGCGGTCGCGGTCGTTGCTGCTCCGACGGCGACGAGGGCGCCGATGGCGATTGCAGCTGTGACCTTCCACACCCCACCCCGCGTGAACGGCCCGTTGGGCCTGCGTTGGTGCTGTCGTTCCCCCACGATGTGAACCTTTCCTCGACGTGCACGGGTCCGGAGCACGCGCAAGGCGGTCCCCAGTCCGGGCCACACTATTGGCGAGCCGGGGATCCCCCGAGTGGGGGTGGGCGAATCGAGTAGTTTCAGCCCGGAAAAACCCGTTTCACGAGCCGGCAACCATGGCACCCGAACGGGGTACGTAATTACTACTGAGAACTTTCAGCCGGGATGCTGCAATCACTCAGTGAGTACTGATAATGGTTCAAGCGCACAACTGGTTTTCGTGGAGGGACTTGCGTGCGGGACACATAACTGGGGGCAGCGCAATGAACGACATCAGAACACGATCGGCGCACCACGCGCCGCTCAGACCGACCATCCCGAACAACCCGAACGTTTCAACCGCGTGACGACGATGCGACAGGCACACTCAACCGTGTCGGGCGCAACCGACGGCTTCGCTGCAGGCGGTCCAATGACGGACGCACCGACAGCGGATCGATTCGCCACGGGCGGACCGATCACCGAGCTGCGGAGCGTTCGCGCCGCCGCCCCGCGTCTCAGCGCGCGGCAGACCGCCATCGCCAGAGCCGGCGAACTGGTCGAGCACCACACGAGTCTCCTGCTCGTCGGCCAGAACGGGTTCGGGAAGTCCTTCGCCGCCAAACGGATCCAGGGACGGCTCGAACTCCAGGGCCGCAACGCGGTCGTCCTCGGCGGCGGCGATGCCGACACGACCGAGATCCTCGAATCCTGGCGGAGCACACCATCCGGCACCGTCTTCATCGTCGACGACGGCGACCGGCTCGACCTCGCGTCGATCCCCTCGGTCATCGAGATCGCCCGCGCGAGCACCCATGCGATCCTCATCACCATCGAACCGCTGCAAGCCGATGTCGACGGCACCCGCAGCGACGACGGCACCTCACGCCTGCTCAGCATCTGGCGCGGCGGCGAACTCACCCGCGTGGACCTGCCGGTGATGAACGGCACTGAGGCGGCGGAACTCATCGACATCGCCTCGCAGGGCGAGATGCTCGACGACATGTCCCGCTCCACGATCATCCGGCTGGCCCACGGTTCGCCGAGACTCGTGTACGAACTCACGAAGGACGCGCTCGAGACCGGCGGCTCCTTCTACGTGCCCCGCAGCATCCTGTCGCTCGGGGACTCCGCGATGTCGCCGAGGCTCCACGACCTGACGCTCCCGCTGCTCGAACGCACGGACGACCTCGGCCGCTACTCGCTCGTGATGCTCGCGAAGCTGGGACCGACCCCGTACGCCCGCGCCACCAGGCTGCTCGGCGAAGCGCCGCTGCACGACCTGCTTCGCCTCGGCCTCGCCCGCAACGACGGGACCTCGCTCGACCGGATCGTCGCCGAGGAACTGCACGCGTGGTCCGCCCTGTCCGACTGGCGTCGCTCCTGGCGCTCCCGGCAGTTCGACGTCGTCCAACGCAAGCTCATCACCGACCTCGTCAAGGGATTCCGTCTCACACCGAACGAGAACTTCATCATCGGACGCTTCTGGATGAACGAGTCCGACGAGGAGGTCCTGGAGGACGTCACCGCCGAGGTCGCGGCGAAGGTGCTGCTGACCGCCGCGCACGTCGCGAACGTCGCCGGCCTCGCGAGCGACGCCCACCTGCTCGCGACCCGTTCCTCCGGATTCCAGCGGAGCCTGGCTGCAGCGCTGCAGGAGTCGCGTGCCCTCGCGATGCTCGGCGACATCAGCGGTGCACGTGCCGCCATCGACCTCCCGGAGGACGTCGAAGCTGCCGCAGACGACCACCGCGAACGGCTCAGCTGGGAGATCACCCTCGGCCGTTGGGAACGCCACGGGCCGGTCGGGCGCATCAGTGCGCTCAGCATCGACTCCGTCGACGCCCCGGCACGGAGCCTCACCGATCACGCGTTGCTCGTCGACAACTGGCGAGAGGGCCTGTCCGGCAGCGAGACCGCCATCGCCGCCTTCACGGCGATGCTCGACGATGAGAGCGCCGCCCAATCCACCAGGCTCTACGCTGCAGCATCGATCCTCGCCCAGGCCAGCCCGTTCGCCACCGCAGAAGAGGCGCAGAACACCCTCGAACGCGGCTACGCCGTCTACCGGCAGATCAGCTACCACGAGCTCCGACCGTTGTCCCACTCCACGAGGGACGCGAGCGCCATGTTCTTCCTCGTCGCCGGACTCGTCCGCCTCGAAGCAGGGTTCCCCTGGGCGGAGCTGGAGCAGGACATCACCGTGTTCAGCGAACGCGCCGGAACCTCCAGCGGACAGATGTCGACCATCGATCAGTGCGTCGTCGGCATCCTGCGCGGAGCCATCGCGATCGTCGACGGTGAGATGGAACGCGCCGTCGCAGACCTGTCAGTGGTCGAACGCCTCCTGGACAGCACGCTCCCGCCGGAGGTGCACGCGTTCACGAGCGTCACGCTCGCCCTCGCGTACACCAACCTGGGGCAGTTCGACGAGGCCGGATACCGACGCAACGCCTTCGACCGGGAGATCATCGCGAGCTCCGAAGTGCTCGTGATGTTCACCAACATGCTCGACTTCGCGATGCTCACACACCTGCAGGGTGCGGCCGCCGGTGCGACGTTCCTCGCCGGCATCGCGACCGATGAACGCCGGTCTGCGTCCGCACGCATCTACGCAGCGCACCTCAGCCGTCTCGCCGGCTGCAAGGCGACCATCGCGGGCGGCTGGATCCGCGACATCCGGTTCACCGACCTCACCCCACTGCCGCACGCCCTCGTCTCGCTGCTGTACGCGGAGGCGAACCAGGATGCGGCGCTGGCCGAGCAGGCCGCGAAGGGGCTGGAAGTGGTGGGCGCGACGCATCGTGCCTCGCGTGCGTATGCACTCGCGGAGCAGCTGCACCTGGCGCAGGGGCGGCCGTCGCAGGCGCAACGAGCCGGGCTGCACGCAGCACGGCTGGCCGACACCGGACGGCCGTCGTCGTTCCGTCGGTTGCCGGCGTCGGAGCGCATGACGGTCGCGCCGATGCCGTCACGGGCGGAGGCGCCCATCCGTCCCGTCGTCGACCTCGACGACCTCACGAAGCGGGAGCTGGAGATCGCACAGCTGGTGGCGGAGGGACTCAGCAATCAGGAGATCGCGAACCGCCTGTTCCTGAGCGTGCGGACCGTGGAGTCGCATGTGCTGCAGGCGCGCACGAAGCTGGGAGCGCCCAGGCGGCGCGATCTCGGCCGGCTCGTGGCCGGTTCGCCGTTCACGCGCTGAGCGGCCGCGGTCCCTGGACCGGTCGAAGGGCTCGCGGACCTCGGTCCCTGAGCCTGTCGAAGGGCCCGCGGACCTCGGTCCCTGAGCCTGTCGAAGGGCGCGCTTCGACAAGCTCAGCGACCGGGCTCCACCGCCCCGGTACATCCGCTTCGACAAGCTCAGCGACCGAGGGCACCGGTCCCTGAGCCTGTCGAAGGGCGCGGGGTCACCGGTCCCTGAGCTTGTCGAAGGGCCCGACCACGCAGCACCCCTACCCCGCTCTCGGGAACTGCACCCCGACGACCAGCCCGCCCTGCTCCTGCGACCGCAGGTCCAACGTCGCAGCGTGCGCGTCGACGATCCGCGCAACCAGAGCGAGCCCCAGCCCGCTCCCCTCCGACCCTGCCCTGCCCCCTGCGACCCGTCCGACCCCGCGCACGAACGGCTCCGTCAACGTCTGCAGCACCTCCGGCGGCACGACCGGGCCGGTGTTCACCACAACGAGCTCGACCGTCCCGTCCGCACGCGTGCCGGTCCGGACGTCGACGGTCCCTCCCGGCCCCGTATTGTGACGGATGCCGTTCAGCACGAGGTTCGAGACGAGCTGCCGGACGAGCGCGCTGTTCGCATCGAGATAGCCCTCGTCCAGCGTCGCGGTGAGCGTGATCCCGGCCGTCTCGGCCTCCGGACGCAGCGCCTCGATGACATCCGCGGCGACTTCGTCGAGATCCACCGGCCCCCGTTGCACGCTCTGACCGTCCTCGAGCGAGGCAAGGGAGAGGAGCGCCTCGACGATCTCGATGCCGCGCCGGTTGGTCGCGTCCAGTCTGCCGACGAGCCGTTCGACGTCGACGCCCTGCGGATTCGCGACGGCGACGTCCAGGAGCATCCGTTCGATCGCGTAGGGGGTGCGGAGTTCGTGGGAGGCGTTCGCGGCGAACCGCCGCTGCTCGTCGAAGGAGCGTTGCAGGCGGTCGAGCATCGAGTCGAAGGTGTCGGCGAGTTCGCGGAACTCGTCGTGCGGGCCGGTGAGGCGCACCCGTTCGTCGAACGTGCCGGCCGCGACCCGCCTCGCGACGCCGTGGATCCGCTTGAGCGGGCGGAGCATACGCCCGGCGAGGAACCATCCGCCGACGAGCCCCACAACGGCGAGCGCCACGATCATCTGCCAGAACCTCGGCCAGAGGGCGTTGAGGAGGTCGCCGCGGTTCGGGACGAAGCCGATGTCGGTCTGGAAGCTCTCCGCCGGGATGAACCGGACGATGTAGAACAGCAGGGCGAACAGCGCGATGCCGGCGACGAGGAGGAACCCGGCGTAGCTGAGCGTCAGTCGCCATCTGGCGCTCATCGGGGACCCGGCGTTTCACTCATGCGTCCACCGTAGACGCACGCTCGTTTAGCGGACATATGATGCACCGCCGGTCCCTGGGTCTGTCGACGGGACGCTTCGACAAGCTCAGCGACCGGGCTCGCCCACCCGCCGGTCCCTGAGCCTGTCGAAGGGCCCACGGACCTCGGTCCCTGAGCTTGTCGAAGGGCCACTACGCGGAACGCCGACGGCGCACACCCACAACAACGATCCCGAACCCGGCCAACACCAGTCCGGCGACGAACGCCGAAACCGAATCGACGCCCGTCTTCCCCAACCCGACCGGCCCGGCGCCCGCCCCTGACCCGGTGCCAGGCTGGGTCGGCTGCGACGGCACCACCACGTCGGTCCCAGCCACCGTGATCACGAACTCGAACTGCACCTCGTCCTCCTGGAACGCGTTCGGCGCACCGGCCGCGAGCCCGACCGCGATCTGGAGCCGCACATCGCCTGGCGGGATCGCATCGATGACCCGAATGACGCCGTCATCGCGCAGCAGCTGTGTCAGGGGCATCGTCGTCGCGGGTCCGCCCGGCGTGGACAGCGTCACCGACAGCAGCCCCTCGAACGTCGACGGCGCGCTCAACGCCCGCGCGCGCACGTCCAACGGCCCGTTGACCCCCGCGCCGTGCCGGATCCGGTAGGCGTCGGTGATCTGCCCGCTGGGCACCACCTGTTGCCCGACGAAGAGGTGCCCGGTCGACGCCGGGGTGACACCGTCATCGAGGGTGATCGTCCAGCTGCGATCGTCGGCAGCCGCCGCAGGAACCGCCACAGGAGCCGCCACCGCCGCACCACCGCTGATCCCCGCCCACATCGCCCCGAGCACCAGCACGGCCACGGTCACCGCCACACCGCCACGCGCCACCCGTCGTGCGGCCCCCACCCGCCCGCTCATCGACGTCCCCTGCCCATCACTGCAGCACGATCTCGACGGACAGGTCGGCCGGCGGCGCGACGGTCCCGGTCCACGCCACCACCACCCAGATCATCTGGTTCCCGGACAGGTTCCCGTAGAGCGTTGCCGGGGTCGCCGCCGTCGCCGTCATCGTCACGTTCGACGGCACCGGGTTGCAGACGAGGAGCGCGAGCACCCCGCACTCCTGGGCCAGCCAGGATCCGACGGAACCCCATCCGCTCGTCGCCATGGTGCGCGCCGTGTAGGTGACCGGCGCGGTCGTCGAACCGGCCCACGGGTTGGGTGAGAACGCCGAGGCGAATCCGACCGGGGTCGTCGCGACGGTGCATCCGGCGAGGAGCAGGCTCGTCGCCCAGGTGCACTGCGGCGCTGGATCGACCGCTGTCGCCGCCGACGAGCGGTTCCCACCGACCATCCAGGCGTAACGTCGAAGGTCTCCGCCGGGCCCGAGCACCACGACCGAAGCGCTGACCGACGCCGCAGTGGACAGGCTCGCCAGCTGTGCGCCGAGGGTGCCTGCCGCGTTCGGGTTCAGTCTGGACGTCGGTCCGAGCGTCGTGTCGCTGCCCGTGCTCCACGACCGCCCCACCGCGGTTGACGGATTCGACCAGCCCATCACGCGGAGCGAGTCGCCGACCATCGCCGCAGCCGTGGGGTCCTGGCAGCTCCACACGCGGGCGGTGAGCGTCTTGTCGCCACCGGCAGCGTTCCACGCCGTGGTGTTGGCGACGGGGATGATCGCCATCTGCGTCGTCGGCGAGGACGTGAGCGGTGTGAGGGTGCCCAGGCTGACGACGGCGCTGTTCGCCGCCGGATCGGGCGAGATGCACCAGGCGCCGGCCCCACCGGTGCTCGCGGCGGGCGCGAGGGACGCCTGGAAGTATGCCCCGGTCGATGCGGTGGGCAGGAACAGCAGCACCACGAGCATCGCGAGGGCCGTTGTGATGGCGGCCGTTTTGGACCGTCCGAATCGCGACGTCGGCCGTCCGGCCGTCGTTTCATCCCGCTGCGCCCCGCTCACGCCTGGGACCTCGGCAATTGTGTGAGGTTCACCGTGGGCGTGAAGCTGAAGATGGGGGACACGTCGGTCGTGGAACTCCGGATCGAGTTGAGCGGCGCGAGCCCGGCGGCCGACAGCTGGAACGTGACGAGGACGACCGCCGACTCGCCCGGCAGCAAAGTCACCGCCGTGGACAGCGGAGGCGAGCACACGATCCCCGATGCGGTGACGCAGCCGGTAGTCGTCACCCCGCGCGACACCGAGCCCTTCGTGACGGTCGAGGACACCGACAAGTACGGCAGAGCCGCAGCGTAGGCCGCCGCATCCGTGACCGTACTCGCGAATGTGAGCGTCACATCGGCCAGGAACGATGCGGGCGCCGTCGCCCCCGTCGCCTGGGAGGTGTTGGTCACGGTATAGCTGAACGACTGCGCCTTGACGCCGGGGATCATCCCGGACGACCCGGGCCGGATGACGATGTTCGCCGGCGGCGCGCCGCCGATCGTCGGATACGCAACCGTTGCCGCGGAGATCGTCCCGAGGAGCGAACCACTCGTGACGAGTGTCGCCTGGCCGTTCTGCGAGCCGCCCCACGAGGCCTGCGTCATCGCACCGCTGAAGAGGAGCACACCGACCGTCGCAGCGGCCGCGGCAACGACCAACGGCCGCTTCGCGAGCGGCACGGTCCGTGCCCGACGGCCCGGCCGCGGTTCATCCCGCAACCGTTCCCTCTGCGACCCTCGTGTCATCGGAACCCCCGTTCCACACGTCCGCGGCACCAGCCGAGAGGCCGCCGCCGCGGACGTGCTGTGCGGCCCGTTCCGGACCGCCTGCAGCAACTGTTACGGGACCGCCGGAGTGATCGGGATCTGCGTCAGTGTGTAGCTTCCGGTGAAGTTCGTCGTGAGCGCCTTCGTCGTGTTGTCGACCGACGCACCCCACGGGAACGTGACTGTGATGACCACGGGGATCGAGGTCGTCCCTGTCGTCACCGTGATCGGGTTGCCCGGCGTGTAGGCGACGCCGTTGACCGTGTATCCGACGGTGAGTGCCGAGCTCAGCGCGTTGGTCGGCGGTGCGACCCTGGTGAGGGCGAAGGTGGCCTTGTTGTTCGTTCCGGTGATCGTCACTGGGACGCTGATCGTGTTCGTGAGCACGTCGCCGGGCACAACGAGCTGGTTCGTGTAGGTGACCCCGGTCAGCTGCGCCGTGCCGACTGGCAGATCCGCGGCCTTCTGCTGGAGGCTCCAGCCGGTGCCATCGGTGATGGTGCCGAAGTGCAGATCACCGGAGGCGATGGTCGTCACCGCTCCGGTCTTGGTGTCGTTCCAGTACGCCAGCGTGCCGGCGCCGCCGAGCAACAACGCCACCCCCGCGGTGCCTGCGACCGCAGCTTTGGTGATCTTTTTCATGCTGTCCCCCATTCATGGGCCAAGTTCTTGCGCTCACCGTACGGAGCGGTCGGAAGGGGGACCACAGTAGTTTCCGCTGAGGTTCTACTCAGCCGATCAGCCGACTACCGAGGCAGGTCGATGGGCTGGGTGTCGGGGAGGTCTGGTTCCGGGTCCGGGTCGTCCGCGTCCGGGTCGTCCGCGTCCGAGTCTCCTGCATCCGCGTCGGGTTCGGGTGCCTGCTCGACGCCAGCGGCCCCGCTCCCCCGACCCTTGCGGTCCACGACCGCCCGCACCACGAGGTATCCGGCGTAGGCCAACAGCGCGACCCCGAGTGCCTGCGCGATCCACGTCCGCTGCTGCGCCGATCCCAGCTCCGTCACATACCCGACGTAGGGGATGCCGAACCAGACGACGCCGCGCACCTGCTCCTTGCGGACGGGAGCTGCGTCTTCCGAGGTGTTGGCGTCGCCTTTGGTGCGGAGTGTGACTCCCTTGTCGCCGACGTCGATGCCCACCACACGATGCGTGACGACGGTCGGCTCACCGGACTTCAGCTGGAAGGTGATGACATCGCCCTGCTTGATCTGGTCGAACGGGGTCGGCCGGACGACGACCACGGCGCCGGGCGGGTAGGTCGGCGTCATCGAGCCGGTTGCGACGGTGTACGGCGTCGCCCCCGTCACACGCGGCAGCACCACGAGCAGGAGGACGAGTCCGATCGTGATGATCGCGACGGTCCAGGCCACGACGGTCCCGACGACGCGGAGCCAGCGAGGCGTCCGTTCGCCGGGGCGAGGTCGTGCCGCATGGCGAGCCGGTTGCGGCGGCGGCGCCTCTGCCGACACCTGTGTCCGTGTCGGTTCCGGTGCCGCGACCGCGCCGACATCGCTGCTGGTCTCGATGAGCGACGCTGACATGCGCCGATCCTATGCGCACCCCGCTCCGGCGTCGCCGATCCCGACTACTGATTTTCGCCAGCGCCCTCCTGCCCGCGAGGGGAAGGACGGGGCACGGCTAGGCCGAGACCGCCTCGACGGTCTGCCGTGCGATCTCGAGCTCCTCGTTCGTGGGGACGACGAGGATCGTGACCTTCGAGTCGTCACGCGAAATCACCCGGATGCCGCGGTCATCTGATTCGTTCCGTTCCGGATCGAGACGGATACCCAAGAACTCCAGCCCGCCGACGGCCCCGGCACGGACGGCCGGCGCGTTCTCGCCGACACCGGCGGTGAACACGATGACGTCGAGCCCGCCGAGCAGCGCCAGGTACGCCCCGAGGTAGTGCTTCAGCCGATGCAGGTAGACGTCGAGCGCCACCCGCGCAGCAGCATCGCCGGCATCCGCGGCATCGCGCACGTCTCGCATGTCACCGCGGCCGGACAGGCCGAGCAGCCCGCTGCGGCGGTTGAGCAACGAATCCAGCTCGTCGAAATCGAGGCCGGCCTTGCGGTGCAGGTGGAACAGCACCGCCGGGTCGATGTCGCCTGAGCGGGTGCCCATCACGAGCCCTTCGAGCGGCGTCATGCCCATGGACGTGTCGACGGAACGACCACCGTCGACCGCGCACACCGACGCCCCGTTGCCGAGGTGGAAGACGATCTGCTTGAGGTCGTCGAGCGGGCGGTCGAGGAACGCCGCCGCGGCCTCGGACACGAACTTGTGCGAGGTGCCGTGGAACCCGTACCGCCGCACCCGATGCTTGTCGGCGAGTTCCGCATCGATCGCGTAGGTGTATGCGGCGGCCGGAAGCGTCTGATGGAACGCCGTGTCGAACACGGCGACGTGCGGCACACCGGGGAACGCCTGCTGCGCCGCCTCGATGCCCTGCAGGTTCGCCGGGTTGTGCAGCGGGGCGAGCTCCGAGAGGTCCTCGATGTTGATCTTCACGAGATCCGTGATGATCGTCGGCTCGAAGAAGCGCTTGCCGCCGTGGACCACCCGGTGGCCGACCGCGATGGGCGGGTGCTCGACGAGCGACGGACCGTGATCCTCGAACGCCTGCAGCATCACCGCGAACCCGGAGGTGTGGTCCTCGATGTCCGCGTGGATGTCCCAGCGGACGTCCGGACCCGGGTTGCCGTCGCTCTCGTACCGGTGCGTGGCGAATGAGCCGGCGTCGCCGATCCGCTCGACGAGCCCGCTCGCGAGGGTCTCCTCCGTTGCGACATCGATGAGCTGGTACTTGAACGAGGAGGAACCGGAGTTCACCACGAGGACTGTCGACATCTGCGCTGTTCCTTACTGCTGTTCGGCGGCGGGTGCGGCCTGAGCGGGAGCGGGCGCCGGAGCGGGCGCCGCCTGCCCCTGCGCCTGGATGGCCGTGATCGCGACCGTGTTGACGATGTCCTGGACGAGGGCCCCGCGCGACAGGTCGTTGATCGGCTTGTTGAGCCCCTGCAGGACCGGGCCGATCGCCACGGCGCCGGCCGACCGCTGCACGGCCTTGTAGGTGTTGTTGCCCGTGTTGAGGTCGGGGAAGATGAAGACCGTCGCGCGGCCGGCGACCTGCGAGTCCGGCATCTTCGTCGCAGCGACCGCCGCATCAGCTGCAGCGTCGTACTGGATGGGGCCCTCGACGAGGAGGTCAGGGCGGCGCTCCCGCACCTGTTCGGTCGCCGACCGCACCTTCTCCACATCCGCACCGGAACCGGACGTGCCGGTGGAGTAGGAGAGCATCGCGATGCGCGGGTCGATCCCGAACTGCACAGCCGTCTGCGCGGAGGAGATGGCGATGTCCGCCAGCTGCGCATCGGTCGGGTCCGGGTTCACGGCGCAGTCGCCGTAGACCAGGACGCGATCGGCGAGCGCCATGAGGAACACGCTCGACACGACGGAGACGCCCGGCTTCGTCTTGATGATCTCGAACGACGGGCGGATGGTGTGCGCCGTGGTGTGGCTGGCGCCGGACACCATGCCGTCGACGAGGCCGAGGTGCACCATCATGGTGCCGAAGTAGGAGACGTCGGTGACGACATCGGCCCCCATCTCGAGCGTCACGCCCTTGTGCGCGCGGAGGCGCGTGTACTCCTCCGCGAACCGCTGCCGCAGCACGGCGTCGAACGGGCTGACGATCTTCGCCTTGCTGAGGTCGATGCCGAGGCCGATGGCGCGCGAACGCACCTCGATCTCCTCACCAAGGATGGTCAGATCGACCACCTCACGGGCGAGGAGGGTTCCGGCGGCGCGGAGGATGCGGTCGTCATCGCCCTCGGGGAGGACGATGTGCTTGCGGTCCGAGCGTGCGCGCTCCAGCAGGCCGTACTCGAACATGAGCGGGGTGACGACGTCCGCACGGGCGACGTCGAGGAGTTCGAGGAGCTGCGCGGAGTCGACGCTCTGCTCGAACAACGCCAACGCGGTGTCGTACTTGCGCTGCGAGTCCGCGGCGAGGCGGCCCCGCGTGTGCATGACCCGCACGGCCGTGTCGTACGTGCCGAGCTCGGTGCTGACGATCGGGAGCGACATCCCGAGGCCCTCGACCAGCCGGACGACGGGCTCCGGCAGGTCGAAACCGCCGTTCAGCACAACCCCGGCGATGGACGGGAAGTTGCCGGACGCGTTGGCCATGAGTGCCGCGAGGAGCACCTCGGAGCGGTCACCCGGGATCACGAGGACGGCGCCCTCGGTGAGGCGCGGGAGGACGTTGACCATCGACATGCCCGCCACGACGACGCCGAGCGCCTCACGGCTGAGGAGCGCTTCGCTGCCCATCAGGAGGGTGCCGTCGACGGCGTCGAGGATGCTGCCCATCGTCGGGGCGATGAGGAAGGTGTCCTCTGGGACGGCCCACACGGGGATGTCGGTGCGGGCCGCGCGGCCCTCCGGCTGGGCGTCGACGTCTTCACCCGCGAGGCGGCGGCGCACCCTGGCGCGCACCCGCTGGCGGAGGCTGGTCTGCGCGACGGGCGGCAGCGCATCCTCGATCGCCTCTTCGATCTCGTCGAGACGGTCCGGATCCGCCCGATTGGCGACCACCGCGAGCAGCTGCGCGTGCGCATCGGTCAGCTCGATGATGGCGAGCTCTGCGATGTGCCGCATGTCCGCCGGGGTGCGGGACTCGGACTGGCCGAGCTGCTCGCCGGAGCCCTGACCCGCGCGGCCGCCGAGGACGAGGAGCACGGGGGCGCCGAGGTTCGTGGCGATGCGGGCGTTGTAGCCGAGCTCCGTCGGGCTGCCGACGTCGGTGTAGTCGGAGCCGAGGATCACGACGGCGTCGCACTGGGCCTCGATGCGCTTGTAGCGCTCCACGATGCGGGACAGTGCCGCCTCGGGGTCCGCGTGGACGTCGTCGTAGCTGACGCCGATGCAGTCGTCGTAGCTGAGGTCGACGCCGTCGTGTTCGAGCAGCATCTGCAGCACGTAGTCGGGGTCCGTGGTGGACCTCGCGATGGGGCGGAACACCCCCACACGCTCGATCTGATGGCTCAGGGTGTCGAGCACCCCGAGCGCGATGGTCGACTTGCCGGAGTGCCCCTCGGCGGAGATGATGTAGATGCTTCGCGCCACGGGTCAAGCCTATTGCGGCAGGGTGTGCGCTCGCTGGGCGTCTGCTGATCGGTCGGCGCGTCGTGACGTCGGCGTGTGCCGGCTCGCTCGGATGCCGCCGGAGACGATGCGGGGACGAAGCGGGGAACCGACCCGGGGAACGAAAAGACTCCCCGCGCACCCGCCAGAGCCCGGTTACCCTTGCTACGTTTCCGTCCTGGGGGAGTTGGCCTGGATGGCGCCACGCGGGGAGCCGTCAACCAGTGTACCCGAGCGACCGGCCCCATCGCACACGCCCTCCGAATGCCCTGCGAACCGGTTGCACCCCGACAGCCGTCGGGCTTGACTGGAGCGTGCTGATCACACGCCAACTCAGGGAGGCACGGATGTCGAGAGTCGTTGTTGCAGGCGGACACGGAGCGATCGCGATGCATCTGCAGGGGATGCTCGTCGACGCGGGACACGAGGCGGTGGGGATCATCCGCAACGCCGATCACGTCGCCGACCTGGTCGACGTCGGGTCGAGCCCGGTGGTCCTCGACCTGGAGTCGATCAGCGCCGACCAGCTGGCGATCGAGCTGCGCGGGGCGGACGTCGTCGTGTTCGCTGCCGGCGCCGGTGCCGGCAGCTCGGCCGAGCGCAAGCAGACGGTCGACCGTGACGGCGCGATCCTGCTGGCCGATGCCGCCGAGCTCGCGGGAGTGCCGCGGTACCTGCTCGTCTCCTCGATGGGCGCCGACCGATTCGATCCGGCCTCCGACGACATCTTCCAGGTGTACCTGCGCGCGAAGGCGGAGGCTGATGCGGACATCCGCGCCCGCGCCATCGACTGGACGATCGTCCGACCCGGAGGGCTGACCGACGACGCCGGGACCGGTCTGGTGCACGTCGAGGCCGATGGCCCGCGTGGCAGCATTCCGCGGGAGGACGTCGCCAGGGTGCTGCTCGCGATCATCGAGTCCGGCGCCGCGTCCCGTCGGCAGTTCACGGTGACCTCCGGTCCCGACCCGCGTCCCGTCCCGGAGGCGCTCGCCGCCCTCTAGTCCTCGTCGTCTCGTCCTCGTCGCCAGCTCGCGAACTGTCACTCGTGGCGGTTTCCAGCCCGCCACACCGACCACAACTGCCAGCTCGCGAGCTGACGGTTGTGGCTGGATACAGCCCGGCAGAACCGCCACGAGTGACAGTTCGCGGGCTGTGGGACGGCTAGGGGGCCGTTGCGGGAGGGGACTGGCTAGGATCGGAGCACGTGGAACAGTCGCGATGTTGCGGCTGCGGACCAATGAAGCGAGGCCAGACATGGACGAACGCTACGATCCCGCGTTCCAACGCGGCTCAGGGGGTGAGCCGGGCGAACAGCCCGGACGCACGATCAACACGCCCGCGAACGGAACCCCTCGCCGGCATCCGATCCACGACGACAACCACCGCAGATCCCTCGGATCCTCCCGCGTCCACGGCGAGACGGCCGGCTCGATGCGGCGCGGCGCGGCTGCCGAGCGGGTCGACGCAACAGCCCAACGTGCAGCCCAGCGTCCGGAGCATCTGCCGGCAGATCACCGGGCGACTCCCCCGCTCGATGCGGATGCCGAAGCCGCAGACGCGCCGGTCGGCATCGACATCTTCCGCAGCGTCGGCGCCGTCCCCACGTCCAGCGCCGACGCCGACGCGACCCTGAGCCAAGACGGCACCGCTGCGAACGCCGTCACCGATGCAGGAGCCGACGAGGCGGGCGAGCCGAACGAACCGCTGCTGCTCGACGGCTACGGCGACTCCCTCGACGCTCCCCGGCCCCGCGGTCGCCGCAACCCGTGGGAGGGCGCGCTGTGGTTCATCGGCGCCGCCTTGACCGTCATCGGCGGCAGCGCCCTGTGGCAGTCCTTCCAGATGCTCAACCGCTCATACAGCTGGGAGGACGGCCCCCCGGCGGACTACGCGGTGTACCAATTCGCGAGCGCGATCGCACCCGGATTCCTGACGCTGGGCATCGCGACCCTCATCGGGCTCCTGTTCGCCAGAATGCTCAGCACCGAACGAAAGGCCAGGGCATGACTGACCGCATCGTCGACCCCGACCGCACCGTCGAGACCGACACGACGTTCGCGCCAGGCGGCCCTGCCGATCCGACACCGCCGGCGACGCCCCTCGACGCAGAGCGGTTCCGGGTGCTCTCTGAGCGCATCCTGTCGAACATCGAACAGGTCCTCGACGGCAAACCGTACGCCGGTCGTATGGCACTCATCGTGCTCCTGGCAGAGGGTCATCTGCTGATCGAGGACGTCCCCGGCGTCGGCAAGACCGTCCTCGCGAAAGCCCTCGCCGCATCGGTCAGCTGCACCGTGCGTCGCATCCAGTTCACCCCGGACCTCCTGCCGTCCGACGTGACGGGCGTCTCGGTCTTCAACCAGGTCGACCGCGAGTTCGAGTTCAAACCGGGCGCCGTGTTCGCGAACATCGTCATCGCCGACGAGATCAACCGATCCTCCCCGAAGACCCAGTCGGCACTCCTGGAGTCGATGGAGGAGCGCCAGGTCACGGTCGACGGCGCGACCCATCACCTGCCGACGCCGTTCTCCGTCGTCGCCACGCAGAACCCGCTCGAGATGGAGGGCACCTACGCGCTCCCCGAGGCGCAGCGCGACCGGTTCATGGCACGCATCTCGATGGGGTACCCGGATGCTGCGGCCGAGGCGGCGATGCTGCGCCAACGCGACACCGTCAACCCGCTCGAGACGATGCAGGCGGTCGTCACGCGGGCGGAGGTCGAGCAGTTGATCGACTGGGCGCGCGGTGTGTACGTGTCCCCCATCGTCGAGCAGTACACGGTGTCGCTCGTGCAGGCCACCCGCCATCACACGGAGCTGCGCCTCGGCGCGAGCCCGCGCGCGACCCTGCAACTCGTGCGGGCCGCGAAGGTGCTCGCGGCACTCGAAGGCCGCGAATTCGTGCTGCCGGACGACATCAGCCACCTGCTGGGTCCCGTGCTCACCCATCGCCTCATCCCCACCAGGCGAGCGGTCAGCGCCCACGACCGCTCCGGGACGCAGGCGGTCACCGACGTCCTGCAGGAGATCCTCGGATCGACGCCCGTTCCCCGGTCAGGACGAGCGGACTGACGGCCGCGGACCGAGGCGCACGATGACATCGGCTGGGCGAGCAGGAACGGGCGGCGCGGACGCACGACGCGGCGCGACCGCACGGCGCAGCGATGCGCGCACACCCGAGCGGCGCACACCCGACCGGCGAGCGCCCGGATCCCGCCGGAACCCGCTCACCCGGCGGGCGGCGGCCGTGCTCATCGCCGCAGCCCTGTGCCTGTTCTTCGCGCATCAGCTCGGTTCGCAGGAGTTGTTGGCCATGTCCGGGCTGCTCGTCGGCCTCGTCGCCGCCGGGTTCGGGTCCGTGTATCTCGGACGCGGATCGCTCCGCGTCGAGCGGACGACGGAACCGGATGTCGTGACCGTCGGCCAGCAGACGAGGGTCCGCGTGGACATCACGGAGACGAGCGCACTCCCCCACAGCCACACGGAATGGCGCGACCGCATCCCGCCCGGCCTCCGCGGCGCGGCCAGCGGGATCCTGCCGAGTGCCGGGGCGACCGTCGGCATCCGGGCGCGGACGAGGACGGCCGTGTATCCGGTCGTCGCGCTCCGTCGGGGTGAGCACGTCGTCGGCCCGCTCGCCCTGGCCGTGCGCGACCCGTTCGGGCTCGTCGTGCGCAAGCAGAGCGTCGGCGCGACCCACGTCGTCACCGTTCTGCCGGAGGTGTTCCCACTACCGGAGATCCCGGCGCTCACCGCGAGCAGGGATGGTTCGTCGAAGCCTGCGCCGCTGCACGTGGGTGTCGGCGAGGACGACCTCATCGCCAGGCCGTACCTGCCCGGGGACGCGATCCGACGCCTGCACTGGCGTGCCAGCGCGCACCGCGGCGAGCTGATGGTGCGGCAGGAGGAGCATCGCAACAATCCGGAGGCGACACTCGTGATCGACGCGTCCGTGCGGAACTGGGCGCAGCTGGGCGACCGGGCGGCGCAGTACGACCGGTCGGCGTTCCTGCCGGGGTTCGAGCGCGCCGTGTCGTTGACGGCCTCGATCGCCGCACACCTGGTCGATGCCGGATATCGGCTCTCCCTGCTGGGCGCCGGTGTGGACGAGCTGTCGCGTGAGATCGGCGGGGCCGATGCGGACGACGCGATCGAGGCGGCGATGCTCGACCTCGCCGTCCTGACGCCGACGCAGGGCGACAGCCGCTTCCTCGACCTCTCCCCCGTGCTCTCCAGCGCACGTCCGCAACCGCTCGTGGTCGTCGCCGGCGATCTCAATGAAGCCGATGCGGCGGAGCTCGCCTCGCTCTCGCGGTTCTCCCCGCTCCCGGTCGCCCTCCTGCCGTCCGGGGCGTCGCCGCGATCCATCGACATCCTGCAGCTCGCGGGCTGGCGTTGCCACATCGGCAACCGGACCGATGACTTTGCGTCGCTGTGGCTCGGGACGCTGATCCCCGCTGCGAGGGCCGGACGATGAGCCGCACGACGAACGACCGGCCCGACGCGCGGGAGGTCCCCCGACGTCCGTCCTTCGCCGAGATCGAGACCGGTGCCGATGGCGCCCCGCTGGATCCGAGGGTCGCCCGCCGCACCGAGCAGCGCGCCGCCCGCAGCCGCGCCCGCGACACCGCGACGGAAGGCGACCTGCGTCTCGCCGTCGCATCGTTCCTCCTCCTCGCGCTCGGCGGGCTCGGCTTCGGCCGGGTCATCGAACGCCTCGACTGGTGGTTCGTCACGCTCCTCGTGATGGCCGTGATCCTCGGCGTCGCGGTCACCCTCAGGCACACGGGCCTGAACCGGGTGTTCGTGTGGATCGGCGTGGTCGTCGGCGCCGTCGCCATCGTCACGCTCCTGTTCGCGCCGGGAACCGCCATCGCCGGCGTCATCCCGACCTCCGGCACCCTCCGCGCCTTCGCAGCGCTCAGGGACGCCGGTTTCACGGCGTTCCGCGAGGGCGCCGCTCCTCTCGACTCCTCCAGCGGCCTCATCTTCATCATGGCCGCGGGCGGAGCCATCGTGACCGTCGTCGTCACGGCGCTCGTTCTCGGCCTGCACGCGCCGGTGTGGGCCGGAGTGCTCGTCGCGGCCGTCTACGCGGCTCCCGCGATCGCCGTCTCCGTCGACGTGAACCCCGTCCTGTTCGCGATGCTCGCAGCCGCGTTCCTCTGGCTCCTCCGGGAGGACGTCAAACGGCGCGACCGCATCGCATCGACCATCACCCGCCGTCAATCCGGTGGCGCGGCGCCGGCGTTCATCGTGAGCGCCATCGCCATCGTCGTCGCCCTCCTCACCCCCGTGCTGCTGCCAGGCATCGCCTCCACAGACACCCCGGCCGGTGCGCGAGGGACCGGGCCGTTCGCCGGCGGCATCAATCCGCTCATCTCCCTGGGGCAGAACCTCAGGCAGCCGCAGAACACGACCGCCCTCGAATACACCACAACGGCGATCTCCGCCCCCTACCTCAAGGTGACCGACCTGCACGAGTTCAGCGGGGCGGTGTGGGCGCCGGACAACGCCGGATACGAGGTCGGCAACACGATCGACGCGTTCCCGACCCCGCAGGGCCTCAGCCCCGACATCACCACGGACGACTTCACCACGAACATCACGATCGAGTCCCTCGCGAGCCCCTGGCTGCCCATCCCCTACCCGACCACGAAGGTGAAGGGCCTCGAGGGCGACTGGCGATGGGAGGGCGCCGGGCTCACCGCGATGGGACAGGGCGCCTCCACGAACCGGCAGACCTACGCGGCGACGAGCCTCGCCGTGATGCCGACCGCGCAGCAGATGCGGAACGCGCCGCCGCTCGCCGACCAGTCCGCGTTCGCACCGTACCTGGCGCTGCCGGATGCGATGCCGCCCATCATCGAACAGACCACACTCGACGTCACCGCGACCGCATCGACCGCCTACGACCGGGCGATCGCCCTGCAACGGTACTTCCGCGGCAACTTCGAATACTCCGAGACCGCGCCCGTCGAGCAGGGATTCGACGGGAGCGGCGCCGGCGTCATCGCGATCTTCCTCGAACGCAAATCCGGCTACTGCGTGCACTTCTCCTCCGCGATGGCCGTGATGGCCAGGCAACTCGGCATCCCGTCGCGCATCGCCATCGGCTACCTGCCAGGCAACGCGGCGTCCGATGCGACCGCGACCGGCAAGGAGAAGGTGTACGTCGTCACCTCCAACCAGCTGCACGCCTGGCCAGAGCTGTACTTCGAGGGCATCGGCTGGGTGCCGTTCGAGCCGACGGCGAGCCGCGGCACCGCGACCTCCTTCGCCGACGCGAGCACCACGACCCCCGGCCAGACCGGGCCGATCACGGCGCCGACGACCGGCCCGACCCGCGACCCGTCCATCCCCGCCGACCGCGGCAACACGGGCACGGCGCAGTCCGCGCAGCAGAGCGCGCTGCCGCAGGCGCTGCTGCCAGGGGCGATCGTCCTCGGCGTGCTCGTGCTGCTGGCCGTGCCGGTTGCTGCGCGGGGCATCGTGCGCGTGCTCCGGCGCCGGCGAGGCGAACGCGACGGCGCTGGTGGGCCTGCTGGGGCCGCCTGGAGCGAATTCCTCGCGAACGCCGTGGACCTCGGGTTCCCGGTGACGCTGTCCGAGTCGCCGAGGTCGTTCGTCCAGCGGTTGCAGACGCAGTTCCAGGTGGAGGCGCCGGAGATCGATGCGCTGCTCGCGCTCGTCGAGCGGGAGAGCTACGCCGGGCCCGGTGGGGTCGGGAGGGCGCGCGGTGCCGGCGCTCCGATGCCTGCTGGAACCGCTCGCACGTGGGCCGGTGAGGTGTCGCGCGCACTGGACGACGCGACCGGTGCGCTCCGGGCCACCTGCACGCCGATGGAGCGGTTCCTCGGCACGTTCTTCCCGCGGTCGCTCATCGTCCGCTCCACGGACCGCCCCGTCCCCGGTGCCGGCCCCGTGCTCTAGTCCTGTTCGCAATTCCGGAATTCATGGGGCTGAAGTGACGAAATTGCAGGAATTCGGCCAAAATCGGCTGATTCTCGCCGATAGTTCCGGAATTCTGGACGGGACCAGGGGCGGAAGGCGGCTAAACGGTGCCGATGCAGTGCGACGCTGGGAGGATGCGGGGACGATGCGGAGAGCCGGGTGGCGCGAGCACCCCGCGCGGTCCGGTAGTATGCTCTGAGGCCGTTCTGCGGAACAGCCGGCCAGGAGAATTCGCCTAGTGGCCTATGGCGCACGCTTGGAAAGCGTGTTGGGTTAACGCCCTCGGGGGTTCGAATCCCCCATTCTCCGCCACCCACGAAAGCCCCAGACCACACCGGTCCGGGGCTTTCGTCATGCACGCGGGTGACGCGAGAGGCGGCAGATTGTCGTTGCGAGCGCGATTCGACGACGAGATGCCTCCCCTCGCGGGAACCGGGGTGCGCGTCGGCGCTCAGTTCACTGGCAGTGCTCCTCGAAGCGCGTCGAGCTGCGTCTGGTCATCCGGCGCGAACACGAACGGTCCGTGCAGCACGAGCTGCCCCTCGACGATCCCGAACCCGCTCACCGCATCCAGGAAGGATGCGTAATCGTCAGACGACGCGAAGTGGTACGCGCGCACGTTGCCACCGGCGAATGTGCAGGTACCCCACTCGGTCACGTACGGCGCGACCTCACTGGCCCGCGCGTAGCCGTCGCAACCGGCCGCGGCGGCAGTCTCGCCGAGCGTGAGCTCGACCGGCACGGCCTTCGCAGGTTCCGGCTCCTGCGTCGGCGTCGATTCCGGCGTCTTCTCCGCAATAGCCGTCGGCTGACCGGTTGTCTCCGAGGCGTCGGTCGCCGCGCATCCGGCGAGGCCCAGCATCGCGATGCCGACGATGCCGGCAATGCCGACGATCAGCAGCGGGGAACGTGAACGTGACATCGGTGGCGCCTCCAGCTGTTGGGTGTTCACCCGATTGTTGCAGGCGGGTTGAGCCGCGCGCGGCCGACCTGCCGGGTCCCCTGAGGGCCCAACATCAACGCGAGGGGAGGCAGATTGTCATTCCGGACGGGATCGGGCGGCGAAATGCCTCCCCTCGCGGACTTGCGGCGGTGCGCAAGTGCGGAGGTGCGGAGGTGCGGACTCGCGGACCTCTGGCGTCAGGCGACGGCGGCGTCCACTGCGCGCCCGGCGAGCACATCCGCGTAGGCGCCGGCCTCACGTGCGAGGTCGTCGTCGGTCAGCCCGCGGACGTCGTGCACAACGAATGGCGTCACCCACACCAGCCCGAGACGCCTCGCGGTCGCGCGCATCGGGATGAGGACGTCGTCCATCGGCCAGCCGTGGAATCCATCCGAGGCGTACATCTCCGCGGTGCCGCCGGTCGTCGTCGCGATGCGCACCGTCTTCCCGGCGAGCACACCCGGCTTCCCCGTCCCGTACGCCCAACCGCGGCTCATGACCTCGTCCAGCCAACGCTTGAGCAGCGCGGGCGGCGCGTACCAGTGCGTCGGATATTGGAGCACGATGTGATCGGCCGCTTCGAGCGCCGCGTGTTCGGCATCGAGGTCGATCGTCCCGTCCGGATACAGCGCGTAGAGGTCGCGGACCTCGACCCCGGTGACGCCGACGAGCGATGCGGCGAGCGCCGCGTTCACCCGGGAGGTGCCGAGATCGGGGTGTCCGAGGATAACGACGGTGCGTCCTTCGGTCATGGGTGTTCCTGCTTTCTGGGAGGGGTCGTGATGGGAGGGGTCGGCTTGTGATGGCCCACTCACGCCGAGCTGCAGCATCCGGCTCAGTCAGCGCACGCCGCACGCACGGCGTCCCGAGCTGCGTCCTTCGCGGCTTCGACGATGGAGCGCTCCTGTTCGAGGCGCCCGCCGGCGAGTGCGCCGTCGATGAGGAGGCCGATGTGGCGGGCGAGTCGCTCAGGGACCGCCGCGCCCGCAGCGGTCGCGAGCCCGAGGAGCCAGGCGTGCCTGGATGCGACGTGGGCACGTGTGATCGCCCGCGCATCGGAATCGAGGGTGGTCTCGACGGCTGCACTGATGAACGGGCACCCGAAGAACCCGTGGCGGTCGAAGGCGCCGAGCAGCGCATCGAACAGGCCGACGAGCTGCTCCCGCGGGTCATCGCCCGCGCGGGCGGCGTGCTCGTGCAGCTGTGCCGTCCACGAGACATCGGTCACGCGGAGATAGGCGGAGACGAGGTCCTCCTTCGAGCGGAAGTGCGCGTAGAGCGTGGACTTCGAGACGCCGGATTCCGCGATCACCTGATCGACGCCGACGCCGCGGAGCCCGTTCTCGTAGAACAGCTCGGACGCACTCGCGAGGATGCGCGCTTCCGACTGCGTCTTCCGTACCGTGGTCGCCATCGTGACCTCCTTATTCGAACAGACTAGTTCGTTCGATTAGTGACGTCAAGTGGCGACGGCGATGTGCGCGCGCGCGAGCGCGGGTCCCTGCCGCGAGCGCTATGCACCCGCGGGGCGCGCTCACGAACGCGACCCGCGGGTGCGCGAGCGCATCGCGCTGCGAAATATGGGTCATTCGTCCCACTTGTCCCCCGTATGTCGGGTTGTGCGCAACCGAAGTGCGCGCCACGATAAGAGTGGGGAGGCCGACACATGCACGAAACTGACGACGCACACGTCGTTATTCGACCGCACCTGCGCGTCTTCTGGAGTGCCGTCATCAGCACACTCATCCTCGTGATCCCGGTGTGGGGCGTCGCCTTCTGGCTCACCGGGCCGGGCGACACCGATGGCCGCGCCTGGGTCATCGTGACGGGTGCGCTCGGAACGGCCGTCCTCATCACCGCCGCCGTCCTCGGCCGGCGCCGCCAGATCGTCGTCGGGCACGACGGCTTCGTCGAACGGCCATTCATCGGCCCGACCACGACCATCCGCCGCCAGGACATCGGCCGCACCTTCTTCGTCGAGCTCAGCCACCGCGGCTCAGAAGCGACAACCGCTCAGGTGTTCGTCTGCGACGCCCAGAACCGTCCGGTGCTGCGCATGCGGAGCGATGTCTGGAGCCGCGACGCGATCGTCGCCCTGCTCGCCGCCTACGACGGACCGATCGAACGCCTCAAACGCCCCATCACGATCGACGAACTGCGCTCAGACCACCCGAGCCTGCTCAACTGGGTGGAACGGCTGCCGTGGGCGCGACCGGAGACGTTCTGAACCGCTGATGCGATGCGGGATCCGCGGCCCGTCAGATGGCTGCGGCTCTCGCGACGCAAGGCTTCGCGCAACCCGCGTCTCCCGGGCCTACAGCGACCGCCCGCTCCTACAGTTCCTTGGCGTACAGCATCGGCCCGTCCGGATCGCCGACCCGGGTGAACCCCGTGCGCTCGTAGAAGCGGTGCGCGCCCACGTTGCGCTTGTCGACCCCGAGGTGCACACCTCGCACCCCGCGCGCTGCGAGGAGCTCCGTGAACGTCTCGATGAGCCGGCGGCCGAGCCCCTGCCCCTGCGTCACCGGCAACAGGTCGATGTGCAGGTGCGCCGGATATCGCTCCAGGATCTCGGCCGGCAGCTGCTCACGCGCGGCGGCGGAGGCGATGATGGACGCCTCACGCTCCCCCGCGCCCTCCAGCGGGTGCTCATCGGCGACCGACGGCCACCAGGTGTCGACGAACCACCGGTCGAAGGCGACGGAATCCGTCGTCCCGAGCACGTATCCGATCGCACCGTCGCCGGCATCGACGAGCCGTACGAGCTCCGGATCGTGCACCAGATACGGTCCGGCGTAGATGTCCGGGAGGAGGTCGTCACTGCGGAAGTGACCCGTCGCATCGTTCCCGGAATCACCCGTGAGCGTGCAGATGCGGTAGACGTCGTCTCGGTCGGTCGGTCGATACTGGCGGATCTCGGTCACTCGGCGAGTCTAATCCCGAGAGTACGCTGGGACCGTGACATGGGTGGCCGGAACGGCACAGGATGCGATCGAACGATGGGCTCTCGTCGAGGACGGGCCCGCACTCCGCACGCCGTCGAGCGTCGTGCAACCCGTCATCGATGGCGGTCGGCCGGCGATCCTGAAGGTCGCAGCGGTCAGCGAAGAGGCCGCAGGGGCATTCGTCCTCGCGGCCTGGGACGGCGTCGGCGCGGCCGAGGTGTACCGGCTCGATGAGCACGCCGTGGTGCTCGAACGTGCGACGGGCCGCGCCGATCTGACCATCATGAGCGGCGACGGCCACGACCTCGAAGCCGTCGACGTCCTGTGCCGGACCGCCCGCTCTCTGCACGCGGCGTCACCGGATGCGGTGCGTCGCCTCACGGCCGCGGGGCACCAGCCGACCGGGCTCCGCGAGTGGTTCGGGGCGCTCGAACGCCGGGTGGTCGGGAGCGGCGGCGCCGAGCACGGTACGCCGGTCCGCAGCACGCACGCCCACAGCGCACACGACGAATTCCTGCAGCGCGCCTGGACCGTCGCCGAGACGCTGCTCACCGAGAGCGACCCCGACGACGAACGGCTCCTCCACGGCGATCTGCACCACGGCAACGTCCTCGAATTCGCGCCGGGCGACTGGCGGGCCATCGACCCGAAGTCCGTGGTCGGCGATCGCGCGTTCGACTACGCGGCGATGTTCGGGAACCCGGATGCGCGGATCGCGGCCGACCCGGAGCTGTTCCTCGATCGAGTGACCCTCGTGAGCATCCGCTCCGGTGTGCCGCGGCGGACGCTGCTGCAGTGGATCATCGCGTGGGCTGGGTTGTCTGCGGCGTGGAGTCTTGAGGACGACTCCGTGCTCGACGCCGATGCGGTGATCGGGATCGGTCGTCTCGCGGACGTCGCGCTGTGGGCCAGTCCGTCACTGGACGATCACGCCCGCGTCTCCGCGAGCACCGCCCCCTGCGGTCCCTGAGCCTGTCGAAGCGCCCGCTCCGCAACCTCAACCCCGGTCCCTGAGCTTGTCGAAGGGCCCCTGGTCCCAGCCCCTGTCAGAAGGCCCGGTCCCTGAGCTCGTCGAAGGGCCCCGCTCCGCAACCTCAACCCCGGTCCCTGAGCCTGTCGAAGGGCCCGCTCCGCGCTTACTTCCGCCTCCGCGTCCCGAAGATCCCCTCGACAACCCCCGTCAAGATCGACTGCGTCGCCTTGGAGTTGAAGATCTCCTCCAGCGGGCTCTTCGGTTGACGCGATGACGAGCGGGTCGTCGTGCCGGCCGTTTTCCGGAGCAGTCGCTCGTATTCGGCATCGGCCTTCTTCTGAGCTGCGGCCTGCTGCTTGTCGGCTGCGGCCTGCTGCTTCGCGAGTTCCGCAGCGATCTTCTGCCGTTCGGCCTCCGCCTCTGCGGCGGCCGTCGCCTGGTTCGCCGCTTCGAGCTTCGCGGTGAGGATCTCACGCGCGGACTCCCGGTCGATCGGCGTTCCGTACTTCACGAGCAACGGCGATGCGGCGACGGCGGCGTCGATCACGGCGTCCGGTGTCGGGGACATCAGTCCCTGCGGTGCACGCAACCGCGTCCAGGCGACCGGTGACGGCGCACCCTTCTCGTTCATGACCGTGACGACGGCTTCACCGGTTCCGAGCGACTGCAGGACCTCGCCGAGGTCGTAACCGGACTTCGGGTAGGTGGAGACGGTCGCCTTGAGGGCCTTCGCGTCGTCGGGTGTGAACGCCCGCAGCGCGTGCTGCACGCGTGAACCGAGCTGGGCGAGCACCTCGCTCGGGACGTCCTTCGGCGTCTGCGTCACGAAGAAGATGCCGACGCCCTTGGACCGGATCAACCGGACGGTCTGCGTGATCTGCGCGAGGAAGTCCTTCGAAGCGTCCTTGAACAGCAGGTGCGCCTCGTCAAAGAAGAACACGAGCTTGGGCTTGTCGAGGTCCCCCACCTCGGGGAGCGTGTTGAAGAGGTCGGCGAGCAACCACATGAGGAAGGTCGAATAGAGCTCCGGCTTGTCCTGCACGCCCGGCACTTCGAGCAGGCTCACGATGCCGCGGCCGGACGGATCCAGGCGGATGAACTCGGCCGTGTCGATCTCCGGTTCGCCGAAGAACGCGTCGGCGCCCTGGTCGGCGAAGGTGATGAGTTCGCGGAGGATGACGCCGACGGTCGCGCTCGACAGCCCGCCGAGGTCGGTGAGCTCCGCTTTGCCCTCGTCGCTCGCCAGGAAGGTGAGGACGGCGCGGAGGTCGCTCAGGTCGAGCAGCGGGAGCGCGGCTTTGTCCGCGTAGTGGAAGACGAGGCCGAGGCTCGACTCCTGCGTCGCGTTCAGGCCGAGGACCTTGCTGAGCAGCAGCGGCCCGAACCCCGCGATCGTCGCCCGGATCGGGACGCCCTTGCCGATGCCGCCGAGCGCGAAGTACTCCGTCGTGGTCGCGGCGGGGGTCCAGTGCTGGCCGATGCCCTCCGTGCGTTCGATGAGCTTCTCGTTGCCCTCACCGGGGGTCGCGATGCCGGACAGGTCGCCCTTGATGTCGGCGGCGAACACCGGGACGCCATTGGCCGACAACTGCTCGACGAGGCCCTGCAGGGTGCGGGTCTTGCCTGTGCCGGTCGCGCCGGCGACGAGACCGTGACGGTTCATCATGCCGAGCGGGATGCGGATCTGGACGCCGGGGATCGGGTCCGTGTTGACGAGGGCGCCCATCTCGAGCGCCGGTCCCTTGACCACGTAGCCGTCGCGGATCTTCACCACGTCGTCGAGGCCGAGCGGGCCGGCGCCGATCGTCGTGGCGGTGAGGGTGTCGGAGGGGCCGGCGGTGGCCGCGGGTGCAGCCGCTGGCGCTGGTGTCGCTGTCGGTTCGCTCGCCGTGACCGTCGCCTCTGGCGCTGTCGGCGCAGCATCGGCGGGCGCCGCTGCGGGAGCCGCCTCGGGAGCTGCCGGTTCGCTCGCCGTGACGGTCACCTCGGGCGCTGTCGGCGCAGCATCGGCAGGTCCGGTCGCGGGTGTCTCCCCGCTTCCCGCGTTGGCGATCGCGGCCGCGGCAGCCGCCGCCTTGACCCGCGCCGCTGCGAGCGCTGCCTGCGCCTCAGCGGCTTCGAGTTCTGCCTGGGCCTGCGCGGCAGCAGCCTGCAACGCAGCGATGTCGGGACTCTCCGGTGGCGTCATGCCCAGAGCCTACCGGCCACGCCCCCGCCCCGCGAGGGGTCAGCCCCAGTCCCACCCCTTGCCCGCGAACTGTCACTCGTGGTGACTTCCAGCATCGCGAAACCGACCACAAGTGCCAGATCGCGAGCTGTCAGTCGTGGCTGGACTGGGCGCGCCACACCCCCACAAGTGACAGTTCGCGGGCGGAGACGGGACGGCTGGGACGGCCGATCAGATGGGACGTTCCTCGATGTGCCAGGGCTGGGCGTAACCGCCATCGGCGGCGGAGGCGGCCATCAGCGTGAGGAACGGGACCGCGTCGAAGGCCTCCGGACCGAGGACGCCCTGGCCGGACCAGGCGCCGGACGCCAGCAGCTCGAGCGCGATCACCGGGTTCAGCGCCGTCTGCCACACGACGCACTGCGCGTTGTACTCGCGCATCGTCCACTCGTTGTCGCTCACGTGGTAGATGTACACCTCGCGCGGGGCGCCATCGATGCCGCGACCCGTCACCCACACACCGGCACACGTCTTGCCCGTCATCCGTGGTCCGATCGACGCCGGGTCCGGGAGCGATGCCGCCACCACATCGCGGGGCGCGACCTCCACCGGACCGCCCTCCGAGCGCACGCGCACGGGCGCCGTCGAGTCGAGCCCCAACTGGTGGAGCGTCTGCAGGATGCCGATGAACTCCGCGCCCAGCCCGTACTTGAACGTCACGCGTTTCGCATCGAGCCACCGCGGCATCAGCAGCACTTCCTCATGCTCCACGTTCACGCACTCGACATCGCCGATGCCCTCCGGGAACGTGAACACCTCCGGCTCGCTGAAAGGCGGGGTCGTGAACCAACCGGTCCCCCGCTCCCACACGACCGGCGGGTTCAGGCACTCCTCGATCGTCGTCCAGATGCTGAACGACGGCGCGAAGATCTCGTTGCCCGCGTCGTCGCGCACGACCAGGTTGGCTCCGTCGCGGACGCCGAGCTCCTCGATCTCCGAGAACAGGTGATCCGCCGCGTACCTGGCGAAGACGTCGGACAGACCGGGCTCCACACCGATGCCGACGAGCGCGAGCCGACCGGCAGCCTCCCAGTCGCCGGCCTGCGCGAACTGGTCGTCTCCGAGCTTGACCCCCGTCTGCGCGTGCGGATCCGTCGGGTGCGGCTCAGACAGGCTCATCGCCATGTCGAGGTAGTCCGCGTCGGCCGCGATGGCGCCGGCGAAGATCGTGGGGACGAACTTCGGCTCGACCGCGTTCATCACATGTGTGGCGCCGTGCTCCCTCGCGAGCGCCGCGACACTGTCCGGATCCGAGGCGTCGACACTCGCCGCGACGAAACGCGCGGCCGTCTCCTGGCCGTGCTTCTCGGCGATCCAGGCGATCGTCCGCTCAGCCCTGCTGCGGTCGTAGTCGCTCACGACGATGAGCTCGTAGAAGGAACGGCGTGCGGCGATCTTCGCGATCGCGTCACCGACGCCGCCGGCGCCGACCAGGAGGATTCTCATGGCGTCACGCTACCGCTGCGCCCCCGGTCGCGCCAGGACTCCGCCGAACTCGGTCTGCGTCAACGCCGCGCAGGCTGTTCACAACTCAGGAGCCCCCTCGGTGTGTCGCCCGAAAAACAGCTCAGGAGCGCGACACGCCGGGGGCGTACCTGAATTGCGAACAGACCGGATGGCGTCAGCCCGCGGGGGTCGACGGCAGGGCCGGGCCGGCCTCTGGCGCCGGTTGCGATCTTCGAGGGCGGGGTTCGCGGGACAGCCGCGACAGCAGCGGGGCCGCCACGATCAGGGCCACGCCCACACCGAGCAGCAACCCGCCGATGGTGTCGCTCAACCAGTGCGCGCCGAGATACGTCCGCGACAGCATCATGAGCAGCGTGTACGCGGCGCCGGCCGCCCACACCCACACCCGCGGGAAGATGATCGCGAGCGTGACCGCCATCGTCGCAGCATTCGCACTGTGGCCGGACGGGAACGAACCGAAATCAGCATTCACCAGGATGTCCTCCGGCCGCGACCGCCCGACGATGTTCTTCAGCACCTGCACGAGTCCGGCGCTCAACGCCGTCGCGATCGCGAAATACAGCGCACCCCACGGCCTTCGGACGATGACCAGGACGGCGATGATCAACAGCGGCACGATGAACGTCGCGATGATCCCGCCGCCGAGCGCGTTCATCACGAACGCGGCCTGTTCGAGCGCCGGGCCGCGCGCCTCGAGCATCTCCGACATCCACTTCTCGTCGAATCCGAACGGCGCATTCGGGCCCCGCATGAAGATCAGCAGGCCGAGCAGGAGGACCAGGACGACCGCCGCGCCGCCGCTGTAGAGCGGCCACCAACGCGTGACCCGCGATGCGACGACCGGATCCGGATGCGCGAGCCGCTCCTCGAACGGCACGAGATCCTGCTGCTGGCCGTCGGTCGAATCGTTACCCGTCATGTGTTCATCATGCCCCGTTCATCCCGCGGCCACCTGAACGCGGGCCCGGTGGCGACGGTGGACCATCGGATAATGGAGCGTGCCCATCCTCGACGACGCCCGCTGCCCGTGCCTCAGCGGCGAGACCTACGGCGCCTGCTGCGGCCGCTTCCACCGCGGGGACGCCGTCGCGCCCACGGCAGAGCGGCTGATGCGCTCGCGCTACTCGGCGTTCGTCACCGGCGACGTCGACTACCTCGTGCGGACCTGGCACCCTCGGACCAGACCGGCGGAGCTGACGCTCGACGCCGACATCCGATGGTTCCGCCTCGACATCCTCGGCACCACACGCGGCGGGATGCTCGACACGGAGGGCATCGTCGAATTCGACGCGCGCTACCGGGACGCGACAGGCGCCGGCTCCCAACACGAAACCAGTCGTTTCGTGAAGGAGCGCGGCGCCTGGTACTACGTCGACGCGGTGTAGCACGCTCGGAGGCGGCCGGCCGCGCGGCGCCCCTACGCGGCCAGCGCCGGAACCTTCCTCGGCTGCACGATGAGCCACAACGCGAGCACCGAGATGACCGCCGTCGCCGCCATCACCCCACCCATCGGAATGGCCGTGCCGATGCCGAGCACACCCACGATCGGCGAGATCACACCGGCCAGACCGAAGTTCAACGCACCGAGGAGCGACGCAGCCGTCCCCGCCTCGTGCCCGTGGTTCACGAGCGCGAGGACCTGCACGGCCGGGAAGCCGAACCCGGCCGCCATGATGAAGAAGAACAACGGCACGAGCACGCCCACGATGCCGGCGCCCGCCATCGTGAGCACCACGATCGTGATGGCCGAGACGAGTTGCACGATGGTCGTGAACGCGAGGATCCACTGCGGCCCGTACCAGCGCATCAGACGCGAGGAGATCTGCACACCGATGACGATGCCGATCGAGTTCACCGCGAACAGCAGGCCGTACTCCTGGGCGTCGAACCCGTACACCTCCTGGAACAGGAACGACGACGACGACAGGTACGCGAACAACCCGGAGAAGCTCATCCCGCCGATGAGGGCGACACCGACGAACACGCGGTCACTGAAGACGGAGCGGTACCGATCGCGCGCGGTGCTGTGCCCGGCGTCCTGACGGCGGGCGGGCGGCAGCGTCTCCACGATCCACAACGACACGGCGACGACGACGAGCAGCCCGTACACGGCGAGGAAGATGAACAGCCCGCGCCAGTCGAGGAACTGCAGCAACTGCGAACCGATGACCGGCGCCAGGATGGGCGCGAGGCCGTTCACGAGCGCAAGCCGCGACAGCATCCGCACGAGCGGCTTGCCGCCGAAGAGGTCGCGGACCATCGCCATCGCGACGACACCGCCGGCCGCAGCACCCGCACCCTGCAGGACGCGGAAGACCGCGAGCCACGCGATGTCGGGAGCGAACGCGGCACCGACCGACGCGGCGATGTGCACCGTCGTCGCGAGGATGAGCGGCAGACGCCGCCCCACCTTGTCACTCCACGGGCCCATGAACAACTGGCCGACGGCGAACCCGACGGTCGTCCCGGTGAGCGTCAACTGGATGAGACTGGCCGGGACGTCGAGATCCTGTTGCAGGACCGGGAACGCCGGCAGATAGAGGTCGATCGTGAACGGACCGAGTGCGGTGAGGGCACCGAGCACGAGGATGTAGACGAGTCTTTGGCGGCCGGAGAGGGAGTCTCCCGGGTGGACGACGGTGATGCCGGCGGTGGTCACGGTGTTCTTGTTCCTTGCGAGCGTTTGGGGGTGGGTTCTGGTCGCTGGCGCCGCATCCTCGATTGGGGTCGAATCGATTCGAGCGGACGTATAACCGTAGCAGTTCTGGAGTGCAGAACGTTCGTTTTCGGGTGAGGTGGTTGGGGCCCTTCGACAGGCTCAGGGACCGGGGTGGGAAGGGCCGGTCACTGAGCTTGTCGAAGTGCGCGACGGGGTGGACCCTTCGACAGGCTCAGGGACCGGGAAGGACCGTGCCGGCGTCACCGCATCAGCTCAGAACTGCGCGTCGATCTCCCGGATGACGTCCCACGCGCCGTCCTCGGAATTCGAGAGGACCACGACATCGGTATCGGCGGCGAAGTAGTGACGGACGATGCCGCTCGCCCCCGCGTTGACGCCGTCGAGGTACATGGACCGCACGGCGCCGTCCTCGTCGAAGTCGAACTCGAAGCCGAACCCGAACGACACCTCTTCATCGACGTCGACCTGCGGCGAGGTGAACTCCTCCGTCGTCTCCTGCGTCAGCAGCTTCGCGCCGCGGGCGGCACGGAGGAACGTCACGAGATCCGCCGCGGTCGACTGCGCACCGGCGTCCGGCGAACCGAGGGGCGGGTAGGCGTCCACATTCGAGTGCCACTCGCCATCCTCATCGACGTCGCCGCCGTCCGCGAGCCCCGGGACATCGGTGCGGCGGTCGAAGAACCCGGAGTCCGTCATCCCGGCGATGCGGAACACCTGCTGCTCGACGTACTCGCGGTAGCTGATCCCGGTGACCGATTCGACGGCCATGCCAAGGAGCACGTAGCCGGCGTCGCTGTACTCGACATCACTGCCCGGGGCGAAGAGCGGCTCCTTGTCGGCGAACAGCGGCAGCAGATCCGCCGTGTCGACGATGGACGATGCCGGGCGGTCGGCCCACAGCTCCGAGTAGTCCTCACCGGCCGCCTCGTCGACGGCGTCGGCGACACCCGAGGTGTGCGTCAGCAGGTGGACGAGTTGGACCTTGCGGCCGATCGTGGTGTCGTCGAGTTCGACGTACTCGTGGATCGACGCGTCGAGATCGAGCGCACCGACCTCCACCTGCTGCAGCACGGCGGCAGCGGTGAAGAGCTTCGTGATGGACGCCGTGTCGAACCGCGTCTCCAGCGTGATGGGGGTGCCGTCCGCACGCTTCGCGACACCGGTCGCCGCCTGGAACAGCGTGTCGTCACCCCTGCGGATGAGGACCACCCCGGTGAATTCTGATGCCTCGATGGCGCGGGTGATCGCTTCGGTGTCCATACGTCAACGCTAGCGCGTTCCGGGCGGCGTGTGGCCGCCCTGATCAGTCGGCGTTCGATGCCTCGAACGATGCCGCGAGCGCCGCCCCGGCGGACCGCAGGTGCACAAGCGGCTCGGCCATCGCACCCTCGACGCCTCCGGCCAGTTCGGTGAGCGATGCGGCCGCCGTGAAGAGGCCCTCTGTCGATGCCTGGATGGCTCCGGCGACGAGCATGGACCGGCCGGGTGCGAGCCCGGCGACGTACGCCGCGACCTTGCCTCCTGAGGTCTGCGCGTCGTATCGGCCCTCCCCCGTGACGACGGCCGCGGCGTTGTGTGCAGCATCCGGCAGCCCGATGGCTTCGCCGACGCCGGCGGCGCCCGAGGCGATGGTCGCACCCCAGACGAGCAGGCCGAATCCCGCACCGCCTGCTGCACCGGCGCCCGGTGTCGACGCATCGATGTCGAACAGGCTCGCGAAGGCGCGGAGGTTGTCGTCCATCGCCGCGACGTCCTCCGCGTGCGCGCCCTTCTGCGGGCCGAAGACGGCTGCGGCCCCTGCCGTTCCGAGCAGCGGGTTGGTGACGTCGCTCAGGATGACCGCGCCTCCTGCCGGCAGTGCGCGAGCCGCGCTGAGGTCCGCGGATCGGACCGTTGAGAGGGGTGCGTTCCCCAGGCCGATGCATGCGCCGTCCGCGTCGAGCAGCCTCGCACCGAGTGCCGTGAGCATGCCGGCGCCGCCGTCGGTCGATGCGCTGCCGCCGATGGCGAGGAGGAGGCGCTCGGCACCGTGATCGAGCGCGGCGACGATCGCCTCGCCGAAGCCGAGGGTGTGGGCGGCGTAGGGCTGCAGCGGGTCGAGCAGGGTGATGCCGCTCGTCTCGGCGAGTTCGACCACGGCCGTGCCGTCCGGCAGTTCCAGCCAGGAGGCGTCGACGGGGTGGCCGACCGGACCGGTGACCGTCACCCGATGCCTGATCGCGCCTGGCACCGCGATCTCGAACGCGTCCAACGTGCCCTCGCCGCCGTCGGCCATCGGGAGCAGTCGCAGCTCATCGTCCGGTCTGACGGTGCGCCAGCCGTCGGCGATCGCCTGCGCGACCTCCCCGGCCGTGGCGGTGCCCTTGAAGGAGTCTGGTGCAACAACGATGGTGCGAGCGGTCATGCCATTAGCATTCCATGTCCAGCGGCCCGTGTTGCGCACGAGGCGTTGTGTGGTCTGGTCGGTGTACACATCGCGAGGGGAGGCATGTCGTCGCTCACGCGCATCGGGAACGACAACATGCCTCCCCTCGCGTGCGCCAAGGCGGCGTCAGGCGAGCGCGCGCTCCAGCGCATCGGACATGTGTTTGCGACCGACGACCTCGTACCCGACGATCACCACAACGGGCGAGAGCATCACCACGATGAGACTCCACCCGATCGACACCCCGTTCGCCGCGAGGAGCACCGCGCCGACGAGCATCGCGAGCGAACCGACGAGCAACCACACGTGCAGCGGATCGAAGGTGCGGAGCATGTAGCTGCTCAGACCGAACACCGCCAGCATAAACACCGCGACCGGGATCGCCGTCGAGAGCAGCGCTCCGACCGGCCCGATCGTCGCCTCGTCCTCGATCACATACGCCGCGACGTGCAACCCCGCGCCGACGGCCGCGATCGCGGCGAAGACGATGATGTGCCCGTACCCGAACGCGAACCCCCGCCTCCTGAACCGATGCAGCACATCGGCGAACGGCGTCACGAAGTACACCCACCACAGCCCGAACGTGATACCCGTCCCGGCGAGCGCCAGCAACACCGCCTCGATGCTCCAGCCCTGATTCTGCAGCACTGCCGACACCGAGGCGATCGTCCCGATGAGGCCCTCGCCGAGCGCGATGATCGCGAGCAGGCTATACCGCTCAGCGATGTGATGCGCGTGCCAGGGTGTCCCGCCCGCCCGGCGCTCCGCGATGATCGGCCCGCCGAACTCGAGCACGAACAACAGCGTGGACACGATCACAATGACACCGAGCGACGGATCCGTGAAGATGAGCGTCACCCAGCCGATCTGGGCCAGGGTGATGTACGCGGCGTTGGTGAGCGACGCCCGACGCCGGTCAGGATCCTGCCGGGCGGCGCGCAGCCACTGGAACACCATCGCGACCCGCATCACGACGTACCCGGCGACCATCACCCCGTTGTCGAGACCGTGGCCGGTGTCGATGGAGTGGAACATCGCGGGCAGGCCGAGCGCGAGGATGAGGACGCCCACCATCTGGACCATCGTCGTCACCCGGAACACCCAGTCGTCGGTGTCGAACGCGGATGCGAACCAGGTGAAGTTGATCCAGGCGAGGATGATCGCGAACATCGCGTAGGTGAACCCGCCGAGGGCGGCGATGGTGTGCCCTTCGGCGAGCAGGTGGGCGAGCTGGTCGCCGGCTTGACCGAACGCGATGGCGAATGTCAGGTCGAAGAGGAGTTCGAGCGGGGTCGCGACCCGGCCGCGCTGCTCCGGATCACGGCCGCGCATCCGACGCAGGCCCGCTGTTGATGCGCTCATGTGCTCTGCTCCCCACCTCGTCCTGCCGGCGTGCGGCCCGTCTTGCGGCCCGTTCTGCGGCCTCTGCGCGACCCAGGTACAGCCCACGTGCGGCCCATGTGCGACCATTCTGCTCGCCATCGGCCGGCGGGCTCGTATTGTGGGTCAGCCCGCGGGTCAGCCCACGGGTCGGCCCGTGGGTCAGCGTGCACGTCGGCCTGCGGCTCGGCTTGCGGCTCAGGCTGCCGCCGGGCGCGTCTCGGTCCAGTCGACGACGAGGTTGCGCTCCGCAAAATACCAGGCCCCGTCGATTTTCGTGAAGGTGTCGAGGTATCGGAGCGATGCGATCATGATCGTGCGCACCCCATCGGCCTGGAACAGGTGGTGGGCGAGCGTGTAGCTCTCCCCCGTCGCGGTGTCGCCGTCGATCACGACGGTGCTCTGCCCGTTGAAATGGGTGGTCGCGTCGTACTGGTTGAGGGCGTCGAAGACGGGGGTCAGCGCCTCGCGTCCGTCGAGGGCGTAGCTGGGCTCGCTGCCCGGGCCCTCCATGAACACGACGAAGCGGGTGTCCTCGGTGAAGAGCGCTTTCTGCCCTTCGGCGTCGCGGCGGTCCGCGCAGTGGGCGTACGCGTCGAAGAGCTCGCGCAGGGCGAGTCGGTCGGCTGCTTCTGTCGGGGTGATCTGGGTGTGGACGGACATGGTGCTCCTGGGATTCATTGAGTCGGATGATGCGGCGATGCTAGAGTGGGGAATTGTCCACTTCGGCAGGATCAGCGTAAGTGGAAAGTTCCCCACTTGCAAGTCTGGAGTCCGTCATTCCCAGAAATCCCTCACCGTTGCGCGCTGATGCGCAACAGAACCGTGACGCGATCCTCGAGGCGGCAGGCGCGGCCCTCCTCGAATCCGCCGATGTCTCGATGAACCAGATCGCGCAGCGCGCCGGGGTCGGGAACGCCACCCTGCATCGCAATTTCCCGACGAAGGACGCGCTCATCCTCGCCGTCTACCATCGCGAGGTCGAGCAGGTCGCGGCGAGCGCCGCGGAGCTGCTGGCCGCACATCCGGCCAAGGAGGCGCTGCAGCTGTGGGTCGAGCGACTGGCGCAGTACGCGATGACGAAGCAGGGACTCGCGGGAGCGCTGCAGGCGGCCGCGTACTCGACGGAGGAACACTTCACCGACGTCTACGACCAGATCGCCGGTGCGTTGACGCTGCTGCTCACCGCAGCGGAGGAGCAGCGCGTCATCCGGTCGGACACGGATCCGCACGACGTCCTGCTCGCACTGGCGGGTCTCTGGCAGATGAATCCGGCCGGCGACTGGCGTGCCCAGTCCAGCCGGCTCTTCGCCATCGTCCTCCGCGGCCTGCGCCCGGCCCCGGCCTCCCCACCCACCTAACCCCTCTGCCCGCGAACTGTCAGTCGTGGCTGCTCTGACCCCCGTCAGACCAGCCACTACTGCCAGCTCGCGAGCTGGCAGTAGTGGCCGGTTTGGCCGGCTGAGAGCAGCCACAAGTGACAGTTCGCGGGTAGAGGATGGGATGGACGGATGAAGGCGGATGGGATGGCGATGGGACGAGACGGCGAGCGGATCGGCAGCGGGGACGACGGCGGGGAATTGCTGCTGCGCGGGGGCGTGATGCTTGGGGCTGACGGACGGTTCGTCGAGGGACAGGACGTGCTCGTCCGGGACGGACGGATCAGCGAGATCGGCCGAGGGCTCGCGCGCAGCGAGGCGAGCGGCGGGACGAGCAGCAGCGGCAGCCGCAGCACGAGCACCAGCGGCGGCCACACCACGAACAGCTCCACCCGGGTCATCGATCTCGACGGACGCTGGCTCGTCCCCGGCCTGGTCGACGCGCACGCCCACATCGCGTGGACCGCGTTCGACGAGTCCGACCGGGAGACGACCGACCCGCACGAGGTCGACCGGCTCGTGACCGACGCGCTGCTCACCACCCTGCGGTCCGGCGTCACCTCGGTGCGCGATGCCGGCGGTGCTGACTCGCAGCTCCGCGCACGCCTCCGCTCAGGCGCCGTCGCGGGTCCACGCCTCGCGATCAGCGAGCGCATCGTCGGCCGGGACGATGCGTCGACCCCCGATGCGATGCGCAACGTCGTCCGCGAGCTCGCCTCCCACGGCGTGGACTGGATCAAGCTCGCGGCCACCGGCGGCCTGGCCGACCCCGGCAGCATCGAACTCGAACCCCACCTCGACGAGGATACGATCCACGCCGCTGTCACGGAAGCGTCGGCTCACGGCCTGCGCGTCCTGGTCCACGCGTGGGGCGGTCCGGCGATCGATCATGCGATCGCGGCCGGCGTCGCCTCGATCGAGCACGGCATCTTCCTGACCGAGGCGCAGGCCGCAGCCGCTGCGAGCGCTGGAACGGTCCTCGTCCCGACGCTGCGCATCTACCAGGACGTCGCTGAGCTCGCGAGCACCGGCGTCCTGCCGGCCGCGCTCGAAGCCAGGGCGCGCGCCGTCGTCGCAGCCCATCCGGAGGCCGTCCGCATCGCGCGTGATGCCGGCGTCCGCATCGCGCTCGGCACCGACTTCGGCTCTCCGGCGCAGCACGGCCGCGTCCTCGAAGAGTTGTCGGCGCTCGTCGCGGCCGGTCTCGGCCCCGAGGAGGCGCTGGTGGCGGCGACCCGCGTCGGCGCCGAGCTGGTGGAGGGCCCTGACACCGATGGCGGCGTGTTCGCCCCCGGCCGGCGGTTCGATGCGATCGTGCTCGGGCAGGAGCCCTCAGCCACCGCGTTCGATGCTCCTGGTCTCGTCACCGCGGTGTTCCAGGGCGGCCGACTGGTGTCCGGCTCTCTCGATCCGTTCGCGGATGCCGACAGCCATCGCAACGTCCGCGATCGACACTGACATACCGGCACTGGCCACGCTGTCCGCTCGGACCGCGTCGCACCGCCGAGGGCTCAGCTGGCGATCCGGTGTCGTTCGAGGAGGAGATGCACGCCTTCGCGGACCAACTCCGCTTGCGTCTTGCCCGTTGCCTGTTCGAGCCGTTGGAACGCCACGAAATCTGCGTCGGAGATGCGCGCACGCACCACCGGCGAGCCGCCCTTCTTCGCCTCCCCAACCCTCGGACGCCCGCGCCGGATCGCACGCTCGACTGCTTCAGCGCTCCCGTACTGGCTCACCAGGAAGTCACGCCCCAGAGCGGCGGCTTCACTGCCGGTAACGGCGGGCCCGATGGGTTGGACCTGCTGACCCGGATCGGCGTAGTCGTCGCTCATCCGCTCGTACTCTCGCTCAGTGCTCATTCGGGTACTCCTCTCGCATTCTTCGGAACTTCGGGCCCAGCTGCATCACGTGGAACACAACCGCCTCCCGAGCAGAACCATCCATCCAGATCTGCACGATCACTTCCACTTCACGCTCAGTCTGCGAATGCTCAGGCCCGATGAACAACCGATCCACCGAGCCATCGCCACGATCCTTCAGGTCCCGTACGTAGTTCGCATGAGCAATCGCCCACCCCGCACTGGAACGCGCGACGCCATGTTTCCCGCTTGATTCCGTCCACCGTGGCGTCATCCAGTCACATTACCGAATCCGGCCCCGTAATGCGAGCCGGATTATTGACATGTCAGCGCGGCGCGCCGCCCGGCGCCTCGCCTCGCCTCGCATCGAGCTGGGGCACGGCAGCGAGGAGCTCCCGCGTGTACTCGCTCTTCGGGTCGCGCAGGACGTCGGGCGTCGACCCGCTCTCCTCGACCCTTCCGTCACGCAGCACCACGATCTCCGACGTCAGCCGTTCGACGACCCGCAGATCATGGGAGATGAGCACGATGGCGAGCCCACGATCCGTGGCGAGCGACGCGAAGAGCGTCAGGATCTCGGCCTGCACCGCGACATCGAGTGCCGAGGTCGGCTCATCCGCGATGAGGACCTCCGGCCCCGTCGCAAGCGCCCTCGCGATCGCCGCCCGCTGACGCTGCCCGCCGGACAGGTGCGACGGCCGCCGCTTCGCGAGCTCCGGCGTGAGCGCCACCATGTCGAGCATCTCCCGGTACCGCCGTTCGCGCTCACGCACCGTGTCCGTCCGCCCCTCCCCGGCCCGGAGGAGTTCGAGCAGCATGTCCTCGATGCGCAGGCCGGGATTGAGCGACAGCGCCGGGTCCTGGAACACCAATTGGATGCGCCGCCGCTCGGCACGTGGACGCCTCGCGGGAAGCGCCTGGCCGTTCAACAGGATCCGGCCGCCCGAAGCCGGATGGAACCCTGCGATGGCACGCCCGATGGTCGTCTTGCCCGAACCGCTCTCCCCGATGAGTCCCAGGATGCGGCCGCCGTCCACCCGCGCGTCGACACCGTGCACGACTTCGGTGCTCCCGAAACGGACGCGCAGATCCTCCACGCGCAGTTCGGTGGTCGATTCAGCGATCACGATCGCCTCCGTTCGCGAGCGCCCGCGCCTCGGCCACGAGCTCCTGCAGATAGTCGGACTCCGGTGCGTCCACGAGCCGTCCGGTCGGTCCGGACTCCACCACCCGCCCGTGCCGCATCACGATCATGTCGTCGCTGATCTCGGCGATGACGGGGAGGTCATGGCTCACGAACACGATGCCGAGGCCCTCCTCGACGCTCAAGGTGTGCAGGAGTTCGAGCACACGTCGCTGCACGGTCACGTCGAGCGCCGTCGTCGGCTCGTCGCAGAGCAGGAACCGCGGCCCGGCCGCGAGGGCGAGCGCGATGGACGCCCGCTGCCGCATCCCGCCGGAGAGCTCGTGCGGGTACTGCCCCGCGACTCGCCCCGGTTCCCGCAGGCGCACCCGGTCGAGCAACTCGACGGCTTCCTCAGCAGCAGCCCGTTTGCCCGAGCCGACGAGCACCCGCCGGACCTGCGACAGCTGTGCGCCGATCGTCATGATCGGATCGAGTGCTGCGCCCGGATCCTGCAGGACGAGTCCGATGGCGCGCCTGGGGTCTGCCGCAGAGCCGCTGCGCCGCCCGAGCGCTGCGCCGTCGAGCGACACCTCGCCGGAGCGCAACCGCAGCCCGTCGGGCAGCAGCCCGATCACCGAACGCAGCAGGACGCTCTTGCCGGACCCCGACTCCCCCACGATGCCGACGCACCGGCCGGCGCGAACTGAGAACCCGACATCGTCCACGAGGACGCGGCGCCCTCGTTCGGTCGTGACGGTGATCCCGCTCGCGCGGAGTTGCGCAGCCTCGGTGCCGGTACCACCCACGTCGATCCCGCTCACAGCGCGCTCCTCTGGTAGTCGGCGTAGCCATCGGCGACGAAGGAGAACCCCAGGCCGGTGACGAGCACCGCGAGCCCAGGGAACACCGACACCCACCAGTTGGTGGCGAGGAATGCGCGCCCGTCGGAGATCATCCGCCCCCATTCCGCGGTCGGCGGCTGAACCCCGAGGCCCAGATAACTGAGCGTCACGACGGCGAGGATCACGAACACGATCTCCGCGAGCGCGAGCGTCAACACCTGGATGGAGAGGTTCGGCAGCACGTGCCGGCCGATGATCCGCAGGTGGCTGAGTCCACCGCCGCGGGCGGCCGCGACCCAGTTCCGCTCCCGGAAGGAGATCGTCAGCCCGCGCACGAGCCTGGCGTAGTGCACCCAGGCGACGGCAGCGAGGGCGATGTAGATCGACCACTCACCCGGCCCGAGGAACACCACGAGCGCGAGGGCGATGATGTAGAAGGGGAACGTCAGGACGACATCCACGAGGTAGCTCACGATGACGTCGAGCACCCCGCCGAAGTACCCGGCGAGCAGCCCGAGCGTCGACCCGATGACGGCCGGCGCGATCACCCCGAACACCCCGACGCGCACATCCGTCCGTGCACCGAACGCGATCCGCGCCCAGACGTCGCGCCCCAACTGGTCGGTGCCGAGCGGATGCGCGGCCGACGGCGGCAGGAACCCTGCGGCGAGGTCCTGGACGTCGGGGTCGTACGGCGTCAGGAGCGGCGCGGCGGCTGCCACCGCGAGGACGACGACCACGATCGCCAACCCGACGACGAGGGTCGGGTGATCGAGGATGCGCCGCCCGGAGCGGGTGAAGTCGCGCAACCGCGGCTGGATCGAGGCGGTCATGCCCGGTTCCTCTCGTGTCGGAGCCTGGGATCGACGATGCTCGCGAGGAGGTCCGTGAGCGTCGTGATCACCACGACGCACAGGCCCGTGATGAGCACGATGCCCTGGATGAGCGGGGCGTCGCGCGCCGAGATCGCATCGAACAGGAGCGACCCGACCCCGTTGATCGAGAAGACGCGTTCGACGATGAAGGTGCCGCCGAGGAGCACGGCGAAGTTCGTGCCGGCGAGCGCGAGCATCGGCAGCAGTGAGTTGGGGACGAGCCGCCGCCACAGCACGAAGCGCCGGGAGAACCCGGAGGCCCTGGCCGCGACGATGAAGTCGGCGTCCTGCAGGTCGATCATCTGCGAGCGCAGGCTGCGGCTGAGGACCGGCACGATCGCCACGGCCGCGACAATGCTCGGGAGCACGAGCGAGGCGATGAACGACCCCGGGTCCTCGCCGACCCCGCCGGCCGGCAGCCAGCGCAGGTTGACGGAGAAGACGAGGATGAGGAGCATCCCGAGCCAGAAGCCGGGGATCGCCATGCCGGTCGTCGTGAGGAGGCGCACCAGGTGGTCGATGGGGCCGTTGCGCCACCGCACGGCCGCGACGGCGAGCGCCAGGCTCGTCACGATTGCGAGGACCATCGCGCAGAGGACGAGCAGGAGGGTCGGCCAGACACGGCCGGCGATGAGCGATGCGACCGGGGACCCGAACGACAGCGATGTGCCGAGGTCGCCCGTGACGACGTGGCCGAGGTAGTCGCCGAGACGCACCCACCACGGGTGATCGAGGCCGAGCTGTTCACGCAGCGCGGCGGCGGTCGCCGGCGTCACGTGCGAGCCGAGGAGCGCGCTCACCGGATCGCCCGGGATCACGAGGATGAGCGCGAAGGACGCCACGACGACGCCGAAGGCCACGGCGACGCCGCGGAGCGCGACGAGCCCGAAGCGGATGAGCACGGGTTCCCTCCCGGGAGGGTGATGGGGGTGGTGGGGGTGAGGGCGCGGCGCAACGGCGCCGCTGAGGCGGGCGTGATGGGGCGCCGGCATCGCCGACGCCCCACGACTCACTTGGACAGCCAGACCCCGTCGAGCAGCGACGTGCCGTTCGGGACGACGGTGAGCCCGTGCACGGCCGTCGAGGTCGCGGTGCTCTGCGCCGTGTAGTCGAGAGAGAGGTTCGGGACGTCCTGCGCCACGATCTCCTGCAGCTGCGCGTAGATCTTTTGGCGGGCGTCACCGTTCGGGGTGATGCGTCCCTGCGCCGCCAGCTCGTTCACCTGCGGGTTGTTGTACCCGGTGTGGAACGCCTTCGACGGTCCGGCGCCGTCGACCTGCCAGGTCGTGACGTTGTCCGGGTCCGAGGTGTCCGCGATGACCGTGGTGAGGGCGAACTGGTAGTTCCCGGCCGGGAACTCCGTCCAGAAGGTCGCGTTGTCGACGGACTTGATGTCGACCGTGATCCCGATCTTGCCGAGCTGCGACTGGATGACCTGCGCCTGCTGGTCGCGCGACTGCGATCCGCTCTCCACGAGCAGCGTGACCTTGCCGGTGTCGGACGTCGCCGCTGCGAGATCCTTCTTCGCGTCGTCGATGCTGTACCCGAGGACGGTGGCTTTCTGGTCGGAGTACTGCACGGTGCTCGGGATGTACGTGGTGCCGGCGGTCGCGGTGCCGAACGTCGTGTTCTTCGCGAGGGCGGCACGATCGATCGCCTGCGCGACCGCGCGACGGGCGGAGCGGTCGGCGAACGGACCGGTCGTGGTGTTGAAAAAGATCTCGTCCTGATTCCAGCTCGGGGTGCTCAGCAGGTGCACGTTCTGAGCGGACTGCAGGTCGGAGACGCTCGCCGGCGCGATGCCCTCGGCGATCTGCGCCTGCCCGGACTTGACCAGCTGGGCGAGCTGGTTGTCATCGCCGGCGACGATGTAGGTCACGGAATCGACGTACGGCTTGCCGTGCTGCCAGTAGTCCGCGTTCTTCTTGAGCGTGATCTTGCCGCCGGCCTTGTCCCAGTTGCCGACCGTGAACGGGCCGCTCGCGACGGGGGCTGCGAAGAACGCGGCCTCGCTCTCACCCTTCAGGTCCTTGGGGACGATGCCGGAGGAGAACGTGGAGAGCTCTGCGAGCAGCGGCGAGTACGGCTGCGACAGGGTGATCGTCACGGTCTGCGGGTCGGTGGCCGTGACCGCCGTGATGGGCGCGGACAGCGGGAGCGCACCTCCCTTGTCGAGGTGGCGCTGGATCGAGTAGGCGACGTCGGCCGATGTCAGGGCGGAGCCGTCGGAGAACGTGAGGTCCTTGCGGAGCGTGAACGTCCAGGTCAGGCCGTCGGCGGACGTCGTGTAGGCGGAGGCCAGCCTCGGTTCGATCTCGCCCTTGCCGTTCTGGACGACGAGCGTGTCGAAGACCTTGTCGAGCGTGTACGCGTTGTTGCTCGTGAGTGTGTCCGGCACCGGGTCGAGGCTCGTGACCTCTGCTCCGAGGCGCGCGATCGTGATCGATCCGCCCGACCGGGGCTTCGCGTCATCGCTGCTGGAGGCCGCGGTGCCGGAGGCGCACCCGGTCAAGACGAGCGCTGCGATGGCGCCGGCTGCGAAGATCCCCCCGAATCGTCCGACTCTGATGTTCATTCCTGTTCCCTTCGTGAGTGCATGTCGGTTCGGGCGGGGTTGATCGTCCGGTCATGCTGCGTAACTCTGGGGAGCCTAATGTGCACACGCGTATACATTAAAAGCGCGAGCAACAGTTCGTCATCGACCGCCCGGCGCTCCCCCCTGGCGCCGGCGCGGTCGTGTGGCTGGCTGGCTCGCTCCATCCAGCACCCCACCGCGTACCGCACCGCCCCGCTCCCACCCGCCGATGGAGCCCCGTCCTCGACGCGCCGTCGTTCCCCGCGAGCCGGCTCGACGCCCTCGCCACTCGGATCGGCCGTCTGGTCGGAGCCGACGACCAGGACACCGTCATCGTGCCCGGCGAGGCGATCGTCGCCCTGGAGGCCGTGGCACTCGAACTCGGCCACAAGAGGCAGCGTGTGCTCAACCTCGCGACGAGCCACTACGGGCTGCTGTTCGACGAATGGCTGCGTCGGAACGGCGCGTCGGTCACCACGATCGAGCCCACCCGCCGGGGCGGCGCCATCGACCCTGCCGTTGTGGAGGCCGCGCTTCGCGACGGCACCTTCACCGCGCTGAGCCTCGTCCACGGCGAGGGCGCGACGGGCATCGTGAACCCGTTGAAGCGTCTGCTCGCCATCGCATCGGCCAGTGGCGTCGTGACGCTCGTGGATGCAGTGGCCTCCGTCGGAGCCGAACCGATCGATGTCACGGCGCTCGGCGCCGACATCGTCGTCGTCGGTCCGCAGAAGGGCTGGGCGGGGCCGTCAGGCGTGTCCGCCGTCGTCATCGGCGAACGCGGTTGGGCGGCACTGGAACGCCCGGCCGGCGCGACCTCGTTGTCGTCGGTGTCCCTCCTCGACCTCCGCCGCGACTGGATCGACACCGATCGCACCGTCATCCCCGGCACTCCCCTGACCCTCGAACTCTGGGCGCTGGACGAGGCCGTCTCACGCGTCGAGGCAGAGGGATCCGATGCGCTCGTCGCGCGGCACCGCACGGCCGCCGGCGCCACCTGGCAGGCCATCCGCGCCCTCGGCCTGGAGCCCTGGGCCGCCGATGTCGCAAGCGCCTCCGGACTCGTCACCGGCCTCCTCCTCCCGGACGGCGTCGACCGCGCCGCGATCCTCACGGCGACCGCCAGGTACGGCGCAGCGCTGACGGCCGGCGTCGGACCGGTGCCGGCGAACCACGTCCGGCTGAACCACACGGGCGCCCGCGCGGCGTTCGGCCCGATCGTCGCGGACCTCGCCGCCCTCGCGAGCGCGCTCACCGCAGCGGGCGTGCGGGTCGACATCGCCGCATCGATCGCCGCACTGTCCGAGGCCGACTGGTCGCGCTGAGCTGCGGAACGCAGCCGGCGCACATCAACACCACCCAGCACACCGGAACCAGGACACGGACATGACCGACGGACACCTGCACCTCAACGCCTTCGAGAACTTCTCCCCAGGCAACATCGCGTCCGGGCTGTGGCGCCACCCCCAGGACGACTCACGCGCCTACAGCTCGCTGCGGTACTGGACACGGCTCGCCCGCGACCTCGAGGCGGCCGGGTTCGACGCGATCTTCCTCGCCGACATCCTGGGTGTCCTCGACGTCTACCAGGGCGGCCCGGACGAAGCGCTCCGCACCGCCAGCCAGGTCCCCATCAACGACCCGATCACCCTCGTCTCCGCGATGGCGGCGGTGACCGAACGCCTCGGCTTCGCCGTCACCTCCTCCCTGAGCTACACACATCCGTATTCCTTCGCGCGGACGCTCACGAGCCTCGACCACCTGAGCGACGGGCGGGTGGGATGGAACATCGTCACCTCCTTCCTCGACAGCGCGGCGCGCAACCTCGGCACCGGACGGCAACTCGACCACGACGCCAGGTACGACCGCGGGGACGAGTTCCTCGAGGTCACGCACAAGCTCTGGGAGCTGTCCTGGGATGCCGATGCCGCCGTGGTCGACAAGGAGGCCGGCGTCTACGTCGACCCGACGCGCGTCCGGCCAATCCGCCACACCGGGGAGCACTTCACCGTTCCGGACGTCTTCATCGCCGAGCCGTCACCGCAGCGCACCCCCGTGCTCTTCCAGGCCGGATCGTCCTCCCGCGGGCAGCGGTTCGCGGCGGAGCACGCAGAGGGCGTGTTCGTCCACGGCATCCGTCCGGAGATCGTGGCCCCCATCGTCGCCGATGTCAGAGCCGAGGCGGAGCGGGCTGGGCGCGGCCGCTCGTCGATCCGCGCGTTCGCCGTCGCGACGATCGTGACGGGCGAGACCGACGAGATCGCGCAGGCGAAGTTCGCCGACCTCCAGCGGTACGCGGACTACGGCGGCGCCATGGTCCAGCTGGCCGGCCCCATCGGCATCGACGTCTCCGATCTCGACCCCGACGTCGCCATCAGCGACATCGAGACGAACGGCGCCCAGTACGCCGCGAAATTCTTCGCCTCGGCGGACCCGGAACGACGCTGGACGCTCAGAGAGGCCGCTGAGTACATGGCCGTCGGCGGAATGGGACCCACGATCGTCGGCTCCGGCGCGAAGGTTGCCGACGAGCTGGAACGCTGGGCAGAGGTCGCGGACCTCGACGGGTTCAACCTCGCCTACGCCGTACGCCCTGGCACCTTCGACGACATCATCCGGTACGTCGTGCCAGAGCTTCGGCGGCGCGGACGCCTCCCCCGGCCGGAGTCCGGCAGACGCACGTTCCGCGAGGCGCTGTTCGGATCGGGCCGGTCGGCGCTCTCCGCTGACCACCCGCACTGGCGCGTGCAGATCTGAGCGACGCCGTGGGCACAGAACGCAATGGTCGGGAGCACATCCGACCACGCTGGTAGCATCCGGCGTACGGAACCATTCGAGGGGCGAGGACAATTCCTTGGGACGCACAGCGGCGCACGACCACTACCAGACCCTGCGGAAGCGTATTCTCGGCGGCGAGATCGGCGTCGACACGCGCCTGTACGAGAGCACGCTGACCGGCGAGCTCGGCACATCGCGAACCCCCATCCGAGAAGCCCTGGCGATGCTGGAGCAGGACGGCATCGTCGAGCGGGAGCCGCGCGGATATCGGGTGCGCCGCCGGAGCACGCAGGAGGTGCTCGACTACTTCGACATCCGGACCGCGCTCGAATCGGCGGCGGCTGCGAGCGCCGCGATCAGGGCGACCGAGCTGGAACGCGCCCAGATGATCGAGATCCTCAGACGGGCCGGTGAGTCGGAGCCGGTCGCTGCGGCCCATCTGCACCGGGACTGGCACAAGGCGCTCATCGCCTCGTCGCACAACGAGGCGCTGGGCGAGTTCGTGGAGCGTGCCGAGGTGATGATCCTGCTGCACGAGAAGCCGTGGCCGGTGTCCATCGCCGGCACCGCCCAGTCGCAGCGCGAGCACCTGCAGATCCTCGACGCCGTGCTGGCGCGGGACGCCATCGCAGCGCAGTCGCTGATGTCCGAGCACATGGCGCGGGCCCGCGACTACCAGCTGCAGTCCCTGGTCGACCGTCACTAGCCCGGTCTGACCGTTCGCAATTCAGGAGCGGCCCCGGCGTGTCGGGCCGGAATGCGGATGCCGGGGCGACACGCCGAGGGTGCTCCTGAGTTGCGAACAGGAGCCGGTTACGGGACGGGGACTGCGGAGGGCGTGGAGGCGGCGGGGACCGCGGACGCCCAGAGGGCGTGGAGCTCTGCCGCGACGGCGGGGGCAGCGACGAGGATGCCACCGTCTGCGGGGAACAGCGACGTCTCACCGGACTCGGCCAGGACGGCGCCGCCGGCCTCATGCACGATCAACGTCGCCGCGAGGTGGTCGACGGCGCTGAACGAGCCGATGACCGCCCCTGCCCCGCGCCCCGCGGCGACCCCGACGAGGCTCAGGGTGCCGGATCCCATCACCCGGACCGTGCAGTACCGATCGGCCAACTCGTCGCACAGCGCCCGCATCCCCGCCCACGGCCGATGCCCGGCGAGCTCCGTGCTCACGATGCTGCCGGACAGCGAGAGCGCGCCGGGCACCGGCAGCTGACGCCCGTCCAACCGGGCGCCCCGACCGACGCGAGCATCGAACACCTCGCGCAACCACGGATCCGCGACCACCGCGAGCACCGGCTCGTCATCGATCGCGAGCGCGAGCGAGAACGCGCTCCACGGCATCCCGTTCGCGACGTTGGTGGTTCCGTCGACCGGGTCGAGGTACCAGGTGGGGACGCCCTGGCGCGCGACGCCGCCGTACTCCTCGCCGACGAACGCGTGCGAGGGGAACCGCTCCCCGATGACGGCGCGCACGTGCCGCTCGATGCCGGTGTCGACATCGGTCACGAGGTCGGCCGGGTTGCTCTTCGTCGCGATCTCGCCGAGCGCGATGGTCGCCGTGGTGTCGACCGCCCACTGCGCCAGTTCGATCGCGGTGGTGTGGGCTGAGGTGAGTTCGTCGTCGTTCATCGTGCGGCTTCCTGGTTGAGCTGGAGGTGCGGTTCTGCGAGGTGGGGCTCTGCAATCTGGGGCTCTGCGAGCGGGGCTTGTGCGAGCTGGGCTTCTGCGAGCACCTCGTGCAGCAGGTCCAGTCGGTTCGAGGTGATCGTGTCCGCGCCCATCGCGATCACGGCGCGCATGACCTCCGGGTCGTCGACCGTCCACACGGTCACGCTGGATCCGGCGTTGTGCACGGCCGCCGCGATCTCGGCGGTCATCGCGTGGTACGGCGCGTTCACCGTCACGGGCCGGATCGCGGCCAGCTCATCGTCGGTCGGCGGCCGGAGCTCTCGCCACGGCAGCCAGACGCGGGCGTCGGCGTCGATCTCGCGGAGCAGCCGCATGGCCGTGATGTCGCCGCACCAGTCCACCGCGACGCCGGTCCCGCCCAGGACCTCGGCGACGACCCGATGCGACGGGGCCGCGAACGCGACATCGTCCATGTCGATCACGAGCAGGCTCGACACCCCGATGAACAGCGGCAGGACGTCCGCCAGCAGCGGCGGCCGCTCCTCGAGCCCGCCGAACGCGAGCAGGTCAGCAGTCGGGGTGTCGGCGATCGCCCGCTCGTCGCCCCACAACCGGGTGAGCGTCGGGTCGTGCAGGACGACGACGTCGCCGTCGGCCGTCAGCCGCACGTCGATCTCGACGTACCCGGCGCCCTTCTCGATCGCTGACCGGACCGCCGGCATCGTGTTCTCGCGGTGCACACTCGAATCGCCGCGGTGGGCGGAGGCGATGGGCGTCATGCCGCCACCTCTGCCCGCGCGTCGACGAGGCGGCCGTCGCGGAACGCGAGCGCCTTCGTGATGCCGGCGAACCCGATCTCGCCGACGAACGGCGCCGTCCCGGACAGGTACGCGCGCAGCGTCACGTCCTCCCGCCGCAGGAGGACCTCGTGGAAGTGGCCGTGCGGGACCACCCGTTCGACTGTCGCACGCAGACCGCCGGCGAACGCCGCCTGCGAGAACGTGACGTCTTCCGGGCGCACACCGACCACATCGGAGGCGGCAGCAGCAGCACCGCCGGCTCCACCCGCACCGCCACCGCCGACCAGCACCCGCACCCCGTCGAACGTCCCCTCGAACCGGTTGAGCGAACCGATGAACGTCGCCACGAACTCCGTCGCCGGCCGCGCGTACAGGTCGGCCGGGGTGGTGAACTGCTCGATCCGTCCGCCATTCATGACCGCGACGCGGTCCGACATCGACAGCGCCTCCTCCTGGTCGTGCGTGACGATGATGGTCGTGATGCCGAGGCGCTGCTGGATCTCACGGATGTCCTCCCGCACCTTCACCCGCAGCTTGGCGTCGAGGTTGCTGAGCGGCTCGTCGAGCAGTAGCACAGAGGGCTCCTGCACCAGTGCCCGCGCCAGGGCGACCCGTTGCTGCTCGCCGCCGGAGATCTGCGACGGCCGGGAATCCCGGTGGTGACGCAGGTTCACGAGCCCGAGGACCCGATCGACCCGCTCCTCGATCTCCGCCTTCGGACGGCGACGGAGCTTCAGCGGGTATGCGACGTTCTTGAAGACCGTCATGTGCGGCCAGAGCGCGTAGTTCTGGAACACCATCGCGCTCGGTCGGCGGTCAGGACCGAGGGAGGTGACCTCATCGCCCGCCATGAGGATGTCGCCGCCGTCCGGTTCCAGGAAGCCGGCGATCATCCGTAGCGTCGTCGTCTTGCCGCAGCCGGAGGGGCCGAGGAGGGAGACGAGTTCGCCCGGCTCGACCGTGAGATCGAGGGCGTCGATGATCGTCCGCCCGCCGAGCTCCTTGTGCAGGGAGCGCAGCTGGAGTCCGCCTGGTGCGACGGGGATGCGTGTGTCGTTCGTCACGTGTGTGCCGTTCATTTGATCTGGAACCCTTCCGCGAGCTGTCCGCCCATCACGTGCTTGCGCACGAGCAGCAACAGGACGATGGAGGGGATGGAGAGGAGGATGGAGAAGACCGCCGCGACCTGCTTGGGGTAGTTGAGGACGAGCGTGTACATCTCGGTCGGCATCGTGAGGATGTTCGGCGCACCGACCAGATAGGTGCCCTGCGCCTCGTCGAACGCGGCGAGGAACGCCATCACCACACCGACGAGGATGCCGGGCAGCGCCAACCGCATCGTCACGGTGAAGAAGACCCGGATCCGCGATGCGCCGGCGTCCCGCGCGGCCTCTTCGAGCGCGCGGGGCACGGCGGCGAAGGCCGCAGCCGGGATCCACGTCATAAAAACGACCGTCCCGAGCAGCTGCACGATCACGATGCCGGCGACCGTGTTCATGAGGTCGAGCGCGTAGTAGACGGAGGCGAGGGTCGCGAACAGGCCCATCTTGGGGAACGCGTTGGTCGCGAACAGGCCGATGAGGAAGGTGCGACGACCGAAGAAGTCGAACCGGGCGAACGCGTACGCGGCCGGCAGGCAGATGACCGCTGAGCACAGCACCACGATGGGCGAGATGAGGAGCGAGTTCTGGATCGCGGTGCCGAGGCCGGCGTCGGAGAACACGGTGTTCCACCAGCGCAGCGTCCACGAGTCGGGCAGCAGGTTGGGGTACGTCCAGTTGCCGGCGAACGCGTGCACCCCGAGCCAGACGAGCGGGCCGAGGATGAAGACGAGCAGCAGGATCGTGAACGCGACGATGCCGATGCGGCGCGCGATGGAGCCCGCGGTGATCGGGCGGCGGCGCGCACGACGGGCGGGGGCGCGATGCACGATGGACGCACTGGACGCAGCAGGTGCCGCGGACGCGGCGGGTGCCGCGGCCAGGACCGGGCCGGCGGAACCGGCGGCGGCAGCGGCGGCGGCAGCGGCGGCAGCCGCACCGGTGGTGGTTGCAGTCATCAGACCCGTCCTTCCTTGCGAGCGCTGCGGAAGTTCGCCCACACGTAGAGGGCGCCGATCCCGGAGGCGGCGAGGAACACCACGAACGCCATCACGATGGACTGTTGCGGCTGGTTGTAAGCGGTGAAGTAGCTCGTGAGCGCCACCCCGAGCATCGTCGGCGAGTTCGGGCCGGTGAAGTAGGGCACGGTGTACGACCCGATGACGCCGATCGCGGTGAACGTCGCGGCGATCACCACCGGAACCGTCGACATCGGCAGCAGGATGGTCCGCACGATGCGTGCCGTCCCTGCGCCGGCGTCGCGTGCTGCATCGATCAGGGCGTCCGGGACGGACTGCAGCCCCGAGGTGATCATCAGCACGGCGAACGGCAGCGAGGTCCACGCGGAGCCGATGATCACGGCGACGATCGTGTACCCCCAGGTCGGACCCTCGATCCCGAACTGCGCGAACAGGCTCCGCAGGAACCCGTCACCCGCGTAGAAGGTGAGGATGGCCCACGATGCGATGACCACGGGGATGAACAGCGGGACGATCGCGACGGCCGAGAGCATCCGCGCGACCCACCCGCCCGTCAGGCGCAGGTAGAGGCCGATGCCGCCGGCGAGGACGAGGACGAGCGCGGTGCTCGCGATCGTGACGAGGAGCGTCACGCCGAGGTCCTGCCAGAAGACCTCGGTCGTGAAGACGTCCTGATAGGCGCCGGCGTTCGGGACGAGCCCCGACGCCTGGTGCACGTTCTGCCCGACCGCCGCGACGACCGAATTCAGGCCGCCGGTGAAGCCGACGCTGAACCCGAGCGCGAGGACCACCGGGACACCGATGAACAGTGCGATGACGACGACGGGCGGCAGCGCGAGGAAGAAGCCGGGGAGGGAGAGCCGCGATGCACGTGCACCGCGGCTCCCCGTTCCCACCCGGCGGGCGGGGATGGTCGACATTACTTGCCGGGGACCTTCTGAGCCCAGGCCTTATTGAGGTCGGCGGCCATCGAGGCGAAGTAGGTCGGGCGCAGGTGCGCGATGTCGGCGTCCTTGAACAGGTCCTGGACCTGCGACGGGAGCTTGTCGAGCGCGATCACCGGGTACCCGGAGATGCTGTCGGACACGAGCGCCTGGCCGTCGGATGACAGCAACCAGGAGACGAGCTTCTCAGCGCCGGCCTGGCGGGGAGATGCCGAGGGGATGCCGAGGTAGCTGGCGCCACCGGTGAAGGATGGGTCCGAGATCTGCGTGTAGGAGATGTTCGCCGGGATCTGGCCGTTCTTCTTGCCGGTGACGAACTGGTCGCTCCACACGGGCGCCATCGAGATCTGCCCGCTCGACAGGAGGTCGAGCACCTGGTTGTTGCCGTTCGGGTAGACGCCGCTCTGGTACACGTACGGGTTCAGGCCGGCGAGGGTCGCGAAGCCGTCGTTCCACGCCGTCTCGGTCTCCGGGGCGTAGCCCGTCGCCATCTTCGTGCGGGTGTCGGCCGGGATCGTCTTGTCGAGGACGGTCGTGACGAACGCCTGGCCGCTGCCGCCGGAGTCTGGCGAGTTGTAGGTGAACTTGCCCGGGTTCGCCTTGATCCAGGCGAGGAGGTCGTCGAGGGTCTTCGGCGGCGTCGGAACGGCCTTGGTGTCGTACGCGAGGACAACGCTCGAACCGCGGTAGGGGATGCCGCCGTTGCCGCCGGCCTTGAGGACGTCGGCCGGGACGTCCTTGACGCCTGGGACCTCGTCGGCGGTGACCTTGGTGAGCAGGCCGCTCGCGGCGATCTGCGAGACGAACCCGGCGTCGACGAGGTCGTAGCCCGGGTCCTTCTTCTGGACCGTCGCCGCGGTGAGCTTCGCGACCGTCTGCTGGTCGTGCAGACCGTGGAGGTCGAAGTCGACCGCGACCGTGTAACCGGGGTTGGCCTTCTCGAACGCGGGGATGAGGGTCTTCTGCCAGAGGTCCTGGATGTTCGTGTCCGCGCTGAGGAACACGGTCAGTTTTTTGCTGTCCGCGCCGGAGGCGTCGGTTGCAGAGCTTGTCGCGCAGCCGGTCAGAGCCAGGCCGGCTGCGGCCACGACCGCGAGGGACGTGAGCAAGCGGGGGAGTTTCACGGGAGGTCTCCTGTTGACGTGAGGTTGGTCGTCGGCCGGGGGTGGGCCGAGCGAGATCACGATAACAACGCTGCGCATTTCTGACGATCTCTGCGCAAATGGTTTCAGATAGACGATCCACACTGTTCACCGCGCATTCATATGAGCACAATTGCGCACCGTTTTTGCGGTCTTCCCGTCATCTCGGTGTTCATTTGTGCGGATATGATCTCGGCCATGATGACCCACCAACGCGAAGCTGCGATCCTCGAACGCCTCCGCGCGGTCGGGAGTGTGACGGTCGACGAACTCTCCGGACTGCTCGATGTGAGCGGCTCCACGATCCGCCGCGACCTCGAACGCCTCGAACTCTCCCGCCGGTTGCGACGCGTCCACGGAGGCGCCCACGTGCTCGCCGTCGACGACGGGCCGGAGGTCCTCATCGACGTCGACGAGGACACGAAGGAGAAGGAGGCGATCGCCAGGGAGGCAGCGTCCCTCGTCGCCGACGGAGACGTCGTCCTCCTCGACATCGGCATCACCACGATGCGCCTCGCCCGCCACCTGCGCGGCCGCGAGATCACCGTCATCACCAACAGCCTCGCCGTCCTCGACGCCCTCCGCGACGACGACGCCGTCTCCCTCGTCCTCCTCGGCGGAATGGTCGGGCAGAAGCCGCGCACCCTCGTCGGACCGCTCACGGAGGAGACCCTCGGGATGGTGCGGGCGGACATCGCGTTCGTCAGCAGCACGGGGATCCGGCCGGACGGGTCGATCGTGGTGGACCTGTCCCAGGAGGCGACCATCAAACGTCGCCTCCTGCAGGCCGCCGATCGGGTCGTGCTGACCGCCACGACCGCGAAGTTCCCGGGGACCGGGTCGATGCGGATCGGCCACCTCGCCGATGTCGCCGTGCTCGTGACGACGACGGGCGCCGATGAGGCGACCATCGCACACTGTCGGCAGGCGGGTGGACGCGTGATCGTCGCGGATGCGCTGCGCGTGGAGGCGTAGGCGCTGCATGGCAGAAGGACAACCGCGCGAGGGAAGGACGTCTTCTCGCGAAACGTCCTTCTCTCGCGCGGTTCGCCTGTTCTCGTGCAGTGGCCGCTCGCGCGCGGACGCCGCTCCGGCTCCCGGAGCCGCCCCCGGCCAGCCGACTCCGGGCTAGCCTGCGGCCGTGCGCCGCGCCATCACGAGCAGGCCGACGACCGCGATGCCCGCGAAGATCGCCGGGATGATGAACACGTGCGGAAGACCGATGGCTGCGACGCCCAGCCCGCCGGCCAGGCCGCCGATCGCCGAGCTGATCGCCGTCGAACTCAGGAAGATGGCCGAGGCCGTCGCCACCGCCGTTGGCAGCAGTCGTTGGGCGACGATGATCCCGAGCGCCGCGAACACGCCCCACACCGCCCCCATCAGGATCTGGCCGGCGAACAGCCCCGCCGCCGTTCCCGTCCACGCGAAGCACAGGTTCGCGATGACGCCGCACGCGGCCGCGATCGCCATGAGCTTCGTCATCCCGATGCGACGCCCGAGCAGCACCGCGACCGGGATGAGCGGGAGCTCCACCAGCGGCTGGACCCCGATGATCGCGCCGCTGAGCGCCGGCGGGAACCCGAGCTGCTCGTTCATGTAGAGCGGGAGGTAGGCGTACTTGACCGACTCCCCCGCGTACACGCACACGTAGAGCGCGGTGAACGCGAGCAGCGGGAGCATCGGGAGCATCGTGCGGAAGGTGGGGGCGCCCGTCGTGGTGGCCGGGGTGACGGCGACGGCTCCGGTGGTCGCAGCCGCATCGCCCGGGATCGGCGATGACAGGGCCGCCGTCGCCGCATCGCTGGCCGTCGCTGCATCGGCCGGCGGCATCGCATCGTCCACGACCGTGCGCGGCGGGGTGCCGCGGAGCGTCCCGAGCGGAATGATCTGTGCGAGCGTCGCGACGGCGACCACGAGGAACATCGCCCGGAACCCTGAGGCCGCGGCGAGGAAGGAGCCGAGGACGGGGCCGATGACCCACCCGGCCGTGAGCGCCATGCGCACGATGGCGACGACGCCGTCGTCTGCGCGTGTCGGGTGGGCGGCGAGTTCGTCGTGGATCGCGGCGAAGAGCTGCGAGGTCGCTGCGCCGGCGAACCCGAGCACCACCGCGCTGATCACGAACGGCATCCACAGCTCGGTGGAGAACGCGATGCCGACCCAGCCGAGGAAGCCGAGCGCCGCGCAGATCCGGAAGAGTCCGAGTCGCCTGCCGGTGCGGTCCGACCGCGCGCCGATGAGGTAGCCGGCGATCGGCGCGGTGAGGTTGGTGAGGTAGTAGAGGCCGGCGACGGTGAGCGATGCGCCGAGCTCGGTGACGAGGTAGGACGCGATGAGCGGGGCCGCTGCCGAGATGCCGAGGCCGGAGAGGAACAGCGCGAGCGTCGATGCGCGGTAGAGCGGATGCTTGAGCACCAGCCGGATGGACGATGGCACCTCCGGAGTGGGCGCCGATCGGCCGCCCTGCTCGGTGCTGACGCCGATGACCGGCACGCCGACCGGTGGGGTTTCGGGCGCTGCGGTCGTCGCGTCGTTGAGGTCTGCCATGCCGAACAGCTTGTCACGATCAGACACTTTGTTCAATTGAACGGCAATCTTGCATTTTAAGGGGTACTGCGTGCCAGTTAATGCATCTATCATGTTCATATGAACATGCATCGTGATCGTTTGATTGCGGAGTTCGATGTGGATGACGGTCGATTCAGATGACGAAACACTTGCTTGTGGACTTCGGCGAAGTCATCAGCGAGGCGCAGCCGGCTGCGGCCGTGATCGGGATGGCGGCCGTCGTCGACATCCCGACCGAGGAATTCCGGGAGCGGTACTGGGCCGCCAGGCAGCCGTACGATGCGGGGCAGCCGGCTCACGAGTACTGGGAGCGGGTCGTCGGACGGCCGATGCGCGGCACTGAGCTCGTCGAACTGCGGCGTCTCGACATCGAGAGCTGGACGCACCTGAACTTCGCGACGATCACGGCGCTGCGGGACGCATCGAGGCGTGGCGCGCAGCTGACGCTGCTGTCGAACGCGCCACACGACCTGGCGCAGGAGGTCGGCCGGTCGGCGGCGTTCACCGAGCTGTTCTCCCTCCTGCTGTTCAGTGCGGAGTTGCGGTTGGTGAAGCCGTCGCTGGAGATCTTCGACGTCGCGCTCGCGCTGTCGGAGCAGGCGCCTGAGGACACGCTGTTCATCGACGACCGGGCGGAGAACCTGCGGGCGGCGGAGGTGCGCGGCATCAACACGCACCACTTCACGACGCCGGCCGTCCTCGATGCCGCACTTCGCGAGATCAACTTCCTGCCGACGCGCGAGGAGCGACGGCTGCGTCGTCGGCCGGCGTCGGCGCTGCGCGCCTGGAGTCGCTGAGCGCGCCCCGTCCTGCCCCGTCCCGCGCCCTGCGCCGCAAAAGGAGAACCGCACGGCAGAAGGACGTTGTGCGAGAAAACGTCCTTCTGCCGTGCGGTTCTCCTTCGCTCAGGCGGCGCGCGGTGTGCTCCTCTGCGGGCTACGGCGCTTCCCAGAGCTCGATCGGGAGCCCTTCCGGGTCGTGGATGCGCGCGAAACTGCCGTATTCGGTGGCCGTCCACTCCGGCCGACGTTCGACGGCGATGTCGGCTGCTTCGAGCGTCGCGACCAGCGCATCGAGTCCGGTGACGCGCAGGTTGAGCATCACGGACTGATCGGCAGCGAAGTAGTCGCTGTCGGCAGGGAACGGTGCGAAGACCGTCGGTCCCGCTTCCTGCTGCCAGATCGACGCCTGGCCGGCATCGATCCCGAGGTGTTCGCGATACCACTCCGCTCGCGCCTCCGGATCGCGACTGCGGAAGAACAACCCGCCGATTCCCGTCACACCCATGTCCAGCCCTCCGTGTCCTGCGCTCCTACGTTCCTGCACGCTCGCAGTCCTCCGCTTTCGCAGTCCTACGCTCTCGCAGTCCTACGCTCTCGCAGTCCTGCGTTCTCGCCCGACCGTACGCACCCACCCCGCCCCGGTCAACCACCTCCAGCCCGCGAACTGTCACTCGTGGCGACTTTCACCGGATCGTTTCCGGCCACGACTGCCAGCTCGCGAGCTGTCAGTTGTGGCTGGTCTGGTGACGTCAGAACCGCCACAACCGACAACTCGCGAGCTGAGGGCGGACGAGGGCGAGCGGCGGCGGGGACGGCGGGCGGGCCGTTAGCATCGACGTGCGTCGGGATGAACGCCGACCGAACCGGACCCGACCGGACCCGATCCGAACCGAACCGAACCGAACCGACGACCAGCATCTCGACAGGAGCGCCGCGTGACCACGAACTGGGCTGGCACCCACACCTTCTCGACCGACCGCATCGCGCGACCCGGCTCCGTCGAGGAGATCGCAGCGCTCGTCGCGGCGGAACCGCGGATCCGCGCCCTCGGCACCGCGCACTCGTTCAACGGGATCGCCGACACCGACGGGCTCCTCCTCTCGACGGCCGGACTCCCCCGCGACATCGTGATCGCGGACGACCGACGCTCGGCCCGTGTGCCGGCCTCGCTGCGATACGGCGATGTCGCCCGCCGGCTCGAACAGGCCGGCCTCGCCCTGCACAACATGGGTTCTCTTCCGCACATCTCGGTCGCCGGCGCCGTGGCGACCGGCACGCACGGCTCCGGCAACGGGAACGGGGTGCTGTCGACAGCGGTCACGGCACTCGAGATCGTGACGGCCGGCGGCACGGTGATCGACATCGACCGGACGGATCCTGACTTCGACGGATACGTCGTCGCACTCGGGGCGCTTGGGATCGTCACCGCGTTGACGCTCGAGGTCGAACCGTCCTACCTCGTGCGGCAGGATGCGGTGAAGCACGTGCCGTGGTCCGTGGTGCTGAGCCGGCTCGAGGCGATCACCGATGCCGGCCACAGTGTGAGCATCTTCACCGATTGGCTCGGAGACGAGGTCGCCGAGGTGCTCGTGAAGTCGAGAGTCGACCCGGCCGACCACGTCGCCGATGCGCCCCCGTTCTCCCTGCCCGCTCCGCTCGCGGAGTTCGCCGACCCGGCGGACGGCGTCTCCGCGTTCGCCGCGACCCTCAGCGGAGGCGTCGCAGGGCCGTGGTCCGAGCGGGTCCCCCATTTCCACCTCGACGCCCAGCCGAGCGCCGGCGGCGACGAGATCCAGACCGAGTACTTCGTCGACCGTCGCCGCGGCGCGGACGCACTCGAAGCTGTCCGTGCCCTCGGGCCGAGGCTCGCGCCGCACCTGCACATCACAGAACTGCGCACCACCGCCCCGGACGAGCTCTGGCTGAGCGGGTCGTACGGGCGGCCGACCCTCGGCATCCACTTCACTTGGCGGAAGCACCCGGCAGAGGTGGCGGCACTCATCCCGCTCGTCGAGGCGGCACTGGCGGACTTCGACGCCCGTCCGCACTGGGGCAAGGTCGCCAGTCCGGCAGCCGACGGTTACGCTCGCCCGCGATTGGCCGACTTCCGGGAGCTCGTCGCGAAACACGACCCTGAAGGCGTCTTCAGCAACGACTTCACCAGACGGGTGCTGGCGACGGCATGACCCGGCAATCGTGGGTCCTCGATTCGAAGCGACCCGCGCTCGGGCGCCATCCGGATCCGCGACGCCGTGCCACAGTATTCACTGGAATGAGGAGGTGGCTCGGATGCCCCAAACTGGATTGACCGATTCGGCCGCGCGGCTGCGGACCGCGCTCAGTGCGCCGGCGTCCTCGGCGCGACTGCAGGCCGCCCTCACGGCGGGGAGTACGCCGTCGCCGGACTACATCGACGTGCTGATCGAGCAGTGCGCGATCGAGCCGGACTTCTTCGTGCGGGACATGCTCACGTGGGCACTCATCCGCAACGACGCCGCCCTCGTGACCGAGCGGCTGCTCGCCGAGCTGCACTCGGAGGTTCCGCAGGCCAGAGCGCAGGCGCTGCACACACTGTCGAAGATCGGCGACCCCGCGGTCTGGCCGTCGATCACCACGGCGCTGTTGCAGGATGCCGACGATGCGGTGGCGCGCGCCGCGTGGCGCACGGCTTCCGGCCTGGTCCCGTCCGATGCCGCTGCCGAGCTCGCGGAGGTCCTCGGCACCCAGCTCGGCCGGGGCGATCGGGACACGCAGTTGAGCCTGAGCCGTGCGTTCGTCGCGCTCGGTGATGCCGCAGCCCCCGTGGTCGAGCGGGAGCAGGCATCGGCGCGACCCGGTGTCGGCGCGCACGCCATCGCGACCGAGCGAATCATGGCCGACCCGGAGGCGGGATTCGACGCAGCGGTCATGGAGGCGCACCGGGTCGTCGCACTGCGCGATGCGCCCATCGGGCCCGTGGAGCCGGCCGAGGCCACCGGTTCTGCCGAGACCGCAGAACTGGCCGCAACCACAGTGCCGGCCGAGACCCCAGAGCCCGCCGACGACGCCGAGCGCGCACTCCCCTAGCGGTTCGCGAACGCCGCCAGGTCGGTGTACGAGTCGCCGTTGCTCAGATAGAAGAGGACGCCGTCGTCGTAGATGACACCGCGGGCCGGGTACGACTCGTCATCTCCGTCCGGTCCGTTGAAGAACTCGACGGTGCCGAGCTGCTCCGGAACGAACCCGTCGGCGAGTAATGAGGTGCGCGTCGTCGTCCATGCTGCAGGGTCGAGCGGCGCCTTGCCGACCACGAGCATCACGTCGCCGGAGTTCCGCCAGGTGCACACGATCCCGGTCCGATCGATCGTGCCGAGCACGTCGTAGTCCCAGCTCTGCAGCTCGAACGGTTTCGGGCGGAGGTTCACCTGCGCGAGCGACGCCAGCGCATCGTCGGTGAGGAGCGAGTCGCACGTGTCCGCGGAGGTCGCCGTCCCGAAATTGCCCTGATGATCGTTGAGGCACAGCTGATACAGACGATCCGCGTCCGACAGCTTCGCCCACCGCGTCGCCTGATCCTGCGCCTGCTCGGGCGTCGCCATGTCCTGCGGCAGTGCGAGCGCGCTGTTCTCCGCCGAGATGTCCGTCGTGGCGAGGGCCGCCGCGAGACGCGAGGCGGTCGGGTCGATGCCGCACTGCTCGCGCTCGGCGGCCGAGATCGCGATGGGCGCCACGGGATCCGGTGACGCCATGACGGTCGGTGGCGCGGTGGCGCCCGTCTCCGCCTCTGCCAGGTCGGTGCATCCGGTCAGTAGCATCGCAGCCAGTGCGGCACCCGTCACAGCGAGCGCTCGCGCGCGTGTTCCCCATCGTCGACTCACGTCGCCCCCTTGATCACGCTCAGGCTAGTGGGTCGGTCGGTCGCTGCGCCAGGACGCGGCTGCGCGCCTACTCCGGGTGCTCTGGGTGCTCCGGCAGGTCCGGACGCTCCGGGCGCTCGTCTTCATCCGGTGTCGCGGGGCTCGAATGGCCGAGGTCCCAGGGCCAGGGCGAGTCGTCCCTCGGGGGCCGGCCATCGTCGACCCAGCGCTGATAGGCGATGTACGGGTCGTCGGTCGCCGCCGCGCGCGACTCCGCGGCGCGCTTCTGACGTCTCCACCACCACACGCCGACCACCTCCCCACTTCCGAGCATCCCGCAATCCGCCCGCTCGCGCCACACCAACCCGCTTCTGCCCGCGAACTGTCAGTTATGGCGGCTTTCAGCATCGCCGAACCGACCACGACTGCCAGCTCGCGAGCTGGCAGTCGTGGCGGGGACGGATGGGGTCAGAGCAGCCACGAGTGACAGCTCGCGGGATGAGGAGGATGGCGGGGATGCGCGGGAGAAGGAGAACCGCGCGTGGGAAGGACAGAATGTGCGGATTGGGCCTTCTGCGAGGCGGATTACCTTCTGCGGCGCAAGACGCGCGGGACGCGCATCCGCGAGCGGCGCAGGACGCGCGGGACGCGCATCCGCGAGCGGCGCAGGACGCGCGGGACGCGCATCCGCGAGCAGCGCAGGCCGCAGAGCGCGGACTACTCCGCGGCGAGGATGCTCGTGGGACGCTGCTCGATGACGGCGGTCACGATGGCCTCGATCGCGAACTCGCTCGCACGGCCCAGGTCCACGTCCTCCGGCGTCAGGAGCCACTGCACCTGCAGACCGTCCATCACGGCGAGGATGCTGACGGCGCCGTGACGGATCGTGTCAGGAGCCGTGATGCCGCGCTCGGCGCACATGACCTCGAACGCGTGGACGACCTCCCCGCGCAGGGTGCGATACCTGGACTCGAAGAACGAACGCGCCGGGTGGTCGTCGGTGACGGACTCGCTCGACAGGACCACGTACGCCTGCACGATGCCGGCACGCTGGGCGTTCGCGAACGCCGTGCGCACGAGGTGGCGGAACAGTTCGATGCCGTCGGGGATGTGCTTGTCGTCGAGGTCCTCGACATCGCTCGTGTCACGGTACTGGAGGACTTCGAGCAGCAGTTGGTCCTTCGAGCCGAAGTGGTGGAGGACGCCGGCGTGGGTCATGTTCACCTGGTCGGCGATCTCAGCGAGCGTTCCGTTGGCGTAGCCCTTGCTCCCGAAGGTTTCGGCCGCCGCCTTGAGGATCTCGGTCCTCTTCAGCAACGTCTCCGGGCGCGACCGGGGTTGGCGCTTCGTGAAGGTCATTGCGTCGTCGCATCTCTCTCGTGCTGGTGGACTCCTCGGGTGAGCTGCCGCGATGGGAGTCCCGTGCTGAGGGCGCGGCCAATTCGCTGGCGGTGTTGATTATAGGTCTGAACCCATCCGCAAAACCCGCTTGTACCTGACCATCATCGCTCTCTTGCATAGTTACTTACAAGCAGGTAATCTTTTTTTCGTTCGACCCAGACCCCCGGTTCTGCGGTGACAACGAGGTCCTTGAGCACGAGGCTACAGCAGCCGAACGCTCTGCAATGGGGCTCTCGGATCACTCGCCGCGCCGTGGTTCACCTGGGCGGATCACCGCGGTCCCTCCTCCCGGAGACCCGCACCAGCAGTGTGTTCTGCGTCACGGCAGCGTCGTGGCGTCATCATCCAAACGCGCCACGATCCCGATCGTGACGCCACCCATCAAAGGAGATGTGATGAGGCTCAAATCCTCGTTGGTAGCCATCGGACTCGCGTCCGCGCTCTTGCTCACCGGCTGCTCGGCCGGCGGCAACTCAGGCGACTCGTCCAAGGACGGCGCCGCCCTCACCATCGCGAAGCCGGACGGCGCGATCGCAACCGAGTCGAACAACCCGTGGGTCGGCGACTCGTCCGGTCTGAAGCTCGGCTACATCAACGCGATCCTCGAGCCCCTCGCCATCGTCAACCTCATCGACCCGTCCGGAGAGGCCAAGCCGTGGCTCGCCTCGAAGATCACCTGGGCCGATGACTACAAGTCGGTCGAACTCGAAGCCCGCGACGGCGTCAAGTGGAACGACGGCAAGGACTTCACCGCCGGCGACATCGAGTTCACCTTCAAGCTCTTCGTCTCGCACCCCGAGCTGGACACCGCTGCACTCGGCATCACCGACGTGAAGCGCGACGACAAGACCGTCACGATCAGCTTCAAGAACTCGATGTACGTCAAGCAGGACAAGGTCCTCCACAAGCAGATCGTGCCGGAGCACATCTGGAAGGACGTCAAGGACCCCGCGACGGACACGAACCTCAAGCCCGTCGGCACCGGCCCGTACACGCTCACCTCGTTCAGCACGCAGAGCGTCGAGCTCTCGGCCCGCGACGACTACTGGGGCGGCAAGCCGGCCGTGCCGACGCTCTACTACGTCTCCTACAACGACAACACCGCGCTCACCACGGCTCTCGCCAACGGCGACGCCGACTGGGCCCAGGCCTTCATCCCGAACGTGAAGTCCGCGTTCCTCGACAAGGACCCCGAGCACAACGTCTACTGGGCCGCCGCCGGCCTCGGCATCGACGCGATGTTCGTCAACACGACCTCGAAGCCGTTCAACGACCCCGCGTTCCGCGAGGCAGTGAACCTCGTGGTCGACCGCAACAAGCACCAGCAGATCGCCCGTGAAGGCGGCGTGCCGGAGCTGAAGTCGGTCACCGGCCTCCCGACCCCGGTCGGCGACTCGTACATCGCGTCCGAGTTCAAGGGCAAGGACTACAAGGTCGACGTGGACGCTGCCAAGGCGGTCCTCACGAAGGCCGGCTACACCTGGAGCGGCGACTCGCTCGTCGACCCGTCCGGCGAGAAGGTCACCTTCAAGCTGGCCGTCCCGCAGGGTTGGAACGACTACGTCACGGGCATCAGCCTGATCTCCGACTCCGTCAAGGCGATCGGCGTCGATGCGGCTGTCGACACCCCGGACTCCGACACCTGGTGGGCCGACAAGGGCAACGGCAACTTCCAGGCGATCCTGCACTGGACCGACACCGGCGCGACGCCGTACGACCTGTACAGCGACATCATGGACGGTCGTTGGCTGAAGCCGATCGGTGAGACCGCCGACTTCAACTTCGGACGCTTCGACAGCCCGGAGGCGACCGCTGCTCTTGAGGAGTACGCGAACGCGACCGACGACGACACCCGCACGAAGGCCCTCGACGCCGTTCAGAAGATCTTCGTCGACCAGGTCCCGGCCATCGGCATCGGCACGCGTCCGTTCATCGGTTCGTACAACACGCGCAACTACGTCGGCTGGCCCGGCGAGAAGGACCCGTACGTGCCTGCCGACCCGACGCAGCCGACGGCTGTCGAGATCCTCACGAAGCTGAAGCCCGCGAAGTAACCAGCGCGCTCGGTCGTGTCACGGCAGCTCCACACGAGCTGCACCGGATCCACCAGCAACACCAGCAACATCAGCACCACAGCAGCACCACCCGCCGGGTGGGCCGGCAGTCGCGTTCCGCGGCTCCCGGCTCACCCGGCGCCTCTGCCCTCCAGCATCTCGTCCCCCACAGAATTCAGGTACACGCAGTGACCAACGACGCCCTGCTGACAGTCTCGGACTTCAGCGTCGTGTACGACGTCGATCGGCCAGTCGAAGCCGTCCGCAACGTTTCCCTCACCCTCCAGCGCGGCGAGATCCTCGGTCTCGCCGGCGAATCCGGATGTGGCAAGACCACGCTCGCCTACGGGTTGCAGCGTCTCCTCAAGCCCCCGGCCATCATCACGAGCGGCTCGTCGATCTTCCACGACGCTGACGGCGAGGACATCGACATCAACGCCCTCGACGAGGAGGCCATGCGCGCCTTCCGCTGGGACAAGGTGTCGATGGTCTTCCAGGGCGCGATGAACGCCCTCAACCCCGTCATCAACATCGGCAAGCAGCTGGGCGACGTGTTCACGACGCACCGCCCTGAGCTCTCCCGCGCGGAGCGCACGAAGGAATCCGGCGATCTGCTGGAGATCGTCGGCGTCGGCCGCGACCGACTCAAGTCGTACCCGCACGAACTCTCCGGCGGCATGCGCCAGCGGGTCATGATCGCGATGGCGCTCGCCCTCAAGCCGCAGCTCATGATCATGGACGAGCCGACCACGGCCCTCGACGTCCTCGTGCAGCGCGACATCCTGCAGCAGATCTCCGAGCTGCGGAAGACGTTCGGCTTCTCCGTCGTCTTCATCACCCACGACCTCCCGCTGCTGCTCGAGATCTCCGACCGCATCGCCGTGATGCGCGAGGGTCGGATCGTCGAACTCGACACGGCGGAGAACATCTACACGAACGCCACACACGACTACACGAAGCGTTTGCTGTCCTCGTTCCCCAGCCTCACCGGAGAGCGCGGCGAATTCGTGCGCGGCTCCCAGGGCGATGCAGCCCCGACCACGGCAGGAGCCGACCACTCGTGACTTCGCTCGAATTCAAACACGTCACCAAGAAGTACCGCGTCCGCGGGGCGGGTGAACTGCTCGCACTCAACGACGTGAGCTTCAAGGTCACCTCGGGGCAGACCATCGCCCTCGTCGGCCAGAGCGGCAGTGGCAAGTCCACGATCGCGAAGATCCTGACGCAGTTGGAGCGGGCGACGTCCGGGGAGATCCTCCTCGACGGCAAGCCGATCCCCCGCCGCGGCCGGGCACTGCGCCGCTACCGCCAGCAGGTGCGCATGGTCTTCCAGGACCCGTTCGCCTCCCTCAACCCGTACCACACCATCCGGTACCACATCGAGCGTCCGCTGCGTCTCGACAACGTCGTACCGGCAGCAGAGGTCGAGGACGAGGTCCGTCGACTGCTGGAGCGTGTGCGCCTCGACCCGGACGAGGCCCTCGACCGCCGCCCGCACGAGCTGTCCGGCGGGCAGCGTCAGCGCGTCGCCATCGCCCGTGCGCTCGCTTCACGGCCCTCGCTCCTCATCGCCGACGAACCCGTTTCGATGCTCGACGTCTCCATCCGTCTCGGTGTGCTCAACCTGCTCGCCGACCTGCAGCGCGAATCCAACCTCGGCGTCCTCTACATCACGCACGACCTCGCGACCGCCCGCCACTTCAGCGACGAGATCATGGTGCTCCACCACGGTGTCGTCGTCGAGCGCGGCCCGGCCGACGACGTCATCCTCAACCCGCAGCACGAGTACACCCGTGCTCTGCGCGACGCCTCCCCCGACCCGGACAAGCACTTCTCGGTGCCCGGATCCACGACCAACGGAAGGAGCTGACCCGTGAGGTTCTTTGCTCGCCGCGCCGTGTTCTACGCGTTCACAGCGTGGGCCGCCATCACCATCAACTTCTTCCTGCCCCGCCTGCTGAAGGGCGACCCGGTCAGCGCCTACCTCCTGAAGAACCAGGGCAAGATCAGCCCGGAGGCCATCGATTCGCTGCGCACCCTGTTCGGGCTCGACTCGAACAAGACGCTCCTGCAGCAGTACATCGACTACTGGGGCCTGCTGTTCTCCGGCGACCTCGGCCGCTCCTTCTCCCGCGGCCTCGCCCCGGTGACCGAGGTCATCGCCTCCGCCCTCCCCTGGACCGTCGGCCTCGTCGGCATCGCGACCATCCTGTCGTTCGTGATCGGCACCTCGCTCGGCGCGTACATCGGCTGGCGCCGGGGCAGCAAGGCCGACTTCATCGTCCCGATCTCGACGTTCTTCTCCACCGTCCCGTACTTCTGGATGGGACTCATCGCCATCGCGATCTTCTCCACGACGCTCGGCTGGTTCCCCGCCTCCCACGCCTACGGGAAGGGGTCGCAGCCGAACTTCAGCCTGGACTTCATCGGCCAGGTGATCGCCCACGGGACACTGCCGGCGCTCACGATCGTGATCGCATCGCTCGGAGGCTGGATCCTCGGCATGCGCAACATGATGGTCACGGTCCTCGACGAGGACTACGTGACGGTCGCCCAGGCGAAGGGACTCACCTCTCGCCGGGTGCTCTGGAACTATGCGGCGAGGAACGCGATGCTGCCGCAGCTCTCCAGCTTCGCGCTCTCGCTCGGCTTCATCGTCGGCGGAACGCTCGTGATGGAGCTCGTCTTCTCCTACCCGGGTGTCGGCAAGCTGCTCCTGGACGCAACCAACGCCAAGGATTACCCGCTCATGCAGGGCATCTTCCTGGTCATCACCCTGACCGTTCTCGTCGCGAACATCCTCGCCGATGTCGCATACGCCGTGCTCGACCCCCGCGCCCGGCAGATGGAGTCCTGATTCCATGTCTGTGCCAAACACCACCGCACTCAACTCGACGATCGCGTCGACCAAGCCCCGCGGGGGCACGGTCCTCTCGAAGATCGGGCAGTCGTTCGCGATGTTCCGCAGCGGCAAGTCGATCACCGGGCTGTCGATCCTCGGCTTCTTCGTCCTCGTCGCCGTCTTCGGCGACTTCCTCGCCCCGTACGGTCCGCTCGACAAGGACTTCACGGCGCTGCGGCAGCCGCCGTCGCTCACGCACCTGCTCGGGACGACGCACATGGGTGAGGACGTGCTCAGCCAGCTGATCTACGGCACACGCGGTGTGCTCCTGGTCGGCATGCTCTCCGGTGTCATCGCGACCGTGATCGCCGTGCTCGTCGGTGTGACCGCCGGCTATGTGACGGGCTGGAAGAGCGAGTCGCTGTCCGCCATCACGAACGTGTTCCTCGTCATCCCGGGCCTCCCGCTGATGATCATCGTGGCGTCGCAGTACGAGAACCCGAGCCTGTTCCTCATCTCGGCCGTCCTCGCGATCACCGGTTGGGCGTGGGGCGCGCGCGTGCTCCGTGCGCAGACCATGTCGTTGCGCAACCGCGACTTCGTGCAGGCGGCCCGCGCCAACGGCGAACCGATCTACCGGGTCATCACCGTGGAGATGCTGCCCAACCTGCTCGCGATCATCGCATCGAGCTTCGTGGGCACCGTCACGGCGGCCGTCCTCGGCCTGACGACGCTCGCGTTCATCGGCGTCATCCCCATCACCAACCTCAACTGGGGCACCATCCTGTTCTGGGCGCAGCAGAACGGCGCGTTCCCGGACTTCTGGTGGTGGTACGTGCCGGCCGGCCTCTGCATCGCGCTGCTCGGCGTCGCGCTGTCGCTCATCAACTTCGGCATCGACGAGTACGTCAACCCCCGCCTGCGCTCCGCCGGTGAGCGGGCCCGCGCCATGCGCAAGAAGGGCATCAAGATGTCCAGCAGCGTGACCGCGGTGCGTCCGCCGAAGCCCTGACCCGAATTCCACCAGCTTCACCGCTCGCAACACAGCACGGCCTCCATACGACGACCTCGTATGGAGGCCGTGTGCACATCGGGAGCATTCACCCCGCGCTCCCGCGTTCCCTTCCGCAATCCGCCGTGCCCGCTCGTCGGATTCTTTTTCGACCCTTGGAGTTGTCGCAATGAAGAGACCGTTCCTCAGGATCGGTGCAGCGTCCGCGCTCGCACTCGCCCTGGTGATTCCCACGTCGTTACCCGCCCTGGCCGATCCGGCCGCAGATGCCGTCCTCATCGCCCCGACCGCCGTCCAGGTCGCATCGGGCGAGAACACCAAACAGTTCCTGACCGATGGCGACACGACCGGTGCGCTGTGGGCGAGCCCCACTGGTGCCGCGAACGAGCAGCAGTGGATCCAGTACGACCTGGGCGACGCCTACACACTGGATTCCCTCGACGTCTACTGGGAGGGCGCATCGTCCACCCGCTACCTCGTGGTCGGCTGGGACGCCGCCGACGCGCAGTGGACGCAGCTGAAGACCGTCACGAACACGCAGAACGGCAACCGCAAGGACACCGTTACCGGCCTCGCGAAGGGCGACCGGTCGTTCCGGTACGTCGGCCTCGCCATCGAGAAGCTCATGAACTCCGACTGGGGCGCCAAGATCTACGAGCTCCAGGTGTTCGGCCACGATCCGATCGCAGCAGATGAGGCGGCGCCGACGAAGACGCCGCTGGAATACGCGGGGAAGCCGGCCGTCCCTGCCGGCGCCGTGAACCTGTCCCGGCTGCCCTCCGCCACCGTGACGGCGAGCTCGGCATCGTTGCCGGCCGCCAACGCGATCGACGGCGATCCGGCGACCCGCTGGCAGGCGCAGAACTCCGACACGAACGAGTCGATCACGATCGACCTCGGCGGCACCGCGAGCGTCCAGGCGATCACGCTCGACCCGGAGTCCGCGTACGCGAGCAAGTTCACCGTGCAGACCTCGGTCAACGGCTGGAACGACTGGACCACCTTCGCAACCGTCACCGAGGCGCTCAGCGAGCACACCATCGTGATGCCGGAGAACGGCCCGGCCACTGCACGCTACGTGCGCCTGCAGGTCGACGCCCGCGGCGGCATCGCGCTCTACGGCACCTCGTACTACGAATTCGCGCTGTGGGGCGATGGGGCGAGCTTCGTCCCGGCCGCTCCGGCGAAGGGCGAGGGCCAGGACGTCGGCACGCTCCTCTCCTACGGCAAGCCCGTCATCGTGGAGGACAACAATTGGGAGACCACCGGCCAGGCGGACAACAAGCCGTCCAACATCACCGATGACGACCTCAACACCCGCTGGGCGACGAACCCGTCGCTCACGTGGCAGAACCGCGGCAGCTGGAACGGGCACTCGTGGGTCGTCATCGACCTCGGCGCGGAGGTGGACGCCATCAACCAGGTGTCGATGCGCTGGAACCCGGCGCACGCGAGCGGGTACGGCCTGTACGTCGCAGGCGGCGACACGATGCCGAACCCCGCGCAACTGACCGAGTGGACTGAGGCCTATAAGACGGCCTCAGGCAAGGGCAAGCGCGACACCGTGAATCTGCCGGACTCGTCGGTCACAGACGGCGCACGCTGGCTCCTGTTCGACCTGACCGCCGAGGGCCCTGCCGGGGACGGCAACCGCTACGGCTACTCCCTGTGGGAGGTGCGCGTCTTCGGCGACGCCGGCGCGGACTTCCCGATCAACACCCGCCCGGCCGACCCTAACAAGGACGCGTCGGACCCCGACTTCGACAACCTCGTCACCGTCTGGGAGGACACCTTCGACGGCCCGGCCGGTCAGCTCCCGAGCTCCGACAACTGGACCATCGACCCGGCGCCCGCCGGCCAGAACAACGCAGAGCTCCAGGCGTACACGTCGAGCACCGACAACATCGCGCTCGACGGCAACGGCAACCTGGTGATCCAGGCCATCAAGAACGCCGACGGCACGTACACCTCCGGGCGCATCAACTCGTCCAGGAAGGCGCACGCGCAGTTCGGCCGCATCGAGGCCCGCGCCCAGGTCCCGGCCGGGCAGGGCCTGTGGCCGGCGTTCTGGATGATGGGTGAGAACTTCCTCGACGGCACGACCTGGCCGACCAACGGCGAGATCGACATCATGGAGGTGCTCGGCCACGAACCGGACACGCTGCACAACACGATCCACGGCCCCGGCTACTCGGGGATGAACGGCGTCGGCGGATCGTTCAAGCCGAAGGACGCCGATGGCAACCCCATCGATCTGTCGGCCGGATTCCACACGTACGGCGTGGACTGGGACAGCACGGGCCTGCGCTTCTGGCTCGACGACCCCGGCTACGTCACCCGCACGATCAAGACCGCCGACATCGAGGACCAGCTCGGCTTCTCGTGGGTCTACGACCAGCCGTTCTTTATGATCCTGAACCTCGCGGTCGGCGGCGACTGGCCGGGCAGCCCGAACGCGAACACGCAGTTCCCGGCCCGCATGGTGGTCGACACGATCCGCGTCTCGCAGAGCGCAGGGTCCGGTCAGCTGCGCACGAACGGCTTCTCGGCCGACCCGCGCGACACGACCACGACGATTGCCGTCACCGACTCGTTCAGCTACGGAGCAGCGGAGCAGGCCGCCATCACGGTCTCAACACCGACCGGTGCGAAGCCGACCGGGTACGTGAACGTCACGCTGAACGGCGAGACGACGGAGGTCCGGCTGAAGGACGGCAAGGCGCTCTTCCCGCTGCCCGTGCTGACGCCTGGGGCGTACACGCTCGGGGCGTCGTTCCACGATGCGAGCTTCGCGCTCAAGGACAGCTCTGGGTCCGCATCGTTCACGGTCGTCAAGGCAACGCCGGAGGTCGACATCGACCTCGGGCCGGCCACGATCGCCGGGATCGAACCGGTCGTCGCGGTGGTCCGGTTGCGTCTCGGCGGGATCGCCTTCCCGACGGGCGATGTGACGGTCGCGTTCGCGGACGGTGCTGGAGCCGGTGGAGCGCGGGCGAGCGCCGCGGGTGCTGACGCCGATGCCGATGCCGCTTCCGCTGCGGCGGTCGGCGGCGCCTCCACCGTGACGCTCACGGCTGACGACTACGGCGTCGCCGTGCTCCGGCTGCCTCCGCGGGCGACGACCGGCGACACGACTGCCACCATCACCTACGCGGGTGACGACAACGTCGAGGGCTTCACCACGACCGCGGTCCACTCCACCAGGGCCGCCGGCGAGCCGGGGACTCCCGGCAACCCTGGGACCAACGGTCCGGGCACGGGTTCAGGCCCTGGCTCAGGCAACGGTTCCGGCGGCGGCAACGGCGCAGGCTCAGGCTCAGACCCGGCGACGTCGGGGTCAGGCTCGTCCGGTTCCTCGACGGCCGGCGGCACGGCTTCCGGTCCGCTGTCCTCGACGGGGGCGATGGTGGGCCCAGGCCTGTTCGCCGCCGCCGTCCTGCTCGTCGGCGGGCTCGCGCTCGCCCTCGCGACGCGTCGACGCCGAGGCTCGATGCAGCCGTAATCCGGGCCGAGATCCGACCCGAAATCCGATTCGGCGTTCGGTGACGAACACGGGTGTTCACACCGGTTTTCGTCACCGAACGCCCCGATTCCAGGAATCACTGACAAGTCAGTAACGTAGAGGTGTTGTTCACGCCACCGATGCCGAACCTGGCCGGTGCATTTCGACACTTCAGCACCAACAAGGAGAACCACCGTGAGCAGTGCTCTGCCCTACCTCGACCCAACGCTGACCGTCCCGGAGCGCGTCTCCGACCTGCTCGGACGGATGAGCGCCGAGGAGAAAGTCGGGCAGATGCTGCAGCTCGACGCCCGTGACGACCTCGACGACCACGTGCTCGGCAAGCACGTCGGCTCCATCCTCCACTCCTCACCGGAGCGGGTCATCCGGGCGCACGAACTCACCGCGCAGACGCGCCTCGGCATCCCGCTGCTCGTCGGCGAGGACTGCATCCACGGGCACTCCTTCTGGGAGGGCGCCACGATCTTCCCGACCCAGCTCGGCATGGCCGCGTCCTGGGACGCCGAACTGGTCGAGCAGGTCGCCCGCGTGACGGCCGTCGAGGTCGCGGCCACCGGCATCCACTGGACCTTCTCCCCCGTCCTCTGCATCGCGCGCGACCTCCGCTGGGGACGCGTCGACGAGACGTTCGGCGAGGACCCGTTCCTCATCGGCGAACTCGCGTCGGCGATGGTCCGCGGCTACCAGGGCGACGGCCTCGACGACCCCACCGCGATCCTCGCGACGGCCAAGCACTTCGCCGGCTACTCCGAGACGCAGGGCGGACGCGATGCGAGCGAGGCCGACATCTCGCGCCGCAAGCTCCGCTCCTGGTTCCTGCCGCCCTTCGAACGCGTCGCCCGAGAGGGCTGCCGGACGTTTATGCTCGGCTACCAGTCGACCGACGGCATCCCGATCACGGTCAACGACTGGCTCCTCAACGACGTCCTCCGCGGCGAATGGGGCTACACGGGCACGCTCATCACCGACTGGGACAACGTCGGCCGTATGGTCTGGGAGCAGAAGGTGCAGCCCGACTACGCCCACGCGGCGGCGGCAGCGGTCAAGGCCGGCAACGACATGGTCATGACGACGCCCAAGTTCTACGAGGGCGCGCTCGAAGCCATCGAGACCGGCCTGCTCGTCGAGTCGGACCTCGATGCGGCGGTCGCCCGCATCCTGACCGTCAAGTTCGAGCTCGGGCTGTTCGAGGACCCGCGCCACCCGCAGATCGACCGCATCGACCTCGCGGTCGGCACCGACGAGCACACGGCCGTGAACCTCGCCGTCGCACGCAAGTCGATCGTGCTCCTGCAGAACGACGGCGTGCTGCCGCTCGCCGGCGGACTCGTCGCCGACGAGAGCGGTCGGGCGACGCCGGCCGCCGCACCGCGGAAGATCGCGGTGGTCGGGCCGCTCGCCGACGACGCGCAGACGCAGCTCGGTGACTGGGCGGGGTCCTCCGGCCAGGCCGGATGGCTCGACGGCCAGCCGCGCGACATGATCGTCACGGTGCTCGACGGCCTCACGGCGCACTCGCCCGAGGACTGGACGATCGAGTACACGCAGGGTGCGGACATCCTCACGGTCGTGCCGGACCCGGAGGGCGCGTTCTTCCCAGACGGCCAGCCGCGCTCCCCCATCGTGGTCGCGGCAGAGCCGGACGAGGCGCTCATCGCCGCCGCCGTCGCCAACGCGGAGTCCGCGGACTACGTCGTCGCCGTCGTCGGGGACCGCATCGAGCTGGTCGGTGAAGCACGCTCCACCGCGACCCTCGAACTCATCGGCAGCCAGATCGCCCTGCTCGACGCCCTCGCAGCGACGGGCAAGCCGCTCATCGTCGTGCTGCTCGCGTCGAAGCCGCTCGTCCTGCCGCCGTCGACGCACGACGCCGCCGCGATCCTGTGGGTGGCGAGCCCCGGGATGCAGGGTGGCCGTGCCATCGCCGAAGTCGCCCTTGGGCTCGTGGAGCCCTCAGGCCGACTGCCGATCTCGTTCGCCGTGCACGTCGGCCAGCAGCCCACCTACTACAACCAGATCCGCGGTCAGCACGGCAACCGCTACGCCGACCTCACGCAGCGCACGGCGTTCGCGTTCGGCGAGGGCCTGTCGTACACGACCGTCGAGTACTCCGATGCGCGTGCGCTCACGCCGTCCGTGACCGCGGCCGACCTCGTCGAAGCCGAGATCACCGTGACCAACACGGGATCACGACCGGCACTCGAGACCGTGCAGGTGTACATCAGCGACAGCATCACCTCGGTGAGCTGGGCGGACAAGGAGCTCAAGGCGTACCAGCAGGTGTCGTTGGAGCCCGGCGAGTCCAAGGTCGTGCGTCTGAGTGTGCCCGCTGCCGACTGCAGCATCGTCGATGGCGGTGGCAACCGCATCGTGGAGGCCGGTGCGTTCGAGATGCTCGTCGGGCCGTCCTCACGTGAGGAGGCGCTCGAGCGCATCCCGTTCGAGATCACCGCGTAGCGCGCCGCGCGCGCCCCGCGCCCCGCGCCCTACGCCCCGCGCCGCGCGCTCGCGGCGCTGCACCGCAGAAGGAGAACCGCGAGAGAGAAGGCTCCCGCTCACCAGAGCGTCCTTCCCTCGCGCGGTTCTCCTTCTCTCGTGCGGCGCACGCGCGGGGCTCGTGCGGCGCCAGTCCGGTGCTCAGGCGTCGTGACGCCAGTAGCCGTTGGCGCTCGCGACGGTCTGGAAGTGGACCGCGATGACGTGTGACGTCGCGATGAGGCTGTCGGCGTTCTCCGCGTAGCTCGGGCGCAGCGCCTCGCGCACCTCCGCCGACGGCTGAGTGAACTTCACCCCCAGCCGCGAGAGCTTGATCGCGAGCTGGAAGCCGTCCTCGGGCGTCTCGGTGAGCAGGGTGGGGAGCCAGGTTTCAGACATGCGCTTCGTTCCAATCGTAGTTTGATTGTGCACAACTAAGTTGCGTGCAATTGAATTGTACACACGGCAACGGGCTAGCATGATGCGATGACGTCGAAATCGAGTGATGCGCCGGCCTCCCAACACGCCCTCCTCGACGACCAGCTCTGCTTCCAGCTCTACGCTGCGTCGAAAGCCGTCTCCGGCGCCTACCGCGTCCTGCTCCAGGAACTCGGGTTGACGTATCCGCAGTACCTCACGATGCTCGCCATCTGGGAGCGGGAGGGGCGGACCGTCGCCGACCTGAGCGACGCGCTCGATCTGGACTCCGGCACCCTCTCCCCGCTCCTGCAGCGCCTCGAACGCGCCGGCCTCATCGTGAAGGCGCGGTCGACCCACGATGAACGGGTCGTGCAGATCTACACGACCGACGAGGGCAGGGCGATGGAGACCCGAGCAACACCCGTGCGGATCGCGGTCGAGACGTCGACGGGCCTCTCCGACGAGGCGTTCGCCGCGCTCCGCGAACAGCTCCACGACCTCCGGCGCACGGTCACCGGCCGAGCAGACGCGGTTCCGGCCGTGGACACGCAGGAGGACTGAGCCGCACACCTGCCGACGCGGAGTGTGCTGGACTGTCTGGATGGAACGCGCGGACGACTGGCTCCTCGACCGGGCACGCCCGGACGACGGGGCCGCGACGCCGGCAGGAACCGGGTGCGGCTGTACACGAACGAGGCGATGGCGGAGAACCTGGCCTTCTATCCTCGGCGCGGCTATCGGGAGACGCATCGTCGCACCGAAGACGGGTTTCGGCGGGTCTTCTTCGAGAAGCACCTCGAGTCCTGACGCTCGCCCGGCGGACGCGGGCGCTCCTCAGCCGAGCGGCCAGCCGCTGACGCCCAGAAGCAGCGCGACGGCGCCGACGACCACGGCCACGGCTGCCAAAACCCACCCCCAACGCTTCGATCCGCCGAGCAACAACGACGTCGCATTCACCGCAGCCGCAAGCGCGAGCAACCCGAGGCTCACCAGGAGGAGCACCCGCGCCAAGGCGGTCGTCTCCCCGGCGGACAGGGCCACGACGGACACCGCCGCCATCGCGATCAGGGAACCGAAGAACCAGCACCCCCAGAGCAACAAGACGGCGTCCGACCATCGCTCGGCGCCGGTCTGCTCCACCCGGAAGCCACCGGATCTGGCCGATATCCTGGCACCGAGCTGCTCGCGATGCGCGGCGACCGGCCCGTTGAACAGCTCGGTCACCGCCGATGGTAATGGTGCATCCTCAAGGGCGAGGAACGCGGCCGCGGTGCGCGGTGAGACCCAGGATGCGGCGAGGAGCCGGGCGAGACGGTCACGTTCGAGGGCGGTCGTCCAGCCGTCGATGCCGATCCCCCACCGCCCCGCCTGATCGGGGTTCCCGAGTTCACGGTAACGCTCAGCCAGCGCGCGACGGGCGAGGTCGTCCGACGGATCCCTGCGCACGGCCTCCTTCAAGACGCGGAGCGCGTCGGACCGCCGCCCGGCGTCCCAAGCCCGCTCGGACTCGGCCATCGTGGCCCCGCCACTCTCCCGAACTCCGTGACTCCCCCGACTTCCGCCGCTCTCCCGATCCACGCCACGATCCTCCACAACGCCCCGATCTCTCCGGTCGGCGGCGATGACGCCTGCGACCGACCGGAGACGATCTCCAGCGCGCGGAACCTGCCAGGATAGCGGCGACGCGACGATGTGGCCAGACCCCGTTGACGCCGCTTATCGGCGTGCGGCATCCGGCCGCACGTTCAGCTGCGCGACAACTCCACCGCCCGCCGCAGGTCGGCCGCATACGCTTCGGGCCGCTCCCAGGCGGCGAAGTGGCCGCCGTCGCTGTGCTCGATGAACTCGCGCACGTCGACGAAGAGCTCGGCGAAGCTCCTGGGAGCCGGGATGATGTCGTTCGCGAACGCCGAGACGACCGTCGGCGCGTCGATGTGCGCCGGGAGCACCGCCGGTTCGACGTAGGTGGAGAAGGAGGTGCCGATCGTGCCGCTGAACCAGTACGCAGACACCCAGGTCAGCAGCTCATCGGGCGAGAACGCGGGAACGTCGCGGCCAGCACCAGCGCCATCCGACCACGCCAGCAGCTTCTCCCCGACCCACGCCAGCAGCCCAGCCGGAGAATCCCCGAGCGATGCGATGAGCGTGCTCGGCCGGGTGGCCTGCTCCGCGATGAACCCGGCCTCGCCCTGCCGCCACTGCCCGACCCCGCGGAGGTACGCGGCGACATCGGCCGGAACGGTCGCGATGTCGACGGTCGCCGCGTGCGCCGGAGCGACGTTGGTGAGGTGCAACGCCGCGACACGGTCGGGGTGCTTCGCCGCCAGCACCTCGGCGACCATACCTCCGACATCACCGCCGGACACGACGTAGCGCTCGTAGCCGAGCTCGGCGAGCGCCGCCGCGACGACGTCGGCGATCCGCTCGACGGACATGGCCTCGCCGCCCGGGGCAGAGCCGGACGCAGAGCCGGACGCAGAGCCGGTCGCGGAGACGGGCACCGAGAACGGGAACCCGGGCAGCGCCGGGACGACGACGTGGACGTCACCGAGCAGCGGGAGCACCCGCTCGAAACGCAGGACGGAGTCCGGCCAGCCGTGCAGCAGCACGACCGCCGTCGCGGACGGATCGGCGCTCGGCTGGTGGATCGACCTGAGCGTGTCTCCTTCCGCGCCGGTCAGCACCCAGGGCAGTTCGCGGATGCGGGACTCGTGTGCGCGCCAGTCGTAGTCGTCGCCCCAGTGTTCGAGCAGGGCGTCGAGGGTGCGGCCGGGAATGCCCCGTGCGGGATCGTCCGCCCAGGGGTTGTTGATCCATCGCGTCCGTTGCACACGTTCGATGAGGTCGGCGACGGCCGCCTCGGTGATGGGAGCCGGCACCGGGGTGGGCAGCGCGGGTGGGGTGGTCATGTCGTTTCCGTTCAGGTGGGGTTGGAGGGGGTGATGGAGTTGGAGGGGGCGATGGAGGTGGAGGGAGCGGTCGGGTCGGACGGGTGCAGGAAGGTGGCGATGTAGTCGATCGCGCCGCCGAGCGATGCCCGAAGGGGCGCGATGCTCCGCTGGGCCTGCGTGAGCAGCATCCCGCCCTGGAAGGCGGCGAGGAGCACGTACGCGAGTCGCTCGGGTTCGGCGTCCGCCCGGAGTTCGCCCCGGTCGCGCATGGCGGCGAGCCCGTCGCGGAAGACGTCCGCCCAGCGGGAGAAGCCGGTCGAGATGTCGTCGCGCACGTCCAGATCGGACTTCAGCACGTCGCTCGCGAGGGAGCCGAAGCGGCACCCGGTCAGGCAGACCTCCTCGCGTTCGAGGTAGAAGTCGGCCCACTGGCGAAGGCGCGAGATGCTGTCGAGCAGGGCGAGTCCGTCGCCAGGCGCGCCCGGCACCCCGGGAGCGCCCCGCGCCCCGGCAGCAACCGTCCCGCCCTCGCCAGGCGACACCGGCGCCCGCCCGATGACGACCACCTGGTCGGCACGATGCGCGATGACGGCGCGCACGAGGCTCTCCTTGTCCGGGAAGTAGTGCCCCAGCTGGGAGCCACTGATGGCGGCCGCTGCGCGCACCTCCTCGTTCGTCGCACCCTGGAAGCCTTCGGCGTGCATGAGTTCTGCGGCAGCTTCGACGATCCGTTCGCGCGTCGCGCGCCCTTTCGCCGTGAGCCCGGCCACCCGGTCCGTCGTCTCGTTCATACGACGACCGTAGCTTAAGAATGGGCTACATAGCCCATTCTTAACAGCAAACTGTCATCTGCGCAGTCACCGTGACGCAGATCCCCTGCCAAACCGACGATTGTCGCTATTCTCGGGGTTGTCGGCGACCGCATGCCGAAGCTGACCTTCCGACGAACTGGAGCCTCATGACCGGCCAGCCCGCCCCCACACCGCCCACGCCGCCCGCACCCCGCGCGGCCCACGCATCGCTCTCCCCGTGGAAGCGGTTCTGGGAACGAGGCGGCTGGTGGAAGGCCGTCGTCCTCGCAGCCGTCTACTACGTCGTGTATCAGCTCGGCGGCCTCCTCTTCCTGCCCTTCACGGGTGGACTGGAAGCCGGCACCGCCCCCTACATCGTGATCACCACCGCGCTCCCCATCGCGCTCGGCGGAGTCCTGCTGGTGATCTTCGCACTGTCGATCGGATGGCTGGGCGAGCTGTTCGCCCTCCAACCCATCCGCGGCCGCGCCTGGATGTGGATCGCCGTCGCCGTCGTCCTGCTCTTCAACATCCTGCGATTCGCAACGATCGACTACGGAACGGCCGGATTCGATCGCGTGGCCGCGTGGCTCCTCGCCGGCCTGTTCATCGGATTCGCCGAGGAAGTCCTCACCCGTGGCTTCGTCGTGAACCTCATGCGAAAGGCCGGACACCCGGAGATCGCCGTCGCGACGGTATCTGCGGCGGTCTTCGCCGCGCTGCACTCCGGCAACCTCCTGACCGGTCAGTCGCTCTTCGCCACGCTCATCCAGCTCGTGTACACCTTCGCATTCGGCATCTGCATGTATCTCGCGCTGCGGGTCACCGGCAACCTGATCTGGCCGATCCTGCTCCACGCGAGCACCGACCCGAGCATCTTCCTGCAGACGACGTACCCCGCGGCGGGCGCGCTCACGGGCATCGCAGGGCTCGGCAACCTGCCCGTCATCGCCGTGGGCCTCGTGCTGCTCATCTTCATCCGCGGACGCGTCGCCGGATCGGGAGCTGAGGCATCCGGCACCATCCGAGTCGCTGCATGAGCCGTACCGTCACGACCCCGATCCGTGTGCCGCAACGCTTCTGGGTCGGCCTCGCAGCGGCCGCCGTGTACGTCGCGGGAGCCGCTGGGGTCGCGAACCTCCTCACCGGGGCCTTCCCGCAATCCGACCCGCTGGCCGACCTCGCGCTCGGACACTTCCCGGTCCTCATCCCGCTCATCGTCGCCGGTGTCCTCTTCGTGCGCTGGGCGGGATGGCGCGATCAGGTCTGGCGCGCTCCCGCCGCATTCGAGACCACGCCCCGCCGATGGTGGCTGCTCGCGATCCCCGTGCTCCTGCTCGCCCAATCCGTCACGGTCCTCGTCACGATGCCCGCCGATCGGTGGCAGCTCGGCGTGATCCTGCTCGTCGGAGCGGTGACGGCGCTCGTCGGCTTCGGCGAGGAGCTATTCTTCCGCGGCATCCTGCGCGCCTCCATCCGCGCCCACCACGGCGAGACGGTGACCCTCATCGCCACCTCGCTGCTGTTCGGCGCCGGACACAGCATCGGCAGCCTCATGAACGGTGTCCCGCCGGGCGTCATCGCGTTCCAGGTGGGCGTCACCGCGCTGGACGGCGCAGTGCTCTACGGCGCGTTCCTCGCCACCGGCAGGCTCTGGGTGCCGATCGTGCTGCACGCCCTCGACGACTTCGTGCTGCGCGTCGGCGGCGGCGTCCAGTCCGGTCCGAGTTCGGACGTCAGCCTCGGCCCCGTGAGCATCGCCATCGAGTGGACCCTGTGGGTCCTCGCGATCGCCCTCCTGGTCAGCTGCATCCGCCGCGACGTCCTCGCCAGACGCGCAGCTCACTCCGCGGAGCGGACGACCTCTGGCAGCTGATACCGCCCCTCGACGAGCGGGCGCTGCGGCACGTATCCGCGGAACGCGAGGCAGAACGCTCCGGCGGGTGCTGGAAGCCAATTCGCCTTCGCGTCGTCGTCGGCCGGCGCCTCGGAACCGAGGTGCAGCGTGAGGGTGCCGTCGACGATGCGCAACGCACCGGCATCGAGGTACGCCGTCCCGAGGTTGACGCGGCCGTTCGGCGGATCGGCCACCATGAAGATGTCGGCGTCGTACATCGTGATCGACCAGAAGCCGCCACGTGACGGGTCGACTGGCGGGAGCTCCTCCGCGTCGAAGGTGATCGTGTACTGGTGGTGCCCGTCGAGGACCGCGCCGTCCGCGTCGAGCCCTCTCGTCAGGTAGAGCGCTTCCTCGAAGTCGTTGACGAAGATGTAGATGACCGATGCGATGGCCCGTCCGTACCAGTCGCTCCCCCAACGTCCGCCGTTGGGCTGGCGACGCCACCCGTTGCCGGCGTCGAGCCCGGCCTGGATGTAGTCGGCGACCGCGTGGAGGTCCGCGAACGCAGACCAGGCGACCCGATCGAGCAGGCCCCGGAGCCGCTCGTGGGTCCGGTGCAACTCGACGAGCGCCCGTGCCTGGTCGGCCATCGCGGCATCGTCCGGCCCGAAGTGGGTGCAGGCATCGAGCATCGCACCGAGATCAGTCCAGAACGAGGCCGGGCGCACCCAGTCGGGCCGGCTCGCCGTTGGGTTCGCTGCGATCATCTCGGCAGTGACGCCCTCCGGGTAGATCGCGTGCGTCGCATACGTGTCGTACGCGAAGTCGAACTGCCCGTCCTGGTCTCCGACAGCGGGTACATGCCGATCTGGTTGAGCACGGCCCGCGCCCGAGCCTTGCCGTCCGCGTCCTGCGTGGCGAAACTGCGCGGCAGCACGGCTCCCACCTCCGTCGGCAACCGCAGGACGTCGACGAACCCCTCGGGAACGGAGTCCTCGGGCCCTGACGCTTCCCACGTCGGCCCGACGAGCAGATACTTCCCGCCGGGCGTGCCGGAGGCCGAACCGAGCTGATGGACGACGTTCGTCATCACGTCGACGATCTGGATGGTCCAGTAGTGGCCCTCCGGCACGTCCGTCGGGGTCTGCACCACAACGGCCTCCGAGCGCAGATCGCAGAATCCTGCGCCGTAGATCGTGTCCGCGTTCGGGGTGACGACCCAGCGTTGTGCGGGGCTCATGTAGTCGCCGAGTCCGCCGGTGTGGTTCTTCGGAGCAGCCGGCAGGATCCCGAGCATGGTGCCGCGGCGCCCGGCCATGATCTCCCACATGTTCGTCCGGCCGAAGGTGTCGACGCCCGGGTACGCCCAGAGGAAGACGATCCGTGCGAGTGCCTCAACGGTGTTGTCACTGCCCACCTGTGCGGGGGCTCCTGCCGCGTGCGGCAGGTCCGGATGCGCCGGGGTGAACGAGGCCGCCGCCTGCGCAGCGCTCAATCCGGTTCGCTTCGACTCGCCCATGTCCGCTCCGTCCCTCGCACCGCTCACCTCCCGACGGTGTCGCGACATCGCCGGGTTCGACAAGACGACTCTGCGCCGCTTGCTCGCCGACGAGATCACCTCGTTCGGGTGAACGGGGTTCCCTGCACGATCACCGTGACGTTCGTCAAGGGCTGACGACAGGGCGCCGGGCAGGCGTAGCGTGAGGATCCTTGGGAACATGCGAACGAGGAGGGCGCGGTGCGACGCTCAACACTGACCATCGACGGGCACTCCTACGAGCTCGCGCAGAGCACACAACTCGACGAATTGAAACGCAACGCCGAGGAGGCCGTGCAGGGCGGTGGGCGGTTCATCGACGTCACGGTCGTCGGCAACGTGGTGATCAGCATCCTCCTCTCCCCCGGCGTCCCCGTGTCGATCTCGTCGCTCGAAGTGGCCGACGACGACCGCGACGCGGATGACGGGGCCGAGCCGTTCAACACGACCGACTGGGAGATCGGCCGGTTCTTCGGCTCCTGATGCCCTTGGGCGACCCGCTGGGCCCTGCGGGGTTCGGGTTCTTGGACGTCGGCGGTGCGCGCGGGCGGCGGTTGCGTCAGACTGACACGTCCTCGACGCCCGGTTCCTAGCAACCCGACATTTGCTGGCTGGCGTCAGACGCCCCTCACGGGGTACGGCCAGGACCCGGACGATGCCGCCCGCCGACAGTGTGGCCTGGCACGTTCCGGTTCGTCGCGCCGTGTTCGCAACCCACCAGAACGGACAGACCCGAACAATGCCCCTCCGCCATGCGAAACCTCTCACCGGCAGCGCCCTGGGCGCCGCGGTCCTCGCCCTGTCCCTCGTCGCCGCCGCACCGGCGTCGGCCGTGGACGACTCGATCACGATCCCGGACCCAGCCCTCAAGACCTGCCTGAACCACATGCTCGGCCAGGATCCGGACGCGACCATCCGCGCGGGAGCGGTGAGCGACCCGGCGCTGGACCTCCAGGCCGACTGCGCCGGCCTCGGCATCACGGATCTGACCGGCATCGAGCACGTCACGGGTCTCGCGTCGCTGGACCTCGACGACAACGCGATCATCGATGTCGCACCGCTCGGAGCCCTCGGCCGGAACCTCGCCGAAGCCGGGTCGAGCCTCGACCGGATCAGCCTCGACGACAACCGTGTCGCGAACCTCGGCGCGCTCAAGGACCTCGTTGTGCAGCACTCCTTCTCTGCCGACGATCAGCGGGTCACCCTGCCGTCCGTGGACCGGCTCGTCGTGTTGGACAACCCGATCACGAATCGTGACGGCACGGTCATCGTTCCGACCTCCGACGACCCCGGATTCGCGTACAACGCCGAGCTCAACCGCTTCAAGTTCGTCACGAGCGGCACGAAGACCATCGCCTGGTCGGCACCGGTGACGCCCGGCACCCGGGACGACGATGCTTCCGCCTCCGGAACGCTCACGATCACCGTCGGCACGGAGAACGGTGCCGGGAACGGTGGCGGGAACAGCGGCGGGAACAGCGGCGGGACCAGCGGCGACGGATCACCGGCAGCACCCGCGGCACCGGCAGTCGTCGGCGCACCCGCACCCGCACCCGCAGCCGCAGCCGCTCCCGCGGTCGCACCGCCGGCCGCCTCCGCGACGGGCGGAACGCTCGCCGAGACCGGCCCGGAGGTCAGCGTGCCGGCGCTCGTCGCCGCGTGCGCGGTGGCCCTGGGCGTCGGCGCCCTCGCCATCGGCCGCAGCCGCGGCGATCGCCGTCCGCAGCGGCCGACGTCGGCCGCCTGAGACAAGGAGAACCGCACCAGAGAAGGTCCCGCTCGCGAGAGCGTCCTTCCCTGGTGCGGTTCTCCTTCTACGGCACGAAGTCAGGCAGGCGTCAGGGGTCAGGCCGCCGACTGCTTCGAGAACGACCGCACGGCCTGCACGATGCCGAGGACCACCATCGCGATGCCGGTCAGCCACCACAGGGTCGCGATGCCGGACAGCGGCGCGAGCAGCAGGGCGATGCCGGCGAGGATACTGATCACACCGGAGAAGATCCGCCAGCCGCGGCTCTCCGTCTGCTGGCCGACGACCGTGAGGACCGCGATGCCCTCCACGAGCCACAGCACACCGACCGTGACCGAGATCAGGACCGGGAGGAGGACCTCCACGGCGAGCAGGTTGCACGCGAGGAACACACCGCCGGCGATGAACAACGCGCCGAGCACGGCGGCGCCGACCCGACGCCATCCGCTGCGGTCGCGCTCCGAGATCGCCGAGACGATGTAGATGATGCCGATCACGAGTGTGTAGAGGGCGACGAGCAACGCGATGAGGCGCAGCGCGAACGCCCCGGTCGCGACCGGGTGGGCGAGCACGATGACGCCGAGGATCGCGGTCAGCACACCGCCGATGCCCAACAGGAATCTGGTGCCGCTTCCCGGGCGGTCGCCCTCCGGGAGGGCGGCGTTCTGCGACGCGTTCTGTGCTGCGTTCTGCGAGACGGATTCGCCCTCTGGGGCGGACACGTTTGCGGTCATGGGGTTCCTTCTGATGGGGGCTGGTGGGCGGCTTTCAGCCAATCACGCCGACAGGGCGATGCCCGGTCGCCTGCGGGGCGATATTTGCGTCGAAAAAGGGCGCCCCGAACGGACGTCCGGCGCTCATCGCCGCCGCACGATTGGTATAAATGAGACGGACCGGTCCCGCTTCGCAGCCTCCCGGACCGGTGCATGCGCGTCGGCGCCACCACATTGCCTGAGCACAGGAGAGACCCGTTATCCAGCGCGAATCGCACCAGTTCTCCAGCGGTGTCAGCACGGAGCTCGCCGACTACGTCGCGCGTGTCGAGCGTCTGCTGGACGCTGGCGACACGACCGGCGCGTTCGAACTGATCCAGCAGTCGTTGCCGGAAGCGTGGCATGGGTTCAGGCCGGAGCGACTGGCCGCGATCCTGGAGGCGATCGTCGATGCCGGCGTCCCGGACAACGGGCTCGCGAGCGGATTCCTGATGTTCGTCCGTGGCGGCGACGCCGGCCGCTTCGAGCAGCACGACAGGCGAACCGCAGCGCAGGACGGCGCGAGCGCACATGCAGGCGCGGGCGCGGGCGCGCCAGCGGACGCGCCCGCCGCCTCGGCACCGGCCTCCTCTGACGTCGGGACACCGCCGGACACCACGACCGAGATGCCGGCGGTGATGAAGCTCGCCCAGGCGATCGACCTGAGGATGCGCGGATCGGTCACGGAGGCGCTCGCCCTGCTCGACTCGATCGGTGCGGTCGCCCCCTTGCAGCCCGTCTTCGACGCACGCGGCGGCTGGGACCTCATGATCACGGTGCAGCACGGCATCACGGCGATCCTCGCCGGACAGTTCGACCGCGCGCTCACCATCTTCACGGGGGCGCGGTTCCAGGCATCGTTCGCGTCCCTCGTCTGCCTCTCGCGCGACGCGCTCGTGAAGAGTGCACTGCTCCACGCGGCGTTCGGAGACCAGCGTGAGGCGCGCATCGTCCTCGACCATGCCGCGTCGCTGCCGCGGAGCATCAGCTGGATCGAACCGCGCATCGATGTCACAGCGATGCTCGCCGAGTCGATGCTCGACACCACACCACCCGATCTCGCGTTGGAGACGGTGCACTCGCTGCCGCTCGCGGACGTCGGCGAGATGTGGCCGTTCTACGCCATCGCGCTGCATCGCGCGCACGTGCGCGCCGGGCGGGTGCAGGATCTGAGCGCCAGGATCGCCATGCTGGAGGGCATCCCGTTCCCGTACGTCCCAGGGAAGGGGTTCTCGGGAAGCGTCCTGCCGCTCATCCGCGCGAACCGGGCGCTCGAACAGGGCGATGCGCGCTCGGCCGCCTGGTTCGCGGCGGCGGCCGATCAGGAGTTCATCGGCACACGTCTGGTCCTCATGCGGATCGAGGCACGCGGCAATCGACCGCAACGTGCACTCCGCACGGCGGCCAGGACGGCGGACCACCTCGGCAGCGGTGCCATGCGACGCCTCGACCTGTGGCGATCCGCCAGCATCGTGGAGGCCCTGCTGGCCCTGGACCGTGAGGACGAGGCGCTGCTCGTCCTGCGTGCGAGCGCGAGCATCGCCGGCGGCCTGAGCGAGTCGGAGCGGGAGCTGTTCCCGGTCGAGGTGCGGCGGTTCGGTTCCGTCCATCTGCCGGCGGCATCGGCTTCACCCTCGGCTTCCGCCACCCCGGACCTTCCGGACCTTCCGGTCCTCCCAGCTCCTCCCGCTCCTCCCGCCTATCTGACGCCGCGCGAGCGGGAGGTCGTCGAGATGCTCGCGACGGACCTCAGCCGCGCCGACATCGCCGCAGCCCTGTACATCTCCATCAACACGCTCAAGAAGCACCTGCGCGTCGTCTACGACAAGCTCGACGTCACCCGTCGGGACGCCGCCGTCCTCCGGGCGAGGCACGAGGGTTGGATCGGACCGGCCGCGCCCGGGACCCAGCACCCGCGCTCGCATTCCGCATCCTGACGACACCGCTGCACCCGAGGGCTGGATGCGCGCACCCGCGTGCCGCCGGAGGGTACCCCCACGCGCCGAAACACTCGATTAACTGGTCCTCGACAGCCCCTGTGCGCCGCTTCGCCGCCGATAGCATGATCCCTTGGAGCGAAAGGACCGCATGGCGAAGCGAACACAGGCACTGATCCCGAGGTCGTTGCGCGGGTATCGACTCGCCTGGTTCGGGCCGGACGTCCTCGCTGGACTCACCCTCGCCGCGGTCGCGATCCCGGAGGTGATGGGGTACACCTCCATCACCCAGACGCCCATCGTCACCGGCCTGTACACGCTCCTGCTGCCGCTCGCCGCGTTCGCACTGCTCGGCTCCTCGCGCCTGCTCGTCGTCGGCGGCGACTCCGCCACAGCCGCCATCCTCGCCGCCGGCATCACCGCGGCCGCGATCCCCGGCGTCGACCCCGGCTCTCCCCGATGGGCGGCCCTGTGCGCGCTCGTGGCGCTCGTCACCGGTGTGCTGCTGGTGCTCGCGCGGCTGTTCCGGCTCGGCTTCCTCGGCGACTTCCTCTCCGCATCGGTCCTCATCGGCTTCCTTTCCGGCATCGGCATCAGCGTCGCGACGAACCAGATCCCCGACCTCATCGGTGTGGAGAAGGGCAGCGGGAACTGGTTCGAGAAGCAGTGGGCGTGGATCTCGCACCTCGGCGACACGTCCTTGCCGACGCTCGCGTACGGACTCGGCACGGTCGCCATCCTGCTCGTCTTCAAGTTCTTCGTGCCCAAGATCCCCGGTGCGATCGTCGCCGTCGTCGGCCTCCTCGTCGTCGCGACCGTGACCGATGCCGCCGGCGCCGGCGTCGCGGTCGTCGGTCAGGTCGAGGGCGGACTGCCGCAGTTCGGGCTGCCGGGCGGGGTCACGGTCCGCGAGGTCTTCGCGATCGGTTCCACCGCGCTCGCGTGCTTCTTCATCGTGATCGCGCAGAGCGCGGCGACCTCGCGCAGCTTCGCCATGAAGCACGGCGACCGCTCCGACGTGAACCGGGACATCCTCGGCCTCGCCGCCGCGAACCTCGCCGCGGGACTCAGCGGCACCTTCGTGGTGAACGGATCGCCGACCAAGACCCAGATCCTCGACAGCGCGAAGGGGCGCTCGCAGGTCGCGAACCTCGTCGTCGTCGCCGTCACGCTCGTGGTGGTCCTGTTCCTCACCGACCTCCTCGCCGAGCTGCCCATCGCGGTCCTCGCCGGTGTGGTGATGGTCGTCGGGGCCGGCCTCATCGACACCCGTGGACTGCGCCGCATCGCGAGCCGGCATCGGGGCGAGTACATCGTCGCGGTGATCACGATGCTCGCCGTGGTGGTCGTGGGGGTCACCGCCGGCATCATGGTCGCGATCGCGCTGTCGTTGCTCAACGTGATCGCCCGCCAGTACCGTGCGCCGGCCTACGTCCTGGACGTGCGCCCAGACGGCTACGGGTACCTCCCGGCCGAGCCCGGCGTGCAGACGAGGCCGGGGCTGCTCGTGTACCGCTTCAACAGCGAGCTCTTCTTCGCCAACGCCGCCGGATTCACCGACCGTCTCGAACGGACGGTCGACGGTGCCCCGGATCCGGTCCGCTGGGTCATCCTCGACTGCGCCGGCATCCCCGATGTCGACTACTCGGCCGGTGAGGACCTCGCCGGGCTTATGACCTCGCTCCACGCCCGCTCCATCCGGATGGCGCTCGCCCGCCCGGAGCCGGCCCTCCTCTCCGCGCTGCACCGCTACGAGCTGATGGATCGCATCGACCCGGAGCACGTCTACAGCGACCTCGATGTCGCGATCGCGGCGTTCGACGTCGCGGCGCGTTCGGAGGAGTCCGCAGCAGTGTCCGCCGGCGCCTCGGGTTCGGTCACCGCCTCGGACGCTGCCTCGATCCCTGCCTCGGTCACCGCCTCGATCGCCACGTCCGATCCCGCCCAGACCCCCACGTCCGCATCCACCTCGAAGGAGTCATCATGACCACGGAACCCCTCGACCGCCGCGTCGTCCTGCAGAGCGCGCCGAACCTCCGCGATCTCGGCGGCATCCCCGTCACCGGCGGCGCCGTTCGCCGAGGCGAGCTCTACCGGTCCGCGACCCTCGCGAAGCTTGCCGGTGACGATGTCGCCTCCTTCGCCGAACTCGACGTCACGACCGTGTACGACCTCCGCACGGCGGCGGAACGCGGTGGCGAGGGCGACCTGGACAACGTGCCGGACACCACGCGGGTCGTGTGGCTCGACGTCCTCGCCGACAACGCGCAGAACGCCGCGGCGACCGGCCTGCTGCTCGTGGATCCCGTCGCCTTCGCTGCGACCGTTGACCGGGAGGCCATCATCGGGCAGATGGAGGAGGCAAACCGCAACTTCGTGAGCCTGCCCTCCGCCATCGCCTCGTACCGTGCGTTCTTCCTCGACCTGATCGATGCGGACCGCACGGGGGCCGCGCTCTTCCACTGCACAACGGGCAAGGACCGCACCGGTTGGGCCGCGACGGCGTTCCTGCTGCTGCTCGGCGCGAGCGAGGCGGACATCCTCGCCGACTACCTGGAGACGAACGTCGATCTGGCGCCCATGACGGACCCCATCCTCGCGTTCGTGGCGAGCAAGGGTGTGGATCCGGAACTCATCCGACCGCTCCTCGGGGTGCGCGAGAGCTACCTGGAGGCGGCGCTCGACGAGCTGCGCACCCGCTTCGGCACGATCGAGGACTACGCGCGAGACGGGCTCGGCCTGACCGACGAGCAGCTCGCGGCGCTGCGCGAGCGGTTCACGCAGCCCGCCTGACGCCGCCGGCGACCCCTGGCAGAAGGAGAACCGCGCCACAGGGCCCGAACCCGCGCAGTCGCCAACCCGGTCCCTGAGCCTGTCGAAGGGCCCGAACCCGCGCAGTCGTCACTTCGACAAGCTCAGCGACCGGGTCTCGCTCAACGACCGATGCCGGTCCCTGCGGTGCGGTACTCCTGCTGCCGTGCGGTGCCCGCGGCACCCCGCAGCACCGCGCAGCGCCGCTACTCGTAGCGCAACGACTCCACGGGGTTCTGCCGCGCGGCCCTCGCCGCCGGCAGCGTCCCGGCTGCGAACGCGAGCAGCATCACAACGACGATCGTCGTGAGGATCGACACCGGGTTGAACGCGATGAGCGTCAGTCCTGGCAGATTCGAGAACACGGTCGTCGACAGTGCACCGCCGACGAGCGATCCGACGATCATCCCGAGGCCGGCACCGATCGCGCTCCCGAGGAACCCGATGAACAGCGCCTCGTAGCTGAACAGCCCGAACACCTTCCCGCTCGACATGCCCATCGCCTTCATGAGACCGATCTCGCGGGTCCGCTCCTGCACCGACATAAACAGCGTGTTGATGATCCCGAAGCTCGCGGCGAGCAACGCGATGACCGCGAAGGCGTTGAGGACGGTCACGATGGCGTCGATCACGGTCTTGAACGTGCCCAGCTGCTGCGCGACCGTCGTCGAGTTGAAGCCGGCGGTCGTCAGTCGCGACTGCAGCGAGGTGACCTCGCTCGCCGTGAGCTTCGGGTCGAACCGGACGGACGCCTGCGCGTAGCTCTCGCTCTGCGCCGCGGTCAGGCCCGTGCTCTGCGCCGTGTACAGCTGACTCATGAGCGCATCGTTCGGGACCGCGTTCGAGCCGGCCGTCCCGACGCCCTGCTCGGACACGCCGATCACGTCGGCATCGATGAGGTGGGTCGCCTTCGTCGCATCGGTCACCCTGATCGTGACCGTCTGCCCGAGCGATGCCGCGTCGGAGCTGAAGCCGAGCGGCTTGATCGCGTCGGACGGGAGCACGATCTGCGGGGTGCTCGACGAGTCCGGCTGGGCGCCGGTCGCGAGCTGCAGCTTCTGCCCCTGCACGAACGCGCCGATGCCGATCACGTACGCCGTCCCGTCGCCGTGGACGATGTAGTCGGCCTTGACCGTCTTCGTCGGTTTGACGCTGTCGATGCCCTGCACGGCGGCGAGCGCGTCGAGGTCGGTCGGGGTGATGAGGGCGACGGTCGTCTGCCCGCCTGGGCCGACGCCTCCCGTCGTGACCGTGTCCGGGTCGTACTTGCGCGGCCCATCGGTCGTCTTCGTGCCGGGGTCGACCGCTTTGGTGACCGTGAGGACGTCGGTCGCACCGATCGCGTGGACGGTCTGGTCGATGTACTGGTTGATCCCGGTGCCGAGGCCGTTCGTGATCGTGAGGGTGAACGCGCCGACGAAGATGGCGAGGATCGTCAGGATGGTTCTCGTCCGACTGCGGAAGGTGTTCGCGATGGCGCTGCCGAGGACGTCGACGGTTCTCATGCCGCACGCTCCAATTCGTTCACGATGAGGCCGTCTCTGACGTAGATGCGGCGGTCGCACCTGGCCGCGAGTTCCTCGTCGTGGGTGACGATGATGAGGGTGATGCCCTGATCACGGTTGAGGTCGAAGAGGATGTCCTCCACCACGGCGCCCGTCGCGGAGTCGAGGTTGCCCGTCGGCTCGTCGGCGAAGATCACGCGCGGCTGGTTCACGAGCGCCCGAGCGATGACCGAGCGCTGCTTCTGTCCTCCGGAGAGGTCGGTCGCCTTGTTCTTGGCCTTGTCCGACAGTTGGAGCTGTTCGAGCGCGGCCATCCCGCGGCGGCGGCGCTCTCTCGGGCCGACGCCGGCGATCTTGAGCGGCAGGATCACGTTGTCGAGCACCGAGGTGTTCGGGGTGAGGAAGAACTGCTGGAACACGAACCCGAACGTCTCGTTGCGGACGCGGTTGAGCTTCTGCCCGCGGAGCGTGGCCGTGTCCTGCCCGGCGAGCGCCACCATCCCCTCGCTCGGGCTGTCGAGGAGGGCGAGGACGTGCATCAGCGTCGACTTCCCGGAGCCGCTCTTGCCGACGATCGCGACGCTCTCCCCCTGATGGATGTCGAGCGATACGCCCTTGAGCGCATCGAAGCGGTTCTGTCCGCGCCCGTACGTCTTGTGGACGTTCTTGGCGGAGATGATGGGTGCTGCCATGGTGTCTCCTCGATGTGGTCCGTCGTGTGCACGATCGGATGCCGGCCGTCGCTTGGCCGTGTGACCAGCCTCCTCGCGCACGTCGCCCGGCGCGTCTGCCCTGCGTGGCATCTTCGGGTACTGCGGGTGCGGTATCCGCCGTACTCCGCAGAGGGGACGCGATGCATGGACCGATGCGGCAGACTGGGCCTACGACCCTGAGGAGGTGGGCATGAGCGTCATCGCCCGCATCCCGAACTGGGTGAAGGACGTCATCGCCTTCGTGTTCGTCGTCGCGGGCGGGCTCACTCCCTTCGGCAACCCGGGCCGGATGGCGTTCAGCGAGTACGGCGTCGCCGGGCTGATCGACGGCCTCGGCGGATTCGCCATCGCGATGTTCGTGATCCCGGCGCTCCTGTTGCCGTTGCGCCGCCGCTGGCCGCTCGCGATCTTCGTCGCGTGCGTCGGGTTCTTCGGCGTCGGTGTGATCCTCGGGTCGACGGGGCCGGGTGCGATCCTGGCGAGCGCCATCGCGATGTTCGGCCTCGCCGTCCGCCGGAACCGCCGGACGACGATCGTGGCCGCCGTCGCGACCGTCGTGTGCTCGAGTGTGCTGCTCGTCGTCGTCGGCGGTTCGTTCGCGGATTCGCACATCATCCAGGTGGCGGTGACGATCGGGTTCGCCGCTGCGGCCGGTGAGGGGACGCGGGCGAGGCACGCGTACATCGCCGCCATCACGGATCGTGCGGTGCGTGCGGAGGAGACCAGGGAGTCGGAGGCGAGGCGGCGGGTCGCGGAGGATCGGCTGCGCATCGCGCAGGACCTGCACGATGTCGTCGCCCATGAGATCGCCGTGATCAGTCTGAACGCGGGGGTCGCGTCGACGACGATGGAGTCGAAGCCGGAGACCGCGAAGGAGGCGCTCGTGACCATCCGCCGCGCCGCCCGGACGGTCCTGGGCGAGATCGGTGAGCTGCTGACCACGCTGCGACTCGATTCCGATGGTGGTTCTGATGGCGGTTCCGGTGCGGGTGCCGATGCGTCGTCGTCGCCGTTCTCGTTGCCGTCTGCGCCTGCTGCGCCGGCGGCTCCGGCTCCCGGGCTCGACCGTCTGGAGGCGCTCGTCGCACGGTTCGTGGACAACGGGCTCGACGTCACCACACGATTCGAGGGCGCCAAGGTCCAGCTGCCGGCGGCGACCGACGTGGTCGCCTACCGTGTCGTCCAGGAGGCGCTGACCAACGCGCACAAGCACGGTCAGGCCAGGCGGGCCCATCTGCGGGTGCGCTTCGAGCCTGAGCGGGTGGAGATCGTGGTGACGAATCCGGTGGCGCCGGCCGCGGTTGCTGCTGATGGCGCTGCCGCTGCGGCCGGCGCTGCCGACGGCGGGCTGGGCGGCCGCCCTGCGCCGTCCGGCCACGGGCTGCAGGGCATCCGTGAGCGCGTCCGATCGGTCAGGGGAACGGTCGAGGTCCGGCCGACGGACACGATGTTCTGGTTGCGTGTTGTGCTGCCTGCCGAGGGGCGGACGGGATGATCTCGCTCCTCATCGTCGACGACCAGTCCCTCATCCGCACGGCGCTCGTCGCGCTCCTGTCCGAGCAGACGGACATCGACGTCGTCGGTGTTGCGACCAACGGTCTCGAAGCCATCGCCGCGACCCGTGAGCTGCACCCGGACATCGTCCTGATGGACATCCGCATGCCGGAGATGGACGGCATCGCGGCGACCGCGAACATCGTCGCCGATCCGTCGGCGGCCGAGGTCCGGGTCCTCGTCCTGACGACGTTCGAGGACGATGAGAACGTCATCCGGGCGCTGCAGGCCGGGGCGAGCGGGTTCATCGGGAAGGGTGCAGAGCCCGAGGCGCTCGTACAGGCGATCCGGGCCGTGCACCAGGGCGAGAGCCTGCTCTCCCCGACGGCGACGCGTGCGCTCATCGACCGGTTCATCCGGCCGGGCGCAGCCGAGTGGTCGACATCGCCCACCCGGGTCGATCTGGCGCAGCTGACCCAGCGCGAGGCCGAGGTGCTCGCGCTCGTTGCGAAGGGCCGTTCGAACGCGGAGATCGCCGAGCATCTCGTCATCTCGCCGCTCACCGCGAAGACGCACGTCAACCGCATCATGACGAAGTTGCACGCCCACGATCGGGCGCAGCTCGTGATCGTCGCCTACGAGAGCGGCGTCATCCGCGCCGGCGACCCCGGCTGACCCCGGCCGTCCCTCTCTCTCGCGAGGGGAGGCGTATCGTCCCTCCCGGGCGCGCGCAACGACGGTATGCCTCCCCTCGCGAGAACGCATTCGTCACTCAGCGCACGGCGGCCAGCATCGCCGCGGCGGCAGCACGGGCCTGCGCAGCCCACGGCACCGACGGCTCGGTGTGCGCGCCGACCATCGCACCGTCGTAGACCATCGCGAGCTGGATGCTGACGGCGGCGGCGCTCGACGCATCGACTCCGCCGATCTGCTCGATGAGCGCGACGAACACCGACCTGATCCAGGTGCGATGCTGCAGGTTCACGAGGTGCGCGGGCGAGTCCCTGGGGCACTCTGCCTCCGCATTGATGAACGGGCACCCGTTGAAGCCCTCGGTCAGGAACCACTCGCCCAGGAGGTCGAAGATCATGAGGATCTTCTCGGTCGGGTCGGCCTCGGATGCGTCGAGCTGCTCGGTGAGGTACTCGCGCCAGGCGAGGCTCCGGCCCTCGACGTAGGCGCCGACGAGGTCGTCCTTGCTCCGGAAGTACGTGTACATGCTCGCCTTGGACACGTTCGCCGTCTCCGCGATCGTGTCGACGCCTGTGGCGTGGATGCCGTTCTGATAGAAGAGCTGATCGGCGGTTTTCAGGACGCGTTCGAGGGCGGGTCGCCGACGTGTGCGCGGGATGTCAGTCATCACGAACTCCTTGAACTGGTCTGTTCAGTTTACAGCGTTTCCCCAGGTGGGACGGCGGTCGGAGCTGGCAAGAGTATGCAAAGCTAAACAAACCTGTTCAGTTAAGGAGTCAGCATGACCAACCCACCAACAACCGCCCTCGTCACCGGCGCAACGAGCGGCATCGGACGCGCTACCGCGGTGCAACTCGCAGCGCAGGGCATCCACGTCGTCGTCGCCGGCCGGAATGCCGAGCGAGGCCACGAGGTCGTCGCGCAGATCCGTGCGGCGAACGGACGCGCCGACTTCCTCGAAGCCGACCTGCACAACGAGGAGACCGCCAAGCGCGCGGCGGCCGAGGCCGTTGTGCTCGCCGGCGGCCGCATCGACATCCTCGTCAACAGCGCAGGGATCTTCCCGTTCGGGCCGACCGCCGAGACGACCGAGGAGGTCTTCGACGCGGTGTTCGACACGAACGTCAAGGCGGCGTACTTCCTCGTGGCGGCGCTCGCACCGCTGATGGCGGAGCGCGGTGCAGGCGCGATCGTCAACATCACCACGATGGTCGCCGAGTTCGGCGCGAATGGCATGGCGCTCTACGGCGCGAGCAAGGCGGCCCTCGGGCTGCTGACCAAGTCGTGGGCGGCGGAGTTCGGGCCGAAGGGCGTTCGGGTGAACGCCGTCGGTCCCGGCCCGACGCGCACCGAGGGGACCGCCGTGATGGGCGATGCCCTCGACGCCCAGGCGACGCTCGGCCCGGCAGGCCGTCCGGGAACCGCCGATGAGATCGCCAACGCGATCGTGTTCCTCGCCACGGATGCGTCCTCGTTCATCCACGGCGCCATCCTGCCGGTCGACGGCGGGCGCATCGCCGTCTAGCCCATCCCGGGCCCGCACCCCGGGCCCACGCACCCCGCGAGGGGAGGCGATCCGTCGCTCCAGAGCATTCCGGGCGACGGATTGCCTCCCCTCGTGGACATTCAGCGCCTCGCGAACCGTCCGCACCACTACGGTGAGGTCATGCAGCGCTCCCTCATCGCCCCGGTCGCGTACCGGCTCCTGTTCGCAGCCCTCGGCCTCGTCGCCGTCTTCACGCAGCTGTTCGGCGTCACCGTCGCGAAGGGTTACGGGGTCGTGAACTTCTTCAGCTACTTCACGAATCTGGCGAACCTCATCATCGCCGTCGTCTTCATCGTGAGTGCGATCCGCCTGCTCCGGAACCACACGCCTTCGTTGGTCGACGTCGGCATCCGCGGCGGTGCTGTGGTCTACATCATGTTCGTCGGGCTCGTGTTCAACACCCTGCTGCGCGATGTCGACCTCGGCGACCTGATCCCCTGGGTCAACCTCATCGTCCACTTCCTCATCCCGATCGTCGCGCTCATCGACTGGATCCTGTGGCCGCCGCGTCGTGTCCTCCCGTTCCGGGTGACGTTCATCTGGATGATCTTCCCGGCCGTGTACGTCCTCTACTCCCTCGTCCGCGGTGCGATCACGGGCTTCTACCCGTACCCGTTCTTCAACCCGGGTGCGCAGGGCGGCTACGGCGGCGTCGCCGCGTACTGCGCGGTGATGCTCGTCGGCTTCTTCGTCCTCGCGCTCGTGGTCCGCTGGATCGGGAACGCCCGCAGTCCTGAGCGTCGCGCCCGTCTCGCCAACTGAGCCGGCCGCTCAGGTGCCGGCACTCCCCGTGTTGAAGATCGGCCACCCGATCTCGGTGCGCCACTGACGTTCATCGGCCGTTTCATGCGCACCGATCACGTAGTACTCACGGATGGGGCCGTCGATCCCGAGCGCGTGGTCGGCGACGTAGGTGGCGAGCGATCCGTACGCCCGATCGATCTCGCCCGTGTGCGGCCCGCGATGCTCCGCCACGGCGAGGTCGGCCTCCGGCACCACGAAGGGTTCGGCGCGACCGGTGGCGGAGAAGGCCCCGTCGCACGGGACGAACACCGTGACATCCCCGCGCGCCTGCGTGAACAGGCGGTTGGAGTAGATCGCACCGCCTGGACCGGTCGCGCTGATCTTCTGAGCGGCCAGCGACGCGTGCAGCTCGCCGAGCGCGCCCTGATACCAACCCGTGGCGTCCGCGAGGTCGATCGTCCCGCTGACCGCTGCGGAGGAGGTGGCGGGCATTCGACGATGCTGTATCGACGCTGCCGCGCCATCACGTGGCGGTTCGAGCAGGTCCCGCAGTGATGCCACCGCCTTCTGCGTGCGGGCGAGCGCTGTTTCGAGGCGTCGGCGGTGAGCAGCGATGAGTCGGTTGCGAGCGACCGGATCGCCAGTGACGATGATGGCGTGGATCTCGTCGAGTGGCATGTCGAGCGCACGGAATCGACGGATGATCTGGGCAACGGGAATCTGATCGGTGCCATACCGCCGATGTCCGGTGTCCGGGTCGACGCGGGCGGGCGCGAGCAGCCCGATTCGGTGGTAGTGGCGCAGGGTCTTGATGTTCAGGTGCGTTGCACGCGAGAAGTCCCCGATAGCCAGTGATGACGCCATACCCCAGTATGAAACCTCCCCTCGGGGGAGATACAAGGGTGGAGGCTCCTCTTGCATCTCCCGCAGGGGTACGCCGCAGGCTCTCTTCAGGTGGTCGACCAGACCCCGACCTGGAAGGAGACAGATCATGACGGAGACAGCGCAGGACAGGGAGGCGATCATCTCGATCGTCCGCGAGATGGCCGAGTCGATGACTGGTGCGCAAAGCACTCGGCACTGGGCATCGGACGTGTTGTGGTTCGACATCCCGCCCTTCGCATCGCGCGGTGTCGCGCCGGCATCGAAGTTGTTCGACGACACCTTCGCCACATTCGAGTCGTGTCGGGTCGACATCCTCGAACTGGATGCGACGGTCAACGGCGACATGGGCATCGTGTGCACGATCCAGAGCACCGACATCGTGTTGAAGGACGGTTCCGCGAAGCAGATCATCACCCGGCAGACCGACTGCTTCGAACGGCGAGGCGACGGCTGGGAACTCATCCACCAGCACGCATCCGTCCCGTCGGGCGGAGCGTGGGACGGAACGATCACGACCGTTTGACCCAGTGGAGTTGACTCAGTGGAGACAGACCATGAACTACGCACTTGATCCGGAACTGGCGCCTGCCATGGCCGCGCTGAAAGCCGCAGCGGCCGGGGCGCCACGACCCGCGCGCGGCGACTGGCGCACAGTCCGCGAATCGGCCTCAGCCGGGCTCGCCTACCTGGCCACCATCACGCCTGCGTCATCCGGGGTGACCACAACGAACTTCTCGACACGGACATTCGACGACGAGGGCGAGATCGGGCTCCGCTGGTACGAGACGACCGGCACTGCGACCGGTGGGGCAGTGGTCTATGCGCACGGCGGCGGAATGCTCGGCGGGAGCGTCGACCTCTACGACGAGATCGTTTCCTGGTACGTCGCGCAGACCGGCGTCCCATTCCTCTCCGTGGAACTCCGCCTCGCCCCGGAGGCGCCGACGAGCACGGCAATGGCCGAGGACGTGTTCAGCGCCGTGATGTGGCTTCGCGACCACTCGACCTCCCTCGGTGTGGATCCTGACCGGATCGCGGTGATGGGAGACAGCGGAGGCGGGGGCCCGACGGCCGGCGCGGCGATCCTGGCCCGCGACCGGAACGTGCCGCTTGCGAAGCAGATCCTCGTCTACCCGATGCTCGACGACCGCACCAGCACACCGGGGCGTATCCCGAGCGAGTTCCTCACCTGGAGTTACGACAACAACTACACCGGTTGGGTCACGCTGCTCGGCGAGGACATCGGCGGCGATTCGGTGTCGCCCGTCGCCGCACCGGCACGTCTGCTCGACGTCGAGGGTCTGGCACCCGCCTACATCGAGGTCGGTGATCTCGACATCTTCCGCGACGAGTGCATCGCCTATGCTGGGCGGCTCGCAGCAGCCGGGGTACCTGTCGAGCTCCACGTCCACCCCGGCGCACCACACGGCTTCGAACGTTTCGTGCCTGATTCCAGCGCGGCACGGCGAGCCATGGCCGATCGCGCGCGCGCCGTCTCATCCATCTGATGCCGTGTCGTGATGCTGTGACGCGCCTCAGGTGGTGGGGACGTCCAGGGTCGCCGGCTGCCGGAACGTGAACGATGCATCCTGCGGGCCGATGGGGCGCAGCACCCGGCACGGGGTGCCGGCGGCGACGACACGCGGCGGGACGCTCTTCGTCACCACACTGCCTGCGCCGATGACGGAGCCCTCGCCGATCGTCACTCCGGGCATGATCGACACGTTGCTGCCGATCCAGACGTCGTCCTCCACGATGACGGGCGCCGAGAACTGGGCGCCGCCGCGACGCGCCACCGGGTCGATCGGGTGGCCCGTCGTGGTGATCGTGACGTTGGGCGCGATCATCACGCGATCGCCGATCCGGATCTCCACATCGTCGACGAGCACCAGGTTGAAGTTGGCGTAGAAGTGGTCGCCGACGTGGGTGTTCGATCCGTAGGACGCCGAGAACGGCGACTCCACCCAGATGCCCTCACCGGCGCTGCCCAGGAGTTCACGCAACAGGCGTTCGCGTTCTTCGAGGTCTGACGGGCGGGTGTGGGAGAAGTCGAACAGCAGGTCCTTGCCACGCGTGCGCGCAGCGGCGAGCTCGTCCAGGCCGTCGCCGTAGTCGACGTACAGTTCCGAGGCCGCCATCTTCGCTCGGACGATCGCGAGCGGGGAGTTCGCGTCGGGCGTGGCAGTCACATCTGTCGTGGCGGTCGTATCTGGTGTGGCAGTCGTATCGGGAACGGCAGTCATGGCGACAACGCTATCGGTGGATTCGGTACTGTGGAGACTCCCCTGATCGAGCCTGGAGGGCTGCTGTGCTGACGAGCAACGACTACTTCGACGGTGCGGTGAAGTCGATCGGCTTCCCCATCGACTCCCCCGATGCCGCCACCGCGAGCGTCGGTGTGATGGCCCCGGGCGAGTACACCTTCGGCACGGGCAAGGCCGAGGAGATGACCGTCGTCACGGGTGTGCTCACGGTCCTCCTCCCCGCAACGACCGAGTGGCAGCGATTCGGCGCCGGCACCCGCTTCCACGTGCCGGGCGAGAGCAGCTTCCAGCTGCGCGTCGAGGAGCCGACGGCGTACCTCTGCCGCTACCTCGACGCCTGACGCCATCGAGTCGACGGCGCCGGCCGGTTGAGGGTGCACGGCGCAGAGCGCAGAGCTCGGGACCACGTACCCGGAACGCTGCACGGAAATGGACGGGGTGGTTCGCCGCTACAGCACGGCCAACCACCCCTCTGCCCGGTCCCCGAACGGATCGGACAGTAGGAACACCCGGCGCCAGAGGTGACGGATCACCAGGCGCCGATGGTGTGCTCCACGATGAGAGAGTCGGTCGCCCACCAATAATGACGCAACTCCGCGAAATTCGCTCGCGCCGCGCGCGAATCGTCTGCACCGCAGCAGGAGAACCGCGCCGCAGAAGGCCGTTCAGCGCAACATCGTCCTTCTGCGGCGCGGATCTCCTTCTCCCGGGATGAGGCACGACTCGCCGCCGACCGGCGCCGGCCGGCCCGGACACGTCCAACGCACCGCGGCCCGACACCCCCGAGCACGCGGGACCGATCAGCCCTGCGTGTGATCCGCGACCGATGTCGGCCGGGTGACGCGCAGGAACTCGAGCAGTTCCGCATCGCGTGACCCCTCCACCGCGGTGTACACGAGGACGTGCAGATCGGCGCCGGGGACGGTCATCGTGTCGCAGTCGAGCACGATGTCGCCGAGTTCGTGCGAGACGAGCTTCCGGACGGACTCGTGCCGTGCAACCGCCCCTCGGCTCCAGATGTCGGCGAACTCGTCGCTGGTCATCAGCTCGTCGATCAGCGCGGCGAGCTTCCGGTCTCGCGGGTAGCGGCCGGTCGCCGCACGCAGGTCGGCGACGAGATCGGCCTTGTCCTGCTGCGGGTTCCCGACCGTGCGGATGGGAGAGGCGCCGAAGCCGCTCGGCGCGTCGCCGCGCAGGAACGTCATCCGGATGAGGTTCGGCCGCTCCCCCGCCCGGGACGGCGAGACCCCCATGAGCGCACCCCACAGCGGCGACCACGAGATCAAGGTCCAGTCGGCCGAGAACACGGCGATCGCGATGTCCCCCAGCCGCACAAGCAACCGCTGCACGCCGGCGGGGATGTAGTCAGAGATCGTGTCCTCTGTCGGCGGCTCCTGGTCGGCGAGGCGGAAGAGGTGGTCGCGCTCGTCCTTCGAGAGCAGGAGCGCCCTGGTGAGCGATCCGAGCACGGATCGCGACGGCCGGGCGCGCCCCTGCTCCATCCGGGTCACGTAGTCGACCGACACGTCGGCGAGCGCCGCGAGCTCCTCGCGCCGCAGCCCTGGCGTGCGCCGGTCCCGGCCGGTCACCATGCCGACATCGGCCGGCGAGAGCCGCTCCCGCCACGTGCGCAGTGCCGTCCCGAACGCATTCAGCTGGTGCACGATGCGCGGCCTCCCTCCCTGCGAATCTCAGGCCGGGTGTTCGGTCGAGAGAGACAAATCATGCCACTCGACGGCGCTTTCGCGCAGCTGGGCGGCCCTGGCTTCGAACGCGGCGAGCGCGTCGCTGCCGGCCGCCCATCGTGCCGGCGGGGTGTCGAGTGCCGCCAGCTGGATGATCGCATCGGCGAATCGTTCCGGGCTGCCCGGCTGATCGTGGTTCCGTCCGGCGACGAATTCACGACGCGCGGCATCGAGGGGACGGTAGTCGTCGATCTGCAGATCGGTCATCCCGATCGAGCTCGGGTCGAGGAAGTCGGTGCTGAACTGACCGGGGTGCACCGAGGTCACGTGGATGCCGAACGGCGCCAGTTCCTTGCTGAGCCCTTCGGACCAGCCGGCGACGGCGAATTTCGTCGCGCCGTACACGGACCACCAGTCGACCCCGACGATCCCGAGCGATGACGAGATGTTGAGGATGCGGCCGGCTCGTTGGGCGCGCATCGCCGGTAGGACGGCCCGGGTCACGTTGAAGGTTCCGAACACGTTGGTCTGGAACTGCCGTTCGATGAGCGTCGGCGACAGCTCCTCGAATGCGCCGACCTGACCGTAACCGGCGTTGTTGACGAGGATGTCGATGCGTCCGAATCGCGCCAGCCCCTCCTCGACGACGCCACCGGCGGCATCGGGATCGGTCACGTCCAAGCGGAGCGCGAGCAGCCGCTCCGGATCGGCCGGCAGCCCATCAACGACGTGCCGGGGCTCCCGCGCTGTTGCGATCACCTGGTCCCCCGCAGCGAGTGCCGCCCGTGCGATCTCCCGCCCGAATCCGCGTCCGGCGCCCGTGATCAACCATGTCTTCGTCATCATCATCCCTCTCGGCGTCGCCCGTGTCGGCGGCGCGAGATCAAGTGTGCGACCGGTGCACGCGAACTCTGTGGGACGGTTTGTGCCACCCTGGCGCCGCCGCCTCGCGGTCCGCCCCGCACCGCCCTGCCCCTCCCCACAGAAGGCAAACCGCGCCACAGAAGGACCCAGTCCGCGAAAGCGTCCTTCTGCGGTGCGGTTCTCCTTCTCTCGGGTCCGCTCGGCCAGCGTGAACTCGACACGGAACCCTCCAGCGTCGTCACGCAAGCCGCCGCCTCACTCACAACACGGTCGTCAGCACACCTCCGTCGACGCGCACGGCCGTCCCGTTCGTCGCGGATGCCGCGGGACTGGCCAGGAACGTGACCATGTTCGCGATCTCAGCCGGCTCGATGAACCGCTCGAGCAGGGAGGTGCGGTTGGTCGCGATGATGGCCTGCTTCATCGCCTCGGTGGAGATGCCCTGCTGGAGTGCGATCGCTTCGACGGTGCTGGCGACGCCATCCGAATACGTCGGGCCCCCGAGCACCGAGTTCACCGTGACGGCCGTCCCTCTGGTGAGCTTGGCCAGGCCGTTCCCGACCGCGAGCATCGCCGTCTTCGACGCCCCGTAGTGGATCATCTCGGCCGGGACGTCGACTCCGGATTCGCTGCTCACGAACACGATCCGACCCCACCCGCGCTCCAACATCGCCGGCATCAGTTGCCGGGCGAGGCGGACGCCGCTCAGCACGTTGACCTCGAAGTACCGCCGCCAGTCGTCGTCCGAGATGGCGTCGAACGCCTTCATCTCGAACAGCCCGACGTTGTTGACGAGGATGTCCACGTCACCGAGCACTTCGCCCAAGCGCTCCACGTCCGCCGCCACGGTGAAGTCCGCGGCCGCCCCGGCGACGACCGCGCCAGGCACCTCGTGCTGCAACGCGTCGACGGCTGCGGCCAGCGTCACCGGATCCCGCCCGTTGAGCGTCACAGCAACGCCTTCCCCGGCAAGCGCCTTCGCGATCGCGTACCCGATTCCCTGGCTGGAACCGCTGATGAACGCGTTCTTCCCGGTGAGTCTCAAGTCCATGGTGTTCTCCTTCTTCTGCTTCTGGCTCTTCTGGCTCGAATGCCTCTTCCGCCCGCACGTGCAACCCGCACAGGCCGACCGCCGCCACTCGCGGCGCCCTCGATACGACGATGCCGCAGCCCGATCAGCGCTCGATCAGCGGGCAGGACCGCGACCTAGACTGAGCGGGTGAGTACGCCACTGATCCGTGTCCTCGGCACGATCGGGGCAGACATCGATGGCGTGCCCGTGCAGCTGACGAAGGCTCGCCATCGAGAAATCCTGGGGATCCTCGTCTCAGCCCGCGGAGCGACGATGGGGACGTCGGCGCTCATCGACGAGCTGTGGGAGGACGCCCCGGACGGCGCCGTCGGGTCCCTGCGGACCTTCATCGGCGAGTTGCGGAAACTCCTCGAACCGGCGCGGGCGGCGCACACACCGCCGACGATCATCGTGACCATCGGCAACGGGTACGCATTGCGCGTTCCGCCGGACGCCGTCGACCTATGGCGTGCCGAGGACGCCATCCGCATCGCCGATGCGGCGAGTGCGAAGGACCGCGAGGCGCTCCTGACCGCCGCACTGGACGAGTGGCGCGGCGCAGCGTTCGAGGAGTTCGGCACACGGGCGTGGGCGCAGCGGGAGACGGCGCGGATCGCGGAACTCCGCTCGGGTGCGGTCGAGCTCCTCGCAGAGACGCGTCTGCAGCTCGGGCGCGCGCAAGACGTCATCGCCCTCCTCGATGCGCACGTCGGCGCGCACCCGTGGCGGGAGCGCGGCTGGCGTCTGCTCGCGCTCGCCCTGTATCGATCGGAGCGGCAGGCTGACGCCCTCGCCGTGCTCGCCAGCGCGCGTACGGCCCTCGTCGATGCCCTCGGTCTGGACCCGGGCAGGCAGCTCGCCGCGCTGGAACGCGACATCCTGCGGCATGATCCCTCGCTGATGCTCCCCGGCGACGAGGCGGGCCGCGACGAGGCGAGCGGCGACGACGCAACCGACGGCACGTCCATCCTCATCCGCACCGCAGCCCTGTCCGCCCGCACGGGCACGCGACCGCAGATCGAGAGCGTCGCAGCGCTCCTGCCGGTGCTCGCGGCGTCCGGCTCGGTCCGGGTCGCCGCGGAACAGCGGATGGCTGCGATCGCCGCCGCGGAGGAACTGGGCGACCCGGAGCTGACCGCGCGCGTCATCGGCGGATTCGACGTGCCCGGTGTCTGGACCCGCTCGGACGACCCGGCACAGGCATCGTCCCTCGTCGCGGCGGCCGAGCGGACGGTCGCCGCGCTGCCGGGCGGCGCATCGGATCGGGTGCGCGCACGCCTCCTCGCGACGATCGCCATGGAGACCAGGGGAACGGCAGGCCGAGCGTCCGAGGCGACGGAGGCGGAACGCATCGCCAGACGCCTCGGCGATCCAGCGCTGCTCTGCTTCGCCCTCAGCGCCCGCTTCCAGCAGACCTTCGAGACCACCGGGCTGGCTGCGATGCGTGCGCGGATCGGCGGGGAGATCATCGCGGTGGCGGTCGATGCGGAACTGCCGACGTTCGAGATCGAGGGACGACTCGTGCGGATGCAGGCGCTGTGCGCGCTCGACGACATCGCGGCGGCTTCGGCGGAGGCGGACCTCGTGGACGACCTCGCCCGCCGCTTCGACCGTGGCCTCGCGACCGTCTTCACCGGCTGGTTCCGGCACACCTTCACGGGCGGACCGATGCCGGCGGCAGGACCGGAGATGGCGGGTTTCCGAATCGGCCTGGACGACCTGGCCCGCCTGACGAGCGCCGTTCGTGCCGGCAGCGATCTTCCCGATGGCGATTTCGGACCGTACGAGCGTTGGGTGCGACCGCTCCTCCTCGCCCGGAGCGGCAGAGCGAGCGAAGCCCAGGCCGCACTGGATCACGTCCCCGATCCACCCCGGGACCTCCTGTCGGAAGCCGTGTGGTCCATCGTCGGCCTCGCAGCGATCGACGTCGGACATCGGGACGCCGCACGACGTTCAACCCTCGCACTCCTGCTGGCCGCCGGCGAGCGAGCGGCGGGCAGCGGCGTCATCGACCTCGGTCCGATCGCGCCGCTCCTCGCCGATCTCGCAGCCGTCGCGGACACCGGCGGCGACACGATGTTCGTCGCCCTCCGCCCCGGTTCCTCCGACACGAAACAGCTCGGTTGCTAGTCGGTGAACAGGCTCGCCACGATGATGAGTTGCGCGAGGATCGCAGCGAGGTTCGCGCACAGGAGCACGGCCGATGCCCGGCCGGTACCTCGGGCGGCGATCACGAGGCTGGTGATTCCGAGCGGCACGAACAACATCGCACCGATCGCCAACGAGATGCCATAGCTCAGCAACCGGTAACTGTACGACGAGCCTGTGAGCATCGCCCCCATGGCTAGCGCGAGTAGCAGCGTCAGCGCGGCTCCGCCGAAGTATGCCCACCCGCCGATCGGCACTCCGCCAGGATCCGGTGTCTCCCCTGGCCCGGCTGAGGTCTCCCCGATGACGTCATCCATCCCTCCAGCGTAGTCAGGCGAGCCGCTTCACTCCCAGCACTGTCGCCGGCGCCCGTGCGGCTGCACCCATGGCGTCACCTCCTTCCGGGGTGCACCGCAGAAGGAGATCCGCCCCGCAGAAGGACCAAGTCCGCGAAAGCGTCCTTCTCCGGTGCGGATGTCCTTTCCTCAGGTGGACGAGAGGCGTGCACACGCGCGCCGGGGCCCAGTTCCCAGCATCTTCCGGTTGACGAACCGCCCGTCATGGCAGAAGAGTCGGAGTCAGCAGCATCGAGAAGGAGAAGCCACCATGACCCGAGTCCGCGTCGACCTGAACATCTCACTGGACGGATACGCCTCCACGGCCGATCAGACCCCTGAGAATCCGATGGGCGAGGATTGGGGCAGGCTCACCGCGGCGTACGTCGCGACCCGCACGTTCCGCACGCACGTCCTGGGTCAGACGGATGGCGAGGGCACAACGGGTGTCGACGACGCCTACGCGACCGCGTACTTCGAGGGCATCGGTTCCGAGGTGATGGGCGCCGGCATGTTCGGGTTCCACTCCTTCCCGGACGACCCTGAATGGCAGGGCTGGTGGGACGACGAGCCGCCGTTCGGCACCCCTGTCTACGTCCTCACGCACACCGCGCCTCGACCGTCGATGCCGATGAAGGGCGGAACGACGTTCCACTTCCGCGACGCCCCGATCGAGGACGTCCTCGCTGAGGCGATCGAGGCCGCGAACGGCTTGGACGTGCGTGTCGGCGGCGGTACGAGCACCGCGAGCGCGTTCCTGCGCGCCGGCCTCGTCGACCAGTTGCACGTCGCGATCGCCCCGATCCTGCTCGGACGCGGCGACCTCCTCTGGGACGGTCTGCGCGGTCTGGAGCTCACGCACACGGTGACGACCGAGGTCGCCGAGAGCGGCACGATCCACGTCACCTTCACGCGGTAGGTCCGGTCGACTCGTTAGATGGATTCGCGCACCGGACTCGGCGCCAAGGCACAGATCTGGGGCGGACTTCGCACGACGTCGGCCCCTGCATTGGGGGCATCAAGGTGGTTGCCCGACTGTTACCTCACTGCCACACTTGCGACGTGACTACACCAGAACCGCTGGGGAGCAGCTCTCAGCCGCCCCACCCTGCATACGCTCAGCCACCAGCCACCTCCTACGCACAGCCCGGAGCGAGCACCGAATCGCCGCTTCAGCAGCCATTCGGCCAGGAACCCAGCGAGGGCCCGAAGCCAGTCCGCAACGTGCTGGCACTCATCTCGCTCATCGTCGCAGTCGTTGGTTTCATCTTCGCGTGCATTCCTGGTGCACTGATCCTCGGCTGGATCTTGCTGCCGATCGCATTCATCCTGTCTCTCGTGTCCTTGTTCTTGAAGGGAACGGGCAAGGGGCTGGGCATCGCTGGACTCATCGTGTCCGTCATCGGCACGATCGTCGGAATCATCGTGTTCTTCGCGGTCGTCTCCGCCTCGTTCACCGATGCGTTCGGAAGCGGCGCCACCACCGTCGACAGCTCATCAGCACCCGAACAGACCACGGACGCCGCGGCAGCCGACGCGGTTGCTGGAGAAGGTACGCGCGAGAATCCGGTTGCGATCGGCTCGTCGATTTCCAGCGATGACTGGACAGTCGTCATCAACTCCTTCACCACCGATGGCAATGCAGTGGTTGCCGAGGCGAACAGCTTCAACACCCCCGCCCCAGCAGGTTCGCATTACGAGATCGTCAATTACACCGTGACCTACACCGGAAAAGACTCCGCTGTCACTGCGCTCGTATCCGTCGATGCTGTGACGAGTGCCGGCAATGTCATCAACAGTTTCGATTCCATCGTGTCGCTCGGAGACAGCTTCGGCTTCGACGAACTGTTCACGGGCGCTTCCGCAACCGGGTCCGCAGCGTTCCTGGTTCCAGATGGCGAAACGGTGCTCTTGCGCGTTCGCCCAGGGGTCATGGCCGACGCGATCTTCGTGAAGCCGTAACGCCCCCAATCAGCAGGCCCCTGGCGGGATTCGCCGGGGGCCTGCTGCGTTCGCTCCGCCTTCACACGGCACATACTTCACCGCTCGAAATGGAGGCGACATGAGCGGGGCTGATGAACGCCGCGACACTGCGGTCGTCCCGCGCCAGGCCCGACGACTCCGTCGGCTAGATCTCGAGCGCGCCCTGCAGGTCGGACGCCCCGCCGCACATCATCCGATCCGGTCCGCCGCGAACCTGTTGCGCGGGCACCCCAACGGGTAGGGTGATACGTCTGACCAGGCAGAATCCTGACTCCCCTGCGCCTCGCCGTCCGAGGTCGTGAAGCCCACCCGCACACTCGCTGACAGAAGGGACTGCCCGTGGGATCAACTGCGCCCGACGCGTCTGTCGACCGTTCGACGTCCAAGCCGCCGCTGAGCGACATCCGCGCATTCCTGTTCGACCTCGATGGGGTGCTCACGCCGACCGCGGAGGTGCACATCCGGGCGTGGTCGCGTATGTTCACGCCGTTCCTCGCGGCCCGCGGATCGGACTACACGGAGCGGGACTACTTCGACTACGTGGATGGGAAGCCGCGTTTCGACGGTGTCCGATCGCTGCTCGCCTCCCGGGGCATCGTGCTGCCGGAGGGGACGCCTGAGGACGGCCCGGAGGTCGAGACCGTGTTCGGGCTCGGCAATCGCAAAAACGCCGATTTCAGTGCAGAGCTGGCGGAGAACGGGACGGCTGCATACGCGGGGTCCGCCGCGTTCGTGGCTGCCGCGATCCGCGCAGGAGTCGCCGTGGCCGTGGTCTCCAGTTCCGCGAACGCCAAGCCGGTGCTCGCCGCCGCCGGGATCCTGGACCTGTTCCCGGTGGTCGTCGATGCGAACATCGCCCGGTCCCTCTCCCTCGCCGGCAAGCCGGCGCCGGACACGTACGTGTACGCGGCCGAGCAGCTGGGCCTCACCCCGGCGGAATGCGCCGTGTTCGAGGACGCCACCTCCGGGGTGCAGGCTGGGGCCGATGGGGCGTTCGGACTCGTCATCGGCGTTGACCGTGGCGCCGGCGCGGACGTGCTCCGTCAGTACGGGGCAGACGATGTCGTCGAGGACCTCGCCGACCTCATCCCACGGCTTCCGCAGCCCGACCGCACCCCCTGATAACGCCCCCACTGACACCGCACCCCTCACACCGCACCCTTCACACCGCACCCTGACACCCAGTCCGCGCCGTCACACCGACGCCGGCCGAATCCCGATGGACGCACACGCATGAACTCAGTCGATTCCGACCCGCTCGACCGCAGCCGCTATCCGCTCGACGAGTGGGCGCTCGTCGAGCACGGCTACACCGCCGACGGCCAGGGCGCCGCGGAGACGAACTTCGCCGTCGGCAACGGCTACCTCGGTCTGCGCGGCAATTTCGAGGAGAGCCGCGGCGAGGTCTCCTACGGCACCTACCTCAACGGGTTCCACGAAACGTGGCCGATCCGGCACGCTGAGGATGCGTTCGGGTTCGCCACCGTCGGCCAGACGATCGTCAACGCCCCCGACGCGAAGGTCATCCGCCTCTATGTCGATGACGAGCCGCTCGTGCTCGCAGAGGCGGACATCCTCCGCCACACCCGCCGACTCGATTTCGGTGACGGCTACCTCCACCGCGAGACCGAGTGGCGCACCCCGTCCGGCAAGCGGGTGCTCGTACGCTCGCGTCGGCTCGTGTCCTTCACGGACCGGCACCTGGCGGTCATCGAGTACGAGGTGACGATGCTCGATGCCGACGCCTCCGTGCTGTTGTCGAGCCAGATCCTGAACCGTCAGGACGCGGAGGACGAGTACCAGCCGCCACGGTCGGCGCACGAGCCGGCGTTCGACCCGAGGCGGGCGGACGCGTTCCAGACCCGTGTCCTCATCCCCCGGTTCGCGAGGACGGAGGGCGGCCGGTCGCTGCTCGGCTACCAGACCGCGAGCTCCGGCATGACGATCTGCGTCGGCGCGGAGCACACGATCGACACGGAGAACATCTGGGACGAGTCCTCGCACATCTCCGACGACGTCGCCAAGCACGTGTTCCGCATCCAGGCGAAGGCCGGTCGTCCGGTGCGCCTGACGAAGATGGTGACCTACCACTCCTCGCAGGCCGTCCCCGTGCGGGAGCTCGCCGACCGATGCGATCGGACGCTCGATCGCGCGTCGGATCTCGGCGTGTCGGCCGTGTTCGCAGCGCAGCGTTCGTGGATGGACGATTTCTGGGCGCGCAGCGATGTCGAGATCCCCGGGCAGCCCGCCATCCAGCAGGCCGTGCGGTGGAACCTCTTTATGCTCGCGCAGTCCACCGCTCGCACCGACGGCAACGGTATCGCCGCGAAGGGCGTCACCGGGTCAGGGTACGGCGGCCACTACTTCTGGGACATGGAGATCTACGTCCTCCCGTTCCTGACGTACACGGCGCCGCAGGTCGCCAGGAACGCGCTCCGCTTCCGGTACAACATGCTCGATGCCGCACGCGCGCGGGCTGCCGAGCTGAACCAGCGCGGCGCACTCTTCCCCTGGCGCACGATCAACGGGCAGGAGTCGAGCGCGTACTACGCGGCCGGCACCGCGCAGTACCACATCGACGCCGACATCACGCATGCGCTCATGCAGTACGTGCGCGCCACCGGTGACGACGAATTCCTGACGCGCGGTGCGATCGACATCCTCATCGAGACCGCCCGTCTGTGGGAGGACCTCGGCTACTGGCGTTCCAATGGCGACCAGAAGTTCCACATCGACGGCGTCACCGGACCGGATGAGTACACGGCCGTGGTCGACGACAACCTCTATACGAACGTGATGGCGCGCGCGAACCTCCGCTCGGCTGCCGCTGTCTGCCGCGAGCTCGCGTTGCGCGATCCGGACGAGTACCGCAAGACGGTCGCCAGGACGGGACTGCTCGAGGACGAGATCGACAGTTGGGAGCGCGCGGCGGAGGCGATGGAGATCCCGTTCGATCCGCACCGGGGCATCCACGCCCAGGACGCGCAGTTCCTCGACAAGGAGCTGTGGGATCTCGAGAACACGCCGCCGTCGAAGCGTCCGTTGCTCCTGCACTACCACCCGCTCGTCATCTACCGGTTCCAGGTGTTGAAGCAGGCCGATGTCGTGCTGGCGTTGTTCCTGCAGGGGCAGGACTTCTCGGTGGCCGACAAGCGCAACGACTTCGAGTACTACGACGCCCTCACCACAGGAGACTCCACGCTTTCCGCCGTGGTGCAGTCGATCATCGCCGCGGAGGTCGGCTACAGCGAGCTCGCGCTCAAGTACTTCCTCACGGCACTGTTCGTCGATCTGGCGAACCTCCACAACAACACGGCCGATGGGGTGCACGTCGCGTCCACGGGTGGTGTCTGGGCGACGCTCGTCAACGGATTCGGCGGTATGCGCGATCACGACGGGCAGCTGACCTTCGATCCTCGTCTCCCCGATGCGTGGCAGCGGTTGACGTTCCGGATCACGGTGGGCGGATCCCGCGCACGTGTCGATCTCGAAGCGAACCGGATCGGCTTCACCGTCGAGACCGGTGACGGATTCCTCGTGTCGGTCCGCGGCGAGACCATCCGCCTCCTCCCCGGGTCGCCGGTGTCCGTGCCGCTCACGAACCAGGGTCCGCACCTGTCGGATCCGGCCCCCACCACGAGCGACATCGAGGGGACGTCCCGCGCGGACGGCTCCATCATCACCGCGACCCTGCCGATCCTCTCCCTCGATCGGGGCGGGGACGACGACACGTCGACGCACGTGGTGTTGTGAGGCGCTGACCGAGCATTCTCTGACGAACGCACCACTAAACGCTACTTGTGTGATACAAAAGACTTGATTCTGTGTGACACTCGTGCATGGCGATTCACTGGGCTCACAGCGCGGACAAGCATGGCATTGATCGCGCAGATGCGCTCAACGCGATTGAGCAGTACCTGCACTGGATTCGGGAGTTCGACGAACCGCGCGTGACAGGCGGGCGGCGACCCGATTTGTTCATTGGACCGACGAGAGACCGCCGGATGCTGCTGGAGGTCATCGTGGAGCTTCGGCCGCCGACAGAAATCCTCGTGTTTCACGTCATGGAGGCCAGACGCAAGATGCTTGAGATCGCGGAGAGGGAAACCACATGAGTGACATGAGCAAGGAAGAACAGGCGCGATTCGCGCAGCTGTCGGACTGGGCCGAATCCGACGCAGTGTTCGACGGCATGACACACGCAACGGTTCAGCACGGCGACGGCGATTCTCCCGGGCGGGCGTTGCTCGCCGCGGCGCTGGGGTCTGAGTCTGCCGTCGATCGGGCGCTCGGCCGTCCTACGCTGGATCAAGGGCGACCTTCTGGCGTTTCTCCCGTGAGGCACGTGCGCTTACCGGTGGAGCTTGACGAAGCACTCAAAGCACGCGCAGCCGCAGAGCACGCAAAGCCATCGGAGATCGTCCGCGCGGCGCTCGTTGCGTACTTGAAGGCGTCATAGTCGACCAGATTCCGAACTATTCATCCACCACAGCTCGCACACCAATCGCGCGGCGGTCTACGGCGGAGGCGAGCTCAGAGGATCGGCACGCCTGCTGCGTCGACGGCGTTTCGCTCGCCGGCGCGGACCGGGATGGGGAGGGTGTTCTCAGCCGGTGGCAGCGGGCAGTTCCACGCGTGGCTGAATGAGCACGGGAGCAGTTCCGCCTGATTGAAGTCCAGGTCGACGGTTGCGGCTCCGGTGTTCTGCACGCGGACGCTGCGGCCGGAGGCGTAGGACTCGTCGCCGTTCGTGGCATCGCGGAAGTGGACGAGGAGCTGGTCCTCCCCCGCGGGTCCCGGCGTCGCCAGCAGGTGGTGTTCGGCGCCGTCGTGTGTGAAGGTGAGCTCTGCGACGACCGGCACCGCGACGGGGTTCGGGTCGCGGTGGTGGGTGATCGCGACGGTTCGCCCGGCGGCGACGGGACGCACGGAAGCCGTCACGATCCAGTCGGTGTCCCTCGGGTACGCGGCGATGTCGTGGAACCGCTTCGCCCAGTCCGAGTCGGAGCGCCAGACCTGCAACGCGAACTTCGTGCGGTCGTAGCTGAAGATGACGCCCTCTGCGCCGTCGGGGAACTCGGCGATGGTCGGTCCGGACCCCGCGTCGGCGTACAGCACCGCTTCACCGTCGACGAGCACGCCGCCGATGCGCACCCCTTCCGAGGCGTCTGCGCGCACGAGCAAGCCGGCTCCGCCGTCGGGAAGCGGCGACCAGCGGCCGGGCGCGCCATCGATCCGCTGGTCCGGGTCGGTCACGAACTCGCCGGCGAGGAAGGCTGCCGGCCCTCGACGCGACGTCACCTGGTCGCGGCGTTCCGCACGGCGGGCGGCGAGCGCCTCTGCGGCGGTCGAGACTGCATCGCCCGCCTGTGCATCGATCGAGTCTGCATCGATCGAGTCTGCGGCGGTGCGGTGGTCGAGATTCGTCATGCGACGAGGCTATGCGCTTCCGCCCCGGTGCACTCCGCGCGCTGCAATCCGACGAAACATCGTTCGCAATTCCGGAACGTCGGAGCCGTTTGCGACCCTTCGAGGCCGAATATCGCTGCTTCGGGCGCGATCAGCCCGAGAGTTCCGGAATTGCGGACAGAGACGGGTGGGTCGGGCGCTGCCGCCTAGTACGACTCGCGAGGCGACTCCCGCAGACCCTCGAAGACGATGGCCGTGAGTCGTCGCCCCTGCGCGATGCCCGCATCGGTCGGCGCGACCCGCCAGAGGAACGACATCAGCATGATGATGTCGGCGGGGTCGTGGCCGGGCGCGATCGACCCTTCGACGATGCATGCGTCGACCAGCTTGGCGACGGCGGCGGTCGCTGGCGCCCAGGACGAGTCGACGACGTCCTGCGCAGCGGCACTGTGGAGCGCGTCGCCGAGGCCGTGTTTGATCCTGATGTAGCCGGCGAGCGTTTCGAACCAGGTGATGAAGGCCTCGTGAGCCGAAGCCGATGCTGTGAGGACCTCATCGACCATCAGGGTGAGCCGCTCGATGTCGTGTTGATATGCCGCCAGGATCAGGTCTTCCCGCGACGGGAAGTGGCGATAGAGCGTGCCGGGGCCGACGCCGGCCCGCTTCGCGACGTCGTTCAAGGGAACGAGGGGGTTCTCGGCGAAGAGTTCGTGAGCGGCGTCGATGATGGCCGCACGATTCCTCGCGGCCGCTTGCCGTTGCGTGCCATAGGTGGCCGGAGTCGCTTCAGTCATGAGTCGATCATGCCCTTGATTGACATGCGGAGAATCCTCCGCTAGTTTCGGATCAGTTGCGGAGAACTCTCCGCATGTTCAGGATAGCAGGAGGCAACCCCATGGACTACGTGAAGCTCGGCACCACCGGACTCGACGTCTCCCCCATCGCGATCGGTGCGATGACCTACGGCGAACCCGACCGGGGGCACCCCGTCTGGTCGAAGACCGAAGAGCAGTCGCGCCCGCTCATCAAGCACGCGCTCGACACGGGCATCAACTTCTTCGACACCGCGAACATGTACTCGAACGGCTCCAGCGAGGAGATCCTCGGCCGCGCGTTGCGGGACTTCGCCGATCGCGACGCGGTCGTCATCGCCACCAAGCTGCGCCACCCCATGCGGCCGGGCCCCAACGGCCGTGGACTGTCGCGGAAGTCGATCATGACCGAGATCGACCACTCGCTCAGGCGCCTGGGCACCGACTACATCGACCTGTACCAGGTGCATCGGAACGATCACGCGACCCCCTTGGAGGAGACGCTCGAAGCACTGCACGACCTCGTGAAGGCCGGCAAGGTCCGCTATCTCGGGGCATCATCGATGCACGCATGGGAGTTCGCGAAAGCCCTTCACCTGCAGCGGCAGAACGGGTGGGCGCGGTTCGTCTCGATGCAGGACCACTACAACCTCCTCGCTCGCGAAGAGGAACGCGAGATGATCCCGTTGGCCCTCGACGAGGGCGTCGGCACGATCATTTGGAGTCCACTGGCCCGCGGGCGCCTGGCCCGCGCATGGGACGATGCGAAGTCGACCGGCCGCTCCGAGTCGGACGGCGCCTTCGCCGACATGCTGTACACCGAGGCGGACGAGGTCGCGAACCGCGCCATCATCGATTCCGTCGGTCGAGTCGCAGAGGCCCACGAGACCAGCCGGGCCGCGATCGCGCTCGCTTGGCTGCGGCACCAGCCCGTCGTCACGGCGCCGCTTGTCGGAGCGGGCACCACGGCGCAGATCGACGATGCGGTCGCGTCACTCGACGTGACGCTCACCGCCGACGAGATCCGGTCCTTGGAGGGTCCATACACGCCGCGGTACGACTTCCAGGGTGTTTCCGATGAGGCCGAGCTGGAGGCGATCCGTGCTCGGATCCCCGGCATGTCACTCAGTTGAGCTGCTTCGACATCCGGTCACTGAACGTCTAGCCCGGTCGCTGAACGTCTCAGCCCGGTCGCTGAGCTTGTCGAAGCGCACTCCCTCACACAACGACCCCATCACGAGTTCTCCACAGATTCTTCGAATCTCTGTTCTATTGTGCATCCCCTTGGTATTCTTGATGAGTGGACATTCCTTCGAGGTTCGATCAGGTCGCGGCGCTCATCACGAGCATCGGCGACCAGATCGTCGCGGAGCAGCACGGCATCGCGGCGGCGGAGGCCAGGATCGCCAAACTGTATGCCGATGCCGCCAGCGTCTCCGATTTCACTGCGCAGACCGTGATGCCGGTCGGCACCCCTGCGGGCCGGGCGAGAGAACTCGCCCGGCTCTCGTTGCAGGCAGAGCTCTCGGCCATGACCCGCATTCCCGAGCGCACCATCCAGCAACGGATCAGCGAGTCGGAGGTACTCGTCCGTCAACTCCCCCAGACGCTCGCCGCGTTGACGGCCGGTAGCATCTCCGTCGGTCACGCGCGGGTCATCGTGGATCAGGTCGCTGATGTGCTCCCTGTGGACCGGTCGGAGTTCGAGCACAGAGTCCTGCCGATCGCAAAGACCCGGACAGCCGCTCAGCTCAAGCAGCGCGCTCGGATCCTGCGTGAGAAGCTCCATCCCGCCACGATTGCCACGAGGCACCACACTGCGAAGCAGGAGCGCCACGTCACACTCGTCCCCGCAGCCGATGGCATGTCCTGGCTGTCGATCCTCACAACGGCACCCATCGCGGCAGCCGCATACGGAAGACTCGCCGCACTCGCCACAGGCACCAGGCGGCACGGCGACCCGCGTACTCGGGCCCAGCTCATGACCGACCACGCCCAGAGCCTGCTGCTGTTCGGTGTCACCACGACAACCACCGACGCAACATCTCATAACGTTGCACCTGGTGGTGATGTGCTCCCATCTACGCTGCTCGACCCAGCATCAGCCCCGACCCCGGCGCCGACCCCGGCACCGACCCCGGAGCAGATCATCGACGACATCGTGCCCACCGTCCACGTGACCGTCCCGGTCCTGACTCTGCTCGGTGTGGAAGACCACCCGGGATCGCTTGAGGGCTACGGACCCATCGATCCAGAAACCGCGGTGCGTCTGACCGTCAACGCGAAGTCGTTCATCAGAATCCTCACCCACCCCGAGACCGGTTCGATCCTCTCCGTCGGTCGAGACAGATACACCCCACCCGTCGACCTCAAACGAGCGCTCGCCATCCGAGACACCCACTGCAGAGCACCCGGTTGCAGCAGACTTGCACGAGGTTGCGACCTCGATCACACGATCCCGTGGTCAGAGGGCGGGGAGACGTCCGCAGCGAATCTCGCTCATCTCTGCTCGAAGCACCATCACCTCAAGCACGACACGAACTGGTCGCTCAGACGCGGCACGGGCGACGTACTGCATTGGATCAGTCCGAGCGGACGCGAGTTCACAACTGAACCCGATCCGCCCGACTGGTATCCGCTGCAACCGGTCGACAGCGACTAGTCACTCGGCCGGAACCATCGGCGGCCACCGCTGCGCGGGCCCTTCGACAAGCTCAGGGACCGGGCGCAGACGTTGCGCGATGTGGGCCCTTCGACAAGCTCAGGGACCGGGGGGTACACGTTGCGCGGAGGCGTCGACGCCCATTGCAGAACCGAAACACCCGGTCACTGAGCTTGTCGAAGTGCCCGCAGCCTGACCACAGGCCCTGCCCTTCGACACGCTCAGCGACCGAGGATCTGCGCGGCGACCTCCCTAGCGCGGGGCGCGCACGATCACGACTCCGCCGACGGGCGGCTCGACGACGGCGGAACCGTTGTCGGCGTCGACGGCGATGACGTACGAACCGACCGCGACCCGCTGCACCCCACCCGTCGCAGGGTGGACGATGACGTCGAGGCCGGCCTCGACCCGCGACACCTGCTGCTGCTCGCGCACCGGATCCGTCGTCAGCAGGTGCGTCGGCTGCTCGCGCACCGCAGCCGCCTCACGACGGGTGAGCTCCGTCGCGACGTGCGCGCCCTGCGGCACACCATCGACCAAGTGCTGCGGCAGACCATCGACCGCGCCCTGCGGCACACCATCGACCACGCCCTGCCGAACACCATCAACGGAGTGCTGCTGCTCGTCGTGCCCGATACCGGCCGTGTGATGCGCCGGGTGGCTGCGCTCGAGCGCCGCGCCCTCCACGTCCACGTTCGGCAGGATGCGATCGAGCCACTTCGGGATCCACCACGCGGACTTCCCGAGCAGGTGCATCACCGCCGGGATGAGCAGCATCCGCACGATGAACGCATCCACGAGCACACCGAACGCGAGCCCGAAACCGATGGATCGGATCATCGCCGAGTGGGAGAAGATGAACCCGCCGAAGACGGAGATCATGATGATCGCCGCCGCCACAACGACCGTACGCCCGGCGTGGAGGCCCCGCTGCACCGCCAGACGTGCAGGCGCACCGTGGGCGAACGCCTCACGCATGCCGGACACCAGGAACAGCTGGTAGTCCATCGCGAGTCCGAACAGGATGCCGATCAGGATCGTCGGCAGGAAGCTCAGGATGGGTCCCGGATCGTGCACACCGAACACCGGGCCGAGCCAACCCCACTGGAAGATCGCGGTGATGCCACCGAAGGTCGCGGCGAGCGACAGCATAAAGCCGAGGGTCGCCGTGATCGGCACGAGGATCGACCGGAACACGAGGATCATGATGATGAGCGACAGCCCGACGACGAGCGCCAGATAGAGCGGCAGGGCATCCGCGAGCTGCTGCGAGACGTCGATGTTGCCGCTCGCACTGCCGGCGACGCCGAGCTTCACATCACCGGACAGCGGCGACAGATCGCGGAGATCGCGGACGAGCTGCTCCGTCGAGACGCTCGTCGGCCCCTCCTTCGGGATCACCTGGAAGGCGAGCACCGTGTGGTCGTCGGACGCACCGACCGGTGCGACGGCCGCGACATCCCGCTGGTCGGAGATCTTCTGTCCGATCCGAACCTGCTCTGACAGCACCTCGTCGTCGGTCGCGGTGTGCGGCAGGGTCGCGATGACGAGCAACGGCCCGTTGACACCGGCGCCGAACTCGTCCTCGATGAGCGTGTACGACTTGTACTGGGTCGAATCGACCGCCTCGGAACTGCCGTCCGGCAGACCGAGTCGCATGTCGAGAGCCGGCAGCGCCACGACGCCGAGGACGACGAGGCCGGCGATGAGCGTACCGACCGCACGACCGGTGCCCATCGGCTTCGTGGGCGAGTTGTCCGGGCGGGCGGTGCCGATGGTGGCACGCGCCTTCTTGCTGAGGATGCGGTGCCCGAGCAGCGACAGCATCGCCGGGGTGAGGGTCACCGCGAGCAGGATCGCAACCGCGACGCAGATCGCGCCGACCGTGCCCATCATGCCGAGGAAGCCGATGCCGGTCACGTTGAGCGCGAGCAGGGCCACCAGGACCGTGGAGCCCGCGAACACGACGGCGTTGCCGGAGGTGCCGTTGGCGAGGCCGATGGAGTCGTGCAGTTCGACACCGTCGAGCAACTGTTTCCGGTGCCGGTTGAGGATGAAGAGCGAATAGTCGATGCCGACCGCGAGGCCAAGCATCACGCCGAGCACGGGTGTGATGGAGAGCATGTCGACGACGCCGGACAGCGCGAGCGACGCCGTGACACCGACGCCGACGCCCACGATCGCCGAGACGAGCGGGAGCGATGCCGCGATGACCGTGCCGAGCATCACGAGGAGCGTGATCGCCGCGATGATGAGACCGATCGCCTCACCGACGCCGAAGACCTGCGGGATGCTCTGCGCGAGTTCGTTGGAGAACTCGACCTCGACTCCGCTCGGGACGTCCTTCGTCACCTGGTCGATGACGGACTGCTTCGTATCCGGCGTCACCTCCTGTTGCGCATCGGTGAACACGACGTTCGCGACGGCGGTGGAGCCGTTGCTCGACACCGTGCGGATGCCGGAGGAGAGATCGAGGAGCTGCGAGGAGAGATTCAGCTTCGTGCTCTGCTCGTTCAGCTTCGTGAGGTTGTCGGTGATCGTCTGCTGCTGGGTCGCGAGTGCCGCCTGCTGCTGGGTGATCGTCGCCTGCTGCGCGTCGAACTGCGCCTGCACGGCCGCCGGGAGGGTGCCGCCGGCCTGCTGCTTCGCCTGCGCGAGGGCCGTGTCGAGCTGGGTCTGCGCATCGGCGAGCTGCTGCTTGCCCGCATCCAGCTGCGTCTGACCGTCCGTCAGCTGGGTCCGGCCATCGGTGATCTGCTGTTTGCCGTCCGAGACCTTCTGCGCCTGCTCGGCGATGGTCTGCTGCGTGTCGAAGGGATTGACGGTCGTGTCGACGCCCTTGAGCTTCGCCGTCTCGTCCAGCAGGGTGCCGATCGCCGTCTTCTGGCTGTCGGTGAAGGCGTCGCCGTCCTTCGTGTGGAACACCATCGCACCGGTGCCGCCGCTTGCGCTCGGGAACGATTTCGCGAGCTGGTCCGTGACCTTGGCCGTCGGTGTGCCCGGGATGGTGACGGCACTCGACAGGGTGCCCCCGAACGCGAGGAAGGCGCCGACGGCGATGCCGAGGATCACGATCCAGGAGATGAGGACGGCCCACGCGCGACGCGCGGAGAATCGTCCGAGGCGATACAGCAGTTCAGCCAAGGGGGTCTCTCTTCTACGGGGAGGTTCAGGGGTGACGGGGGTGCTCAGGGTGACTGGGTGCTCAGGGGTGACGGGGTGCAGGACGAAAAGGATGCAAGATCAGTGCGCGGGACCGTACCCCGTGCGGACGCTCGCGATGAGGCGTTCCAGCAGGGCGGTCCAGAGGGCACGGGCATCGTCGTCCGTGGTGGCGTCGGTGGCCGCGATCCAGTGGTGCGCGATCACCTCGACGCCGTGCATCAGGGAGGAGACGAGGAGCGCTGCTTCGAGCTCGTCGACATCCGTGTTGCGGGGGGCCAGTTCGAGCGCCAGTTCCTGGGTGGTGCGGGAGAACGTCGCCTGGAAGAGCTGTTGGGGGCGCGAATCCTCGACCGTGAATCCGCCGAGTGCATTCCAGAGGAAGGAGATGATGCCGGGGACGTCGGTGGCGCGGATCGCCGCTGCGACGTCTTCGAACATCGAGAGCCGCGTGCCCGGTCCTGCCGGTCGGCTGTTCACGGCGGCGCGGAAGCTCTCGATCACCACGGCGAGTTCCTCCGTGCAGGACGTGGTGACGAGGTCGTCGATCGAGGAGAAGTGGTTGAACACCGTGCGACGGGACACGTCGGCGCGTTCGGCGATGAGGTCCACGTTGACGCCAGAGATGCCGTCCTCCGCGATGATCGTGCGTGCCGCATCGAGGATCGCGCGGTGGTGCCGTGCGCGAAGTGCTGCGCGGCGATCTTCGGCTGGGGCGGCTGTGGACACGTCGGTACACTATGTGCACCGATGCACTCAGTGCAACTTCCCGGCGAGGGTCTCAGGAACCTCTCGGGGTTCGAGGTGAAGCCGGTCGGTCAGCCCGCCACTTCCTCCTCCGAACCCGTGCGCGACAGCCCGCCGATGACATCGCGGACGTCACGCAGGTGCCGTTCCATCGCCGATGCCGCGGCTTCGGCGTCCCGTCTCGCGATCGCTTCGTAGATCTCCCGATGGCCGTCGATCGAGATGCGGCGACCCGTGCGGGTGGCGTGGGAGAGTGACCGTGTCGCGTTCGTCCAATCACTCGTCATGGTCGAGAGCGTCACGAACAACGGATTCTGCGCCGCGTGCGCGAGCAGCAGGTGGAATTCGCGGTCGAGGCGCAACGACTCCTCGGCGTTCAGGTTCTCGTTCGACTGCGCGAGCACGTCTTCGAGCTGCAACAGATTCGATGCCGCCGCGCGTTGAGCGGCGAATGAGGCGATGCGGGGCTCAACGAGATCGCGCAGCTCGGTGGCGTTCGTCAACTCGACATCCGTCGCCGAGAGCCCCACGTTCAGGGCGCTGACACCAGCCGCCGGCGCCGCCACCGTGCTCCCGCTCCCCCGTTTGCGTTCGATCAGATTCTTGGACTCCAACTCGAACATCGCCTGACGCAGCGACGCCCGCGACACGTTCATGGAGGCGGCGAGGTCGCGCTCGGAGGGAAGCCGCTCCCCCGGCGCCAGCTGACCCGTGGTGATCAACCGCTCCAGATGCGCGGCGAGCTCGGCGCTCAGCGTCCTGGTGCGTTTCGCGAGCGGGGGGATCACGGCGGTGCCGGCGACCGATCCGGCAGAGCCGGTAGAGCCGGTGGATCCGGTGGATCCGGTGGATCCAGTCGAGCCGGTGGATCCGGTGGATCCGGCCAAATCGGCACGGCCGGCGGAGCCGGTGGATTCAGTGGAAGCGCTCATGCACGCCGCTTTCAATCAGTCGGACTTCACGAAGATGGTTCATTGGTTAGACCAATTTGTATCAGACTTCTGCACCTTCGCGCGACCTCAGTTTCGGGCCGATTGCCCGCTTTTCTGCCTGTTTCCGGCGTGTAACAGACCAATGACGTTTGCGTTTAACGCGTGAACTCGCTCGCGTTCGGCACGTACTGTGATCACCAGTCCGGTGGTCAGACCAATTCTGACACCGCATCGGAAGCACCACACCGCGACGAACGCACCACACCAGATCCTCCGACATCGTCACCCAGGGACTCATGAGCGCATCACTCACCGCCGCACCGGCCACTGCATCCGCAGCTGCATCGGCAGCCGCGCCGGCCACCGCATCGGCAACCGCATCGGCAACTGCACCGGTCGCCCCGTTGCACTCCGGCGACCGCCTGAGCTCGAAGGGCGCCTACCTGCCGTCGCAGCCGGGCACGGTCCTCTGGGGTCGGCTGCCGGCTCCGACGGACCCGGCCGTGCTCCAGATCGACGCGGGAGAGACGATCGTCGTCGACACCGTCAGCCACGAGGGGATGATGCCCGACCAGGGTTCCGATCCGCTGCGCTACTTCGGCTCCCACGGCGTCGCCGCCTCCGACGTGCTCGACGATGCGATCGCGATCGCTCACGGCGTGACCAGGGGGACGGACGACGGCCCGCACATCGTCACGGGGCCCATCCACGTCCGAGGCGCGCTGCCGGGCGATCTCCTCGCGATCCGGATCGACGCGCTCGACATGCGGGCCCCGTACGGCGTCATCAGCACGAGGCACGGACACGGTGTGCTCAACGGCCTGAACGGGACCGGCGGCACCTACAGCGCCTTCACGACGGTCGACCCTCGTGCGGGCGGATGGACGGGATCGCTCCCCCTGAACCCCGGATCGCCCGAGACCGTGACGTTTCCCCTCGCACCGTTCCTCGGCATCATCGGGGTGACCGCGGATCAGCGCACCCGACTGCACTCGGTGCCGCCCGGCCCGTTCGGCGGCAATCTCGACATCGCTCCGCTGACCGCGGGAAGCACGCTCTACCTGCCCGTCCAGGTCGCAGGAGCGGGGCTCTACCTCGGCGATCCGCACTACGCCCAGGGTGACGGAGAGGTCGCACTGACCGCACTCGAAGCCCCGTTGCGGGCGACGCTCACGATCGACCTCATTCCGGCGAGCGCCGCACGCGCCGAACTCGGCGCGGTCGTCGGCCCGTTCGCCGCAGCCCACGGCTTCGTCATCCCGACCGGTCTCAGTGAGAGCCTCGACCTGGCGATGCGACGTTGCACGGCGAACGCGGTCGAGCTGGTCGTCGCCCTGTTCGGGATGGACCGCAAGCTCGCCTACCTGTACCTGAGTGCCGCCGCGGACTTCTCCGTGTCGCAGGCGGTCGACGTGGTCAAGGGCGTGCACGGACGGGTCCGGATCTCCGACTTCCCGAACGCCGGTGTGACGGCGCTCGCGCGACAGATCGTGGAGGCGGCACGATGACGGGCGCACCGGTCTCGTCGGACGGCACGCCGGCCGGCCTCATGGAGGCCTTCTGGGAGTACGACCGAGCGTTGCTGGCCAACGACGTCACGGCCCTCGACGCACGCTTCACCGATGCCGACACGACACTTCGCGGCGACGGGACGGCCACGCTCGTCGGACACGCCGCCATCGCGCGCTTCCGGGCCAGCCGATCCACGGTCCCCACCCGAACGGTGCAGCTCGTGCACGTCCGCGTCATCGACCCGACTGCAGCACTCGTGGTCGCCGAGGTCGCGTCCCGCACGGGCGCCGCCGGCCTGCAGACGCAACTCTGGCGACGACGCGACGACGCGTGGACGATCGACGCGGCGCACGTGACCGCACCCCAGCAGCCGATCGACCGATCGGTCTGGCGCATCGTCGGCACACCGCTCGTCGCCCCGACCGGCTCAGGAGCGCTGGACGGCGAGACCGTCGCCGTCAAGGATCTGTTCGCGGTCGAGGGGCAGCGGATCGGAGCCGGTGTGCCCGAGTTCGCGGCCTCCGCTCCGCCGGAGGCCACAACGGCGCCGGCGGTCGGGGTGCTCCTGTCCCACGGGGCGGAGGTGACCGGCATCGCTCAGACCGATCAGTTCGCGTACAGCATCGCCGGCACCAACTCCCGATACGGGACTCCGGACAACGTCGCAGCTCCGGGCCGCATCCCGGGCGGATCCACAAGTGGTCCGTCCGTCGCAGTGGCGAGGGGATGGGCAAGCATCGGACTCGGCACCGACACCGCCGGTTCGATCCGCGTGCCGGCAGCGCATCAGGGCCTCTGGGGCATCAGGACCACACACGGCATCGTCGACCGCAGCGGTGTGCTCGCGCTCGCGCCGAGCTTCGACACGGTGGGTTGGATCACCCGCGACGTCGAGACGCTGGCACGCGTCGCCGACGTCCTCGTCCCGGAGACTGCGACCGGTGATTCCTCCGGCACCACGGCTCCACAGCTCGTGATCGTCGACACCCTCACCGATCTCGCGAGCACCGGCGTCCGCGATGCCTTCATCGCAACCGCCGATGCGCTCGGAGCCGTCTCCGTGCCGTTGACCTGCGGCGACGGAACGCCCGTGACGGCTGCGCTTCTGGAGGAATGGTTCCACGCGTTCCGCACGGTCCAGGCGTTCGAGGCGTGGTCGGTGCACGGCGACTGGATCGACGCGCACCCCGGCGCGCTGGACGCCGATGTCGCCGGCCGGTTCGCCGACGCATCCGCCATCAGCCGGGCCGAGCACGATGCGGCGCGCACGATCATCGACGCCGCGAGGTCGACCATCAGATCGTTCCTCTCCGGACGCATCCTGCTCCTGCCGTCGACCGCCGCACCGGCTGCGGCGCTCGACGCCTCGCCGGAGCAGATCGACCACGACCGCGGAGGGACCCTTCGGCTGACCTGCCTCGCATCGATCGCCGGTGTGCCAGCGGTCTCCGCCCCACTCGACTCCGTCGACGGACTGCCATCGGGTGTGTGCTTCATCGGCGCCCCGAACACGGACGTCGCGCTCATCGCCTCGACCAGACGACTGACGGACCGCCTCGGCCCATGACCTCACCCATCCGCTACACCCCATCAGCACCACCCGAACCACCCCTGCACCAGCTGCCCGGCCGACCACCCCGACCCCCACGGAGACCCCAATGGATCGCACCACCAGCACCAGCACTAGCCCCAGCACCGCCACCAGCACCGCACCCCGCTCCCCCCGGATGCCCGCATCCGTCCGACGCCGCGCCATCGCCGCAGCGGCCATCGCCGTCGTCGCGGCCACCGCGCTGAGCGCCTGCTCCTCCGGCGCGTCCGCGGACACCGCCGGTGGACCGGCGCCCGTGAAGCTCGTCCTCGGCTGGTACGCCAACTCGGAGAGCGGCGGCTACTACGCGGCGGACACCGAAGGCCTGTACACCGACCACAAGCTCGCCGTCTCGATCCAGCAGGGAGGCCCGAACGTGTCCGGCACGACGATCGTCGCCTCCGGTCGCGCGGACATCGGCATCGCCGACGCCCCGAGCATCGCCCTGGCGCAGCAGGAAGGCATCCCGATCGTCGCCGTCGCTGCGCTCTACCAGACGAACCCCGTCGGCGTGATGGTGCATGCCGACAGCGGCATGACCTCCTTCGACGACATGCAGAACCACACCTGGGTCGTCCAGACGGGTAACACCGCCGCCGACTACATGGCCAAGGAGAAGGGCCTGACGTTCACCACGCAGGCGTACCAGGGATCGATCGCCAACTTCCTCGCCGACGACTCGCTCGTGCAGCAGGGCTGGTCGACGAATGAGGTCTACCAGGCCAAGAAGGCCGGCGTGGACACCACGTTCTTCAGCTACGCGTCCGCCGGATACAACCCCTACAACGACGTGATCTTCACCTCGAAGAAGTTCCTGTCGGAGCACCCGGACACGGTGAAGGGCTTCCTCGCCGCGTCCATGCAGGGCTGGTCGGACTACATGGGCAAGACGGATGTCGCGACGTCGACGAACGCCGCGCTCCTGAAAGCGAACAGCGAACAGACGTCCGATTCCCTCTGGTACGCGTGGGACAAGCAGCGGACCTTCCTCACCGATGGCGACGGCGGAGCCCAGCTCGGCGCCATGAGCTCCGAACGATGGACGACCCTCGTCGATCAGCTCACGAAGCTCGGTGTGCTCACGAAGAAGATCAACCCCGCCGACCTGTTCGACGCGACGCTGCTGCCGAAGGTCGCCGCGCCGACGGATCTGCCCGCCGCGCCGGCCGGATCGTACTGATCCGATCGTGCTGACCTGAACGGTCGGCACGGCCAACCGCTCCGATGCTGCGTCGCCCGCCCCCGACGGCGCAGCATCGGTCACCACCGCAACACCACGGCAACACCACCGCGACACCACCGCGACACCTCCACCCGCAGGACAACGATCGGAGCCTCCGATGACCGCCATCACCGACCCCACGACCGATGCACCGCTCACAACAGCAGCGGTCGCCCGGATCCCCGCGGACCCCACCGCCGGGCGTGCGCCTCGCTCGAACACCCCCGTGATCGAGTTCCGTCAGGTGCAGAAGACGTACGACAACGGGTTCCAAGCCGTCGCGCCGTTCGATCTCAGCGTCGCCGCCGGTGAGATCGTCACGATCGTCGGCCCCTCCGGTTGCGGCAAGACGACCGTCATCCGCATGGCCGCCGGCCTCAGTTCCGTGAGCGGAGGCGAGCTCGTCCGGACCACCGAACAGCTCGCGTACGTCTTCCAGGACCCGACCCTCCTGGCCTGGCGATCGGTCAGAAGCAACGTGGAGCTCGTCGCCAAGCTCAAGGGCGTCGACAAGGCGACGAGATCGGCCGCGGCGACCGCCGCCATCGAAGCCGTCGGCCTCGGCGCATTCGAACGCTCCCTGCCCAGGCAACTGTCCGGCGGCATGAAGATGCGCGTCTCGCTCGCTCGCGCCATCACGAGCGCTCCCGAGCTCATGATGATGGACGAGCCGTTCGCTGCGCTCGACGAGTTCACCCGGGCCAACATGCAGATGGAACTCCTGCGACTCTGGCGGCTGAACGCGTTCGGCGCGATGTTCATCACCCACTCGATCAGCGAGGCGGTCACGCTCGGACATCGGATCGTGGTGATGGCCGCGCGCCCGGGCAGGATCGCCAGGGTCATCGACTCGCCCAGTCCACCCACCCTGGATGACGCACCTCGCGACCTCGACGCCCTCGCGGCGACGGCCGCCGTCGTATCCGAACTGCTCTCGGAGGCATGATCATGACCATCATCTCGAACCGGGCGGGAAGCGGCGCCCCGCACACGACCGGCGTTGCGGCGAGCGCATCGAACACGAGCGCATCGGACGCGAACACACCGAACGCGAGCACACCGGAAGCGGGCACACCGCGACGCCCCGATCCCCGTCAGGTCCAGAAGCGGCCGACCCGCCAGCGCACGCGCGGCGAGTTCTGGCGTCGCTACGTGCTCCCGCCCATCGCCGCCGCCGTGCTCGGCGTCATCCTCTGGCAGCTCGTCATCGTCGTCTACGGGTTGCCCTCCTACCTCCTCCCCGGGCCGGTCGACGTGCTGAACGCCGTGGTCACCGGGGCCGTCCCGATGCTGCCGTCGGCATTCGTGACCTTCCAGGAGGCGCTCCTCGGGTTTGTGCTCGCCGCCGTCAGCGGTTTCCTGGCCGCACTCGTGATGGCGAGGTGGGCCGTCGCCGAACGCGGGCTGTACCCGTACCTCGTGCTCCTCCAGACCATTCCGATCGTGGCCGTCGCGCCCCTCTTCGTCGTCTGGTTCGGCTCTGGCATGACCACGAACGTCTTCGTCGCAGCCATGATCGCCGTGTTCCCCGTCGCCGCGAACACCCTGCAGGGCTTGAAGTCGACCGATCGGAACCTCGTCCAGCTGTACCGGATGGCGGGAGCCCCGCCTCGTGTCCAGCTCTTCTCCCTGCGGGTGCCCGCCGCGCTCCCGCAGATCCTGACCGGCCTGCGCATCGCAAGCGGGTCGAGTGTCATCGGTGCGATCGTCGGCGAGTTCGTCGCGGGCATCGGCGGTGGACAGGGCGGCCTGGGCTACGTCATCACCCTGAACGCGACGCAGCTGAGGACGCCGGAACTCTTCGTCGCGGTCCTGCTCGCGAGTGTCGTCTCGCTCGTCCTCTTCGGAGCGGTTGCAACGATCGAGAGCCTGCTGCTCAAGCGGTGGCACGAGTCGGCCATGCCGGCCGAAGAGTAGCGCCAGACGGAGATCCAGCCGCAGTCCAGCTCAAGATCCAGACCCAGCCCCGCTCCCAGCCCTAGCCCTAGCCCTAGCCCCAGCCTGTTCAGCCATCCGGAAGGCCACGATGACGCACCTCCTCGCCCACCTCACCACGGCAGACGTCGCAGCGATCGACAAACGCGATGCCGTGGTCGTGCAACCTATCGGCGCGGTCGAGCAACACGGTCCGCACCTGCCGCTCATCACCGACGCGCTGGTCGCGGAACTGATGACCGAACGCGCGATCGCGCTCCTCCCGAACGACGGCAACGTGTGGCAACTGCCGACGCTGCACTACGGGAAGTCGACCGAGCACCTCGGCCGCCCTGGCACGATCACGATGTCGGCCCAGACCCTCATGTCGACCTGCCTCGATCTCGGCCGATCACTCGCCGCCTCCGGGTTCCGCAAGCTGGTCTTCGTGAACGGCCACGGCGGTCAGCCGGGATTGCTCGACGTCGTCGCTCGCGACATCCGCGTCGAGACCGGGCTCGAAGTGTTCCCGACCATGCCGGGTCGATTCGGCCTGCCGGACGGCATCGACACGGTCGACGAGCACTACGGCATCCACGGCGGTCAGATCGAGACGTCCGTCGTGTGGGCCCTCGCACCGGAACTCGTGCACATGGAACTCGCGATCGACGACGGTGCGATCCTCGGCGACCTCTACGCCTCCAGCAGGCACCTGAGTCTCGAAGGGGCGGTCCCGACCGCGTGGGTGACCGACGACGTCTCCCTCTCGGGCGTGCTCGGCAACGCACCGGCCGCAACACTCGAGGACGGCCGACGGATCGTCGCGCACCAGGCTCAATCCCTCGCGGAGGCGTTCCTCGAGATCAAGGCGTTCTCCTTCCCCACACTCGGCGCACCGACGGCATCGGCCGTGCTCCGATGAACGCACCACAACGACGCGCTTGGGCCCTGTCTCCCGACCATGTCGACCTGCGCGGTCCGGCGGGCGCCCCGGCAAGCGGTCTGGCAGGTGCCCCGGCAGGTGCGTCTCAGCGCACCGGCATCCACCTCGACGCACGCCCCCAGCGACTGACCCTGGACCCCGACCGGACGGCGATCATCGTGATCGACATGCAGAACGATTTCTGCACCAGAGGAGGCTGGCTGGATTCGATCGGCGTCGACACGACGGCAGCCGCGGCCGCGATTCCGCACCTGGTGCGACTCCTCCCCCTCCTCCGCACAGCGGGCGTCCCGGTCGTCTGGCTCAACTGGGGCAATCGCGCGGACCTCGCCAATCTGCCGCCGAACGTCACCCACGTCTACGATCCGGACGGCTCCGGTGGGGGCATCGGCGATCGCGTCGCCGCGAGCGACGCCGTCCTCCGTGCCGGCAGCTGGGGTGCGGCGATCGTCGACGGCCTCGACGTCGCGGACGACGACCTGCACGTCGACAAGTTCAGGATGAGCGGATTCTTCGACACCCCGCTCGACAGCATCCTCCGGCAGTTGCGTGTGGACACCGTGCTGTTCGCCGGTGTGAACGCCGACCAGTGCGTGCTTGCGACGCTCACCGATGCCGCGTGTCTCGGCTACGACGTCGTGCTCGTCGAGGAGGCGTCTGCGACGACGTCACCTGCGTTCTGTCTCGACGCCACGCTCTACAACGTCCGTCAATGCTTCGGGTTCACCACGACTCCCGATGCCGTCGCCGCCGCGTTCGATGCGTCTGCGCCGCTGATCGACGTACCCACTGACTGTCTGACCCTACCGACCGACCCCCACTGACCGACCCCGTACCCAGGAGCACGACCATGACTGAAGCACCCATCCTCAAGCACATCGACGACCTCACCACACACCGCATCGCTCCCGGCGACACGGTCAAGCTCGCGCACCTCACCGGACCCTCCGAGGGCTCTCCGACGAGTGTGTTCTTCGAGATCTGGGACCCGCAGGGTGTGCAGCCGGACAACAGCCACCCCGATTCCGTGGAGATCTTCATCTTCCTGAACGGCGTGGGCCGTGCGGTGAGCGACGAACACACCGTCGATGTGCGAGCCGGCGACGTCCTCGTCCTCCCGAGCGGATCGGTCCACCACATCGAGAACACCTCGACGACCGAACGGCTCTATGCCGTGACGATCATGGCGAACGATCTCGGCTCCATGGAGAAGGGTTTCGAAGACCTCGTGACGACCGGGACCCCCGAGGTGCTCGACGCGGCCGACAAGGCGGCCATCTTCACGGGACTGGCCGCAATCGCCGGGCGCTGAGTCGCGAGGCATCGAGTCGCGTAGTCGTCGAGTCGCATAGTCGTCGAGCACCGAGTCGCCGGGCACCGAGTCCTCGGGAGTCCGGCTCCCCGGTCGCGGGCACGACCCGCTCCTCGAAGTCGATGTGGTGCCCCTGCAACCACATCATCGATGCGCCGCCGTCCTTCGCAGCGGCCCGGAACTTCCCCGGCAGGATCGCATCGCGAAGGACACGCATGATCGGACCGGCGGCCTTGTCACTCGACGACCGGTGTCCGTTCTCGACGATCTTCTCCACCCGTTCACGCCGCAACGACTCGTAGGTGGTGAACGCGGAGGCCGTGGACGGGCAGTCCCGCAGACATTTCGCGAGGATCACCGCGTCCTCGAGCGACATCGATGCCCCCTGCCCGGCAGCAGGCGAGGTCGCGTGGGCGGCGTCCCCGATGATGATCATGCGTGACCCGTCGTGCCACCGCCGCACGACCGGCATGTCGTAGGTCGTGAACCCGTGGATGGGCCCTGGGGTGGCATCGATGATCCGTGCGGCCGGACCGGTGTCGCCGTCCATCAGTTCGTGCAGCCACCGTCGCCAGTCGGCATCGGTCATGCCGGACAGCACACCCTTCGCCGGCTCCTGCTTCATCGGCGGGTTCGCGAACCAAACGGCGCCGCCGTCGTCGGTGTTCATCCAGGCGAAGAAGGCGCGTGTGCCGAACTGCATCCGGAAGTCGTGCGGATCGGCCGGCACCGAGAAGTCCGGGATGTATTCGCCGGCGTTCAGCACGGGGACGTACCGCGGAGCCGGGGCCGCCGGGTCGATGATCCGACGGACCGTCGAGTGGATACCGTCCGCCCCGACCAACAGGTCGCCGGTCGCTTCCGTACCGTCCTCGAAACGGGCCACCACACCGGTGTCCGTGTTCCGGGCGCTCGCGAGACGCTTGTTGTGGTGAACGGTCACACCGTGATGCCGCGCCATCTCCGCCAGAGCGGTGAACAGCTCGGCCCGGGGAACCATCCGCGAGCTGAGGCCGTCCGGGCGGCGGAACGCCATCGGCATCCGTCCGAGCTCCTTGCCTCGCCCGTTGATGAAACTCATGGTCTCGACCGGGTAGCCGAGTTCTTCGACCCAGTGGCCGACGCCGATCGAGCGGAGCGCATCCAGTCCGTTGGCTTGGAAGTTGAGCCACGACCCGCGCTGTGGCGCATCGGCCGGCTGCGCCTCGAACAGTTCGACCTCCAGGCCGATCTTCGTCAGCGCCACGGCGAGCGTCGGTCCGGCGATGCCCCCTCCGATGATGAGTACCTTGGTCATTCTGGTCCACTCCTGTAATCTCTTGATTGTCAAACAATCATGAGCGGGAGATAGCTTGAATGTCAAGCGACTTGAGTGAGCGGGTCGATTCCGTCGGCCGCGTGGTGCAGGGATATCAGGCAGCCGTCGACGATTTCGACCGGGAATGCGCACGCCTCCTCGGCGTGAACTCCACCGATCTGCGATGCCTGGAGGCGCTGATCACCGAGCCGGACGTCGAGTTCACGCCTCGCCTCATCGCCGACCGACTCAATCTGACCACCGGGAGCGTCACCACGATGCTCGACCGTCTTGAGCGGGCCGGATACGTGACCAGGGAGCGCCACCCCCAGGATCGACGGAAGGTCATCGTCCGCGCGACGGCGGAAGCCGCGCAACGCTCCTGGGCGATGGTCGGGCCGATGATCGAGGAGAGCTACACGGACGTGACCGCCCATTTCACGGATGACGAGTTGGGCATCGTGGAACAGTTCTTGATCCGGGCGACCGCGCTCCAGGAGAAGCACGCGCAACGGCTGAAAGCGATGGACGTGCTCAGCTCAGACGCACTCAGCTGAGACGCACTCAGCTGAGACGCGCTCGGTTCAGATGCGCCCGGCTGAGCCGCTCCGCGGACGTGGCATCGCCTCAGGACGCGGGCGTCGCCTCCGGGAACGTCCACGTGCCGTCGAGGATCTCGGGGCGAGGGCGGTACAGGCGGACGACGTAGCTCCAGCCTTCGGGGGTCGGGATCGTGTTCGGGGCGTCGCCGTCACCGAAGTGCACCACGACCGAACCGTCCGCTTCCCGTGCCGCCGTCACACTGTTGACCGTGTAGGCGTCGCGGTCGTTCAGTTCGAAGAAGCCGTCGGCGTTGTACACCGACACCGACCAGAAGCCGTCGACCGGGACGTCGCGCACGACGAGTTCGTACCCGGTGGTGCTGCCCGTCGGCGCAGCGCCGATGTAGGTCGCTTCGACGCTCGGCAGTCCGCCCCAGCCGGCAGCGGTGCCGAGCAGGTGGCGGATCGGTTCGACGCCCGCTGGACGCCCGAATGCGCGATCGTAGTTGGTGAGGCCGCCGGCCAGCACGAGCACCGCGTCGCGGGTGCGGGTGAAACTCGTCTCCTCGTAGTCGGGCATCTCGAACTCGCGGGCGGAGGCGGCATCGAGCTGGAAGCCGTCCTGGATCGCCGCGACCTCGGCGAGATCGACATCATCGGTCGGGTCCACGAGGATGCGTACGGCCAGGGCCACGTACGGCGTGGTGTGCTCGTCGACCGTCAGGGTGTATTCGCCCGCGTCGTGGTAGATCGCGTTGATGTAGTGGTCCTCGTTGACGACCATCACCGACAGGTAGCGGTCGCCGTGGTCGGGGATCGTGAAGCTGGCGCCCTGGGAGATGTCGACGATCGCCATGCTGTAGAGCGTGTCGCGGTTCATCCGGATGACGGTCTGCTTGTCGATCGCGGCGGGGAGCCTGCTGTGGAAGAAGCGGTTCACGCCGCCGCTTTCGCGTTGCAGATCGGCGAACATCCGATCGGTCTCGGCGCGGACGAAGTTGTCGGTGTTGACAGGAATGCTCACGGCGCAAGTCTGGCACGTCGGCCGCGTGCGGAACAGTATTTCCGTGCTGCGGGTGGGTCGCCGACGTGCTGGCGCAGACGCTCCTGATCGCGCATCGGCAGTCCACAGATCGACAGTAGCCGCCGAGCACTCCTGCAGGGGCGACCCGGCCCCAGCCGGACTGGGTCGCCCCGGATCTCGCTGTCAGTCCAGCCAGTGGGACGGCATCTCCAGATCCTTCGGTAGCGACGTCAGAGCGGTGCCGCGCGCAGCGTTGAGCTGTGGTTGCGTGACGTACAGCGCCAAGGACAGGGCTGCACCGTCAAGACGCGCATCTCGCAGATCTGCGCCGAGAAGGTCAGCGCCAGACAGGTCGCAACCGCGCAGATCCGCGCCGATGAGGTACGCGCCACGGAGATCCGCACCACACAGTCGCAGCGAGCGGAGGTCCTTGCCCATCAGGTCTGCGTCGGGGTGGAGCGCGGTGTCGTGGTGGATGGCAGCGTCATGGCTCCCGGAACCGCGGTCGTTCCCGGCACGGTGGTCGCTCCCGGCATCGCGGCCATTTCCGGCACGATCGTCGTCCCCCGCACCGTACCCGGCGCGCACCTCCTCGCTGACGTCGATGAGCACCTCCCGCACTCGGGCACGCACCTCCTGCACGTCGACAGCGAGAAGGCCCGTCACGTCTCCTCCGACGACGAGTTCGATCATCGTGCTGAGTTCTTGCGCGCGAAGCTCTGCGTCAGGGTCGAAGGTCCGCGTCCGGGCTTCGGCCAGGTACCAGAGCATCTCGTGGAGTTGTCTGGCGGCGGCGAATGCGGCGAACATCGCGGCCTTGCTGTCCGGATCAGCTCGCCAGCTCATCCCGCTGAAGAGGTTCTGGGAGACGTTCTGACCTGCACCGAAGCAGTCGAAGACGGTGCATCCGCGGAAGCCTCTCGGACGCAGCGTTTCGTGGATCGTGCAGGAGAAGTCGGCGGCCAGGTTGTGACACGGTGAGCCGGCGGGTTTGTCGATGGGGAAGTCCGCCGATCGGCTGAATCCGAAGGCCGTGCAGCACAACGCGAAGCAATTACTGCAGTCGGCGCGCAGCGATTTCCGGTCGAAGGAGGGTGAAGCAGGGTCGAACGAATGCGTTCCAGACATGAGGATGTGATCTTCCAGGAGTGAGTTCAAAGTGCGGCCGGGATGCGAGGGAACTCCAGCAGGAGTTCCCTTCCAGGGCACGCGAAATCACCACCGCACGAAGGAGCGGCGAACGGGTGTCGCTGCTGTGACGCTGGGTCACCAGGAAGAAAGAAGTATCACTGCGTTCAGAATAGCCGCTCGCACACGGCGGACGAGAGCCGATGCGCTCACACGGGATCCTGGGAAGCAACACGATCGCATTGACTTCAGAACGTATTCGGAAATAGCGTGTGCGTATGCCTGCCGCCCCGCTCCACCAGAAGTCGTTCCACTCGTCGGATCTCAGTCGACACTCCGGAATGGTTTTTGCGGCGGCCGAGGATCACCCCGTCCAGGTCACGCGTCGTGATGGCGATGCACTCGTCCTGATGTCGCAGCGGGAGGCAGACGCTCGGGAATCGCTCCTCCAACTCGCGGCGCAACTCATTGCTGCGGCAACCAGCGAGAGCGGCACGCTCGCCGAGAGCATGGCGGAGCGGCTCACCTGGATGTTGGCGTTGAGCACCGAAGATCAGGAGCGGTGTGCAGCTGATCTCCTCCGCGCCGCGCGAGCATCGTTTGCGACGAATCAGGCCCATCTGGCCATCGCAGAGCTGACCGCCTGGCGAGAAACGGCCATCGCAAACGCAGCCGGTCTCGGTACTGGACGAGTCGACTGGATCGACACCGGCATCGTGGTCGAGCGCCCATAGCCCCATGGCCAAAGCCGAAGAGGTTCCGAGGCCGGTCAAGAAGACCGAGTACAGCGTCCGTTTCGCGTCGACCCATGCGCAACGTGGCTGGAGAGATCTCTGCGCCACGATTCGAGGACCGCTCGCGGACGCGTGGGACTTCCTCACCCGAACCCCGTGCACCATGACCCCGACGAACTATCGACTGCGAGGCACTCTCGGCACGGTGCATCGCGGCGGTTTTGCACACGATCGGTGGCAGCACAAACCCACCTTGAAGGGCGACGCCAGAATCTGGTTCTACGTCGTCGACCGGACCGTGTTCCTCGAACAGGTCCACACACGGCATCCTGACCAGACCAAGTGATTCAGGCTGCCCAGCACGAGCACAGCGAACAGGATGCTGGATGACTTAGCGTGCCGAGTATGGCAACAGGACGTCGGATCGGTGTGCTCGTGACGGCGGGGATGCTTGCCGCAGCCGTGCTCAGTGGGTGCACAACAGCTCCGAGCACAGCCGAGACCCACGCGCACGCAGGGACCAGATCGCACACCGACATGCCCCCGTCGAGCGGGAGAGGAACCTCGATGGCCGCCGTCGCTGACGAATCCGTCCCGTCGACAGGATGCGGCACCGGTGCATCTGCAGCGCCAGGTCAGACACCAAGAACTGACCCGACGCCACAACCAGGCCAAGCCGTCACAGACACCATCAGGTCCGGCGGAGAGAAGCGCAGCTACGTCCTCCACCTCCCCGACGACTACCGGAACGATGCTCCGACACCCCTGATCCTCGCCTTCCATGCACGCGGCGGAGACGGGGCGGGAATGGCGAAATACACCGGATTCTCCGCGTCCGACGCCGTCGTCGCGTATCCGAACGGGCTGTCATCGCAGGGCGGACGTTCCTGGGAGAGCGCGCCGTACGCGTCGGGCACCAACGATGTCGCCTTCGTGTCCGACCTCATCACACACCTGCAATCGACGCTGTGCATCGATCCCGATCGGATCTACGCCGCCGGCAAGTCCAACGGCGGCGGCTTCACCGCACTGCTCGCGTGCACGCTCCCCCATCGGATCGCCGCGTTCGGCATCGTGTCCGGCGCCTTCTACGAAACAGACTCTGCGCGCTGCACCAGCCGCACGCCATCACCGATCGTCGACTTCCACGGCACCGCGGACCCGGTGATCCACTACACCGGCGGCACGAGTCATGGCACCCGGTACCAGGGGATCTCCGCATGGCTGGCGGGACGAGCCGTGGTCGATGGCTGCTCGTCGGATCCGCAGGCCGGCCCACTGTCGGCTCAGCTCGGCGACGACGTCACCCGACAGGCCTGGACCGACTGTCAGGGCCGAGGTGCGCTGGTGCACTACCGCGTCGATGGCGGCGGCCACACCTGGCCAGGAGCCGCATCCGCGAGCGGGCCGGGGAAAACGACCCAGACCATCTCGGCGACGAGCATCATGCTCGACTTCTTCGCGTCACATCCGTTGCAGCTCAGCTCGAACGGGCAGCCCTCGACGCCCTGATTGGCAGGACGGCGCTGCGCTGCACTTGCACTGCACACGCGTTGTCCCGAGTCGCTGACGAGCACCCTGCGACGCGGGACGGCGGCCTACCGCGCCGCGAAATTCGCGGACAACTCGGACAGGTGCGCCCGACTCAGTGTGCGGGCGAGCTCCGCATCGTGCGCGACGATCGCCTCGATGAGGCCCGCGTGGCCCGCATCGTCACTCTCCGCCGGGGCCGGGTTGGCCCGCAGCATCGCGATCATCGCCTGACGGATCCTGGGCACGAAGGTGTCGAAAAGTTCGAGCAGCACACTGTTGTGGGCGGCGGCGAGAACCGCACGATGGAACGCCGTGTCGGTGTCGACATAGTCCTCGATCACACCACGGGCACCCTCCCGCGCAGCCAGGGTCTGCCGCAGAAGACGGATGTCCGCAGGGGTCCTGCGCTGCGCTGCCAGATACGCAGCCTCGCTCTCCACCGCCGTCCGAGCCTCGATCACGAGGGTGACCTCCGCGAGCCGCAGCACGTCATCCCAACTCTGGTCGACGTCCACGGCCGTCACATACACGCCGGCACCCTGCCTGGCCGCGAGCACACCTTTGCCGGCGAGCTCGCGAACGGCCTCGCGCACGGTTGACCTGCCGACCCCCAACTGCGCGGCAAGCGTCGTCTCACCCGGCAGGCGATGGCCGAGCGGCCAGTCCCCGGCCTGGATCCGGCGCAACAATTCTTCCGCGACCCGGGTCGCGAGTGGCATCTGCGGAACTTGCGAAATCATCTTGACCTGTCTACTTGTCTGAGGAGTTGCGTATACTCACGATATTCCATTGAACCGGAATGCCCACACAGACAACCGTGCAGACGCACACAGACATCTGCACAGACATCGATGCAGAAGTCCATACTCACGAGGAACACCATGCAAAACAGAGCTGGGCTCTGGGTGCTGACCGCCACCCACGCAGCAACCGACTTCTACACCGGCACCGTCGCGGCGCTCCTTCCGTTCCTCATCCTCGAACGCCACTACGACTACGCGGCGGTCGCCGGAATCACCCTGGCGGCAACGAGCTTCTCCAGTATCGCGCAGCCAGTGTTCGGGTACCTCACCGACCGGTTCCGCTTGCGATGGCTGGTGCTCGCCGGTCTCCTCACGGCCGGCATCGGCATCGCGGTGAGCGGACTGTTCACCGAGAGCTACGCCGCCACCTGGATCGCCATCGCGATCTCCGGCATCGGCGTCGCCGCATATCACCCGGCCGGCACCGTGCTCGCCCGCGAATACGGCGGCGGGACGAGCCGATCGATGTCCGTCTTCTCCGTCGGCGGCAACGTCGGCGTCGCGCTGGCACCGGCAGCGGTGCTGCTCACCGTCGGCGTGTGGGGGCTCTCCGCCACACCGTGGTTGATGGTCCCGGCCGCTGCGCTCGGTGTCGCGTATCTGCTTCGCCCGCGCACGGTCGTGGAGGCAGGGGCGATGACAGCGGCGATGACAGCAGCGACGACAGCAGGAGCCACGCCAGCGGCAGCAGCAACGCCAGCACCAGCAGCCACGAACCCGGCGCGGCTCCGCGACGATTGGCGCGGATTCGGCGTGATGGGACTCGCGCTCGCCTGCTGGTCGGTCGCGTACGTGGGGACGAGTTCGTTCATCGCGCTGTACCAGATCCAACGATTCGGTGTTTCGACGGCCGAGGCGTCGATCGCCCTCACCGTGTTCCCGGCCGCGGGTGCGATCGGCACGCTCGTCGGCGGGTTCATCGCCGATCGATTCGGACGCCTGCGGGTGATCCGCGGCGGCTACGCGCTCGCCGTCCTCGCAACGGCCGTGATCGTGTTCGCACCGTCCCCGATCGTCGCGATCATCGGCACCGGCATCCTGGGAGTGACCCTGTTCCTGCCGTTCTCGCCGCAGATCACGCTCTCGCACACGTACCTGCCCAACCACATCGGGCTCGCCAGCGGCGTCACGCTCGGGCTGTCGCTCTCCCTCGGCGGACTGCTCGCACCCCTGCTGGGCACCCTCGCGGACGCGACCAACCTGCAGACCGCGTTCGTCGCGATGACGGCGCTCCTCGTCGCGGCGCTCATCGTGACGCTCCTCCTCCGCGACCCGGCGGCCCGTCCCGTCCCGAAGCGACTCGCGACGGCGACGCGCAACTGAGGTTCGCACACCGCTGACTACCATTGCGACATGAGTGACGTGAACCTCGTACGGCCGGCGGTGGCAAGCGACGTCGACGGGATCGCCGCCGTCCACGTGCAGGGGTGGCGCGAGACCTACGGGAGCATCCTTCCCGCAGCCGCGCTCGCGGGGCTCGATGTGCAGGCGTATGCGGACCGGTGGTCGCAGATCATCGAGGCAGGCGCCACCGGGGTGTGGGTCGCGACCGCTGGCGACGACATCGTCGGATGGGCCTCATCGAGCACCGGTCGCGATGAGGTCCGTCCGCACGACCTCGAACTCGAAGGCATCTACGTGCTCGCATCCCACCACGGCAGCGGTGCAGGACAACAGCTCCTCGATGCCGCCGTCGGCGGGCTGGGCGCCTACCTGTGGATGGCGGCGGCGAACCGACGGGCACAGTCGTTCTACCGTCGCAACGGGTTCGTCCCCGATGGCGTCGAGCACGTGCGGACGCTGCTCGGCACCCCGGTGGACGTCATCCGTCTGACGCGCGGCGGCGACGAGCGGCACGCCTGAGCGACGGCGAGCGCCGCGGGTGCTCGCAGCCCCGCTACAGCACCTTGTGCATCACATGGATGCCGACGAGTCCGTGCACGGGGTGGTCGAAGCCCTCGGGAACGGTGGCGAGGATGCGGAACCCCATCGATGTCCACAGGGCGACGGCTGCCGTGTTCGTCTCGACGACGGAGTTGAACTGCATGCTCCGGTATCCCGCTGCCCTCGCCCACTCGACGGCGTGGGCCGCGAGAGCGCGTCCGACACCGCGTCCGCTACTGGCCGGGTTGATCATAAACGCGCCGTTCGCGACGTGCGAGCCCCGACCGGCCTGGTTCGGGATCACCTTCGCCGTGCCGAGCACATCGGTCCCGCCGGTCCCCTCGACTGCGACGAACGTCGCGCCGGGGCGCTCTCGCATCCAGATCGCGCGTGCCTCGTCGGACGTGAGGTCCTGCGGCAACGCGTACGTCTCTCCGGCGGCGACGATGGTGGAGAAGAACGGCCAGATCAACGGCCAGTCCTCCGCAACGGCTTCCCGGATGGTCACACCGACGGGCGTCGCGATGTTGGCTGTGTCGCGGTTGGTGATGTCACGGTTGGCGGTGTCACCGCTGGTGGTGTCACGGCTGGCTGCATCACGGTTGGCTGGCATCGGTTCCGATCCTGACTCCTGCTGGGGCGACACCCGCCGGCGGGATGTCGCGATGTTCTGAGCCATTCGATCGTAGACGCGTCGTTCGTGTAGTCGCCGGACGATGAACCGCGACCGGACGCGATCTCCGACTATCGGACACCTGTCTGCGATCGCTAACGTGGGTGGGGTCGGATGATACGCGGGAGGGTGCGGATGCTCGGCAGAATCGGTGCACGGGGACGGTTCACGGCGATCATCGCGGTTGCAGCAGGCGGGATCGCGGCGGCGGGGATCGGTGGTCTCGGCGCCGCTCCGGCGCTGGCTGCACCTGCACCGGCTGCACCTGTACTGGCCGCCCCTGCACCTGCCGCACCAGCACCGCGCGCACAAGCGCCGGCCTGCCCGGACCCCGGCGACATGCCCAACCCCAACAACGGGTTCCCCGCGTTCACCGACAACGCGGTCTCCGTGTTCGTCGGCGGCGACTTCTTCGCCGAGCCGAACGCCGCGGAGTCCGAAGGCCTGCATGTCGTCGTCGGGTCTGCGGAATTCTCGCGGCCGTCACTGTTCAACATCGGTTCGGTCGGTGTCGGCTCCGGCATCGTCCCGACTCCGGGCAGCGTCATGCTGGCTGTCGGTGCGGACATGACCGTCGTCCCGCCGGCGAGCGTCTCCGTCGGCGCCAACGTCACGGACGCCAGCGGAACCCTCGCCGGTGGCGCCGTCAACGTCGGCGGCACGCTCACGAGCATCGACGACGTCGTCACCAACAACGCCGGCGTCACGACCGGCATGGGTGCTGCGGCGATCGCACCGTGGGTCGACTTCCCCACCACGGCGATGCAGCCGGTGTCGACGACGTTTGCAGCGGCGACGCCGACCGGGACCACCTCGGTCAGCGGCAACTCGGTCGCCTTCGTCGGCGATGGCACGGCCGCGCTGCAACAGTTCACGATCGCCGCCGCCGACCTCCCTGCGACACCGGAGCTGTTCTTCACGGGCATCCCGGCGGACGCATCGATCGCCGTCACCGTGACGGGTGGACCCGTGTCGATCGCCCCCGACTACTTCTCCCTGAACGGCACACGGGCCGACGATCTCACTGCTCCCGCGTTCGGCCAGCTCGCCTCGCACCTGCTGTGGAACTTCACGGGCAGCACCTCGGTCACGATCGGCGGCAGCAGCCAGTTCCTGGGATCCATCCTCGGCCCGGCGATCGATCTCACGACCACGGCCAGCACCAACGGTCGGATCTACGTCGGCGGCGACTTCCATCTGCAGGGTTCCGGCGCCGAGCACCACAACTATCCGTGGACGGCGCAGTTCCCGTGCGATCCGACGACATCGGCCATCGAGGTGGGCAGTGTCACCGTCTCCAAGACGCTGACCCCGGGCTCCGGGATCGACAGGCTGCACTTCACCGGAACGTTCCTCTGCCGTGAGGCGCCGCCGCACCCCGCGCTGTACATCATGCGATGGGGCGTGACCGCTGGGGAGTCCCAGACGCTCTCCGGTCTGCCGATCGGGTCGACGTGCCAGATCCTCGAGAACACCAACAAGGTCACCGTTGACAACGGCGACGGCACGTTCTCCCCCGCCGATCTCGGGTCACTCGCCTGGGCGGACCCGGTCGTCACCGTCGACGGGACGGCGTCGAATTCGTTCACGGTCGACGACGCGACAGCCGTCGAGGTGCAGGTGACGAACACCCTGCTCGGCACGTTCACGGTCACGAAGCAGGTGTCCGGTCCGGCCGGCGGCTACCTCGGCACTGGCACGTTCGATGTGGACTGGACCTGCGACGCCGACGGGTTCGTGGACGGCGCGCCCGTCACCGGACCTGCTCCCGGATCGACCTCCGGAACGATCTCCGTCGCAGCCGGTGCGACGGGAAGCCCGACCACGGGTGATCCGACAGCGACGCTGTCCTTCCCCGTCGGCACGACGTGTGTGCTGACCGAACAGCCGGACACCCGGCCGGGTGATCTCGCCGGCGGGTTCGGCTGGACCGGTTCGGTCGTCAGCCCGTCGACCGTGACCATCGGCGCGGATTCGATCGGGACGACGGCGGTGACCGTCACCAACAGCTTCGCGAGCATCGTCGGCGGATTCACCGCGTCGAAGTCCATCACCGGCACCGGTGCCGCGGCTGTCCCGGCCGGCACCGTGTTCACGCTGCGATACACGTATCAGGGCCAGGGAGGCGGGGTCGCCGGTTCGCTCGCGCTGCCGGCCGACGGCAGTGTCGTGGCAGGTCCGCAGAACATCCCGGACGGGACCGTCGTGACGTTCACGGAGGTGTCGATCCCCCACATCGACGGCGTCGCCTGGGGCACCCCTGAGGTGACGGTCGACGGGGTCGTCGCGTCCACGGCGACGGTGCATGCCGGATCGACGATCGTGGTGAGTCTGCGGAACACCGCGACCACGGTGCCGCCGACCGTGCCACCCACCGTGCCGCCCGTGAGTCCGCCGACCGGCACGGGAACGCTCTCATCCACCGGGGTGGACGTCTGGCAGCTGACCTCGCTCGCGGGTGCCGGTGTGTTGGCGGGTCTGTTGGTGCTGCTGGTCGCGCGTCGGCGACGGATCATCGGTTGAGCGAGGCATCGTCGCCGTCGCGCCTGCTCGGCGGCATACGAGGCGTGTGGATCGGCGGGTTCCTCATCGGCACCACGACCCATGTCGCCGATCTCGTCCTCGCGGGGACGAACGTCTACGACGGATTCCCGATCGCGATCCGCCTGTTCTGGGTGTCGCTCACGCTGTTGGATCCGCTCGTCGCCGCACTCCTGTGGTTCCGGTTGCGTGCGGGCGTCGTCCTCGGCGTCGCGGTGATCCTGGCGGACATCGCGATCAACTGGAGCGTCTTCTCCACCATCGGTGGACTCTCGCTCTTCGGGGTGGTGACGCAGAGCCTGTTCGCGGCGTTCGTGGTGATGACCGCACGGCCGCTCTGGGGATCGTCGCGGGTCGCTGTCGCATCACCCGAACATCCCGCCTGAGCAGGGAATCGCAGCCGTAACATCGTCGCCATCGCCACTGGAAACTGTTCAGCGGCGGTGACCACGTTGCGACAGAACCCTGAAGGAGCACCCCGTGTCCGACGCCTGCTGTGCCGGTGCGCCCACCAGCCGCGCCCACCTCAATTCCACCATCGCCTCCGTCGGCGAGGCCATCACACCCGCGAACCATGTCGGCGATCAGTCGCAAAGTGCGACGGCGGATCTGCTGGTGGTCGGCCGGATCGCCACCGGTGACCCAGAAGCCCCCACCGCTGAGGCGATGGCCGTTTCGGGCGGCCGGATCATCGGCATCGGTTCGTTCGCAGACGTCGACGGGCTCACCGGCCCCGGGACGAGAACCGTGGCGCCGGACGGCGTTGTGATCCCCGGGCTGATCGAACCCCATGCGCACATCTGGGTGTCGCTCCTGACACTCGACTGGACCGACGTCTCGCACGTTGTCTGCCCGCGCTTCGACGACGTCGTCGCCGCGTTGAAGCTCGCCGCCGCGAAGACGCAGCCCGGACAGTACGTGCTCGCGAAGCTCTTCGACCCGAGCCTCTACCCGGGTGAACCGCCGCTGACCCGCGACATCCTCGACCGGGTCTCGACCGATCGACCGGTCGTCGTCCTGAACGCCTCCATGCACTTCGCGTACGGCAACAGTGCAGCGCTGGAGGCCGCCGGCATCAGCGATCGCACCCCGGAGCCGACCGGTGGTGTGCTGCAGAAGATCGACGGCCGCCTCACGGGTGCGGTCGGTGAAGCGCCCGCCGTCTCGCTCCTGTTGGCGAACCTGCCCCGCCCCGACGCCGCGGACATCGGCAACGGCATCCGACAGATCCTGACCGAGTTCGCCTCGCAGGGCGTCACCTCGATGCGCGAGGGCATGACCGGAACGATCGCCGGCGTCAGCGAGATCGCGATGCTGCACCAGCTCAACGGTGCACAGCGGCTGCCGGTGCGGGTGTCGACGGCGCAGTTCTCGACACTCGCCGGTCACACCACTCCCGCCGACGTCGCCGCAGCATGGAAAGCCGCAGGAGTGACGCCGTTCAGCGGTGACGAGATGGTGCGTGCCGATGCCTGGAAGCTCGTGGCGGACGGTTCCAACCAGGGCCGCTCCGGATACTTCTCCCAGCCGTACCTCGGCGAGAACACCGGCGGTCACGCGAACTGGACGCCTGAGTCCCTGCGCGAGGTGATGCGGGCCGGACTCGACGACGGCTGGCAGCTGATGATCCACACCAACGGCGATGCGGCGGTCGAATTCGCACTGCAGGCCGCCGAGGAGCTCCTGCCGGGGACGGCGACGGGCCTGCGCCACCGCTTCGAACACGCCTCGGTCACGACCGACGATCAGCTCGCCCGGATGGCGGCGGCCGGCATCTCGCCGAGCTTCCTGATGGACCACGTCTACTACTGGGGCGCGGCGTTCCGCGACACGATCCTCGGACCGGAGCGCGCTGCACGGTTGGATCGCGTCGCATCCGCGTACCGTGCAGGGCTCCGTCCCAGCCTCCACTCCGACTACAACGTGACCAAGGTCCAGCCCTTGCACAGTGCGAAAACCGCCGTGCTGCGAAGACTCGAAGCGGATGGGACGGTGCTCGGGCCGGACGAGTGCGCTACCCCTGAGCAGGCGCTCGCGGCCATCACGACCCACGCCGCCTGGCAGATCCACGCCGACGATCGGGGTGCGCTCCGGGTGGGCATGCGTGCCGATTTCGCGGTCGTCGACGCCGACCCGTGGACGAGCGATCCGGCCGGCTGGGACGGCATCACGGTCCACGAGACGTACATCGACGGGACCGCTGCGTTCTCGAGCTGAGGCGCTCGCGCCCTGCGCCCCGCGTCAAACCCAGCGCCCCACATCAACCCTGCGCTCCCCTGCCGCTACACGCGCACGCCCACGCCCTTGCACGCCCACGCCCTTGCACGCCCACGCCCTGCACGCGCACGCCCTGCACGCCCCATCCCCCACGCCCTCACGCCCCACGCAGAAAGACCTCCCATGAACACCACGACCGACGTCGCCAGAACGACATCACGTTTCGCCGTCCCGCTCCTCGGCGTGCTCGCGGCCATCCAGGGCTCAGCGCCCAACATCGCGGCGACCGCACTCGTCGGGGCGAGCCGAGGACTCGACATGGTCGGCGGCGACCAGGCGCTCGCAGCGTCCATGCAGACCCTCGCGATCGCCGCCTCCGTCATCACCACCGGGCTGCTCGCCGACCGGATCGGTCGTCGGCGGATGCTCGTCATCGCGCTCGTCCTCGGCATCGCCGGCCAGCTCATCGTGGCGGCGGCGCCCAGTGCACTCGTGTACGTGATCGGCCAGTCGGTCTCCGGCATCGGTCTGGGAGCCGTCTACGCGGCGGCGTTCGCGTACATCCAGGTGCTCGCGGCCCCAGGGAAGCTGCCGTCCGCGGTGGCGACGTTCGCCGCCGTGTCCGGGGCGGCATCGGTCGTGTTCACCTTCACCGGCGGCATGCTCGCGAGCGTCGACTGGCGTCTCGCGTTCGTGCTGGTGCCCGTGCTGTCGGCCCTCAGCATCCTCGCGGTGCTCACGCTGCTGCCCGTTGTGCCGCCGACCGTGTCGGAGAAGCGCGATGTCTGGGGCCAGGTGCTCCTCATCGCCGGCATGGTGGTGTTCCTGTTCGGGGTGTCGCAGCTCGCGTCCTCGCTGACGAGTCCCGTCACCTGGGGCATCATGGCTGCCGGTGCGATCCTGCTCGGCGGGTTCGTGTGGTCGCAGACGCGTGTGGCGCATCCGTTCTTCCCGGTGTCGCTGTTCCGCAAGCCGCTGTTCCTTGCCGCGTTGTGCGCCGGATTCGTGTTCAATTTCGGGGTGTCGGCGTCGTTCCTGCAACTCACGAACCTGTGGCAGTACGTCCTCGGGCTGGCGCCGAGCGCCGTCGCCCTGTGGCAGCTGCCGATCTCGGTGACGTCCATCATCGGGGCGATCATGTTCGGTCGGCTGATGACCAGAGGGATGAGTGCGCAGACCTCGTTGCTGCTCGGTGGCCTGTTGTCAGCTGCCGGGTTCGTGGCGGCTGCACTCGCTCGCGATGCGGACACACCACTCGCGTTCGTGCCGGCCGGCATCCTCATCTCCCTCGGTGTCACCGCCGCGGCGCTCCCCTACGGGACGCTCGTGCTGAGTGAGGCGCCGGCGGAGTTCTATGGGCCGGTAACGAGTTCGCGGACGACGTTCGGTCAGTTGTTCTATTCGCTCGGGACCGCCTTGTCGACGGTCGTCGTCACGCAGCTCACGATCGCGGGAATCACGTCGAGACTGCACGCGACCGGGATGTCCGATGCTGCAGTGACGACGGCGCTGCAGAGCGTCGGAGCCTACGCGAAGGACGGGACGCATCCGGAATCGCAGGTCATCCAAGCGGCGACCGCAGCGTACCGGGACGGGTTCGGGGTGCTGATGATCGGCATCGCGGTCGTCGCAGTCGTGATGAGTGTCGTCGGGTGGCGGTTGATCGTGCGGGCGAACCGGGGGCAGGTGCGTGACGCTGCCTGATGGCGCCCTGACGCCGGCGGCCTTCAACCAGGCCCGGAGGGTACCCTCCGGGCCGGAAACGCCTGATTTTCTGGTCCTTTTGCGCCGTATTCGGCGGTGCCGCCGCCGCTAGTCTGAGGCTGTCCGAAGCAGCAGGGGCCGTCCCGAGTGGGGTGATCCGGCTGTTCATCATGCATCGGCCGCCGAGGGTGAGCGATCTGCACTGCATTGCTCTGCACTGCTCTGCACTGCACTGCTCTTCTCTGCGCTGAGCAGCATCGCCGAAGGAATCCGATGACCGCTTCCGCAGTAGCGACCCCGACGACACCACAACGCGCCGGTGCGATCCTGAGTGTGCTGATCCTCGCGGCAGTGGTCTGCAAACTCAACATCGCCGCCGGTCCGGTTGCGCTCCCGGCGATCGGTGCAGCGTTCGAATCGCCTCAGGCGCTGCTGAACCTCGTCGCCGTCGGTGCGCCGCTCGGACTCGCGATGTCGGTGCTCTACTTCGGTGCGCTCGGCGACAGATACGGACGCAAGCAGGTGCTGACGATCGGTCTGATCGTGATCATCATCGGCAGCGTGTGCTCGGCGTTCGCTCCGACCATCGAACTCCTCATCGCCGCACGCGTGTTCACCGGGCTGGCAGCCGGCATGGTCTTCCCCACGACGCTCGCACTCATCACCGCGTTGTGGGCCGATGGTCCTGGGCGGACGAAAGCCATCGCACTGTGGGCGTCGATCGCCGGGATGGCGTCCGTCGCCGGTGCCGTCGTCGCGGGGGTTGTGCTCGCATTCCTGCCGTGGAATGCCGCGTTCCTGTTCAGCATTCCGCTTGCGCTCGTCGCCGTGTTCATCATCGTCGCCGCGGTCCCGTCGCACATCGCGGAGTCGAACGAAGCCGTCGATCACCTCGGTGGCGCTCTCTCGACCCTCGGCATCGCGGCGATCGTGCTCAGCATCAGTCTCGGATTCGCGCCCGGTGGTGCGGGGGTCGGGATCGCGTTGCTCGTCGCCGCTGTTGTGCTGCTCGGGCTGTTCGCGTGGCGACAGGTGAAGGCGACGAATCCGTTGTACGACTTCGCTGTGGCTCGGCAACGGATGTTCTGGGCGCCGGCGGTGGGCGGGCTGATCGCGTTCGGGGCGTTGTCCGGTGGGGTGTTCATCGGGACGCAGTTCATGCAGAACGTGCTCGCGTATTCGCCGTTGCAGTCAGGGCTGGCCGGTCTGCCGGCAGCGGTCGGTCTGGTGATCGCGGCGCCGTTCGCTGCACGGGTGCTCGGTGCGGCCGGAACCCGGACGGCGATGCTCGTCGGGTACGGGTTCCTGCTCGTCGCCTACCTGACGATGCTGTTGTGGCGTGAGGACACCGCGTACTGGCTGATCGCTGTCGGATTCCTGCTCATCGGTATCGCCGTCTCGTTCGTGAGTACCGCGGCGTCGCGTGCGCTCACCAGTTCCACACCGGTGAATCGGGTCGGGATGGCATCGGGGACCAACGATCTGATGAGTGATCTCGGTGGGTCGATCGTGCAGTCGTTGCTCGGTGCGGTGCTGGCGGCGGGCTTCGCGACGGCGATCAGTCAGATCGCGACGCAGAGTGCGCAGGCTGCTCAGGTGACCGGTGACATGATGTCGGCTCTGCAGTCGTCGTTCGCTTCTGCGGCGCATGTTGCGAGTCTGCATCCCGACCTCGCCGATGGGATCCTGGAGGCGTCGCGACAGAGCCTCGTCTACGGATCGTTCTCCGGGTATCTGATCGGGGCGGGTCTTATTGTGATCGGGTTCTTCGCGGTGTTGTTCGGTGTGCCGTCGAAGGCGAACGAGGAGCGGTCGGCGAAGGCTCCAGGGGCGGGCTCGCTGGGTTCTGAGTCCTCGGCGGCTGCGGCGGAACGCGCTTCCGCGGAGTAGAGCGTTGGCTGGGCGGTCCGGCCGTGGGTCCGGGGTGTGCGGTTCCGGACACTTCGACAAGCTCAGTGACCGGATTCTCGCGTCTGGCAGAGGTCGGTCCCTGAGCCTGTCGAAGGGACTGCGGTTTCGGGCACTTCGACAAGCTCAGTGACCGGGTTCTCGCGTCTGGGGAGGTCGGTCCCTGAGCCTGTCGAAGGGCAGGGGCGGACGACGCCCAGTTAGCCCGGGCGTTCCAGTCGTACCCGTCCGCCACGCTTGGGTGTGCGGGTACGGTCGAGGTGTGCGGGTGGGATGAACCACGGGGACCCGTCCCTGACCCGGATGCCCCATCCGTCGGCGTGGACGCGGTGGTGATGGTGGGTGCAGAGCATCACCCCATTGCCGAGATCTGTTCGGCCACCGGCCGACCACCAAGTGATGTGGTGGGCTTGCGTGTATGCGGGCGGGTGTGGGCATCCGGTCCAGGCGCACCCGCCGTCCCGCTCGGTCAGCGCCAACCGTTGCGCCGGGGAGAACAACCGCCGGGACCTCCCGAGGTCGAGGATCTGTGATGGGCCGTTGAGGACCGCGGGGAGGAGGTTCGCGTCTCCGGAGAGGCGCCTCACGGTGCTGGCACTGACCGGTTCCGTGATCCCGTCGATGGTGGCGTGGCCGAGCCCGGCCTGCAGCTCGTCGAGATCCATCCGCACGACGATGCTCACCGGGGCGAGAGTCGTGGACGCTTCCGCGCACCCGGCCGTGTGCCGGCACACGTCGATCAACGCGTCCAGGCGGAGCTGCTCGATCGTTCGTGGATCCGGCATGTCATCGGCGGGGGCCGGGGCGTCGTGGTCAGTTTGTTCGTCGTCCTCCGGGATCTGTTCGACGAATGCGGGGGTGCGCAGGTTCTTGCCGACGATCGCGTCCAGGGCGCCACGCACCCACATCGCGGACTCTGGATCCAACACTGCGGTGAGCTTCGTCATCCCATCCGGTTGCTCGATGATCGTCAATGATCGGCGCGACTTCAACACGTGTTCGCGGGGTTCGGTGCCGTCCTCGTCCAGGATCGTCCGACCCAGCACTGCCGCTCGACGCGCCGTTGTGACGTGCACACCCGCGCAATGCTCCACCAGTGCTTCCTCGATCGACGCGACTTTCGCCGGTTCCGACACCTTCGCGCCGAGTCGGAGCTCCCGCACGATCGCGGCCGCAGCATCGACCGTCAACGCCACCGGGGCACCCGCCCCGAACCCGATGCCGTCCCCGACGACACGGCCACTGTCACCAGCGGGATCCGAGTACTCATCCACCGGCGCAGACAGATGCGAACCTGGGCGGATCGCGACCGCGACTTTCGGGAACTCACACTCCTGCACCACCCCGAGGAATGAGCGTTTCGGGACGATCGCGGAACCGACATCAACCAGGGTGGCGGCGCGGGCGGTGGTGACCCGCCACCGGTCCGCGAACAACACCACCGTGGAAGCTGCTCCGAGCCGTTTCGCGAGCCCGTCCCCACCACGCTCCTTCCCCGACCGGGCCGCCACCGTCCCGGCCGCAGCGGCTTGCAGCGCGTCGAGGGTGTGTTGCAGTTCGCCGAGGCGATCCACCACCCGGATCAGCCCGGCATCGGTCATCGTGTCCAACTGCACCGCGGCACGACCGCTGGAGGACAACACGTCATCCGGGACGGCTGCGTTGGCGTTGGCGGCGAATGCGGGGACCGCGCCAGCCCATGCCGACTGCAGTTCGTCCAGTGCTGTGATGACGTCCTCGAACACCGGCGGCTCGGAGAAACCGGCCGGGGGTGAAGGTGGGGAGGAGATCGACATGGGATAAGCGTCGCAGGGACCACTGACACTGCAACAGGTGGGGAATATGATGCTGATCTGGGGTTTATGGGCGACAGATGTGGGGTGAAACCGGGTACCAGGGGCGACGGGTGACGGGCAGACGGGGTGGACCCTTCGACAAGCTCAGGGACCGGCGGTGGGCGGACCGGGGACGGTGGGCAGCGGGGCGGACCCTTCGACAGGCCCAGGGACCGGGCGCGGCGACACGCTAAGGGACCGGGGCCGCGCAGGCTACTGGTGCGGACGGGACGACCGCGCACGCAGGAACTCGTCCGTCTCATCGGCCTCTGGGGCCGTCGCCGGACCACTCTTGGTGACGGCCAACGCCGCTGCGGCGTTCGCACGACGCGTGGCATCGACGATCGTGTCCCCGCGCAACCACGCAGCGATGAACACCCCCGCATGCGCGTCACCTGCACCATTCGTATCGATCGCCACCACCTCGAATGACGCAACCGTCTCGATGGGCTCGGCGATCACCGACCCGACCGACCCTGCCGAATCGACCGACCCCGCCGACCCGACCGACCCCGCTGACCCGACCGACCCCGCCGAATCGGCGGACCCTGCCGCCACCGTCGCCACCCGGCATCCGCGAGCCCCGTCCCGGAGGAGCACGGTCGCCCCCGGCCGCAACAGTGCTGCGAGCGAGTGGATCGCGACATCGAGATCATCGACACCGGTGAGGATGCGCGCCTCCCTCGCGTTGCAGCTCAACACATCCGCCCGCGCGAACAACGGCTGGAGCAGCTCGCGCGGAAGCGTGTCGACGAGCGGCGACGGATCGACGAACACTTTCACACCAGGCTGCAACGTCGGCAGCCAGTCCCGGAGCGCATCGGCCGTGACCGTCGTCGCCAGGCTGTATCCGGTGACGTAGACGACGTCGCCGACAGCCGGGTCCGACTCGATGAGATCGGCGAGGGACAGCTGACCTTCAGCGCCGACGGTGCTCAGGAAGGTGCGTTCGGCCGTTGCATCGACGGCCGCGACACAGAATCCGCTATCGCTGTCGGCGACCGGCGGAAGCAGCACCTCCACCCCGGACTGCACAAGCGAGTCGCGAACGATGTCACCGAAGGGGCCCGTGCCGAATCGTCCGGCGAACACCACCTCGCCTCCGTCACGTCGGGCGGCGACCATGGTGTTGAGTCCGCCACCCGGCTGGATGTCGGAGTCGCTCGCCACGATGTCGCCACCCGGCGTCGGGATCGCTTCCACGGTCATGCTGATGTCCACGATCACACTGCCGGTGTGGATGAGTCTGTTCCTGGGCATAGTCAGGCCCCCTTCGTCTGGGATTCGGTGCCGGCTGGAGTGCCGGCTGGGGTGCCGGCTGGGGTGCCGGCTGGGGTGCTGGCTGGGGTGCCGGCTGGGCTGCTGGTTTCGGCGCGCGATGCGGTGCCGGGCTCGGTGCGCCGAGCCCCGCCGAGGACGAAGTACGCGACGGAGGACGCGACGAGCGTCGCGACCCAGGCGAGACCGTTCTGTCCGATCCAGCTGCCGGCGAGCGGCCCGGCGATGACGGCCTTGCCGTCGGCTCCGGTCACCGAGAGGAATAGCGCACCGACGACGATCCCGAACAGCCACGTCCCCGTCGCACGCCATTCAACGCCTCCGGTGTACCAGTAGCGGCTGCGAGAACTCAGGTCGAGCAGCGCATCGGGGTCGTAGCTGCGGCGCTTGATCATGTCGACGAGGAACACGCCAAGCCAGGCCGTCAACGGGATCGCGAGGAGGCTGATGAATCCGATGAACACCCCGAGGAAGTTGTCTGCGACGAACACGAAGAGCAACGATCCGATGAGGCCGATGAGCAGGTCCGATCCGACCGCGTAGATGCGCTTCACCTTGATGCCGAGGGTCAGGATCGTGAGTCCGGAGGAGTAGACGGACAGGTTGTTGGAGAGGAGGAGTCCGCCGAACGCTGCGATCAGGTACGGCACCGCCATCCAGGTGGGCAGCAACGATCTGATGGCTGCGACCGGGTCGCTCGCCGAAGCGAGGGTGTTGTCACCGGTGGCGAGCAGCGCACCCAAGGCGATGAGCGCAACGAGCGGGATCCCGGCGCCGGCCGCGCTCGTGAGGATGAGGCTGAGGTTCCGCACGGCCGTGTGCTGGTATCGGGAGATGTCCGCACCGGAGTTCGCCCACGCGAGCCCGGTCCCCGCTGCGACGACACCGATCCCGACGAGCACGGCGCTCAGCGGTGCCGGTGCGGCGCTGACGACGGCCGTCCAGTTCACGGTGACGGCGAGGAAGACCATCACCACGATGTTGAGGCCGCCGAAGATCCAGGTCGCCCACTTCTGCACGAGCAGGAGCATCGAGTGCCCGAGGCCTGACACGAGCAGCGTCAGGACGATGAACAGCACGATGGCGCCGACCGCGACGACGGGGGTGTCGGTGGCGATCCCGTTGCCGAACCCGGCGAACGCGACCAGGGAGACGAGCACGTAGCACGCGGTCGTCGCGTTCACGGTCTCCCAGCCCCAGCGGGAGATCATCGCGACGACGGTCGGTCCGATGTTCCCCCGTGCACCGAACGTCGCCCGAGACAGCGTGAGCGTCGGCGCCCCTCCCCTGCGCCCGGCGATGGAGATGACGCCGACGATCGCGAAGGACCCGCAGGCTCCGATGATCGCGACGATGAGCGACTGCCAGATGTTCAGCAGCTGGAACGCGACCAGGGAGGCGCCGAGGGGCAGTCCGAGGATGGAGATGTTGGCTGCGAACCAGACCCAGAAGAGCTCGCCGGGTTTCCCGGTCCGCTCGTGTGTCGGGACGGGCTCGATGCCCCGGGCTTCGACCTGCAGCAGGCCTCTCAGCCCGGAGCCGGCGTCCGGGGCAGGGGCATCGGTCGTTTCGTGTGAAGACGTCATCGTCGGTCTCTATCTATTGGGGTTGGGTGGAGGTGGAGGTGGAGTTTGGGATGGCCGTAGCGGCGGCGAATCGTGCACGAATAGCCAGGAGCCCTCGCGCGGTCGGTTCGAAGTCGAGGCCGTTCTGCTGTTTCACGAGTTCGATCGCCTCCGCAGGCAGTGCCTCGAGCCCGGCGACCGATCCGGTGATCGCTCCGACGATCGTCGCGATCGTGTCGGTGTCGCCTCCGACGTTCGCGGAGAGGAGCATCGCCTCCCATGGATCGGCCACGACTGCGCTGATGGCGAGTGCGGCGACGACCGACTCGTGCGATGCGAACGACGTGCCGATGACATCGCCGATCACGTCCGCGTAGTCGCTCGGATCCTGGGTTCCGAGGTAATCGATGGCCCAGCGGGAACGCCGTGCGATGCGAGGGCCGCCGACGGGGATCCCCTGTGATGCGCCGAGTTCGGCCGCACGGAGCCCGGCGTCGATCGCTGCGTGCAGGGTCGCACCGCTGATCCCGGCACTGACGGCGCCGGCGACGGCAGCGGCGGCGGCGATCCCCACGGAGGTGTTGTGCGTGATCGCACTCGCTTGGACGACTCGCTCGATCAGTGCGTCCAGATCGTCGGCGGGGAAGGCGATCCCCACGGGGGCGATGCGCATGGCGGCGCCGTTCGTGGTCCCGCCGCGGCCGGAGACCTCTGGCGACGCGCCGCCCTTGATGAGTTCGATCGCTGCTTTGGTCGACGGGCCGAGCAGATCGAGCGAGCCTTTGGCGCGCATCGCGTCCTCCCAGTCGCTGAGGGCCGATGCGAACCGCATCGGGTCCAGGTCGACGTCGTCGAGCAGCAACCGGGCGAGGAGCACGACCTGCTCGGTGTCGTCGGTGATCGAACCAGCCTGCATGCCGGCCGCGATGAGCTGGTGCGGACCGGCGTCCACAAATCCGCTGATGGTTCCGTAGTCGGCGCGGATCTGCGCCGGGGTGAGATCTTGGGTGGGCATGCCGAGGGCGTCGCCGATGGCGAGACCGTAGAGGGCGCCGAGGGCGCGGGAGTGCTGAGGTGCTGCAGACACTGGTGGGACCTTGTTTCGTTGGGGCGTGCGTTGGGGCGTGTGTTGGGGCGTGTGTTGGGGCGGGCGTTGCAGGGTGCGTTGAAGAGTGCGGCGACCGTTCGTCTGCGAGTGATCGATGGTTCGCCGAAGGGCTCGTCGGCACGATCTGACGGCTTTGCCGTGGGTGGCTCGGCTCGGCCTGACGGATCGGTTCGTCGAGGTGGTTCGCGGTTTGTGGGTGTGCGGGTGTGGCGTTTTCCGGGTGGGTCGCGGAATCAGAACTTGAGGTGGAAGCGGAATCGCACCGGGTCGAGCACACTGACGAGCTTCTCGACGAATGCACCGCGGGAGTCCCGGTTCACGTTGGTGGAGTGCAGGTAGGGTGTGCCGGCCGGCTGCCCGAACAGCGCGGCATCGGCGCTGTTGAGCGGAGCGACCTGCACCCACTGCTCGCCCGAGGCGACCCGGAGCCCTGCGCTCTGCAGGGTGCGGGTGAGCGAACCGTCGATGAGACCGTTCACCGGGATGTCCGCAAGCTCGCCGATCGCCGGGACGATGCTGCGCTCGATCGACACGACCGGTCCGTCGATGAGGCGCCGGAGACGATCGACGGCGATGAAGTGGATGCCGGACGTGCCGAGCGTGGCGGCGAGCTCCGGGTCGACGATCGCCTCGATCCGCAGGTTCTCGGTCGTCACACGCGCCCCGGCGGACAGGAGCGCCTTCGCCCACCCGTCCGCGTCGTCGAGATTCGCGCCGTCGAAGGTGACGAAGGATCCGCTGCCCGTGCGCGTGTCGATGAGATCGCGTTGCGCGAGCTCACTGAGCGCCCGTCGGATCGTGCCGCGGCTGACCGAGAAGACCTGCGCCAACTCGTTCTCGCCCGCCAGACGGGAGCCGTCCTTCAACTCGCCGGATCGGATGGCCTCGGCGATCTCGTCCGCGACGGTCTCGTGTTTGAGGCGATCGCCGACGACTCCGCCGAGCGGTTCGTTCCGTGACGCGTTCCCTGCAGTGGTTGCCATGCGTCGATCATGCCACCTGTCCACTACTTGTACAACCCCTGTTTATAAACCTGTCAATTCCCGCAGACGGCTGCCCAACCAGGCTCGGCGAGCGGGAACAGGCAGGCGGGCGGGAACCGGCAGGCTGGCGAACAGGCAGCGGCCGAGCGGGCGGAAGCAGCCGAGCAGGATTCAAGAAGCGTCCCGACCCGACGCGGCCTACAGTTTCCCTAGGCCACCAATGGCCACCACCCATCGACGAGGAGAATGACATGGCCGAGAAGACCACGGGACTGTCCGCAGACGAGCGTGCAGCCGTCAAGCAACGCGCCGCAGAGCTGCGCGCCGAGGAGAAGGCGGGCAAGACCCGCGAAGCCGGCGAGCAAGCGGTCCGCGAAGCGATCGCCGCGCTGCCGGACGACGACCGCGTGCTCGCCGAGGGAATCGACCGGATCGTCTCGGAGGTGGCACCGCACCTGGTCCGGAAGACCTGGTACGGATTCCCGTCCTACGCCGATGCCAACGGCAAGATCGTGGTGTTCTTCAAGCCCGCCTCGAAGTTCGCCTCCCGGTACGCGACGCTCGGGTTCGAGGAGTCGGCGAAGCTCGATGACGGCGAGCTGTGGGTCACCTCGTTCGCGGTGCTCGCCATCACCGAGCAGACGGAACCGATCATCGCCGACCACATCCGCAAGGCCGCCGGCTGATCGGTTCCGATGGCGTTGTCAGCCCATCGATTCCGCCATGACTGACGCGAGGTTCTGAACCGACCCGGGGCCTTCGGCCGACACTCAACGGTCGATCGACGAGAAGTCCCCGGCCGACAACACGCCGTGATCGAGCACCGCTTCGTAGATCAGAATGCTCGGCAGGCGTGACCCGTCCGGACGACGTCCGCCGGTCGCCCGCTTGATCGCGAGGATCGTTGCCTGTGCCTCCGCGGTTATCCGGGACCCGATCGTCTCAAGATGCTGCAGATCGGGTTGGCGGGCGGGGTCGTCAACGAACCAGATGTCGATCGTCCATGGCTCGTCATCGATGTCGGCGCAGTGCACATGCAGGTAGATGCCGTCCGGATACAACGGGTCGGTATTCCACCTGCCGAGGTCGTTGCGCAGTGTGACCTCACGCACATCGTCACGAATCGACAAGCAAGCGGCGAGCTCGGCGACGGCGGTCCGAACGTCCGACCCGAGCGCCGAAACGGTCACGGTCACGTCGATGTCCCGCGCAACCATGACCCCGAGTGCTGCGCTCCCGACGAGCGTCGCTGATCCGATTCGAGCGAGCGCCTCATCGATCCCGAGCCGTTCACGAAGCACTCCAGCCCGTCTCTGCAGTCGAGCCTGCTCAGCATCCCATTCAACCGTCACGCACTCGACGTTAGCGTCAAGTCCCCGCCCCTTCGACGACCTCGCGGCCATCACCCGCATGCGGCTACGCCCACACACGACCACGATCGCATTGGACCTCCGCGGGGGGTCAAATTGCATTGACACGCCGACCCGGCTGCGACCCGGCAATATGGTGAATCGAATCCCTCACGTGCCCCGGAGATCGACGCTGTGCGCGAGCGGCGGGCCCGAGAGCCCGACCGAGGAAAGTGGGACCCATGATCGATTCCGTGGACAGTCGACAGCGACGCGCGCCCGGCAGACGGTTCAGCACCCTGCTGCTCGCCACCGCCGCCATCGTCGTCGGGGCGGTCGCCGCGACCGCAGCACCTGCGACCGCAGCACCCGCGGCAGCCGCGGCCGACCCGGCGGCCGTCACCGCCGAGGACGCAGTCCACATCGGCAACAAGATCGGGTACGGCGGAACGGGCCTGTTCCAGGTCTGGTCGACGATTCCGGCGACCGGCGAGCCAGACCTCTGGGCGTACTGCATCGAGCACGACGTGTCCGCGAAGACGAACGTCGACGGACACGTCGGCGACGCGGGCAGCTACCTGGGCAGCAACTACTTCACCGACCCGGTGATCCAGGGCAAGGTGCGCTGGGTGCTCGCCCACAGCTACCCGGCACTCAACCTGACGGACTTCGGTGCCGCCGCCGGCGCTCCCGGCATCTCGCGGAACGACGCGATCGAAGCCACTCAGTACGCGATCTGGCGCTACACCGATCTGACCTGGGACGCCGCCTGGAACTTCGAGACCCCTGACTCCGCGACCGCCTACTGGCACCTCGTGAACGGCGCCAACGCGAGCAACGGCCTGCCCCAGTCGACGGTCACCGCGTCCGTCACCGCACCGAGTGCACCGCAGCGGGCCGGGACCCTGGTCGGTCCGTTCGTGGTGCACACGGACCAGAGCACGGTCGGCGTCTCGGTGACGCCGTCGGTATCCTTCACCGACGCCGACGGCGATTCGATCGATGCGGATGCGGTCGTCGACGGTCAGGCGCTCTACCTCGACCTGCGCGGCGCGAACTCCGCTGGCGATGCGACGGTCACGGTGACCGCAACGGGATCCGGAGCCACCGGCAACGTCATCTCCGTCCCCAAGACGGCCGGCACCACTCCGACGGCGGGCGACCACGCCCAGTCGCTCATCCTCGTCGCGCCGAGCACGGCGACAACGACGGCCACCGCGACGACGCAGTGGTCTGTGCAGGCGCCAGCGGGCGTGCCGTCGATCGGGACCTCCCTCGTGGATGCAGCTGACGGCGATCGGGTGCTCCCCGCATCCGGCGGCACCGTCATCGACACGGTCCGCTACCAGAACCTCACGCCCGGTGTGGGCTACACCGTCAGCGGTGAGCTCATCCGGAAGTCGAACGGCGCCGGCACGGGGATCATCGGCTCGACGGCATTCGTCCCGACCGAAGCCAACGGGTCGATCGAGGTCAGGTTCGTCGTTCCCGCCGGATACGCCGGGCAGTCGCTCGTCGCCTTCGAACGGCTGTTCGTGAACGACCAGGAGGGCGGCGGCGATCCCGTCGCCGTGCACGAGGACATCACCGACGCGGCGCAGACGGTCACCGTCCAGCAGCAGGCGGGCGCCCCGGTCGCGCCAGGTGCCAACGCACCCCAGGGCTCGGCGTCGACGCCGAAGGCGCTCGCCACGACCGGATCGGCTCCCGTCGCCACCATCGTGCCGATCGCGTTCCTCATCCTCGCCGCCGGGGCTGCGCTCACCCTCGTGAGGCGCCGCGCGTAGTCGGCGGACTCCGTCGAACGCGGTGGCGGTGATGCAGCTGATGCGTCACCGCCACCGCGTTCGTCGTTACGGAGCCGTCGGGTCGTCGATCTCCCAATACGGTTCCTCGCCGACATCCCACGGGTCGAAGACGCCCTCGACCACCGAAACGGTCCGCGGCAGGTCAGGTCCGAAGCTGTCACCGTCGCACGCGGTCAGCCGCAGGACGTACAGGCCGTAGGCGAAGAACCGGAGGCGTCGAACCGCCGTCCCGGTTTCCGCGTTCAACGGGATCACGGCCGACTGGCCGTTGTCCGAGTCGAGACACACCGTGCCACCCGGCGGTCCCGTCACCGTGAACTGCAGGCCCCCGTCCATCGCCGCCCTGAGCGTGATGGGCTCGTACTCCGAGAACCCGGCGATCCCGAGCGGACGGACGGTGAACGGGACCGCTGTCGCCGCGGATGCGACGCCGGCCGTGATCGTCCACACCGATGCCGTGTAGTTCCCGGCCGGCAGCAGCAGCGAACGCAGATCGAACGTCCACTGCCCCGCGTCTGTCGGCTGCGTCCGGTAGATGTCCGATCCGACACGGAGCGCGACATCGGTTCCCGCTGGTGCAGCTCCGGCGAGCATCGGCGCCAGATAGGAGGCCGATTGGACGGTGGTCACAACGACCGGTGCCCCCGCCTCACCACCGACCGGTGTGATGACCGTTCCCGGTGTCTCCGGCGGGCGCGGGGCTGGACGGTCCGGCATCTGACCGGTGCCGTCGTCCGCGAGGACGTCGATCGTCGGCACCGTCGATTCGTCCACGGGCCGGATGGTGGGTCCTGTCCGCGGAATCTGCGGCTCCGCGGGTGGCACCGGCAGGGGCGTCCGGGGTGCTGTCGCACCGACGGTCCTGTTGTCGTCGACCGGACCGCTGCTCGACACCGGGATCACCGGCGAAGCGCCTGACCTCGGCAGCAGCGCCGGCGTCAACACACCCACACCGACACCGAGCGCCAGGACTCCGGCCAGGACGGCGGCGGAGCCCGTGAGCCCGAGTGCGGCGACCGCGGTCGGTGGAGCCGCCGCCGTCCACAGCGCACTCGCCGTCGGGATCACCACACCGAGCGCGGCGAGCGGCCCGACCGACCTGCCGGCCTTGCGTTCATCGCGATACGCCGAGCGGAGCTCTCGGTCGACCGCCCGGCAGTGCTCGCACTGGTGCAGGTGACGTTTGAGGCCGACCGCATCGGAAGCCGTCCCGCTGACGATGTACGCCGGCAACGACGCCGCCGCATGCGCACGGTCCGCCCGCAACTCCGCAGGAACCTGTTCGAGGAGCCATCTGGTCCGCAGCCCGGTCCGAGCTCGTCGGTACAGGACGGACACCGCGTTCGGCCGGATCCCCAGCTCCGCGGCGATGGCAGGACGCTTCGCATCGTCCACGTCGACGAGCCAGAGGACCCGCTGCCACCGCTCGGGCAAGGCCCGGAACGCCGTGAGGACCACGGTGGCGTCGTACTCCTGCTCCATGCGCTGCAACCCGTCGTGCTCGACGACGCCGTCGACCTCCGGTTCGTAGGCGATGCGCGATCCCTCCCGGTACCAGCGTGCGGACGTGTTCCGCATCACCGCGAACAGGTAGGGACGGAAGCTCTCCGTCGGCCCCTTCCCGCGCGTGCGGATCTGGTCGTAGACGGCGAGGAACGATTCGGACACGAGGTCGTCGGCCTGCGACGGCACCAACCGGGCTGCGACGCGGCGGGCGACCCCGACGTGCCGCTTCCAGAGGATCTCGTACGCGTGATCGTCGCCGCCGCGCATCGCCGTGACCAGCTCGTCATCGGTGAGGGCGTCCTCGTCCACGCCGAAGCTGCTCCTGCCGACCGATGATTCGATGCTCGACACGGCCACGTCCTCCTTCAACGACGGATAACCCCCACTGGAAGGTGTCGTACCCGGCCGAAAAGTGTCGCCGGTATCTCGATTTTGCCTCGAAACGGGGTCCGACTCGATCATCGCGACACTTTTTCGCGATGGCCTGCTCTCACCAGGTGAGGACTCAACCGGAGTCCGGCCCGGTCGATCTGCCGGGTGCTGAGAGGAGGAGCACGATGCCGCACCGGATTCCGGTCCCAGGGACGAGGGCCAGGGTCGCCGTCGTCGACGAGTCGGTGCTCCAACGGCACCGGTCCGAGCAGTTGCTCACCGACGCGTTGCGCGTGGACATCGTCCACAGCGGTGCGACGCTCCCGGAACTCGCGGCAAGACTGCAGCGCACCGATCGTGCGCACTGGCCGCATGTGCTCGTGCTCGGGGCGCCGTCGGAGTTCGGTCAGGAGCACACGCTCCGAACGGTCGGCGCGTTCCGCAACCTCGGCATCCGGGTGCTCGTCCTCGCGGCGCCGCGCTCCCGTGAGCTCACCCAGGGGCTCCTCGAACACGGGCTCGACGCTCTGGTCTCCACGACGGACAGCGAGCGGACGTTCCTCGACGCGGTCGAAACCGTCCTGACCGGCGGCATCGCGATCACACCACGTGCGCAGGAGATGAGCGAGGCGCCGGATCGACGGCCGAAGCTGAGCGATCAGGAGCATCGCGTGTTCCTCCTGTACACCTCCGGGCTCGCGATCGCGGAGGTGGCGTCCGAGATCGGGGTGCGTCCGGACACCGCGCGGAAGTACCTCAGCCGTGTGCGGGCGAAGTACACGAGTGCCGGGTATCGGGCGCGCACCAAACTCGAACTCGCACGCATCGCCTGGGACCAGGGTCTCAGGCGCCGTCCGTCCGATGCCGGAGGTGTCGGTGCAGGCGCAGCGCACCTGCCGCAACTGCTCCATCACTGAATGCCGCTCAGCACAAGAGAGCGATCTCGCTATCGGTTCCGGATCTTGCAGAGTTGCTGAGCGATCTTCAAGTCACGATCGTGTTCTTCGATGGTGGTTTCCTCCGTAACGGAGACGGGCTCGTCCAGCCCGCCGTCGGTAGCACGCATCCAGTACGCCCAGCAGGTTCCGGTTCCGCCTACCGGGCGCCCGTGCTTCGACGTGAAGCGGACGCCGAGGGGCTGAGTGCCGTCAAACAGCGTTGCCGTTTCTCTCAACCAGGCTGCCAGGAGTGTCGTGACCGCCCGGTCGTCACCGGTGACGTGGGCGATGGTGAGCCCGCCGGCAATGCCGAGTCCGGCAAGCTCGTCTTCAAGCTGGTGGGACAGTGCCGCGAGAGTGTGAGTCGACATGATGTCCACCCACCAACCGTCCGGGTAATCGACGCGATAGACCGTTCGACCGTCGCGCCATGCTCTTGGCAGCCAACGTGCCCGCATCGTCCCGGCTTGGTCCCAATCGTCCACAATCATCGCCCAGTAGCGATCAAGCGGAATCCCCATCGAATCCGCGTCCTTTTGCAACGCACGGCGAGTCCCGTTGATCTCTGTGCGGTACGGAGCAAGAAGTTCCAAGAATGAGGTGAGCCGGTCATCAGTCGAATACAGCGTCCGCCCTATGGTGTCGAAGCGGCTCCATCCGGATGTGTCGAGTGTTCCGTCCAACTCGGCTTCTCTGCATTTGGGAGCGATGGGCCCGTACGAGCTACGCGCGACGCGATAGTTCCCCGGTCCTGGGCCAGCGACGAGTTCGCAACCGGTACTCGCGCAGAGCACCATCAGCCCGAGAAGGAGTCATCGAGGATCGCTTGCGCAGCCTTCCCGGCTTCTTTGAACCGGTCCTCTCGGATCGCTGTGACAGGAGTGTCGTATTCCAACCAGGGGTTGGCTCCGATGAACCATGCCCTGGCGACATGCTCGCCTTCAGCCTCAGCGAGCCTCGTCCACTGCTCGTAGGCGAACAACAGGCGTCTCATCGCCTCGTTCTTGGGCGCGGGGCCGTCCACTTTCGCCCAACGGTACGGGAGCTTCGGGTCCTTGCTACCGGCAAGAGAAGCGACGAGTGTGCCGCCGAGGGATCCGTTGAGGCGGCGCGTGATCTCGCGAATATCGAGCTTGAGTGTCTGCGTATGAGCTGCAGCGACACGGGTCGTGTTCGTCATGGTGGCCTCCGATCGCCGTTGGTGGTCCGTCAAGACTACTCTGAATCCACCAGAAAGCCACCACCATTACACCGATTGCGGTGAAGAGCCAGCCTCGTCCTCTACGCCAGCGTGAAGTCCGCGAAGTCGAACCCAGGCGAGACCAGACAGCTCGCGAGGGCGTCCTCCTCCGCCGGCAACGTCCGCTGCCATACGGTCGGCTCCACCGTCGCCTGAGCGACCTCACCGCCCGCGATATCCGGCCCGAGGACGACGGACTCCCCCGGAACAGGCGCCTCCCCCGAACCGCCGTGCTGGAGGGTGATCCGGCCGGGCCCGTGCCAGAGCCAGATCTCGGTCGAACGCACACGATGCCACGCCGACGACTCCCCCGGCGGCAGGAAGAAGTGGATGAGCGTCGCCGCCGGCCGCACGACCGAGCCGCCGTCGCCGTCGTCCGGGCCGCTGTCGTCCGAGCCGCTGTCGACGGTCACCGCATCGGGCGACGTCCACGTGCGGCGATACCAGCCGCCCTCAGGATGCGGTTCGAGTGACAGCGCTGCAGCCGTCGGCGACCGACGAACCCGCTCGATGAGTTCGCCGTCGACGGTCCGTCGGTCGAACACCTCCGCATCGCCGAGTTCTGCATCGCCCGGCTCCGCACCGTCCAATTCCACACCGTCACTCATCGTCCCGCCTCCCAGCGCACGTCACCGGCGATGATCGTGGTCGTCACGTGCCCGTCGCCACCCTCGACGAGACTCGCGAGCACATCGCGCGCCGTCGTCGCCTCGTGATCGAACACCGCGAAATCGGCCAACGCGCCCGGCTGCAGCGCACCGAGCCGATGACTGCCGGTGTCGAGCCCCATCGCCACCGCCCCGCCGAGCGTCGCCGCTGCGAACAGCCGGCGGTGGAGATCGTCCCCGTTGTAGCCCTGACGGCGGGCGATGGCGGCGAGCGCCGCAACGTCGCCGGAGAGGTCCAAGGAGGGCGTGGACGAGAGCGAATCGGTGCCGACGGCGATCGCGTTCCCCTCTCGCAGGTAGTCGGCCACGGGCGCCTCATCGAGTCCGATGACGGCGTTCGATCGCGGACACAGGGCGACGACCGTCCCCGTCCGTCGCAGGATCTCCCGGTCCGCCGCATCCGTGTAGATGCCGTGCGCAACATGGCTCGTGGGTCCCAGCGCACCGATCGATTCCGCGTACGGGACGGGCCGCAGCTTGCTGCCACCGCGTCGCAGCAGCTGGAAGTCGGCGAAGCCCCAGTCCCGCCACTGGTCGGCGAGCGCCCCGGTCCCGTTCTGGGTGTACTCGGCCTCCCAGGCGGACTCGGCGAGGTGCATGTGACGGCGCACTCCGCGTTCGTGGGCGAGCTTGCCGAGGTCCCGGATCACATCGGTGTCGAGGGAGTACGGGGCGTGCGGCGACAGGCCGAGCCAACGTGACTGCGCCTGCTCCAGGAGCGCTTCGGTCTCGCTGCGTCCTCGGGCGCTCCATTCATCGGTGAGCCAGCTCATCAACTCCCAGTACGCGATGCCGTGCACACGCCCGTCCTCGAGCACGCGCAACGCTTCGGCATCGGTCACGATGTCGCTGATCGCGGTGGTGCCCGTCGAGATCGCGATGCGCAGGCCGTCGGCCGCCGATGCCGCCCAGTCGTGCGGCTGCTCGTACAGGTCCTGGAACGCGTGCGACCAGTCCTCGAAGCCCTCGTAGACGCCCTGCCCGACCTCGGCCATGCAGGTGTATTGCAGGTGCGAGTGCGCGTTGACGAGCCCGGGCGTGAGGATGCCCTGGCGCTCGGTTTCGAGCACCTCGCCGCCGGCGCCTTGGGCTTCGCGCGCGTCGTGGAGGACCTCGGCGGCGTCTCCGATGGCGACGATGCGGTCCCCTACGACGGCGACCGCTCCGTGGCGGACCGGTTCGCCGACGACGGGGACCACCCAGTCGGCGACGATCACCTGGGTCGTGGTGTGCTGACGGGTCACGGTGTCCACAGTGGCGGCATCCATCCGGTGATACTGGCCGCCGAGGCGGCGATGGCGAGCAGGGCGAAGAAGACGATGACGGCGATGTCCGCAGGGCCGAACGCCAGCTGCCGCAACCAGGTGCGCTTCTGGGTTCCGAACCCGCGCAGGTCGAGCGCGTCCACGACGTCCTCGGCTTCGATGAACGAGTTCATCGCGACCGGGATGATGAGCGGACGCAGCTGCACGATGCGGCGGATGGGATTGCGGGTGGGCGGCGGTTCGTAACCGCGCAGCCGCTGGGCGGCGATGGTCTCGCGCAGGCTGGCCGCGGTGGTCGGCAGGAACTTGAAGGTGAGGTCGATGCCGTAGGCGAACCGCGCGGGCACCCCGAGCCGCGCGAACGCGACGGCGAGGTCGCCCGGCCGGATGGAGAACGCGAGCGGGAAGCCCGTCGCCGCGATCGCCAGGAACCGCAGGAACAGGTTGAACGCGAACGAGAGCGAGCCGCCCGTGACGTCCACGTTGATGAGCGGGATCGTGAAGAGCGTCGCGGAGGTGTCGATCTCCCCCGCCGACTTCGCCCCGGCGATGATGCCGTTCACACCGGCCATGATGGACACGAACACGAGCACGAACGTCCAGTTGCCTCGGACGGCGCGCCACGGGATCCTGGCCGCCGCGTAGTACCAGAACGCGATGGCGACGAGCACGAGCATCACGCGCCAATCGCGCACCTGGGCCGCGGCCACGACGAACGCGATCGGCACGAGGATGAGCACCCTCGGGTCGCGTCTCGCCAGGAAGGAGCCGTCGCCCAGGTACCGCGGTGACGCTTCCATCTAACGCCCGGAGAGGTTCTGCAGAGGCTTCCACGCTTGATCGAGCGCCGGTGCGATGATGACGGAGGCGACCACGGTCGTGAGCAGCGCCGGCAGGTACTCGGCGAAGAACCAGTACTCGGCCGTGTTGCCGAGCAGGATGTCCGACGCGGTGAAGAGCATGCCGATGACCACGGCGACGAGCGAGATGCCGGCGACGCGCGTGAGCTGCGCACCGGTCTTCTTCGGCTCCTTCAGGTAGTGGGCGATGAGGCCGGCGACGAGACCGGTGAGGCCGTTCGCGAGGCTCCAGTTCCAGTAGGTGAGGAAGCCCGCGCCCTGGATCTGGTCGACGATCGCATTGCCGATGGCGCCCGTGAAGAAACCGGCGATGGGCCCGAAGCGCACCCCGACGAACGGGATGAGGGCGATCGCCGGTCGGATCGCGACGTTGCCGGTTCCGGGGATGATGAAGCTGAAGATGCCGAGTGCGCCGTAGAGCGCCGCGCCGATGGCACCGAACACGATCGTGCGGGAGGTGACGGCCCAGGGGCTGCGCCTGACACCGGCTGCGGTGGTGACTGCTGCTGACATGAGCGGTCCTTTCGGGTGTTGTCGGGTGGATCTGCGGGGCGTTGCGGGGGGGGTGTTGCGGGTGGAGTTACGAGTGGAGTTGCGGTGGCTCGGATCAGGGCGCTGGTGTGCCGGCGGTCGAGCCGATGACGCGGGCCAGGTCGAACACGGACGGCACCTCATCACCGACCCCGACCGTCGAGCGGAGCGCTCGCACGTACTCCGTCTCCCGCAGGAGATCCGTCCAGAGCCCCGTGGTGTGCACGATCTCGGCCGGGGTGCCGTCGGCGGCGATCCGCCCGTCGTCGACGACGACGATGCGGTCCGCGCGTTCCAGCGCCAGATCGGTGTCGTGGGTGATGAAGTAGACGCTGTCGATACCGTCGATGCCCCAGATCGCATCCAGGAAGTGGCTCGACGAGCGCAGGTCCTGGCCGGCGGTCGGCTCGTCGAGGATGAGCGTCGTTGGTCCGAGCGTCAGCGCGAGCGCGACGGCGAGGCGTCGCTGCTGTCCGAAGGAGAGGGTGCGCGGTGAGCGTTCCAGGATCCCGGGCAGCTCGTCGAGCGCCACCGCGGCGAGCGCATCGAGCGCGATCGCGGCGGACTCCTCGGCCGACTTGCCGAGGTTCCTGGGTCCGAATTCGAGCTCGGCGCGGACCGTGTTGCTGAACAGCGCCTGGCCCGGGTTCTGGAACAGGTAGCCGCAGATGGCGACGAGTTCCTTCGCGCTGAGGTCGCCGACCGTCCGACCGTCGAGTGTGACGGACCCTGCGGTCGCCTCGACCAGGCCGACGGCTGCGCGCAGCAACGTCGACTTGCCGGCTCCGTTGCGGCCGAGCACGGCGACTCGTTCGCCCCTCGCGAGGTCCAGATCGACGCCCCGCAGGATCGTGGTGTCGTCGTAGCCGAGGTCGGCGCCGCGGAAGGAGAGCCTGGGCTCGTCATCACGCGATGCGGCGGCATCCGTTTGCCTGCGCCGACCCCGGTCGGCGTGCTCCGGCAGTGTCTGGTGCTTGTCGACGAGCGTCTGGAACGGCAGCTTGATCGTGGCCGGTGATGCGGCATCGAGGAACCCGGTGAGGCCGCCCTCGAACGCGACGGCGCCCTCCTCGAGGTAGAGCACCCGGTCCGGTTCGAACGCGACGATCTCATCCACCCGGTGCTCGACCACGATGGCCGCGCCACCGCCGCGCACGTACTCGTGCACGGCGCTCAGCAGGCGGTGGGCGGCATCCGGATCGAGATTGGCGAGCGGCTCGTCCACCACAACGACCCGCGGTTCGAGGATGAGGATGCCGGCGAACGCGACGAGTTGCAGTTGGCCGCCGGAGAGTTCGTGCGTCGAGCTCGACAGCAGGTGGTCGATACCGAGCCGCACCGCGATCTCCTCGGCACGCCGACGGATCTCGTCCGGTGCGACGCCCCGGTTCTCCAGACCGAACGCGAGCTCGGCGAGCACGGTCGTGCCGACGACCTGCTTCATCGGATCCTGGAGGAGGGTGCCGACGGTCTCCGAGATCTCCCGGATGCTGAGCCCGGTCGAATCCGCGCCGTCGATCAGCACCGTGCCGCTGAGGTCCGCGCGGTAGGCCCGCGGGACGAGGCCGTTGATCACGCGCAGGAGGGTGCTCTTGCCGCAGCCGGACGGGCCGGCGACGAGCACGATCTCCCCCGGCGCGATGCTGAGGGACGCCCCGCTCAGGGAGGGCGCCTCGGCGTTGCGGTAGGTGACGCCGACGTCGATCAGCTCGATGATCGCGTTCACGGCTGTGCCTCTGCAGCCGGTTGTCCCGCTGCCGCTGGATGTCCCGCTGCGGCCGGTTGTCCTGCTGCGGCTGGTTGTCCCTCGGACAGGAACCGGAGCTGCGCCTCGCTGGCGTCATCGACGCGCGAGCCGAAGTGGTCCAGCTTCACGCGCGCCACCCGGTCGTCGACGCTCGCGGGCAGCAGGTGCACCGCGTGTGCGAGGGTCGAACCCTCGCGAGCGAGGAAGTCGATCGCGGCCGTCTGCACCCCGAAGGACAGGTCCATGATCTCGATCGGGTTGCCCTCGCCGACGGTGCAGTTGATGCAGCCGCCGTCGTCGAGGACGAGGATGCTGCGGCCGTTCGGCAGCTCGAACTGCTCCAGGTCCGGCGCGACCGTGCGTCGCCGCGCCCCGGCGGCGATGACGGCGTCGATCGCGATCTCCTGGTCGACGCCTCCTGAGACGGCGACCGCGGCCCCGTCGGGTAGCGCGAGCAGGTGTTCGACGTCGATGGTGTGCGCGATCCCGGTCGCCGAGATCAGCAGATCCGCGTGCCGTGCTGCCCGCGCCAACGGTTCGACCGAGTAGCTGGCGAACCTCGCCTCAAGTGCCTTCACCGGGTCGACCTCGGCGATCGTCACACGTGCGCCGAGTGCGAGGGCGTGCCGTGCGACACCGCGGCCGACGTAACCGAAGCCGGCGACGACGACGCTGCGACCGCCGAGCGGAGCCCCCAGGACGTCGAGCATCGTGAACAGGGTGGACTGACCCGTCCCGTAGCCGTTGTCGAAGAGGGTCTTGCAGCGGGCGTCGTTCGCGGCGAGCACGGGGATCCGGAGGTCGCCTGTGCGCTCCATCACCCGAAGCGGGCGCAGACCGCTTGTGGTCTCCTCGGTAGCGCCGATCATCGTCTCCAGCACCCCGGGTCGCTCGCTGTGCGCGAGGCGGGTGACCGAGGAGCCGTCGTCCACGAGGATGTCCGGTCGGAGGTCCAGCAGGTCGAGGGCGAATCGATGGTCCGTCTCGGCCGATGCGTCCTCACGGGCGAACACGGCGATCCCGGCGTGGTCGAGTGCAGCGGCCGTATCGTCCCTGGCGCTCGACGCGTCGCACATCACGGCGACGTCTGCCCCGGCGCGGGCCAGAGCGAGGGCGAGGTTCGCGGTCTTCGGCTCCAACACCAGGACGAGGCCGATGCGTTTGCCACGGACGCTGCCGCTTGCTCGCAGCTCTTCGCCGAGGGTGCGCGTGATCGGCATAAAGCGCGAGGCCCACTCGATCTTCTCCTGGCCTTCGCGCCACAGCTCGGGGCGGGCGATGTCGCTCATCGGGCCAGCTCCTCGGCGAGGACGCGTTCCGCTTCGGCGAATGCGCTCGTGGTGTCCGACGCCGCCGGGTCGGGTGACGGCGAAGACGGCTGCGAGGCCCACGCGACGAGCGCTGCGAGGGCGAACGCCGTCGTCAGATCCGTAGTGGTGTTCACGAGGGTCCGGTCCGCCCGATCCGGCTGGTCGAGGAGGAACACCTCGCGTCCGTGCCGGAACCCGTCGATCCCCTCCCGTGCCGGAACCGGCTCACCGGTGGCGAAGGCGGTCCGGTCGACGGCAGAGCCGGTCCGTGCAGCATCGACGAGGATCAGAGGATGCGGGGCATCCGGGATCACGGATGCCGGAGCGACTGCCTCGTGCCCTTCACCCGTGGCGAAGACGACCGCCGTGCCGTGGCCGATCCCGTCCGCCGGGAAGCCGTCGATCCTGGTGGATCTGGCTCCGATCAGGACGAGCGCGGATTGCAGGCGGGCGGCGACGGATCCAGCCCCGACGACGAGCGTTTCGGTGCTCGCGAGCAGCAGGTTCGTGCGGCGTGCGAAGTGTCGCAGCATCACCTCGGTCCACGCCGATGCTTCTGCCGCCGCAATCGATGCCGAGCCGGCGATGGCGGAACGCACCTCGTCGAGGTCGGCCAACGGCCCACCGATCGCCTCGCCGTCGATGTGGGCGTCGAGCCGCTCCAACGCATCGGCGAGCGCGGCGGCCAGGACCGGATCGGCCACGGCCACGGTCGTCCCGTGCAGGGCGCCGGTCGATGCTGCTCTGCGGACGACGCGCTGCGTCACCGGGAAGAAGCGCGTACCGACGGCGGACACCGGTCCACCACTCATCACGCCCACTTTCCGCGTCCACCCACGCCAGACCACCTGGATCGATTCCAGTGGACTGATTATCACAATTCAGTGCAGCCCCCGCCGCAGTATTACTGGCCGTTACGCAGGGCGTGTGCGTCTCACTAAACTGACGGGTTGTCAGCACGCTTGAGGAGTTCCGGACATGCCAGAGACAACCATCCGCCAGTCGTTCGGGACCGCCGAGTACCCCGCACTCGCGACGATCTGGCGGAACGCGGTCGATGCGACACACGACTTCCTCGCGGAACACGACCGCGACGAGATCGAAGCGCACCTGCAATCGGATTACTTCCCCGCCGTCACCCTGTCCGTCGCCGAACGCGGGGGTCGGCCGGTCGGATTCTCGGGGGTCCTCGACGGCAACCTGGAGATGCTCTTCGTCGACGCCTCTGAACGCGGCGGCGGGATCGGCACCGCACTCCTGACCCAGGCGACACGAGAACACGGCGTGACCACGGTCGACGTCAACGAACAGAACGAGTCGGCTGCCGGCTTCTACCTCCACCACGGGTTCGAGATCGTCGGCCGGAGTGAGACCGATGAAGCCGGGCGCCCGTACCCACTGCTCCACCTGCGCCTCAACTGATCCTGACGCAACCGGCAGCACCGAAATCTCCGCTTCAAGTCTCCTCTAAAGACAAACAAAAACGTCCCTATGTCCGATAATGGCGACTAAACTCGTCCATATACCGGACGAAAGGATGGCCATGACGCTCGATCTGAACCCCAAAGTACGCGTTGCCGCAGCGACCATCGGCGAGGACTTCGCCGGTTGGCGAAAGATCCTCGGGTTGACCGCAGCGCAGGTCGCCGAGCGCGCAGACATCACTCGGGATACCCTCCGCAAACTCGAACACGGCGACCCGTCGGTGAGCTTCTCGGCCGTGTTGCGCGTCGCGCGCGCCCTCGGAATACTCGACACCCTGACTGACGCACTGGAGCCGCTCAACACCGACCTCGGACGTGCTCGCGCAGGCCTCCTGAACCGCAAGCGCGTGCGATGAACCACCACGAAAGCTTGGAAGTCCACGTCGACCTCGATGGCGAGACGCTTTTCGTCGGCAACGCACAGTTCCATCGCAGCCGGGGTGCGCTCACCTCGACGACGTTCCAGTACGACATGACCTTCATGGCGCACCCGCTCGCGTATCCCGTGGACCCTGCACTCCAACTGGTATCGGGCACCCAGTACACCTCCGGCCTACCGGGAGCGTTCGCTGATTCTGCTCCAGACCGGTGGGGCCGCAATCTGATCAAGAAGCGTGAGCGCGCTGTCGCCCGGACGGAATCACGCCGCCCCCAAGATCTCGATGATGTTGATTTTCTCGCGAGCGTCAGCGACATCACTCGCCAGGGAGCGCTGAGGTTCCGCCCAGACCCCTCATCTCCGTTCGTCGATGCAGGGCACGTCGTACCGATACTCGTGCAGCTTCCCGAGCTCCTCCACGCAGCCGATGTCGCCGCTCGCGATGACAACGACTACGAAGCGGTGAAGACACTGCTCGATGCCGGAACCGGTTCACTGGGCGGGGCACGTCCGAAAGCTGCCGTGCTCGGCGATGACGGCCGACAGCTCATCGCGAAATTTCCGCATCCCGAGGACAGGTGGGACGTCATGGCGTGGGAGGCGACCGCGCTCGACCTCGCCACCGCAGCGGGCGCGACAACAGCCACCCACCGTCTGATCAAGATCGCAGGCCGACATCTCCTGCTCCTCGACCGTTTTGACCGAGGAAGCACCCCCGTAGGTTCACCGGACACTCGCCGCGTTGGATACATGAGCACGATGACACTCCTCGAACAACACGACGGCGACACGGGCGACTATGTCGACATCGCAGAACGTCTCGAAGAAGTCAGCACCCGGCCCCGCGCCGATCTCCTCCAGCTGTTCCAACGCGTCGCCGTCAACGTCGGACTCAACAACACCGACGACCACCTGCGAAACCACGGGCTCTTGCGCGGTCGAACCGGGTGGACGCTCAGCCCGGCATTCGACGTCAACCCGAACCCGGATCAGGGGGTGCGCCAAACACTGATCGCCGGCGCCGATACGGCAGAGGACGAAGGAGACGGGCTCCTCGCGCTCGCGCGCGTCTGCCGACTCGACGCGGCTCAGGCGAGGGCCACCCTCACGCACATCGCGGATGCCCTCGCCGACTGGAGAGCTGTCGCCAGCAAGAACGGTGTCCCTGCGTCAGAGCTCACGCAGTTCGAGCAGTCGTTCGACACGGGAATCAACATCCTGCGCTCCACCGCCGCGAGGTGAGCGGTCCCGACCGGACAATGACCGCGGGATCAGTCCGCGACGAGCTGGATCGGCGTCCAGGCACTCGCCGGACACCCGCAGGAACCGCCGATGAACAGCTCGGTTTCGAAGGTCGTGAGACCGGGAGCCAGGTCACCGCTCGCGAGCTGACGGATCGCCTCGTCCGCCATGGCCGTGACCGGCTGGGCGATCGTGGTCAGCGGAGGCCACGCGTACGCCCCCTCCGTGGTGCCGTCGAACGAGACGATCGCCAGATCATCGGGCACACGCAATCCGAGCCGATGCACCGCCGCCAGGATTCCGATCGCGATCTGATCCGACGCAGCGAAGATCGCCCGCGGACGTGAGGCCTCCTCCGAGAACCCCTCACCCACCGCGAACCCACCGCCATAGGAGAAGGGGGTGAGGAAGCGGGCGCCGAGCGGCAGGCCGGCCGCACTCAGCGCATCCGCCCAACCCTGCTCACGCTGGTCAGCACCGAACTCTCCGCCGGCGAACGCGATATCGGCGTACCCGTGGGAGATGAGGTGCTCGACAGCTCGACGCGCACCGCTGCGCAGATCCACCCCGATCCCAGGCGTCGTCGCCGAACCGCCGTACTGGTTCATGAGCACCACTGGGATGTCCAGGAGGTCGACGGCCGCCTGCTCCGCCGGAGCCAGCAGGTCCGCGATGATCAACCCGCTGATCTGTCGGGCGGCGAGATCGGCGATCTGATTCGCCAGCGGCACCCGCTGGCGATCCGAGTTGACGATGAGGAGCGAACGCTCCCAGCGCAGCGTCGCCCGATCCAGCGAGTGGCACAACTGTGCGAAGAACGGACTCCGACTGTCGACGACGATCATCCCGAAGGTGTCGGTCGACCCCTTCGACAGTGCACGCGCAGCAGCATTGGGCCGATACCCGAGCACCCGAACCGCCTCGAGGACGCGCTCACGAGTCTTCTCGGACACGGCCTTCGGGCCGTTGTTGAGCACGTAGCTCACGACCGCGGTGCTCACGGAGCTGTAGCGGGCGACGTCGGCGCGAGTCACCTTTCGGGGTTTCGCAGTCTCGCTCATCGTGTTCCGATGGTAGCGCGAGAGCCGTCGCCCGCTCAGCAGGTCGTCGACGCCGGGCTAAACGGTCGGCTCGCCCATGTCCGGGATGGACAGCCGCTCGCCGCCGCGACGCGCGGATTCGTGGGCGATGACTCCCGGCAGGGTGAAGCGCGCAGCGGTCCATGCGTTGACCGGCGGCAGCGAGCCGGTGGTGACGGCGCGCACGAAGTCGTCGACGAGGAAGTGGTGGCTCCCCTCGTGTCCGTTGTGCAGGCCCTGCAGTTCGGCCGGGATGCGCGTCCGGTCGTGGATCGGCGCGTATCCGGACACGAACGCGTCACGCAGCGCCGGTGACACGTGCGCGAGCGACGGGTCGTCAGCATCCAACGACGGGTGGGTGTCGATCTGCTCGGAGACATCGTCGACGCCGTCTCGCGTCTGCCAGAACGACGCCGTCGTCATCTGCTCGAAGGTGCCGTCGGTGCCGAACCAGCGGAACCGCGACTCACGGCGGTGCGAGGGGAAGCCGACGCGCCGGAATTCGTTGATGCGCATCGACCCGCCCGCCGCGAGCTCGAACAGCGCGGTCGAGTTCGAGAAGTCGTTGTCGAACTGGCTCACCGAACGGTCGAAGACCCCATCGCCGCGGTCGTCGACGACACCGATGGCGGACACGGCGGTCGCGTGCGTCGGCCAGGCTCCGAGAACGCCGCCGATGGAGTGCGTCGGGTACAGCAGCGGCGGGTAGCTCGCCGTGGACTTCCAGTTCTCGCCACCGCTGTAGCGGTAGGCGTCGTAGAAGCCGAGGTCCATGTCGTGGACGTAGTCGCCCTCCGCGTAGAACAGCCGACCGAAGGCGCCAGCCGCGAGCTTCTCCCTGGCGAACACGGTCGCAGGGTTGTAGTAGCTCGTCTCCCCCATCATGTACGTGAGCCCGGTCTCCCGAACGGCGTCGATGATCGCCGCGATCTCCTCGACGGAGATGGCCATCGGCACGGCCGAGTAGACGTGCTTGCCCGCGCGCAGCGCCTTGACGACGAGCGGTCCGTGCGTCCACCGCTGGGTGAAGATGGCGACCGCGTCGACGGGCGACGCGAGCATCTCCTCGAAGCTGTCCATCGTCCCGGCCAGCCCGGCCGAGGTGGCGAGCTCCGTCGCGCGCTCGGCGATCGTGTCCGTGACATACACCGCGGAGACGTCCGGGTGATGGTTGAACAGCGTCGCGAACTGGCCTGCGAATTGACCAGCGCCAACCATGCCCACTGAGAACGTCATACCGAATTTCCTTCCTCTCCACGCCGCCGAAGTGCTCACGTGCCACGGGTAGCCTGACAGAGAGAATCTACGCGTGTCAACTCATTGCAGATGCTTGTTCTTGAGGCGCATTGTGGAACAATGTGGCGCGCAATCTACGCGAGTAACTTGCGTGCTGAAAGGCCAGCCGGCCGCACGGATGAGCCATGTGACCTCGTCGACTCTCGGCGCGCGATCGGGCGACTGCTGCGGCTCCGACGTGAAGCTGTTGCGTCGACGATCATCGCCCCGGCGCTTCACGTGGAGGTTTTGTTCACGCCGATCGATAGGGTTGACCCATGGCAGTGACGGCTCGTGATGTGGCAGCACGTGCGAACACGTCCACGGCGGTCGTCAGCTACGTGTTGAACAACGGGCCACGCCCGGTCGCCGCCGCCACACGACTCCGGGTGCTGGAGGCGGCCAAGGACCTCGGCTACCTGCCGAATCGCATCGCGAAGGCGCTCCGGACCTCCCGCACCGGCCTCGTCGGAGTGGTCTTCCCGGACGCCACGTCTCCGTATTTCTCCGCCCTCGCAAAGGATGTCGAATCCGAGTTGCAGCGCGTCGGGAAGCTCACGCTCTTCTCCAACTCCGAGACCGAAAGCGCTCACGAGGAGGACGTCATTGCAGCGTTCCGGGCGGTACAGGTCGACGGCATCATCTCCGTCTCGTCCGAATTCATCGCCACCGGGGACGCCAGCAGCGATGTCGTCTACGTCTTCAATGCGCCGCCGGGCCTGGCGCCGACGGTATCGGCGGATGACGACAAAGCCGTCCGCATCGCATACGAGCATCTCCTCTCACACGGACATTCCGACATCGGCTTCGTCGGCGGCCCACAGGACGCGGGGCCCGTCGGGCTGCGCGCCGCAGCCTGGCGAGCCCTTCGCGGCGACGGCGCCGAGCCGTTCCGCAGCGCCTACTCGTTCGAGTCGGCTTGGGCGCTCGGCAACGGGTTGGCAGCGGGTTCGTCGTTGCCGAGCGCACTGCTCGTCGCGACCGACGAACAGGCCATCGGCATCCTCGCCGCGGCCCACGAGCGCGGCATCCGCATCCCCGACGACCTCGCGCTCATCAGCCTGGACGGCTCGCCCATCACCCGGTTCACCGCCCCTGCTCTGACGGTGATGGAACAGCCGACGCGACCGATGGCCCAGGCGGCAGTGCAGGCGCTCCTCGGGAACGCCCACCCAGAAATGATCCCGGCGCGCCTCGTCATCCGGCGCAGCTGCGGCTGCGCCTGACGTCACTGCAACGGCAGGCAACCTCGCGCAGCGCTGAGTGACGGCAGGCGACGGCGCGCGTCGGATCGCCCTCCGAATCGAAACATCCGAGGCTTGCCTTTGTGCGATCTAATCGAGTAGAGTCCAAAATCTATTCGTTTAGACAACCGATCGATGGAGATGCACGACATGGCCGCAGGCGCACCGCTCTTGGTTCTGGGATCCGTGAATCAGGATGAAACCGCCTACGTTCGCAGGCTTCCTGCGCCCGGAGAAACGGTGCTCGGCGAAGGACACCGCGCCACCCTCGGGGGCAAAGGGGCGAACCAGGCGATCGCGGCCGCCAAGCTGAGCGCGACGGTCCGCTTCGTCGGGACGGTCGGCGATGACGTCGCCGGTCGTCGCGCGGTCGACTCCTTCCACGAGTTCGACGTCGACGTCCGCGCCCTGGCGACCAGGGCTGACGTCCAGACCGGTCGCGCATTCATCACGGTGGACGCCGTCGGCGAGAACTCCATCGTCGTCATCCCCGGCGCCAACGCGATCATCGCGCGTGACGACGTCACCGACCAGGTGCGGTCCGCTCTGGGCGACGGCTCCGCTCGCGCGATGATCGGGTTGACCCAAGGCGAGCTCCCAGCCGCCGCGATCGAGGAGTTCTCGCGAGTCTGCGAAACCTCCGGACTCAGATTCGTCCTGAACCTCGCTCCGCTCATCCATGTGAGCCGTGACGCACTCGCCGCCGCTGATCCGCTGATCCTCAACCGCACGGAAGCCTCGGAGCTCGCAGACAGGCTCGGCACCGACGACCTCTCGCGCATCGAGAACATCCACGGTGCGGGACAGATCGCCGCACTGCTCGGCACAGCCGTCGCACGGTCCGTGGTCATCACCCTCGGCGCAGAAGGCGCAGTCGCATCGGATGGCGAGACCCACTGGTATCAGCCGTCACCACACACGGACAGCGTGATCGATACGACGGGCGCCGGCGATGCGTTCGTCGGAGCGCTGTGCGCGGAACTCGCCGGCGGAGCGACGCTCACCGCAGCGGTCACCCACGGCATCGCCGCGGGAACGTTCGCCGTCTCGGGCAAAGGCACAACCGATTCCTACGCGACCCGCGAACAGCTCCGCCCCATCTTGGACAGGATGCCCGACCGCATCCTGCTCCAGCCATCGTCGGCAGTCGTCTGACGCCGTCGCACCACCCAACCGTTCCACCACGACCCTTACGAAGGAGTAAGCACATGACCCAACCGACCAGATTCGCGACGTTCCTGAAGGGCTATGGGCGCCTGACGATCTTCATGATCCCCATCGGCATCGCCTTGAACTTCGTCGGCGGACAGATCGCGTCATTGACGAAACTCCCCGTCTATCTGGACTCCATCGGCACCATCCTCGTCGGAGCCCTCTGCGGCAGCATCCCCGGCGCCATCGTCGGTCTGATCTCCAACCTGATCAACGCCATCACCATCCCGACCCTCGTGCCCTACGCGACACTCTCGATCATCTTCGGCCTGCTCGCCGGCCAGTTCTCGCGGTGGGGCTGGTTCAGGTCCTTCTGGAAGACCGTGCTCGCCGCCGTCCCGCTGTCGATCGTCGGCGGGTGGCTGGGTGCACTGATCACGATCTGGGTCTACGGCGGCCTCGGCGGTTCAGGGGGCGCGGACCTCATCGTCGCCGCCCTCGCCGCGACCGGCTTGTCCGTCCCCGTCGCCAACTTCATCGCTTACGTCCCGATCGACTTCCTCGACAAGATCGTCACGGTCATCATCGTCTACCTGCTCCTCAAACGACTCCCAACCAGGCTGCTCACCAAACTCCCGCTGGGTTCGATCTACCTGCGCACCGGCCGCCGACCGAAGCGGACAACTGCCACCGCCACCGAGACGACAGCGCCATGACTCTGCTGAACTCGCACGGAAGCGCCTCAGGGCAGACCGCGAACTTCGACGAATTGGCCGCCCGCTTCCGCGCCACGGTCGATCGTGGAAATCCGGTCAAGAACACCGATCCGATCGCCTTCCTCGCTGTACTCACGGCAGCAGCAGTCGTCGCCGGCGTGCTCGGCACCTGGGAGTCGGCCCTCGTCGTCAGCACCGTGCTCTTCGTCATCGCCGCCCTCGCGGGGGTCGCCCGCGGCTACCTGTCCACCTGGCTGAAGATCGTCGCCTTCGTCGGGGTGCTGTTGTTCCTCACCCGAGCGGCGTTCGCTCCTGGGACGCACGTGCTGTTCCAATTCGTTGCGATCAAGGTCACCGCGGAGAGCATCGCAGCCGGGCTCGACTTCTCACTGACGGTCATGGCCGTCTGTGGAGCGGTCGTGCTGATGTTCACGGCGATGCCGATGACCGATCTGCTGCTCGCGCTCGAGCAGGCCGGGATGACCCCTCGCGCCACCTACGTCGTCCTCGCCTCGTTCCAGGCCATCACCGACCTCGCCCAGAGCTCCAGGGTCGTGATGGATGCCCAGCGCGCACGCGGAGTGGAGACGCAGGGCGGTCCGATCACCAGGATGCGCGCATTCCTTCCGGTGCTCGCACCCGTGTTCCTGACCGCGATCGCCTCCACCGAGGAGCGCGCGGTGGCTCTGGACGCGCGGGCGTTCAACGCGACGGCGAAGCACACACATCTCAGACGGCTCCGGCCGATGCGTTTCGGCGACATCGCCCTCATCTCGATCGCCGCACTCGCGATCGTCGTCGTCCTCGTCGGAAAGGTCTCCTCATGGTGGTAGCCGCACTCGAACACGTCACGTTCACCTACGACAGCGCAGACGAACCCTCACTCGTGGACGTCGACCTCACCATCCGCCCCGGAATCCTCTACGGAGTCGTCGGAGCGAACGCGAGCGGCAAGAGCACCCTGTGCGCCCTGATCCGCGGATTGATCCCCACCTTCCACGGAGGAGATCTGGATGGCGAGGTGACGGTGTTGGGACAGCGTCTCGACGAGTGGAGCGCCGGCGATCTGTCGGTGCGGATCGGCTACGTGTTCCAGAACCCATTCACCCAGATCTCCGGGGTGAAGGACACGGTCTTCGAAGAGATCGGCATGGGGATGGAAAACCTCGGCCGGCCCGTGGAGGAGATCATCGCCGCCGTCGCCGACGTGGTCCGCACCGTCGGCATCGAGCAGTTGATCGGGAAGGACCCGAATCAACTGTCCGGCGGGCAACGGCAGAAGGTTGCCTTCGCCTCGGTGCTGGTGATGGATCCCGACGTCATCGTCATCGACGAGCCGACATCCCAGCTGGACCCGGAGTCCTCCGACGCCATCTTCTCCATCATCGACGGATTGAAAGCGCGTGGGAAGACGGTGCTGCTCGCCGAGCACAAGATCGATCTCCTCGCCCGCTACGCCGACGAGATCATCGTCCTGCAGGACGGGCGCCTCAGAGCGGTCGGTCCGGCACGAGAGATCCTCACCTCCCCGGAGCTGCCCGGCTGGGGCGTCCCCCGACCAGAGGTGACCGAACTCGCCCTCCTCCTCGAGCAGACGGGGCGACGCCTTCCTGGGCTGCCGCTCACCCGAGAGGAAGCCGCCCGGTCGCTGACAGAACGAAAGGCCCAACGATGAGCATCGATGTCCAGAACGTCGTTTTCAGGTATCCGGACGGCACCACCGCACTCGAAGACGTCAGCCTGAGCTTCGGGGCCGGAGAACGCGTCGCCGTCGTCGGTCAGAACGGAGCGGGCAAGACCACGCTCGCCAAGCTCATGAACGGCCTGCTCACTCCGACCGAAGGCCGGGTCGTGGTGAATGGAGTATCGACGGCGGACCAGACCACGGCGATGACCGCCCGAACCGTCGGGTACGTGTTCCAGAATCCCGACGATCAGATCTTCGCGTCGACCGTCGAGGACGAGCTCGAGTACATGCCCCGCTACTTCAAGTGGAACGAGGAGAAGACGAGCGCCAAGCTCGGCCGCGCCGTCGAGTTGACCGGGATCGAGGAGTACCTCGACGTGAACCCGAGCGATCTGCCGTTCGCGATCAAGAAGTTCGTCGCCATCGCCACGGTCATCGTCAACGATTGCGACTACGTCATTCTCGACGAACCGACGGCGGGCCTCGATGCGATCGGCACCGAGCGTCTTGTGGACCTCGTCCGCGAACTCTCGGATTCGGGCGTCGGCGTCATCACCATCACGCATGACATGCGCTTCGTCGCCGATGCCTTCCCCCGGGTCGTCGTGATGGCCAACCGCCGGCTGGTGATGGACGGCTCCGCCCAGACGTCTTCTCCTCCGACGCGACGCTCACGACCGCACGGCTTCGCCGCCCGGAGGCTGCGCAACTGCTCCGCGACCTCGGCGGCGTCTCCGGCGCACTCTCGCTCACCGAGATCGCCCGGGAGCTGGCATGAATCGCATCCCTGTCCTAATGGACGTCGACACCGGCGTCGACGACGCACTGGCATTGACCCACCTCCTGTCCACCGACGACGTCGACATCCTCGGTGTCAGCTGCGTGGCCGGCAACGTGTCCCTCGCACGTGTTGTGGAGAACACCATGGCATGGCTCGATCTGTGCAGCGCAACCGGCATTGAGGTGTGCGCGGGAGCGGACCGGCCGCTGCAGGAACCGCTGCGAGAGGAGACCGTGTCCCACGGTGCGAGCGGTCTCGGATACGCCGTGCTTCCGACGAGCACCCGCCTGCTTTCGGAGCGGTCAGCGGTGGAACTGTGGGTCGAGACCGTCCGAGCCCGCCCAGGCGAGGTCATCGGCATCGCGACGGGACCGCTCACCAACATCGCGTACGCGTTGCAGGTCGAACCGCGTCTGCTGCACCTGCTGAAACGCCTCGTCATCATGGGGGGCTCGTTCCATCACCAGGGGAACACGACCCCCACAGCCGAATGGAACATCGCTGTGGATCCCGAGGCTGCGAAGATCGTGGCCGACGCCTCGGCCGGGCTTCCGGGCGACTGGCCGATCTGGGTGGGGCTCAACGTCACCGAGCGCATCTCGCTGACACCGCTGGATGTGGAATCGTTGCAGCGCCTGGCGGGAAGCGAGCCCGTCGACACGCTCAGCCCCTCGGACGAACACGGCATCACGTCCACCATCAACGATCCGCTCATCCGCGCGATCGTGGATGCGGCACGGTACTACTTCGAAGGCCACCTCGCCGAGGGCGACGGGTACAGGGCGTTCCTGCACGATCCAGCCGCGGCAGCCCTCGCGGTCGACTTGGATCTCGCGACCCTGACAGCCACACGAATCGACATCGAACTGGACGGCACGCTCACCCGCGGTCAGACCGTCGCCGATTTCAAGCACCTGTGGGGCGGCTCGCCCAATGCCCGGGTCGTCACCGACTTCGACGCATCCCGATTCACCACCACCTTCATCCGCACCACCGCCGACCTAGCACGACGACTCCGGAAAGAGCACTGACATGACCAACCACTCCACGATCTATCTCGATTGCGACACCGGGATCGACGATGCCCTCGCGATCGGCTACCTCACGAGCCGCCCCGACGTGCATCTCGCCGGCGTGGGCATCGTCTCCGGCAACATCGACGCCGCGCAAGGGGCGCAGAACACGCTCGACCTCTTGTCCGTGCTGGGCGACGACCACACCCCCGTCGCCGTCGGGCAGCGCGACTTCCTCACCCGTCCGTACCACGGCGGAGCTCCAGAGGTCCACGGGACGAACGGCATCGGCGGGGTCCAGCTGCCGCACAGTGCCCGCGCCGTGGCAGATCTCAGCGCTGCGGAACTCCTGGTGGAGCTGGCACACCGTCACGCACACGAGCTCCGTGTCCTGGCGATCGGCCCGCTGACGAACCTCGCGCTCGCATTGCAGTTGGATCCCGACATCGCAACGCTGGTGAAGGACGTCGTCATCATGGGCGGAGCGTTCCTCGCTCCGGGGAACGTCACGGCTCACGCCGAGGCCAACATCCACAACGATCCCGAAGCTGCCGACGCCGTGTTCGCCGCGGCGTGGGACATCACCGTCGTGCCACTGGACGTCACGACCGGGCATCGGTTCGAAGAGCACCACCTTCGCCAGTTGCTGGACTCGCCCTCCTTCCCGGCACGCGTGATCGGGCAGATGATGGACACGTACTTCGATTTCTACGCGACCGTGTACGGCAGGCGCGTCGCGATCCTCCACGACCCGCTCGCCGCAGCGATCCTCGATGGCGAGAGCGCCGTGACCAAGAGCTTTGCCGTGCCGGTGCTCGTACGCACCGACGAGGGTGAACGCGGTCGGACCGTCGCGGACCTGCGGACAGGTGCCGGGGAAGCGTCCGGTCGTCGCGCCGCAACGATCGTCCTCGCCGTCGACGCACCGTTCGCGCCGGTGCTCGTGGAACGCCTCACAACGCTCCAGCTCGCACCGGCGGATTCGGTACCGACGATCGACCCGTCCTAGCCCGGGAGCTGCACCGCACCGATCTGCAGCAGCATGCCGAGGATGTCCTCACCGAACCAGCCCTCGCTGATCTTCCCGTCGGTGACGGTGTAGATCGCGATGCCGAGCCATTCCGCGTGGACGCCGCTGGGCGCCGCCCCCATAAACGGCCCGGTCTGCGTCCCGCTGTTGGTGAAGCGGACGACGACCTTGTTCCCGACGGTGAGGAGTTCCTTGATGTCCAGATGCATGCCGGTGAACGCATCCGACGCATTGGCCGCCGCGAACGCCCGGTAGCCGTCGAGCCCTTCGATGTCGCCGAGGCTTCCGCCGTGCCACCGCAGATCTTCGGCCCAGGTCTCCCCGATGGCGTCGCCGTTCCCACCGTTGATGACCTCGTCGATGAATCGGCGGACGACGGCCTCTGGAGCGGCGTTCATCGATCCAAGCGGGTCGCGGTCGGCGTCGGTCGCGTCGTCACGGTCGGTGGAGCGGGTGAGTTCCCGCCAGCGCGCATCGCTGGCCGCGAGCCGCTCCGAGTAGCCGTGTGCGTTGACGATCGCGTCGGATCCGAGCAGCAGCCGAATGGGCGGATCGACCAGATCGGCGACCGTCAGCACCGCCTCCGCGACCCTCCCCAGGTCGGCCAACGGGGTGATCGCGCCGCTGGCGAGGACGTCGCGGATGACACCGACAGTCGCCGCGTACGGCGCGGAGACCTCTGGAACGTTCATCGAGCTCCCGGCCCAGTCGGTCGGCATCCCGCCAGGTTCGATGGCCGTGACGGCGATGCCGAGCGGAGCGACCTCGGCCGCCAGTGCCTCCGTAAAGCCGCTGACCGCCCATTTCGCCGTCTGGTACGCGCCAAGGCCAGGGGTGGCCAGACGCGATCCGACCGACGAGACGTTGATGATCCGGCCGGAACCCTGCGCGCGCAGTGCCGGTAGGACGGCCCGCGAGACCGAGACCGTGCCCATCAGATTGGTGTCGATCTGGGCGCGGAAGGCATCGGGTGTTGTGTCCTCGATCGCAGCGAGGTCTGCGTAACCGGCGTTGTTCACCACAACGTCCACCTGCCCGAAGCGCGCCAGGGTCGCCTCGACCGCGGCCTCGACCTGGGCGTCATCCGTCACATCCAGCCGGAGGGCGAGCACCCGATCCGGGTAGGCCGCGACGAGATCGGCGAGGCTCGCCGTGTCACGGGCGGTCGCCGCGACGGCGTCGCCTCGGGTCAGTGCTGCCTGCGCGATCCGACGGCCGAGACCGCGCGAGGTGCCGGTGATGAACCAAACCTTGTCATTCATAAGAGCAATTCCTTCTGTGCGTTGATGGGTGGTGCTGCTCACGCGATCGCCTCAGAGGGCGCTCGCGAAAGCCTTCCTGAGGTGATCGCCGATCATCGTGATCGCCTCTCGGGCGACCTCCACCGGCTTGGCGTGAGTGAATGCGTGGTCGACGCCTGCGAACTCGCGGTGGGTCACGTCGACGCCACGACGGACCGGCTCCGCGGCGAGCGCATTGGACTCGTGCTTGAGCGTGTCGAGCTCCGCGGTCTCGATGAGCGTCGGCGGCAGTTCCGCGAGCCGGGGATGGAGCGCCGGCGAGGCGAGCGGGTCGGTGAGATCGGCGCCGAGGAAGTACGTCTTGCGGATGAGCGTCATCAGGCCCCGTCCGACGATCGGGTTCTTCTTCGTCGAGGTGCGCTGCTCGTCGGGGATGCTCATGTCCGACGCGCCGTACTCGCTGGAGACGGCGAGCGGGACGTAGTGACCGTCATCGATGGCCATCAGCGCGACGTTGAGAGCGAGCTTCCCGCCGGCACTCGCACCCCCCACGGTGATCCGGTCCTGGTCCCAGCCGAACTCGCCGCCATGCGCGTGGATCCACCGGAAGGCGTCGTAACTCTCCTCTTCCTCGACCGGGAATCGGACCTGCGGCGCGGCGTCGTAATCGGGGATCACGACGAAGCAGCCCACCTCCGATGCGAGATACTGCGCGACGTTGTCCTCCTGCTTCGGGGTGCGCAGGATGAAACCGCCACCGTGGGTGATGAGATGCACGGGCGGACGATGGCCGGCAGCCAACTGCGCTTCGATGTCGCGGGCCGTCGGCGAGTACACCAGTGCCCCGATGTCGCCGTGCCGGGTCGGGATGGTGATCCGCGTCGGTTTCGCGATCTTCTTGGTCGCGAATCGCAGCTGCGGAGAGTTGACGAACAGCACCCGCATCAGCGGGAAGAGCGCCTGCATCCGGTGCGCCTGCCTGGCCGCCGCCGGGTCGATCATCGGGTCATACGTGGCCACGGATCCAACCTTCCTAACCGTTTAGTTGATTACGGAGATGACACTAGACCCGAATCTTCCAACTGTCAACCGAATGGTTAGTTGATATGCTCGCATCATGCAGAGAAACGCTGAAGCCACCAAAGCGCGATTGCTCGCGGCCGCTCGGGCCGAGTTCGCCGCGTATGGGATCGCCGGCGCCAGGATCGACCGCATCGCGACCGAGGCGGAGAGCAACAAAGCGCAGATCTACCACTACTTCGGCAGCAAGGACGGACTCTTCGAAGCGGTGTTCGCGGGCATCGGCAAGGAGGTGGTCGAGGGCATCCCGATCAACGTCGACGACCTGCCCGGGTACGCCGCCCAACTCGCCATCGGCAATGAGGCGGCGCCCGAGATCATGCGCCTGGCGACCTGGCAGCGACTTGAGCGCGGCGGCCAGTCACTCCTGCAGGTCGCGGTCGAGAGCAATCAGGCGAAGATCGCCGCGATCGCCGCCGCCCAGGCCGAAGGCCGGATCAGCGCGCGCTACTCCCCCGGGGTAACGTTGGCGCTCGTGCTGCACATGTCGGCGCTTTGGGCGACGATGCAACCGGAACTGCGGTCGACCGTTGGGCTCGAGGATCGGACGGCACAGGCCGAGGTCGTCCGGCAGTCGGTCACCGACATGCTGAGGCCCTGAGACCCGGCCGACGAAGCTGTTCTCCACCGGACGGAACCCGCCGCCGAGAGACAGGCCGGCGATGAGGATCCGTCAGCCCCGACCCGCCGGTGAGGCGACGACGGCCGCAGCCGTGAACTCGCTGGCCTCCTCCCGCGCCGACTCGATCTCGTCAGTCGACAGACCGAGCACGCGCAGACACGAGATGGCGATGGTCGAATCGTCCTCCGCACCATCGGTGGCAGCGGCGCCGCGACGGAGTTGGATCACCACTTCCACAATCTGGATGAGGATCGCTCCGAGGCGCTCCACGGTGATGACCGAGGCGACGTCCGGGTGTGCGGCTGCGACTCCCAATCGGCCGTAGATGGTTTGCAGCTGCACGCGCTGATTGCGGAAGGAATCGTATCGGGGGTCCTGGATCTCGGGCAGCAGATACAGCGTTCCGATGTTGTGAGGGGTGCGGCGCAGCGTCAAGACGTCCATGCTGGCGAGGGCGAAGAGTGCGCCGGCCGGGCTGAGCCGCTCAGGGACCATCGCTTCGATGCTCTCGACGAAATCGATGCTGGGGCGGACCGAGCTGGACAGCAGTTCTGCGAGGATCTCGTCCTTGCCCGCGAAATGGTAATACAGCGACTGCTGCCTGATTCCGACGCGATCCGCGATCGCCCGCGTCGAAGCGCCGGAGAACCCGGCCTCGGAGAACAGTGCGGCCGCGGCGTCCAGGATCTGATCCCGCGAGGACGCCGTCGCCACGGGCTTCTCCGCGTTGGCGCGAGGACGCCCGGGCTTGGTCCGGGATTCGGAGGTCATGGTCTCCATGCTCTCACCATCGCTCCCCACTGTTCATCACGCCGCACAGTTCATCACAGCGCACAGTTCATCACAGCGCACAGTTCTTCATTCACCCGCACCGCGGCCGTATCCCCCACCAGAGCTGCGCTGCCAGGCGACCCACCCGCCGTACCCGCTGATGTCCTCGGCGCCGATCGTTGCGACCGATTCGCACAGGAACCCGGAAACGGACACTCCGTCGCCGAGCGTGACGCGCCCGATCGTCATCGGTGCGGGAAGCGAGGCGACGAAGACCCCGAACCCTGCGGCGGGCAACGCCCACACCTCGCCCGCGATGGCGGTTCCGCCTTCGGCGACGCGAACGAGGCCGGGTTTCGCGGGTGCGGTGTCGAGCACATGGAGGGCGTAGTCGGCGCTCGTCGTGACGGAACGCACGAACGAGGCGCCGTTGGCGATGAGCTGGTGATTGAGCGGCTGGTCGGTCAGGTGCGCGCCGACGACGAGCACGTCGATGGTCGGGGCGAGGAGACGCTCCGCGAGTTGCTGCACGGCGAGGTCGTGGAACGCGGGGGCGGTGATCATCACCCCGAACGGGAGCCCTCCCACGGTTCCGGCGGGGACGGCGACGGAGGTCATGTCGAGCAAATTGGCGAAGTTCGTGTAGCGCCCCATCCGACTGTTCCCGCCGATGGGGTCGGCCGCGAGTTCTTCGAGCGTTGGATGCCAGGTGGTGGTCGGCGTCAGCAACGCGTCGCAACCGGCGAGCGCACCCCGGGCGACGGAGCCGAGCCGGTCGAGCTCTTCCTGGTCCCGGAACAACTCGACGGCGGTCCGGTCCGCGCCGCCGAGCACGATCGCGGCGACGGAGGGGTCGAGGTCGGACCCGATGAGGTCCCGGTGGTCGTCGATGTGGGTGCCGACGGCCGCATACCGTTCGGCGACGAACGCCCCGTCGTACAACAGCGTCGCAGCAGTGAGCAGGGCCGAGATGTCCACCTCGACGATTTCGACACCGGCATCGCGGAGTTTCGTCGCCGCCTGCCGGAAGGCATCGGCCCAGCCGGGCGCGAGCCCTTCGAGCTGGTCGGCGGTGGGGATGCCGACGCGTGGCCGGGCCGGCAGTGCAGAACCGGCCGCATGGCTCGCCGCTTCTTCCGTGCTGCGGGCGAGCGGGTCGATGCCGTCGGGACCGCAGAGTAGTTCCGCAGCGCGCCGCGCCGCGGCGAGGTCGCGGGCGAAGACGGTGACGCAGTCGAGGGTTCGGCAAGCGGGGACGACACCCGTCGTCGGGATGCGCCCGCGAGTGAGTTTGACACCGACGATCCCGTTCAGCGCGGCCGGAACCCGACCGGATCCGGCGGTGTCGGTGCCGAGCGCGAGGTCGACGATGCCGAGTGCGACGGCGACGGCCGACCCGGAGCTGGAACCGCCGGAGATGCGACTCGGGTCCCACGCGTTCCTGACGGCGCCGTACGGGCTGCGAGCTCCGACGAGCCCCGTGGCGAATTGATCGAGGTTCGTCTTCCCGATCACGATGCTGCCGGCCGCACGCAACCGGCGGACGGCAGTCGCGTCGGTTGCCGGGCTGTATCGGAAGCTGGCGGCCCCGGCCGTGGTGTCCAAGCCGGCGACGTCGATGTTGTCCTTGATCCCGGCGACCGTGCCGGCGAGCGGCAACGGTTCGCCGGCGGCGACCCGGGAATCGATCTCGGCGGCTTCGGCGAGGGCGTCTTCCTCGGCTCGGAGGCTGATCCAGATCTCCGGCCGGTCGACGGCGCGCAGTCGGCGGTAGGCGGCGCGCACGCGGTCGACTGAGGTGTGGGGTGTCATGATGCGGCTCCGATGATCGAGAGGAGGGTTTGACCTGGAGCGACCTGCTCGCCCGGTCGGACGTGGATCTCGCCGACGACGCCGGCAGCGGTTGCGGTGACGGCGGATTCCATCTTCATGGCCTCGAGCGACATGAGCTTCTCGCCGGCTGCGACGACCTGGCCGGGGATGACGGACACCTGCCAGACGGTCGACGTGAACGGTGCAGAAACCCCGGTCGCCCCAGGCGGCAGGACGACGGCGTCGGCTGGTTGGGACTCTTTCGCGTCTGGCCGCACGTCGAACTCGCCCGATGCGCGCCACCGGTCCTTCTCCTCGCTGAACGCGCGGGCCTGCACGGTGCGGAAGTCGGCGATCGAATCGGCGTTCTCGGCGAGGAAGCGTTGGTAGTCGGCGATCGCGAAGGTCCCCTCTTCGGTGTCGAAGCGGCCACGCCCGGCATCGGTCTCGGCACGGAGCTCGAGGAGCTCCTCAGCACCGACCGGGTACCACTCGATGCGATCGAAGAACCGAAGCGCCCACGGGTTCTCGGCGAACAGGCCACCCCGTCGGAACCGGTTCCACACCTGCACGGTGCGTCCGACGAACTGGTACCCGCCCGGGCCCTCCATGCCGTAGATGCAGAGGTACGCCCCGCCGATGCCGACCGAGTTCTCGGCGGTCCAGGTGCGCGCCGGGTTGTACTTGGTGGTGACGAGGCGGTGTCGCGGGTCCAGCGGTGTCGCGACGGGCGCACCCAGGTACACGTCGCCGAGCCCGAGGACGATGTAGCTGGCGTCGAAGACCGTCTTGAGGACGTCTTCGACGGAGTCGAGACCGTTGATGCGGCGGATGAAGTCGATGTTCGACGGAGTCCATGGCGCGTCGGCCCGCACACCGTTCATGTAGCGCTCGATCGCAAGGTGCGTTGCCGGGTCGTCCCAGGACAACGGCAACCTGACCGTGCGCGAGGGCACAACGAGTTCGTGGGTGGCCGGGATGTCCTGCTCGATGTCACGCAGCAGTCCCGCAAGCGTTGACGCCTTCAGCCGCGACGAGTCGGTGTGGATCTGCAGCGACCGGATGCCGGGGGTCAGTTCGAGGACTCCTGCCGGCGCGTCCTCCTGCAGGGTCGTCATCAATGAGTGCACCCGCATGCGCAGGCCCAGGTCGAGGGTGAGGTCGCCGTACTCGACGAGCAGGTTGTCGTCGCCGTCACGACGGTACGTCACCGACGGGCGGTCGGCGCCTGCGTCGAGCCGACCGATGACGCCGTCGTCTCCGTCACCGCCGCTGCTGCGCACGACGAGGGAGGCGACGTCGCGGATCAGCTCCGACGCGTCGGCTTCACGCACGCGCACGAAGCGGACGGTGTCCCCCGGCCGGAGCTGGCCGAGCTTCCACAGCTCGCCGCTGCCGACGACGGCCGGGCAGACGAAACCGCCGAGGCTCGGTCCGTCGGGGCCGAGGATGATCGGGGTGTCGCCGGTGAAGTCGATGGCGCCGATGGCATAGGGGTTGTCGTGGATGTTCGAGGGATGCAGCCCGGCTTCCCCGCCGTCTTCACGGGCCCATCCCGGCCGCGGTCCGTCCAGACGGACCCCGGTGCGGGCGGAGTTGTAGTGCACCACGTAATCAGTGGCGTAGAACTCGTCCATGTCGGCGCGGGTGAAGAAGTCCGGGGCGCCGTGTGGCCCCTCCGTGACGCCGATCTGCCACGTGGAGGTGATCGCAGGGCGACGATGTGCCGGGGTCGGTCCGCCGATGAGGCCCAGACGCGCCCCGCTCGGGAACGCCGGATGCGTCGCGTCGGAATCCGGGGAGCCGGGGCGCAATACGTCGCCAGGCAGCAGGGCTCGTCCGGCATGACCGCCGAACCCGCCGAGGGTGAACGTCGATGCGCTGCCGAGATACAACGGGACATCGATGCCGCCCCTCACGGCGAGATACGCCCGCTGCCCTGGACCCGCCAGCGTGCCGACGGTCAGGAGGCTCCCCGCCGCAGCTTCGACGGGTTCCCACATCGGCAACGGTTCGCCGTCGAGCGTCGCGTTCGCCGGCGCGCCGGTGAGCGCGATCAGGGTGGGTGCGCTGAATCGCAGCGTCGGACCGGTCGCGGTGATCTCCAACCCAGGAGCGCCTGCGGGGTTTCCGACGGCGAGGTTCGCCTCGCTGAGGGACACGGCATCCATGGGGCCGCTCGGCGGCACCCCGATCTGCCAGTAGCCGGTGCGGCCCGGGATGTCCTGCACCGTCGTCATCGCGCCGGACTCGATGACATCGATTCGAGGATCAGGATCGTCCGTCGTGTCCAAGGTCGACGTGGAATGCGCGGCGACACGCAGTGACGTCTCATCGGTGAGTGAGCGCAGCAGACCGAGGTTCGTGACGACGCCGTCGATTCGGCTGGCGTCGAGTCCCTCGCGCAACAGGTCCAACGCGGAGTCGCGGGACGGCGCCGATGCGATGACTTTTGCGAGCATCGGGTCGTAGTACGGCGATACCTCGAGACCGGTCTCGATCCAGCCGTCGATGCGGACACCGCTGAGGGCGGGGGCGCCCTGACCGGGGAACACGGCCTGGGTGACCAGACCGGAACTCGGCAGCCCGCTCTTCGCGGGATCCTCCGCGTAGACGCGGGCTTCGAAGGCGTGCCCGCTGGGACGGAACGTTGACGTGAAGACCGCTGGATCGATGCCGTCGGCTCCGTCGCGGGCCAGAGACAGCATCATCGCGACCAGATCGACGCCGTAGACCTCTTCCGTGACCGGGTGCTCCACCTGCAGCCGGGTGTTCACTTCGAGGAATGACGCCTCTTCCCGCACCGGGTCGTAGACGAACTCGACCGTGCCGGCAGAGCGGTAGGAGACCGAGGCGGCCAGAGCACGAGCCGACTCGTGCAGCTGCTGCCTCACCGAGTCAGGCAGAGCGGGTGCCGGAGCTTCTTCGATGACTTTCTGATTCCGTCGCTGCAATGAGCAATCGCGATCGCCGATGACGGCGACACGGCCGTCCCCTGCACCGAAGAGCTGCACCTCGACGTGACGGGCCGGGCGCACGAGTCGTTCCAGGAACACTCCGGCAGAGCCGAAGTTCTTCTCTCCCAGCCTGGCGACCCGTTCGTACGCGTCGCGGACGTCGTCGATGGTCGCGCACGCCTGCATCCCGATTCCGCCGCCGCCTCCGGTGGCTTTGAGCATCACCGGCAGGCCGATCCGTTCCGCCTCGACGACGGCCTCGTCTGCGGACGACAGCAGTCCGGTGCCGGCGAGCATGGGCACGCCGGCGAGCGCCGCGAGCTCACGTGCGGTGTGCTTCTCACCGAATGAGGCGATCTGGTCCACTGTGGGACCGACGAAGCTGATTCCGGCGGTTTCGATCCGGCGCGCGAAGTCGAGATTCTCCGACAGGAAGCCGTACCCGGGGTGGATGGCCCCGACGCCCAGACGCTGCGCCGCCTCGAGGATCGCGTCGACGTCGAGGTATGACTCTCGCGCGGGTGCCCCGCCGAGTCTCACCGCTTCGTCGGCTTCGCGGACGTGCGGAGCGGCACGATCCGCGTCCGAGTAGACGGCGACGGTGCGCAGCCCGAGCGACTTCGCAGAGCGGATGATGCGGCGGGCGATCTCGCCGCGGTTGGCGATCAGAAGCGTGTCGAAGGCGGCGGTCATTCGAGGTCCGTTCCAGTTGTGGTGGTGTCCGGGGCGGCGGTGACGATCATCCGGAGCGGGGTGCAGTTGAAGTCGTTGCAAGGGTTGTTCATCTGGGGGCAGTTGGAGACGATCACGAGGACGTCCATCTCCGCGCGCAGTGCGACGCGCTTGCCTGGCGCGGAGATGCCGTCGACGATGCCCAAGGCGCCGTCGTGTTCGACGGGGACGTTCATGAACCAGTTGATGTTCGAGACCAGGTCGCGTGCGCCCAACCCGTGTCGGGCGGCCTCGGCGAGGAAGTTCTCACGGCAGCCGTGCTGGAACTCCGTGTGGTAGCCGTAGCGGAGGGTGTTGGACTCTTTCGAGCAGGCCCCGCCGATGGTGTCCTGTCGGTCGATCTCGTTGCCGACGACGGTCATCAGTGGACGGCTTTCGTTCGACCGGAGCACGGAACCGGTGCGAAGGTACGCGTTGCGCTGGGCGGCGAGCGTGTCGGGGACGGAGTAACGCTCGTGCGTGTCCGCCGCGTTGTAGACGAGGAAGTCGGCGGATTGGTTGCCGCCGACGTCCACGATGGTCAGTGTTTCGCCCGCTCGGATCGTCGCTGACCAGGGCGCCGATGGTTCGACGGCGTCATCGCTGACGATCGGGTCACAGGTGAAGGGGCCCGAGACGTCGAGGACCGTGTCAGAGGTGAACACGGCCCCGACCGGAACCGTGGATTCCAGGACTCCGAGGGCGGTGGGATAAGCGGTCATGGTCACAGTCCTCGCGCTCGGGAGTAGTCGATGGAGTTCAGGTATGCGCGATGCGCTTCCGGAGTCGCCGTGAAACGTTCGTCATCCGGACCGGTCGGATCGCCGGACCAGGCATGGATGCGCAGCGGTCCGACCGCGTAGTCGGGCGAGGGGTCCAGGGGGTGCGGGACGTTCACCACCAGCACCAGCAGGGGCAGTTCGGCGACGAGCTCGACGAAGGTTCCGGCTCCTGCACTCCCCGTGAATCGCAGCTCGCCGTCGTCCTCGACGTGCACACCCTGGAAGAACGAGATGGACGGCGCGAGGTCCCGGGCGGTGAGGTCGTGTTTGGCGGCTGCGAGCAGGAACCGCGATCGGCCGGAGGGGGCCGGGCCCTCCGGCGCCGCAGATCCGTATTTGGCCAGGCTCGTCGCATCCGTGGTCGTCCCGCAGAACGCATCGTGCGCGCCGGAGGTGTCGACGGTGACGGTCGCCAGCACTCGGCCTTCACCGGAGAGCAGCGGATGCCCCGCGCCGAGGTACGCCTGCCAGGGGATCTTCACGGTGTCGGCGACATTGAGCCGTTCGCCGGTCTCGAGCGCGTTGTAGAGCAGCACGCTTGCGCATGCTCGACCGGTCGGGTCGTCGAATCGGATGCGGGTCCCGCGGGCGAGGACCTTGTGGGTGTAGCCGCCGGGAGCCACCGTCTCGGCCCAGGTCAGGGCATCGGGATCCACGCCGATCGGGATGAACGGTGACGTCGCGGGCGGGCGGTACGGCATGTAGTCGGAGGTCAGCTGCGATTGGGCTCTGGCATCGGCTCTGGCAGCGAGCACGCTGTCGGTGGCGTGTTCGTTCGCGATCGAGGGCATACGGACTCACTTTCTGTGACACGGGATCAGGATCGGTCTGTCTGGACCACCGGACGGATGCGGCGTGATGACGGTCAGGCCGGGCCGCTGTAGGACGGTTCGGCGTGCGCTTCAGGGAGCGCTTGATGGACCAGCGGGATCGCGGCGGTCACCGGCAGGTGTCCGAGCTGGATGGCGCCGTCTCTGGCCTGGTTGCGACGATGCACGACGTAGCCGACGAGCAGGGTCGCACCGATGAACAGCAGCGCGCTCCACTGCAACCACCACGTCTCACCGGTGAGGTCGTAGATCTCGGGTCGCGGCCAAGCCAGGTTGACCACCATCGCGATCTGGTAGAGCACGGCGAGTGCGTTCAACGGGATGCCCCAGCGCCCGAGCGTGAAGAGCGGTTTGCCGTCTTCGTCGACGCCTGGCGGGAAACCACGTCCCCGCAGCGAGATCCGACGGACCAACAGCGGGACGGTCACCCCCAGGTAGGCGAGGTACAGCATCGCGATGCACAAACTCGAGAGTGCCGTGAAGATCGCGCTCTGCCCGAAATTCACCGCGAGCGCGAGCGCAGCTCCCACCCCGACGACGACGCTCGTCGCGATCGGCGTCCCCGTTCTCGGCGACACCCGCGACAGCGTCCGCCAGAACGGCAACGCACGCTCCCGCGCCATCGAATAGACCATCCGAGAGCCGGAGGTCTGGATCGCGAGGGTGCACGCGAACACCGCGATCGCGACAGTGACGAGCAGGAGGCGTCCGAACACCGGCCCGAGGCGTTCTGTGACCACCCAGGCGATGCCGCCGGTGGCGAGGTTCCCGTCGCTCAGACTGGGCGCCGCGACCAGGGTTGCGATGATCAACAGTCCGCCGCCCAGCCCGGACACGATGACGGCGCGCACGATCGTCTTCGAAATCGTCTTACGGGGAGCGTGGGTCTCTTCTGCGAGCTCACCGGCCGAGTCGAAGCCGACGAGCACGTACGCCGCCATCAATGACGAGGCGAGGAATGCCCAGATGTAGGGGTCGTGCGTCGGCGCCGCTCCCTCGGTCGTGAAGACCACCGCCGGGCTTCTGGCGGGAAGCAGGAACAGTGCAGCAACCAGGACGACGACTCCGACGATCTCGATCAGGACGCCGACGCTCGTGCACAGGGCCATGATCCGAACGCCGAGGATGTTCACAATCGTGGTGATCGCCAGCAGGATCACCCCGAGTACCACCGCGTTCTGCGCTCCGGTGGTCGAGGTGAGCGACGGATCCGCTCCTGGACCGCCGACGAGCTGGAAGCCGTCCCAGATGGACGGCAGGACCGCTTGCACGGCGATCGCCGCCACCGCGACGGTCAGGGTCTGCGCGATGATCATGACCCAACCGGTGAACCACCCGAACGTGGTGCCGGCGAGTCGACTCGCCCACTGGAAGATCGCTCCGGAGATCGGCCAGCTCGCTGCGAGTTGCGCGAAGTTCAGAGCCACAAGCAGCTGACCGGCGAAGACGATCGGCCAGGTCCAGAAGAATGCCGCGCCGCCGAAGCCGAAGCCCAGACCGAACAGCTGGAAGACCGTGGTGAGGATCGAGACGAATGAGAATCCGGCCGCGAACGACGAGAACGAACCGACGCCGCGGTGGAGTTCTTGGCGATACACGGTGGGGCCGGCCGCCGTTGTGGCGGACGATGGAGCTGGGCTGAGTCGAGGCGGTTCTGTGGCACTCATCGGTAGGGCCTTCCATGAACGAGCATCCAATACCTGTCAGTTGACAGGCGCTGTTCTCATCGTGGGCAGCGGCCGTTGCACAGCCGTTTCTCTCGAGTGAATTCCGGGTTTCGAAACGACCGGTTATGTTTCGAACGAGGACATCCATCGAGCCTTCGGAACCCCTGACCGCTGCCCTGACCGCTGTGACCGCCGCCCTGTCCGATGCCCCGAAGCCGAGCGCGATGACGGTGGTCACGCTCTGGATTCGGGAGGAGTCGGTTGCCCCGACAGCTTGCGCAGCGTCGCAAGGGCGCGTTCCGCGGCCGCCACCCCCACGAGGATGTGGTCGTGGTGGAAGCCGGCGAGGACGTTGCAGCTGATCTGCTCCTCTGCCAGCGCTGACGCGAACGCTGCCGTGAGCCCTACGGCGTGGAGCGACGAGTGCACCGTCAGGGTGATCCACCGGCACGGATAGTCGTAGTCCAACCCCTCGGCCACCGCATCCTGACGCGACAGCACGACGGTGACGCCCTCGTGCTCCGCGATCATCGCGAGGGCGGGGAGCCCACTCGCCCTGTCGTGATCCGTGCTGACGAAGACGTACTCGCCGTCGCGCATCTCGGGTCGCAGCGATCCGAGCAGCTCCGCGAGGTCGGTCCCTTGATCGACCGGAGGTTCACTTGACGGCACCGGCGGCCATCCCTCCGACGACGTAACGCTGGAAGATGATCGCGATCACGATCGGCGGGACGGCGGCGAGGAGCCCTCCAGCGGCAGTCAGCCCGAAGTCGCTCGTGTACCGTCCGGAGAACTCCGCGATCGCGACGGTCAAGGTCTTCGAGTGGTCCGAGGTGAAGATCAATGCGAACATGAACTCGTCCCAGGCCAGCAGGAACGAGAACATCGTCGTCGCGACGATGCCGGGCGTGGCGATGGGCAGGATCACGCGGAAGAACGCACCGAGGCGCGAACACCCGTCGACTCGAGCTGATTCTTCGAGTTCCTCCGGGAGGGTCAGGAAGTAGTTGCTCAGGATCCACAGTGCGAAGGGGATCACGAGTGCACTGTCCACGATGATGAGTCCCAGGGTCGTGTCGAGCAGCCCGAGGCTGTACAGGATGAAGTACAGCGGCACGAGGAGCGCCACCTGGGGCAGCATGTAGGACAGCAGCATGCCGCGAACCAGGGGTTTCCGCAGTCGGAACCGGAGCCGCGCGATGGCGTACGCGCCGAGCACGCTCACGATGAGCGAGACGATCACCGTTCCGCTCGCCACGATCAGTGAGTTGAGCGCCGCACCGCGGAACGTCTGTCCGACGGCGCCGTCTCCGAGGATGGTGGCGTAGCGACTGAAGTCGAGGGTCTGGGGCACCCAGCGGAACGGGATCGCCAACAGCTCCCGCTGCGGAATGACACTGGCGATGAGCATCCACAACACCGGTGCGACCGTGACGAGCGCGACCACGATCGCCGCGGCGTGGATGAGGATGCTGTTTCTCGTGGCGCGCATCAGAGCAGACTCGTTTCAGATCGACGCAACAGGCGGAGGTAGAAGGTGGTGATCGCGAAGATGATCAGCACGATGATGTAGGACAGGGCGGAGCCGAGACCGAACTGCTGATTCGAGAACGCGGTGTTGAACGCGTAGTACGCGATGGTCTGTGTGCTGTTCACCGGCCCGCCGCGGGTCATGACGTAGATGACGTCGAAGACCTTGAATGCGTCGACGGTTCGGAGCACGAGCACGATCGAGATCGCGGGGACGAGCATCGGCAGCACGATCGATCGCCCGATCCGGAGCCAGCCGGCGCGGTCGATGCGGGCGGCTTCGTACACTTCTCCCGGGATCGAGGTGAGTCCTGTCAGGAGGAAGAAGGCCACGATCGGCGTCGTCTTCCAGACGTCGGCGATGATGACGGCGTTGAGCGCGAATCCGGGGTCCGCCAACCACGCCCGGTACTGGTCGAGCAGACCGGTCTGCGTCAGCAACGCGTTGAGGGGTCCGTACTGCGCGTCGAACACGCCCCGCCACATGGCCGCGTTCACCACGGTCGGGATCGCCCACGGCAGGACGATGACCGCGCGGAACAACCAGCGCGCCTTGAGCTTCGCGTTCAGCAACAGGGCGAGCACAAATCCGAAGATCAGTTCGGTGCCGGTGGAGACCACCGTGAAGTACAGCGTTCTGCCGATGGATCCCCAGAACGTCGGATCGGCGAACACCTGGATGTAGTTGCCGAGACCGACGAACGGGGTGTTCGTCGCGACCGCGGAGTCGACGTCGAAGAACGAGATCAACAGCGTCCGAAGCATCGGGTACAGCACGACGGCCAGCACACAGACGCACGCGGGGAGGACCAACCAGAACGCGGTCCATCCCTGGCCCCGCCAGCGGCCGGACGACCGAGGCGCAGCCGTTCGCGGAGGCCGCGCGGACCTCGGCGGTGGTTCGAGCCGCGTCGCGTGCGTCACTTCAGACCCGCGATGTCTCGGGCGGCGTCATCGAGGGCCGTCTGAGGCGTCTTCTGTCCCAGGAGAGCGGACTGGAGCGCCACCTGAAGCGCCTGCGAAACGGAGTTGTAGTTCGCGACCTGCGGCCGCAGGATCATCGAGTTGTATGCGTCGCCGGATGCAGAGATGAGCGCAGGGTTCGTCTTGACGACGGCGGGGTCGGTGTAGCTCGACTTCCAGTTCGACGGCGAGCTCCCGATGAACGCGTCCTGCACCTGCTGGCTCGTGGCGTACTCGATGAATTTCCACGCGGCGGTCTTGACCTTGGAGCTCTCAGTGATCGCGAGTGCCATCGACCCGTTGACGCTCTTGCGACTCCCGGTCGGCCCGACCGGTGTCGGCAGCACACCGATCGAACCCGCTGATACGGACTGGGAGGCGTCTTGGAGTGCGCTGAACGTGGAGTTCCAGTTCAGGCCGATCGCCGAGCGCCCGGCCGCCAGCGACTTGTTGACGTCGTCCTCGACGAAGCTCAGCGACGCGGGATCGGTGAGGCCGTCATCGATGGTCGACTTCATCCATTCCACGGTCTGCACCGCCTGTGGGCTGTTGATGTCCAGCTTGCCGCTGGAGTCGAAGAACGAACCGCCGAACGATCCGAGCAGTTGCGCGAAGTCGCAGACGAGCGCCTCGGACTGGGACCAGCTCCACGAGATCGGGTACTTCACCGTGCCTGCTTCCTTGATCCGCTTCGCGACCGCGAGGACGTCCTGCCACGAGTCGAGGTCGGCTGGGGACGCGCCGACGCTCGCCAGGAGCGCGGTGTTGAAGAAGAGCAGCTTGCTCGACGGCTCCCACGGCACTCCGTACCATTTCCCGTCGTACTTCGCGGAATCGAGTGCCCCGCCGAGCATGTCCTCGGACCAGCTCTTCGGCACTCTGTCCGTGACGTCGGCGATGATCCCGGCTTTGGCGAACTCCGCCGGCCAGACGACATCCATGTGGACGATGTCGTAGGACCCGGTGGGTGCCGCAGTCACCTCTTTGTCGTGGAGCGCGTTGTAGGTGACGAACGTCGGCTTGACCGTGATCTTCGGGTTGGCCTTCTCGAACGACGCGATCATCGAGTTGATGTTGTCTTCGGTGTAGCCCGCATCGGTTGCGAAGATGGCGTTGACTGTGCCGGTTGCTGCGTCGCCTCCCGATGAGGACGTGACGCCGGTGATGCTGCAACCGGCGAGCGCGAGCGCAGCGGTGGAAGCGACAACGCCGACGGCCACTGCGCGATTGCGATTGCTCATGGAACTCTCCTTCGGTGGTCTGACTCTCTCTGGCGGTTGGGTGCAGGATGCGACGTCGGCTTCTCGCCATCGTCGCGACCTCTCACCAGCCGAGGAGAGACTCAATGGATTCTGTTGGTGCGGTGAACACGACGGCTTCCCAGGGGGCGACGTGATCCGTCAGCCCACCGGCGGCGCCGGTGCTGCTCCTGAGGAGCGGGTCGATGGGACGGGAGAGCGTGACGGGCTCGTCGCTGAAGTTCGCCATGACCGCGAGCCGACCGCTGGCGAAGGACCACAGCGTCGAGGAGACGGGACCTTCGACGTAGGCGGGCACCGTGCCGGCGAAGACGTCGCGTCGCAGGTGGATCAGTCCCCGCACGAGATGGAGTACGGAATCGTTTTCACGCAGCTGCGATGCCACGCTCGGCGAGGTCTCGTCCGGCACCGGCAACCAGGCGGTCCCGCTGGAGAACTCGCCGGACGCTGAATCGTCCCAGCGCATCGGTGCACGGGCGTTGTCACGCGGCCATTGCCCGTTGAGTCCGCCTTGTGTGAGCGGGTCCTGCTGGAGCTCGGCCGGGATGTCGCTGTCGACCATCCCGAGCTCATCGCCGTAGTAGATCGTGAACGTGCCGGGGAGCGTTGCGAGGAGCGTGTGCGCAAGGCGAATCTTGCGTACGTCCCCATCGGCCCACCGCGTCCCCATCCTCGGAAGATCGTGGTTCGAGCCGGCCCAGATCGGGCAGGACCCGGGTGGGAAGGACGCGAGGGACTCGCGGACGATTCTGGCGAGGAACTCGGGCTCGAACGGAGCGAAGATGAACGGGAAATTGAATCCGAGCTGCAACTCTTCGCCGGCTTCTCCGTAGTACGGCGCCAACTCGTCGACACGAGCGACCCACGTTTCTCCGAGCAGGAGTTTGGGCTCCGGGTGCTCCTCTGCGATGGCGCGCCAGTGCCGGTAGACGTCATGGACTTCAGGTTGATTGAAGTTGTGGACGTGCTGGAGTCCGTAGCGTCCTTGGATCTCCGTGTCGTAGATGTACGCGCGCGGGTGATGGGGGTTGTCTCGAAGCTGGGCGTCCTTGTAGAGCCCGTTCGCGACGTCGATCCGGAATCCGGCGACGCCCCGGTCGAACCAGAACCGGACGATCCGATCGAACTCCTCGTGAACCCGCGGATTCCACCAGTTGAGGTCTGGTTGCGCATCGAGGAAGTTGTGGAAGTAGTACTGCTCGGTCGCCTCGTCCCACGTCCACCCGGGCTCTCCGGTGTCGTCGATCCAGTTGTTCGGGCGGGATCCGTCGGGCTTGGCGTCCGCCCAGACGTAGTAGTCCCGGTACTCCGAGTCCTTGGATGCACGGGACTCCACGAACCACGGGTGCTGGTCGCTCGTGTGATTGGCGACGAGGTCCAACATGATGCGAATGTTTCGTTCTCGGCCGAGCGAGATCAGCTCGTCGAGGTCGTTGAGCGTGCCGAGGTCGCTCTGCACGTCGCAGTAGTCCGAGACGTCGTAGCCCCAGTCCCGGTTCGGCGACGGCATGGTGGGTGACAGCCAGAGACCGTCGATGCCCAACCATTCGAGATAGTCGAGCTTGTCGATCAGTCCCCGAATGTCTCCGAACCCGTCTCCGTTCGTATCGCGGAACGATCGAACGTACGCGTGATAGAGCGTTCCACCACGCCACCAGGCTGTCGTCACCATTGAACTTCCTTGTCTTTCATCATCGAATCAGGAAACGAATTTGGATTCGTTTCCTGGTATAGTCATCGCCACCCCCGAATCTGTCAACGCGCAAAACGAATCACTATAGTTTTTTGATGTGGAGAACGTCATGGCGAGGCCACGAACCCCTCTTCTCTCCATCGATCGCATCGTCGACGAGGCGATCTCGATGGCCGGTACAACGGGCGCATTCACGATGACCGAGCTGGCGACAAAGCTCGGAGTCCGCCAGTCCTCGCTGTACAACCACGTCGACGGCCGCGACGAAGTCCTCGAGCTGGTTCGGCAGCGTCTCCATGAGGACATGGGTGTCAAGGTGGATATCTCCGGGCGATGGCAGGACGTCGTCCGCGCCATGGCTCGTGCACAACGAGCCGCGCTCGCACGACATCCGTGGCTCGTGCCACTTCTGGCGACATCACCGGCCGAACCAGGAGGCGCAGCCTCGAGTGTTGAGAACGTTGCGACCTTGCTGTCGAAGGCGGGGTTCGCGGACGCGGATGTGCTCCAGATCATCGCCATGGTCGACATCATCATCATCGGCGGCAGCCTGGACCTGGTGTCACCGGAACATCTCTATCCCGACGAGGTCCTCGAAGGGTCTGACGACCTCGCGCGAGTCGTTCGCGCGGCGCCGACGGGTGTGTCTCGCGCGGACGCCGGGTTCGAGTTCACCCTCGATCTCGTCATCACCGCCCTGGAACAGCGGCTCGAGCACTCCTCGAAGCGAGGTCACTCCGGCACTCCCCACACCCCGGAGGCGAACGCATGACCAGCCGGAAGCCGCTGCGCGCCGACGCCCAGCGCAACCGCGAGACGCTCATCGCGCGCGCGCGGGAGCTCTTCAGCGAGGGCGACGAGAGCCTGCGATTCGACGACTTCGCACAGCTCGCCGGAGTGGGAACAGGCACCCTCTATCGGCACTTCCCCACAAGGGAAGCTCTCGCTGCGGCAGTCCTCCAGGAGGAGACCTCGACGCTGAGCGATCTCGCCCGCACACTCGGGGAGACGCTCACCGCCGGGAAGGCGCTGGAAACGTTCCTGCGCCGCTTCGTCGACCACATCGACACCAATCAGCGACTCGCCCGCAGGCTCGCGGCACTCGTCGCCACGGCTGATGCTGCCACCACGACTGCCATTGCTCATGACGGTGACGGCGAGAGCGGGAGCGATGCTGCGCACAGCGGCCGAGAACTGGAGCAGGCGGTTGCCGAGCTGGTCGCGGCCGCTGCCCAGGAAGGCGCCATCCGCGACGACGTCCCGGCCGGCGCAATCATGATGGCCCTCCACGGCATCAGCGCGGCGCACGACCGGCGGGATTGGCGGAGTGAAGCGGACGACGTCATCACCCTCCTGCTCGACGGCCTGCGCATTCAGTCGCCGAAGCAGCGGTCCGAGCAGGTACCCGCGCACGCACCTGAGTAGCGGCGACCCTCAGCTGCTGATCCCATCGCGGCGCCGCCTTCAGCGGTCGAGGCGCGGTGTCGGGATCCCGAGTCTGCGCGCTTCACGTAACGTGTCCTCGAGGACCGCGCGTGGTTCCGCAGCGTGCGGATCCGTGTGCGCCGCAAGGCTCCGCTGCGCAATCTGGATGTGCGCAGTCGCCCATCCCGATGCCGTCGAGACGAGCCGGGGCAGCCGATACGGCAGCATGCCGTTGCGGTGCCGGCCGAGATCGACACCGCGCGCTTCGAGGAGGGGCAACAGCTCGCGAGTGGTCAGAAACGCCTCGCGGAACGCCCGGCGGTCGCCGATCATCATCGCCAACGACCCGCTGCGCACCGCCTGGTCGAACATGCCGGCGTCGGCGATGAAGTGCAGCCACAGCCACCCGCGCATGTCCTGCTCCTCGCGCGCTGCGACCCCGGCCTGCCGGAATGCCGCGACCACCTCCCGCTCCCGCCGCGACGGCGCGGGATCCGAGATGCCAATGATGACGGATGGCAGCATCGCACCCGACAGCACACCGTCCTCACCGAATCCGCCGCCCGCCTGCGGGAAGCCGAACACCAGTTGCTCGGCGGGGATCGGCGCGACCGCATCGAGCGGCTCCTCCCAGAGGTTGCCGAAGACGAGCACCGTCGCCCCACCCAGGCGAGGAGCAAGGAAGGCCGCCGCCTCCGCGAGTCGATGGTGACCGACACTGAGGACGATCAGATCGAAGCCGTCCTCTGGGTCGAGAGACTCGCGCAACGACGTCTGGAACGTCTCGCGAACCCGCCGACCGACGGGCTTCCGCCGTCCGTCGATCCAGTCCAATCGCACCTCGTCGCCGTACCTGGCACGACGCCCCGGCCGCACGTAGAACTCGACGTCGTGCCCGGCGGCCTGCAGGACCCGGCCGTAGATGGTCGCGATCACGCCGCGACCGAACATCAGAATGCGCATGACCGACTCCCGTCAAAATATGGAGTTGATCTCCATTTCCGATGATATGGAGATGATCTCCAGTTGTCAATCACGAGCCTGGACGCTCAACCAGCACCTGTGGTTATAGTGGTGGCACCGGAAGTAAAAACGGGACTCCACGCCCCGCGCATACGCCGCTCACCGAGCCGCCACTTCTCCCTTGCACGGAGGAAGTGTCATGAGCCGGAACACTGAGCACACAACAACCACCGCCGAGGCGCAGGCCTCGCCGCAGCGGCGCCGTCCGCAATCACTCCGAGCCGCCTGGGTAGCACTCGCCGGGCTGTCGGCCGTGTTCCTGTTCGAGATGCTCGACAATTCGATCCTCAATGTCGCGCTCCCCACCATCGGACGAGAACTCGATGCCACGACCACGTCCCTGCAGTGGGTCACCGGCGCCTACGCGGTCGTCTTCGGCGGGCTGATGCTGCTGTGCAGCGCCATCGCAGACCGGTTCGGCCGCCGCAGGGTGATGCTGATCGGCCTCGCACTCCTGGCTCTCGCCAGCGCGGCGACCGCGCTCGTCACCACTCCGGAGCAGCTCATCGCGGTCCGGGCGGCCATGGGCGTCGCCGCCGCCATGACCACCCCCGGATCCATGGCGCTCGCCTTCCGCCTCTTCGACACGGAGTCCCTCCGCGTCCGTGCCCTCACCCTCATCTCCACGGTGGGTCTCGTGGGGCTGGCGATCGGCCCGACCGCCGGCGGCTTCGTCCTCGCGTTCGCCCCCTGGCAGGTGCTGCTCCTGATCAACGTGCCCATCGCGATCCTCGCGTTCATCGGCATCCGCCTGGGCGTTGCGAAGGACCTCGCCGATGAACTGCACCGCGACCCGCTCGACATTCCGGGCGCGCTCTTCGGCACGGCGACGATCGTGCTGGCACTCGTGGCTCCGACGATGTTCGTCGACGAGGGCGCCGGCTCCTGGATGCCGTGGGCCGCGACCGCCGGAGCCGTGGCAGCGGCGGTCCTCTTCGTCGTCCGTGAACGCACCGCCCGGTTCCCGCTCCTCGACCTGGAACTCGTTGCCCTCCCCCTCGTCTCCAGCGGCCTCGCGTACAAGGCCGCGTCCGGGCTCGCGATCGCCGGCCTCGGCTACATGGTGACCCTGCAACTGCAGTTCGCGTGGGGATGGTCGCCGGCGATGGCGTCGATCGGGATGCTCCCGCAGGTCGTAGTGCTGCTGTTCGGCGGCCGCCTCGTCAGCCCGTTCCTCCGGAAGGTCGGGATGGGCCGCGCCGCATGGATGAGCGCTGCCGCCGTTGTGCTCGGCCTCGCCGTCTTCGCAGCCGGGAGCCGCTTCGGGTACGGCTGGATCGCTCTCGCACTCGTCCTCGTCGCCGCGGGGATGCGCATCGTCGGCGTCGTCGCGGGCACCAACGTGATGACCGGCCTGCCGGAGAATCGGACCACCATCGGCGCCGCGATGATCGACACGTCCAGTCAGGTCGCGACCGGCATCGGGATCGCCGTCACCGGCACCATTCTGGCGGCCCTCTTCACGGGCGACATCTCCTCCCCCGCGTGGACAGCCGACCAGGCCGCCGCATTCCAGACCGGAGTCACGGTTGCAGGGTTCGCCGTCACAGCCCTCGCTGCTGCACTCGTCGCCGTCGGGATGGTCAGGGCGCGGTCGAGTCATGCAGCCCGCTGATCATCGCCCATCCGTGTGCCCTCAGTTCACGACAAGACCGAACAGGTCCAAAGCCTCCCGCACTTCCGGTGATCCTGCGTCCAGACGACCGACCACGACGCTTGCCAGCTGGGCACTTCGATCCACGTCCGTCGAGCGTTCATACACCGCCCAGAGCTCGGCATCATTCCCATGTCGAGAGAGGAACCGAATGCCGTCGTATGGACCTCCCGAGCGTGCATCCATCAGATAAACCGCTCTCGCCACCCGCTGCGTCAACACACGCGGGCGACTGTCCTGCAAAGCGGCAGCATCGAAGTCGGCCAACCCGAACTCCCCGACAGCCTGCCCCAGAAACATGGGCCGGAGCGCCGCAATCGATGCGCTCGACGCCACATCGCAGTACCGGCCGGCAAGCATCGCAGAGCCCACCCGGCGGCGATCAAACCACGACCGGTCGACGACGCCTGCTGGCACGGTTTCGTAAAGGTCCCGGTCAGTCGCTTCGACCACAATCTCAGTCATCTCGCCGACAAGAGCAGCATCTGGGCGGAATCGGGCAAGCACCTCCATCAGACACCCCGTGAGCGTCGACCCCGCGTAAATTGTGCGATACGAGCCATCAATCGCATCCCAGCGACCACCGAACCGCCCATCGCTCGCGTGTGCCCAGTCCGTCCATTTCCACGGATCCGGCCCATATCCGACTCGCCACACTCGCCCAGGATCAACGGCGCTGCGAAGACCCGGGAATCCGGTAGCAGGCGGCGCCACTATCCGACGGCAGCAAACGAACGAGCGGCAGCCAACACGCGGGGACCGATCTCATCGAGGTCCCCCTCCCGCAACAACCGCGCCGGTGCCACGTCATCAAGCTGAGGATTCATACCCTGGAACCATGCCTGGACGACTCGGGCGTGATCGCGCTCTTCCAGCAGTCCCGCGGCATGCAACGAGAGCCGAAGTCGTCGTACGGCATCCTGAGACGGCTTCCGCTCTCCTTCTGCCCACTGCCGCACTGCACGTGTTTCGTTCACCGACCCGATGTACGCCACGAGCTGCGCACCCAACAGGGCACGCAATGCCTCAACGAGTTGCGGTACTTCGACTTGGATGGAACGCTCAAAAGCCCCAAGACCCGGAGTCGGCACGGTGATAGTCATAGCCATCACACTACTCGAAACAACTCAAATCACATCCCAAATCACAGGGTACTCGGATGCTTCGACTCGCCACTATCGATTGCTCAGAGCGGCCCGGTTGCCTTCGCTGTCACGGAACTCGGCTACGACCAGGCCGTCATCGGCGACCGTCACGGGATACAACTCCGCACCACCGTGCGCAACCGCACGGCTCAGTGTTCGCTCCACACTGGTGACCGTGATGTAGACGCGGGTCCCGTCGACCGATGGAACGTATGACTCCCCCAGCATCAGGGCGATGACCGCGCCGTCTGACGCGCCAGCGTCGTCGTCGTCGATCACACAAGCGTTGTGCCCGTCGATGACGGTTCGGCGCACATCGACCTCGAACACGTCTCGGTAGAACGCCTGCGCCCTCTCCATGTCCAGCACCGGAACCTCGACGTATGTCGCTCGTACTCGCATCCGTGTCACACACCGGACTTTACCGTGAGCGTGCGCAGCTCTGACGCCTCTCGATCTGGCCGGGTTGGCGCAACGGTCATCCGTCGACCGAGCGGACTCGAACGGCACCGCGTGGAGTCATCTGGTGAGCGCGAGCTGGTAGATCTCCACACGCGCCCCGTTCGTGCTGCTCGCTGAGGAGGACTGATTGTACGAACCGGCTTTGAAATACACGTCGTAGGCGTCGAACGATGCCGGGATGCGGAAGTCCGACGCCGATCCGTTGATCGTGACGCGAATGTGGTGATCGTCGATCGTGATCGCGTAGGTCCAGCGCTGGCCGAGGGGCACACGCCCGAGCTGGTGCATGGCCTGCGGGCCGTCCGGCGAGGTGCCCAGACCGAGTGTGATCTGACCGCTGGCGTCGTAGTAGATCTCCGCCAACGCCTTCGTCGACGACCCTCCTGTACCCAGATGGACTTGGCCGACGCACACACGCTTGGTGACATCGGGAACGGCGACCGTCGCGGTGAGGGTGTGATTCTCGGTGACGGGCCATTCGGCGAGCGTGCCGCTGGGATTCATCTCCCTGAGTTCACTGCGCGCGTAGTCCGAGTGCGCCGTCGTCACCCCGTTCTCCGGCGCCCAGAACGTCATCGCGCCGCTGCTGTCGACGGAGAAGTACTTTGCATTCGCGTAGCCGCGCGGACCCGTGAGCGCAGTCGGCGGGATCGTCGTCGGAGCGCCTTGGGCACCGGTGGGCAGTTGCAACTCCCAGTCGGACAGGTCGAAGCGACTTCCCGGCGGGACCGCTGACGGTTGGGAATCCGGGCCGGAGCCCATCTGCGCATGCCCGTCCGTACCTGAGCGCACGAGGTTCGGGACCGCGAGGAGCACTCCGGCGGCAATCAGGCCCGCCGTCACCACTGCAACCAGCACCGTTCGACGTTTCAATCTGCCTCCCTTGCCGTCAGACCCGACCCGCGGTCCGTCCAGGTGAGCACACGAGCTCCCATGTGCAAACGTATTGAGCGCGCCATCGGAATCGCTGATCGTTCGATGCGCATGTGCTCCACGCCGACATTCCCAGATCGACGACATCGGGTAGCTCGTCGGTGGCGCACTGTTCCACCCGGGCGACGCGTATCTCGTACTCGGCATGCCGGTCGACACACTGCTGCTCCCGTCGCGGCCGACAATTCGATCAGGAGCCGGTCGCCGCGGCGCTCTCCGCAAAAGCGCAGCAACGCTCACCAGAATGAATCCATGGACCCTCGCACGATCCGGGCGTATGACCGCGATGCTTCCGCGTATGCAGACGAATGGGAGCGGGAACAGGACACCCCGACGGACGTCTACGCACTTCTGAACGAGCATTTTCTCCCGGGCAGCGTCGCCGACATCGGATGCGGCAGTGGTCGCGACGCCGCCTGGTTGTCCGCCCGCGGATTCCAGGTCACCGGTTACGACGCTTCGGAGGAGCTCCTCGCCGAAGCGCGCAAGCGGCATCCCGGCATCCCCTTCGAACCGGGCACACTTCCCGCATTGGACGAGCTCGGCACGGCGACGTTCACGAACGTGCTGTGCGAAACGGTGATCATGCACCTTCCCGACGAGGAGGTCGCACCCGCGGTTTCGAGGCTCATCTCGCTGCTCTCACCGCACGGCGTGCTCTACCTGAGCTGGCGCGTGACCGACGGGAGCGATCGGCGCGACGGATCGGATCGACTGTACGCCGCATTCGATGCGTCCCGAGTGTTCTCCAACACCGCGGATTGCGACATCCTGGCGGACGACGAGGTGATCAGCGAATCGTCGGGCAAACGCGTCCGGCGCGTTATCCTCCGGGCGCCGGCACCGCAGCCACATTCAGGCCGGAAGCGCCCCGGCGACCACTCGCCCACGTGACACGACGGCCACGATGTTCGACGGCTCGAGGTCGGCGATGTCCTCCCACGGCCGCCCGCGCACGATGACGAAGTCCGCGACCGCGCCCGGTGCGATGCGACCGAGCGAGTCCGCACGTCCGACCGCTGCCGCAGCACGGGACGTCGCCGCCTGCAGGGTGCGCTCCGCACTCCACCCGAACAGCTCCGCCATCTTGCGGACCTCGGAGAGCTGATCGCCGAAGCCGACGTGGAAACCGTTGGCGTCGGTGCCGAGCACGAAGTCAACACCCGCAGCCGCTGCCGCGGCGAACCGCTCATCGCGCGAACGGACCAGGTCGGCCGCCGACGCGGCCTGCTCGTCGGACACGGGCACCCGGCGCTCGGCGATGGCGTCGTTGATGAGCAGGGTCGGTGCGATGGGGACACCGGCAGCAGCGATCGCGGAAGCCAGCTCATCGGTCATGTCCGTCGCGTGCTCGATGGAGTCGGCGCCGGAATCGAGTGCGATCCTGATGCCCTCGCGGGTGTGCGCGTGCGCCGCGACCAGCATCCCGAGGGCGTGCGCCTCATCGACGATGGCGTCGATCTCGGCTCGCGTGTGATTGCGCCACGACGGCTTGTCACCATCCGACAGCAAACCGCCGCTCGTTGCGATCTTGATGCCGCTCGCGCCGGCCCTGGCCCACGTCCGCACGAGCGCCCGGCAGGCGTCGGGGCCGTCGGCAGTCGGTTTGCGGAGCGAGGGATCGACTCCCGGCGGAACGAACATGTCGCCGTGTCCACCCGTCATGCTGACCATGCCGTGCGAGAGGATCCGCGGCCCCTCGACCAGCCCCTTGTCGATGCCGCGACCGAGCGAGAACTGGACGTCGTCCGCCGACAGGTCGCGCAGGGTCGTGATGCCGACGGCCAACGCCTGCTGCGCGTGCGCGAGCCCGTGAAGCACCTGCTCCTCCGGCCTCGTGACGAGCGGCCAGGTCAGGAAGTCGGACCGCGTCGACGAGGCGTTGCCGATCAGGTGCACGTGGGTGTCGATGAGCCCAGGGATCAGTGTGAGGCCGTCGCCCGACGGCGCGTCGCTCGGCGACACCTGCGCGATGACGGCGTCCGACGCGGACACCTCCCACCGCAGGTCGGTCGGTCCGAGGTGGCTGATGCCGTCCCAGACGTCGATGCCGGCGATGGCGGTGATGGGCGTGGAGGTGGAGCTGGCGAGCACGAGGTTCCTTGGATCGAGGTGGGTGTTCAGCCGCGTCGGGTGCGGCGTGGGACGAGTCGGCCGAGCGCTGCCGGCGGACGCATCCTGCTGCCGGCGACCACGAGGACCGCGAGCGTCACGAGATACGGTGCGGCGCTCGAGAGCTCCGACGGCAGCGGTACGAAGGCGAACACGAACAGCAGGATCACGCCAAGGATCAACGACGGCAGTCCAGCGCGCAGACGACGAGCGTCGCCCGGCTTCGCCAGTCGCAGCACGCCGAGAAGTGTGAATACGACCGCCAGCAGGAACACGAGCGCCCGCAGCGTCTCCGGACGGCCGAGTCCGACGGCATCGCTGAACCCGAACAACGCCGATCCGTAGAACACGCCGGACGGCATCCAGTTGCCGAAGATGAGGGTCGCGAGACCGATGAAGCCCGTACCGGCGGTCTGGTTCTCGATGTAGCCCTGCGAGATGAGGGTCAGGTAGCCACCCGCGAATCCGGCCAACGCACTGCCGATGAGCACACTCGCCCAGCGGATGCCGTGCACACTGCCGCCGAGCGCCTGCAGCGCGAGCGGCTCTTCACCGGCCGACCGCCAGCGCAGGCCGAACGGCGTCTTCCAGAGGATCCACGCCGTGATGGGGATGAGCACCAGGCCGATGATCGCCGCGACCGACACGTCGCGGGTGAGGCCGCCGAGCACACCGCCGAGTTGGGCGATGACGGGGGTCCCGGTGGACTCCATCGACTGCGCGATGTCGGGTGTGCCGAAGCCGCCGGAGAGGAACGGCAACGACACGTGCGGCACGTCGGCGCCGATGCGCGGCGAGCGTGCGACGCTTCCGCCGTCCATCTGGGTGAACACGATGTCGCTCGCGAAGCGGGCGACGGCGGCAGCGATGACGTTGATCGAGACACCGACGATGAGCTGGTTGATGCCCATCTCGATGCAGAGCACGGCCATCAGCACACCGAAGATGAGCCCGCCGATGATGCCACCGGCGAGAGCGGCCCACGGTCCGGCGAACGCGCCGAAGAGCCCGGCCATCCAGGTGCCGCCGATCATCATGCCCTCAAGGCCGACGTTGATGACACCGGAGCGTTCGGAGAAGAGGCCGCCCATCGCGACGACGGCGATCGGCACGGTCAGCCGGAGCGCTGAGCCCCAGGTCGACGATGCGGTGATGCCGGGCGCGTCGGCGAGGTACCGTGCGAGGATCAGGAGTCCGAGGCCGAAGAGCACCCAGCCGATCGCCTGACGGACCTTCTGCGTCGACGGACGCAGCCTGGGGGCCTCTTTGGGGTCGAGATCCGGAGCGTCGACCTGTGCGATGTCGATGCTCATCGTGCGACTCCTTCGCGTGCTGCAGAGGGGATCCTGCGTGTGACGGCCTGCCACAGCGCGATGCGACGATCGGCGCGCTCCGTCAGCCAGTAGCCGACGGCCGAACTCAACAGGACGACGGCGAGGAAGACCTGGCCGACCTCCGTCGGCAGCTGCACGAGGCCGAGCACCTGCGCACTACGTTCCACGAACGCGAGCACAAAGGCGCCTGCCGCCATCCCGATGGGGTGCTGGCGACCGAGCAGGGTGGCCGCGAGTCCGGTGAACATGAGGTCGCCAGGCAGTGTGCCGTCGAAGCGGCCAGCGACCGACAGCACGTGCGGGAGACCGACGAGGCCGGCGACCGCACCACTGATCAGCATCGCCTGCACGATCTTCCGGTTGACGCTGATGCCCGCGGACTCCGCGGCCTCCGGAGAGCGCGCCGCAACCCGCAGCGAGTAGCCGAAGACGCTGCGATCGATCACGAGGTAGTACACGATGCCCACCACGACCGCGACGATCACGAACGCCGAGATCGACGTCTGATTGCCGAGCCCGAGATCGACCAGCTCAGGCATCAGACCGTTCTCGTCGATGATCTTGGTACCGGTGTTCTGGCCGCCGCCCGAGCGGAAGACGTGGCTGAGCAGCACGGCGATGATGGTCGTCGCGATCGCGTTGAGCAGGATCGAGGTGATGACCTCGTTCACGCCCCGGTAGATCTTGAGCAGCGCCGGGATGAGTGCCCAGACAGCTCCGACCGCGCAGGAGACGAGCAACGTCAACGGGATGCGGATCGCCAGCGGGAACGGGAGGGACGCGGCGGCGACGGCGCCGGCGAGCGCAGCCATCCGGTACTGGCCGTCGACGCCGATGTTGAACAGGCCCATCCGGACGGCGAACGCGCCGGCGACGGCTGCGAGGTAGAGGGGAACCGCGTTGTTGAGGCTCGAGACGAGGGAGGCGGGCTCGATGCCGTAGTTCCACATCACGGAGAAGGCCGACCCGGCGCTGTAGCCGCCGACCGTCAGGAAGAGTGCGGTGACGCCGAGGGCGAGGAGGATCGAGACGATCGGGCCGGCCGCGGTGACGAGGATCCTGCGGGTCATCGGCTGTGGGTTCCCGTCATGTGTTCTCCGATTTCGGTGGCGGTGACGTGTCGCGGGTCGAGCTCTGCGACCACTCGCCCGCCGTACATCACGAGCAGGCGGTCGCTCAGCGCGAGCAGCTCGTCGAGGTCGGCTGAGACGAGGAGTGTGCCGAGACCGGCGTCGCGAGCCGAGACGAGCTCTGCCCACACGGCGCTCTGCGCGCCGACATCGACGCCGCGGGTGGGGTGCGCCGCGACGAGCACGGTCGGCTTGGAGCCGAGCTCGCGGCCGATGATGAACTTCTGCTGGTTCCCGCCCGAGAGCGATGCCGCGGTTGCGGACGGGCCTCCCCCGCGGACGTCGAATCGTTCGATGATGGCCTGCGCGGTCGCCGTGGCAGCAGACCTGCTGAACCACCAGCCGCGCTTGATGGGCTTGCGCTGCTGGTAGCCGAGGGCCGAGTTCTCGGCGAGCGAGAAGTCGAGCACGAGGCCGTCGCGATGACGGTCCTCCGGGATGTAGGCGACGCCGAGCGCGCGGCGATCCTTGGTGCGGAGGTCGTCGATCGCCCGGCCGTCGACGACGACGCTGCCCGAGTAGTCCGTGCGACCGAGCAGTGCCGAGAGCAGTTCGGACTGGCCGTTGCCCTCGACACCGGCGATGCCGACGATCTCGCCTGAGCGGACCTGCAAGGACACCTCGTCGAGCAACGGTCGCTCGCCAGGCGTCCCGACCGTCACGGCGACGGTCTCGAGGACGACCACGTCGCCGACGGGGATCTCACGCGGCTCGACCGTCGGCATCTCCACCTCGACCATGAGCGCCGCGAGTTGACGCGGCGTCGTCTCCGCCGGTGTGGTGTGGCCGACGACACGGCCGGCCCGGATGACGGTGATCTCGTCCGCGAAGGCGAGCACCTCATCGAGCTTGTGGGAGATGAAGATGACCGCTGCGCCGCGTGCGGTGAGCGTCCGGATGGACCGGAAGAGGGCAGCGGCCTCGCTGGGGACGAGCACCGCGGTCGGCTCGTCGAGGATGATGACGCGCGCCTCGCGGTAGAGCACCTTGAGGATCTCGACGCGCTGACGGTCGCCGACGCCGAGGTCACGGACCAGCGCATCCACGTCGATCTGGAAGTCGTTCGCCTCAGCCAACCGGGCGACATGGTCGCGCGCCGCCGCAGAGTCGAGGTGCCACGGGGTACCGGGTTCGTCGGCGAGGACGACGTTCTCCCAGACGCGGAGCGCGTCGGCGAGCAGGAAGTGCTGGTGGACGATGCCGATGCCGACCCGCTGGGCATCGCGGGGCGACCGGAAGTCGTGGGGCTTCCCATCGACCTCGATCGTCCCCTCATCGGCACGGACGTCACCGGCGAGCACCTTCATGAGCGTGGACTTGCCGGCCCCGTTCTCGCCCACGATCGCGTGGACGGTCCCGGGGCGGACGGCCACGTCGATGCGGTCGTTCGCGGTGAAGGTCCCGTACCGCTTGACGATGCCGGTCAGCCGGACCAGCGCTTCCTGCTCGGTCACGGTTACTTCAGGGCAGTCGGGACGGTGATGCCACCGTCGACGATCTGCTTCTTGACGGCTTCGAGCTTCGACTCGATGGAGTCGAGGTTGCCGCCGCTGGTCGAGTAGCCGACGCCGCCGGACTTGACGTCGTAGCGCTTCTCACCGGGCTTCAGGTCGCCCTTCTCGTACTCCTTGATGACGTCCTCGACGGCGACGTCGACGTTCTTGGTCGCCGAGGTGAGGATGTAGGGCTGGATGTCCTTGTCGACCTGCTTGTAGACGTCGCCGTCGACACCGATCGCCCAGACCTTGCTCGCCTGGGTGCTCGAGGACTTGGCCTGCTCGTAGACGCCCTGGCCGGAACCACCGGCAGCGGCGTAGATGACGTCGGCGCCGCCGGCGTACATCGATGCAGCCGCTTCCTTGCCCTTGGTCGGGTTGGAGAAGCCGGTGAAGTCGCCGAGCGGCGACAGGTAGGTGGAGTCGACCTGGATAGACTTGTCGACGGACTTGGCGCCGGCTTCGAAGCCGACGAAGAAGTCCTGGATCGAGGGCTGGTCGACGCCGCCGACGAAGCCGATGTGCTTCGTCTTCGAGGTCAGTGCCGCTGCGACGCCGACGAGGTAGGAGGATTCGTTGGCGGCGAACGAGATCGTGGTGCCGTCCGTGATCGTGGTGCCCTTGTCGGTGTCGATGTCGACGAACTTGGTGTTGCCGCGCTTGGTGGTCGACGTCATGGGCTGGGCGAACTGGAACCCGACGCCGATGGCGAGGTCCGCGTTCTGCGAGATGGCCAGGTTGATGCGGTCCTGGTAGTCGTCGGTGTTCGGGCTGGAGAGCTTCAGCTCCTTGAAGCCGAGGTCCTTCTGGGCCTTGGTGTAGCCGTTGTAGGCGCCATCCATGATGGAGAAGTCGCCGGTGGTGCCGTAGAGGAGCGCGATGGTGGGGGCGTCACTCTTGGCTGTGGTGCCGGTGGTGGCCGTCTTGCCGGAGCAGGCTGCGAGGAGGAGCGTCGCCGAAAGGGCGACGCCTCCGATGACGAGAAGACGACGGACAGAAGGTCGGGACACGGGATCTCCAGTATGTAATCGTTTGCCTGATGTTACACAAACATCAGGAGCGCTGAGGGAGGTGGCACGGGTAGGGGTGTCAGACTAGCTAACCATCAGTTCGTTTCGGTCGTGTTACCGTTTCCTGATCGCCAGGCAATCGATGTCATGAAATGCGTCATCTGTGCCAGTCTGTTGTGATGACGACGACCGATCAGACACCCGACGCCGGAGCCGCTGCCGACGCCCACACCGTCGACACCGTCATCCGCGGCGTGACCGTGCTGGCCCCCACCTCGCGTCCCGCCGTGGGCTACCCCGAGCATCCCGCCGACCGAGCGGCTCCCGCCGAGTTCCTGCCGGAGCACTCGATCGCGATCTCCGGCGGCACGATCGCCTGGATCCGTCCGGATGCGGAGGTCGACGTCGAAGCGCTCACCGCTGCGGGCGCCGTGATCCACGACGCCCCGGGTCGTGTGGCGATCCCCGGCATGATCAACACGCACACGCACTCGGCGATGACCCTGTTCCGGGGTGCGGCGGAGGACGTCCCGACCGCATCGTGGTTCAACGAGTACATCTGGCCGATGGAGGTCAACCTGACCGACCGCGACGTGCGGATCGGCACGCAGCTGGCCGTGGCGGAGATGCTGCTCGGCGGGGTGACCACGTTCGCAGACCACTACTTCTCGATGAACGAGATCGCCCGGGTCGTCGACGAGATGGGTGCGCGTGCCCTCCTCGCCGAGACGTACTTCTCCTCACAGGGCGCCGAAGGGCTCGACCGCAGCGCCGCCTTCGCCGCCGAGTGGAACGGCAAGGCCAACGGCCGGATCACCACGGCGCTCGGCCCGCACGCCGTGTACACGGTCGATGACGCCGACTTGCAGCGCACCGCAGACGTCGCCAGGCAGATCGGCGTGCGGAGCCACATCCACGCCTCGGAGACGATGTTCCAGACCGAGTCGCTGCTCGCGAAGCGCGGGGTGACGCCGATCCAGGTGCTCCACGACACGGGCATGCTCGACGCCGGCGTGGTCATCGGGCACGGCACGGGCATCATCGAGGACGATCTCCGATGGCTGACGCCGTTCGCAGACCGGGTCGGGATCGCCTGCTGCTCGAAGGTCTACCAGAAGCACACGCACTCTTCGACGCCGATCCGGATGCTGCACGACGCCGGGATCACGGTCGGCATCGGCACCGACGGCTGCGCATCGCACAACACGATGGACATGTTCGAGAGCGTCCGCACGATGTCGCTCGTGCAGAAGGACTGGCTGCGCGACGCCACCTGGATGACCTCGGCGCACGCCCTCGACCTGCTCACGAGGCAGAGCGCAGCCACGATCGGTCGGGAGCACGACCTCGGCTCCCTCGCGCCCGGCTATCAGGCGGACATCGTCCTGATCGACGTCCGGAAGCCGCACCTGCACCCCATGAACGACCTCGCAGCGGCGCTCGTATTGAGCGTCCGCGCGAGCGATGTGGAGACGGTGTTCGTCGCCGGCCGGAAGCTCGTCGACGACGGGCGGCTGACTTCGTTCGACCTCGCTCCGGTGATGTCGGAGATCACCGAGGCGATGCCGCGGCTGGTCGATCGTTCGCACGGAACCACGATTCAGACGTACGCTCCATAGTGATGGACGCTTTCCTCTCATCCTGGCCCGACGTCGCGGCGGCGTTCCGTCGATCGCACGGTCTCGCGATCCTGCCGTTCGGCGCGCTCGAACAGCACGGACCCCATCTACCCCTCGGGACGGACACGATCACGGCGCAGGCGGTGGCCGCGTCGCTCGCGGAACGTCTCGACGCCGTGCTGCTGCCGCCGGTGAACTACGGCGACACCTGGAACAACGCCGGCTACCCAGGCACGCTGTCGCTGTCCTCGGCGACGGTCACCGCCATCGCCACCGACCTCGGGCGCGCATTGGAGGCGTCCGGCGCGGGCGGGCTCGTGATCGTCAACGGCGACTGGGGCAACCGCAACCCGCTGTATGCCGCGACGCGGTCGTTGATCGCGTCCGGGTTCCCGACGGTCACGCTCGACTATCCGGGCATGGACAATGCGATCGCCGCCGTCCGCACGAGCCGCGCCGCAGCGCCCGGGCTGGCCCACGCGGAGGAGGTCGAGACGTCGTTGATGCTCGAACTCGCACCCGATGCGGTGTCCCTGTCGCGGGCGGTGTCCTGCTACCCGGACTTCCCGTCGGACTTCGGGACCACGCCGATGCAGTTGCACCGGTTCTCGCCATCGGGCGTGTTCGGCGACCCGTCCGCCGGAACCGCGGAGAAGGGCCGGGCGATCCTCGACGCCACGGTGACCGCATCGCTCGACGTGCTCACGGACTTCGTGAGCGGCATCCTGCACGCGCGTTCCTCACCGCAGGACCCTCAGGGGTCCGTATGACGCAGCCGACGCTCGCCGACGTCGCGACGGCCGCCGGGGTCTCCGTCGCGACCGCCTCTCGGGTGCTGTCCGGCGCACGATTCGTGTCCGACGACAAGGCGAAGGCGGTCCGCAAGGCGATTACCTCGCTCGGGTACCGGCACAACGCCGTCGCGAGTGCGCTGCGGAGCCAGCGGACCGAGACCGTGGGCCTCATCCTCCCCCGGTACAGCACCGGGTTCCTGTCGGCGTTGATCGAGTCGGTCAGCGACGCGCTCGACGATGCCGGGCTGTCGCTCGTGCTCCGCTATTCGTCCGATGGGGAGGCGCACGATGCCGACACCGTCGAGGCACTGCTCGCGCGCCGGGTGGACGGCATGATCATCTGCCCGCCCTCTGAGGAGGTCAGCCGCGACGCGATCGCCGCTGCCGGCCGGGTGCCCGTGGTGCAGGTCGGTCGGTTCATCTTCGGGAACTCGACGGACTCCGTGGGGCTCGACGATCACCGGGCGACGGATCTGCTCGTCGGCAGCCTTGCGGCCTCCGGTGCGCGGTCGCTGCTGTCGGTCGGTCTGTCGGCCGATGTGCCGGCAGACGCCCGCAGGATCGGCGCGCTCCGCGCATCGTGTGCCGTGAACGGTCTGACGTTCGTGGACGCGATCGAGGCGGACGCGGTGCTCGCCGGCGGCGTCGCGGCGGCGAACCGGCTTGTGGACACCGGGCTGGAGGTCGACGCCGTCGTGTGCGCGAACGACGACGTCGCCCACGGACTCACGACCGTTCTGCGGTTGAACTCGGTCGACGTCCCTGGGCAGGTGCAGGTCGCGAGCCTGCTCGACGTGTCGTTCGACGACGGCGATTCGCGGGCGATCACAACGCTGCGTCACCCATGGGAGGCCATGGGTCAGGAAGCCGTGCGGCTCTTGCTGGACGCGTTCGGCGGTGGCGGCACCGCCGGTGCGCGACGGGTGACGTTCGCCCCGCAGCTCCTGCTCGGTGCGTCGACGCGCGGTGTGACCGACTAGGACGAAACCGTCAGCAGCCAGGCGAAGCCAGCGAAGGACACCAGGCCGAGTGCCGCTCCGACGATCGAGCCGATGAGGCTGAACGTCGGCCAGGGGGCGCCGGGTTGGCGGCTCATCCTGATGCCCTGCGCGGCGAAGAGCAGCGGTACGAAGCAGGCGAGGACGGAGAACGACCAGCCACCGCCGTTCTGTGCCGTCGAGACGACGATGTAGATGGAGAACGCGGCGATCGCGATGCTGAGCATCGCGCACGCTCGCGCCGAGATGGCCTCATTCTTTGCGCTCACCGGCACAGACTATCGCTGTGGTCTCAGGTCACGCACGCACGGGTTGCTCCGCGACCCAGGCCAGACCCCACGCGTCCATCGCCTGCACCAGGCTGCGCAGCGATTCCCCCATCGGCGTGAGGGAGTACTCCACCCGCGGCGGCACTTCTGCGTAGACCTCGCGGTGGACCAGGCCGTCCTCCTCCAGTTCGCGCAGCTGGCGGGTGAGCACGCGGTCGGTGACCTCGCCGACGGCTCGACGGAGTTCCCCGTAGCGCAGTGTGTGATCCAGCAACTCCTGGATGATCGTGAGCTTCCAGCAGCCGCCGATGATGCTCACGGTCGTCTCCACGGAGCACACCGCGATCGCTGCGGCCGTCTTGTCGCGCATGTCACTATCCAATCTGTGAGTACAGGACAGAAAAGTGCATACTTACGCAATTCGAAGTGGCCTGCTTGACTAACGGTACGACGCGGATCCCCGATGAGCAACCGCTCCCGATCCGCCGGCTCGCGCCCTCCGCAAGCGCCGCTCCGCCGCGGTCACCACGGTGACACGGCGGTCCTCGGCGTGCCCGGGCGCAGTCGAATGCACACAGAACGAAGGACGAACAGCATGACGAAGCGCGCAACGGTGATCTGGGCGCACCCCCGGACCGACTCGCTCACCGCGACCATCACCTCGGATGTGATCGAGGAGCTCACCGCGCAGGGGTTCGAGGTCGATGAGATCGATCTGCACCGCGAGGGGTTCGATCCGCTCGTGCGGGAGGCGGATGAACCGGACTTCATCACCGTGGACAAGCAGTACACGCCGGAGGTCATGGAGCTGGCCGCGCGCACGAAGGCGGCCGATGCGCTGGTGTTCGTGTTCCCAGTGTGGTGGTACTCGGTCCCGGCGATCATGAAGGGCTACATCGACCGGGTGTGGAACTTCGGCCTGTTCTACGGCGAGGGGCGCCGGTCCGGCATCGCCGCAGCACGATGGATCGGGCTCGCCGGGGAGAGCGCGGAAGCGTTCCGCAAGCGCGAGTACGACGACATGATCGCGCGCAACCTCAACGTCGGCATCGCCGGTCTGTGCGGGGTCGGGGACAGCCGGGTCGTGCTGCTCCACGACACGCTCGGTGATGGCATCGACGATCTCGACGCCCACTACGCGGCGCTGCGCGCGCAGGCGCGTTCCGTGGCCGAGGAACTGGCCGGCACACTCGCGGTCGCGGAGGTCGGGGCGTAGCTCGGGTTGGGCTGCGGCCCGCGGGCTCGGTCTGCGGCCCGCGGGCTCAGTCCGCGGTCCGCGGGCTCGGTCCGCGGGTGTCCGCTGAGCTTCTGAGCCGATGCGCTGCTACCGTCGCCAGAGAGCCGGTGCCTTCGGGCCGACCCCTGCGCCAGGCAGTTGGGACGCGCAGGAGGGCAGATCGTTCCGCAGCCGATCTGCCCCACCCGGCCACGAAGGATGGAGTCACGCCGTGAACGATGAGCAACCAGACCTCGACTACTCGTTCCGCGGGATCCAGATGGTGTGGGGCGGCGTCGTGTTCGGCGCAGTGATCGCTTGGGTCGGGATCGTGGTCGCGATGTCGATCGGCGCCTACGGACCCGAGTACTCGATCACCTCCGGAATCGGGCAGTTCGCGCAGGGTTTCGCGATCATCGGTGGAGCACTCACCGGCGCTGCGGTTGGCGGGATCGCCGCAGGGGTGAGGTCCAACACCTCCGAGCGACGTGTGCCGATCGTGCGTCTCGCAACCGGGTGCGGCGTGGCGCTCCTGTCGGCGCTGCTGTTCGCCTGGACGACGGGTTCCTTGGAGAACCCGCGCACCGACATGCTGCTCCTGGCGTTGACGCTCGGCATCGCCGCGGGTGTGACGTGCGCCTACGTCCTCTTCCGTCGGAGGAGCGCGGAACCCTCCCGGCGAGCCATTTCCCACATCTGAGGGCGACCGTCACTCATCATCCAATCCTGACTATCGCCGAGGACGCGGACACAATCAGCGAGGTCTCTGTGAACGGTCGAACCAAATGCGACCACTCACAGAGACGATCTCATGCGGTTGCTTCGTCCGTGGCCACGATCGGAGGCACCGTCCACGTGCCGTCGAAGTACGCCGCCCGAGGGCGGTACAGGCGCACCAGGAGGTTCCAGCCCTGAGGCGTCGGAATGGCGTTCGGGAGGTTCGTGGTCGGATCGTCGACGAAGTGAACCGTGATGGAACCGTCTGCCGCCTGCTTCGCGGTGATGCTGTTGATCGTGTATCGGCCGGCGGGGTTGGGCTCGAAGTAGCCTTCGGCGTTGTAGACGGAGATCGACCAGAACGCGTCGGCCGGGGCGTCCCGCATCGTCATCGTGTAGCTGCCCGGTGCAAGGCCCGGGTCCACCCCCACATAGACGGCCTCCGACTCGGGCAGCCCGCCCCAGCCGGAAGCGGTCCCGATCAGGTGGCGCACCGGGCTGATCTCGTCTGCGGTGCCGAACATGCCGCGATAGCCGCCGACACCCTTCGCGAGCGTCAACAGGGCGCTCCGCGTCTCATCGAGCGATGCCGCGTCGTACTCGGTAAGAGCGTAGGGCTTCGACGATCGCGATTGGAGGCCGATGTGCTGCTGCAACGCACCGACGACGGCGAGATCGGCTTCATCGTCCGGATCGGCGAGGATGCGCACAGCGACGAGCACGTGGGGCGAGCCGAACTCCTCAGTCGTGAGCTCGAAGGATCCGGCCGTGTGGAAGATCCGGTTGATCAGGTGATCCTCGTTGACGATCATCGCGGAGATGTAGCGATCACCCGCGTCGGGGAGCGTCAAAGTTGCGCCGGCGCTGATGTCGGCGATGGCGAAGCTGTAGAGCGTGTCACGGTTCAGGCGCACCACCGTCTGCTCGTCGATCGACGCCGGCTGGGCGTTGTGACGGAAGGTGTTCACCCCACCCGCCGCGACCTGCAGCGCGGCGAACATGCGCCCCGTCTCTGCCTCCACGAAGTTGTCAACGTTCACGCGCTCGACCATCAGAGTCCCTCCACTCGGTAGTGGGCCCAACGCTATCGGGCGGGATGTCGGATGCTCAAGAGTCTTGGACCGCGCGGTGCGGACCGCGGGTAGCATGCATCACATGTCCATCACTCTTGAGAATGTCGGCATCGCGGTTCGCGACATCGAAGCGGCGGTCTCCTTCTTCACCGACCTCGGACTCACGGTCGTCGGTCGCGACACGGTGAGTGGCGAGTGGGCCGACACCGCCGTCGGTCTCGACGGCAACCACGCCAAGATCGCAATGCTGCAGACGCCGGATGGACGCGGACGGATCGAACTGTTCGAGTACATCCACCCTGATGCGATCGAAACCGAGCCGACCCTGCCCCACGAGATCGGCATGCACCGGGTGGCCTTCTCGGTCGACGACATCGACGAGGCGATCGCGATCGCGGCGAAGCACGGCTGCCATCCGCTCCGAGGAGTCGCGAACTACCAGGACGTCTACAAGCTCTCGTATCTGCGTGGTCCAAGCGGCATCATCGTGATGCTCGCGCAGGACCTGACGAAGGGGTCGACTGCCGACGCGGGTGCATGATCCGTTCCACTGACGACTGCGTTGGTACTCTGGCAATCGTGGCGGACGCGAATCAGGACCATTCGGCGAGGACTCCGACGAGTGTGCCTGCGGGACAGGCTCCACACACATCTCCCGTACTGCACGGGCACTGGGTGCTCGACGTTGATCGGGAGCGTCGCGCTGTCTACGACTTCGTGTGGGATCTGCGTCCATCGACCCTGCGTTGGCCATTCCTCGCCATCCTCTGCGCCCTCGTGACCATCGCCGCCGCGCTCATCCTGACAACCGGCATCGTGGTGGCGTGGTTCCTCACCGGGGTCCTTGCAGTCCTGCTGCTGCTCGTTGTGGTCATGCGTCTCGTGCTCAAGCACTCATTGCTGAAGAGCCTCACGCCGGCCGTTCCCGATGGCAGCGCCATCGACGTGACGCTCGATGCTTCCGGCTGGCACTCGCAGTCATCGAATCAGAGCCAGACCTACGCGTGGCAGGACTACGACCGCGCAGCAGTCGCGCATGGATATCTCATCGTGACGGCGTCGTGGAAAGGCAAGTGGATCCCCCGATCGCTCGTCTATGCACCACTCGTAGCCTTCGGTGACGACGCTGCAGCCGTGCCCGAGGTCATCGCGAGCTTCCTCCCGGAACTTCGTGGCGGAACACGCCTGAGATGACCGACCGCTGATGACGTGGTCCCGCGCGAACGGTGCGGGCAGCGGGATCACTGCACGAGCGCGAGCACCGCATCACTGAAACCCGCCGGGTCCTCCTGCGGCGGGTTGTGGCCGGCCCCGGGCAGCACAACGCGCTCGAAGGGGCCAGAGAAGTGGGACGCGTCCTCCGACGAGTCGAACCAGCCGAACCCGTCCGCTCCGCTGTCGATTGAGACGGTGGGCACGGAGATCGTCGGGCGCTCGGCGAGACGACGCTCGAGGTCGTCGTAGCGCGGGTCTCCGTCGACCAGTCCGAAGCGATGCCGATAGGAGTGGATGGCGACGTCGACGAAGTCCGGGTTGTGCAGGCTGGGTGCCGACGCCGCGAACGCGGTCTCCGCATCGGTCCACTCCGGCGACCAATCGCGCCACAGCGAACGACACAGATCCTCGCGGTAGCGTTCAAGACCGCGCCGGCCCCGCTCAGAGTGGAAGTAGTACTGATACCAGTCCAGTCGTTCATCGAGCGGGTCGGCCGGTTCGACAGACGCGGCGATGTCCTGGATGGGATAGCCGGAGACGGTGACCAACCCGTTGATCCGTTCGGGGAAGAGCGCTGCGGCGACACAGGCGGCGCGCCCGCCCCAGTCGTACCCGGCAACGATCGCACGCTCGATGCCGAGCGCGTCCAGGAGGTCGATCACGTCCCGACCGAGCGCTGCTTGCTGTCCGGAGCGCGGCGTCTCGTCGGACAGGAATCGCGTGGGGCCGTAGCCACGGAGATAGGGCGCGATGACCCGCATCCCCGCCTGCGCCAGTCGAGGGGCCACCTCGTCGTAGGAACGAACATCGTAGGGAAACCCGTGCAGGAGCACGATGGGCTGGCCATCCGCGTCGCCGAGCGACTCGTACCCGATGCGGAGCAAGGGTGTGTCGACGAACTCGACGTCACTGATTGGCATTCCGGCGTCCTTCGTTCTACTGGCTCGGTCGGTGTCGTTGACCGCTATATGTAGGTTATGGCCAGGACGTTGGGCTGGCGGGTGTGCGCTTGAGGCGACGAGCTACGGAATCCGACAAGCTCGGGGTTCCTCACGCGACGACCTGACTCGCGCGAGTGTCGAGAAATGAGTTCGCAGCACCCGGACGAAGACCGGACCTACGCGTTGCTGCCTGTAGTCGGAGGCCCTGTGATTCACTGGGTCCATGCGCATCGAGGAACCGAGCAGTTTCCCGCCAGAATCTGACACGATCATCGCCCCGATCTACCGTGTTGACTTCTGGAGCCTCGATCCTGGTCTCGTCGTCAACACCGTCAGAGTCCACGACGCGAGAGATGTCCACGAGGTGGAGAACTGGGCCAAGAGACAACGACGAAGCCAATACATCATCTATAGCGAGGTCCAGGCGACACAGAACGCTGTCATCTACGTCCGCGTCGCCGGCTTTGAGCCATTCATCACCGACGCCCCGGTTGAACACTTCATTTCCGACCCGGCGGAGGTCGAACTGGTACGCAAGCTCATCGAGACCTGACCATCAGCACCGGGCCAAAGTGCCTCGCCGATCCGACGCACGCCAAGACAACCTCATTGCCTCGCTAACCCGAGAGCCGCCGACGACACCGTCGGGTGAGCACTGGACTGCTCCACGCTTGGTGCGCGTCCGTTGCCGCGTGGCGCTTGCACAACTCCTTGTCGTCAAGCTTGCTGACTCTCCCACTGCGAAACGGTGAAGTGAGATATATTGCGCCGGATCAGGATGTCACCCTCACAATCTCATGATGCCGGGTCCCATGCCGTTTCGTCGGGCCACGGACGTCGGGCAGCCTGTGACCGGGATGCGAGCGCAAAGTTCGCTTGCGCGTCGAAGAACTCTAGCCATCGACTTAGGACGTCAGGGTCCGCGATTCGACCGCCGATTTGTACGTCGCCTTCGCCCGAACTAACCTCGATGCACTCCCAACCACCTTCGCTCTGCGCGAATCGATATGTGAGCTGTTCCCATGCGGGATCTACGTAAATCACCTGCGCGTCCGCCTCGTCGAGCACTTCACCGCTTAGAACACACGTCACGTCAGAACCGCTGACAAATTGGCTCTCCCTGTAGCGATCGCGGCGATCGCTCACAGCATGGCGCAAAGCGTCTTTCACATCTACTTTCGGCGATGGGCCGGCTATGGCTGCGTTATAACCGAAGTCGGCGGTGGTGCCGTCTACCCGGCGAATCCAGATACCTCGCCCGCTCCAGTAGCGAACACTACCTTCCAGTTGCTCTGTTCGCCCAATGTAGAAACTATCGACTCCGACACCGGTCTTTTCCTGCGCGCGCTGATGTTGCTCAAGAAGCTCGCGAAGCATCGCCTCATGCAAAGGGTCGCTAACACGCTCATCCAGATCGTAGGCATGCAAAATTGCCTTGAAAGCGGCCTTCGCCGCCGAAATGGTATCCCAACGAAACGTTCGCAAGACTACCGGTTTGGCCACCATCGTTTGCCCTTCAAATGACGTATGTCCGACTCGTGTGTGGACTACCCGAGGTTTGCTCGCCTGCGCGACACATCCAGGATTTCAGCGACAACGAGAGCCGGCAAATCTAGGGCTCTGACGTCATGCGATGCGATCCACGCGAGCGATTCCGCGGGGGTGAGGTCATCGCCGACAATGTGTTCGGAGAGCGCCACCACGCTTGTCCGCGAAAGGCCGAGACTCATCATCGACACCTCTGTGCCGCGCGAAACATCAAGTTCCATCATCATCGCGATATCTCGCGTGTCATCGTGCTCCGCACCGGATGGAATCGCCTCATTAAGGACGTCGGCGTAGCATGCAAGGAACAGCGGCCCTTCGAAGCGCGCGTACTGCTCGACGTCTCGAAGTACGTTCCGGATCTCGACCGCAAGGGTAAAGTCTTTCCCGGCTTTGCGCAAGTATCGCAATCGGCTCCCGATTAGGACGGCGAGAGGTTTCCCTTTCATCCATTCCACGAAGAGCAGCGCGAGAGAGAAATGACGGGCTTCGTTCTGGGTGAAGTCAGCGCCCAATAGTCTGAAGCAGATCGCGATGGCACGCATATATGAACTGACCGCGTCTAAGCTCTCAGGCGCAACCAATTCAAAGGAATCTCGATGGTCCGCCGTTCGGAAGTCTTCGTACAAGCGCTGTATCGAGATCGGGCTGATACCTGCATGAAGCTGAAGCGTGTCCTCGGACACTGTCAAGCCAGCCAACTTCTCGTCAACGAGTTCGGATAGCACGGTCGACTCGTCCACGGTGAGTCGCATCCATGGCAGATCCGCGAGTTCGCGGCCCTGCCGTCGTGCCGACGTGAGGATACCGAAGAGTGCCTGAAGGATGGGATCTGAACGCGTCGCATCGACGGGCGTGTCGTCTGCGATGTATTGACGTAGGTCGTCGAAATCTCGCGAAATAACATCGGTCGCTCTTGCCATCGGCAGGCGTGTGCGGCGAATCGGAACTTCAAGCCAGGTACTTTCCGCCGCGGTGTCGATGCACACAATGTTGCCCTGGAACTCAACCCCCCATCGGCCCGCCCGACCGGCAAGATTCCAGAAGTCCGACGCTGACATCAGCACCTTGTTCCCCTTGCGAGGCGCCCTGACGAAGAGGTTCTGGCATGGCAGGTTCACTCCTTCGAGGAGAGTCGAGGTGCAGACGAGGTAGCGAACGTCCCCGCTGCGAAAAAAGTCTCTCCACTGCCTCACGAACAAGCAGCGGCATGTTGCCGTAATGGAATGCGACGCCTTGCTTTAGATAATCAGCAAGGAGGTATTGAGGGTGGATCGTCTTCTCAATGAGTTCAATTACCTCCAGCGTCGCTTCTGACACCTCCCAGTTCGATGCCGAAAGCGCATCGCAAATCTGTCCAGCGGTCTTCTCTGCATCACTTGGACCGTTGGCATATACAACGTTGCCGGAGTGTTTGCCTCCAAGCGCAACTGCAACGAGCGAGAGCCGCTTACTCTCAGGAACGGGCCTTGCAGGTAGGTCGAACTCCCCGATAGGCACTCGTTCGCCGCTCACAAGAGCGATCATGTTCCACAACCTAGTATTGCCTGGTTGCTGGTTTACGTGAATGAGAGTCTGATTCACGGTGACCGTTTCGCTGACCAGAGCCGTCGATGGACCGGGCACTCCTTCGACCAGTAGCCCTGGGTTCGAAGTGAGCGGACTTGCGAAGATAATCTTGGGTTCACCCCGGCGCGCAGCTTCGTCAATGGTTCTCTGAAGAAGCACTCCACGTGCTCCGTCGTTCAGTTTCTGCGCCTCGTCCACGAAGATGAGGTCGAATGTCATCTCTGGCCGCTTGCGCAACAGAATGTGCAGTCGCTCTTGGGTGAGAACAAAGAGTTCGTGCGGCTTTTGATCAACCCTCATGTCCCACGGCATTGTGGTGACAGTTGCTCGATCGCCGAGAGCGCTCTCCAACTCCCTGCTGACTTCTTCAATCAATGCACGAGTAGGAACCAGATACACGGCACGGTATTGGGGTTGAGAAGCGATCTGCTTCTCCAGCCACAGCCTGACGATGTGGGATTTACCGGCCGAAGTCGGAGCAGAGACGCTGGTCCACCTCGATTTCTCGGCGGAACTCCAGAACTGACGCTGGAAGTAGTTAACCGGTACCCGATGGTCACCTCCATCGACGCTGAGTTCCAGAGTCCTCCGAATAAGATCGAGCGACAACGGACTCGCGCTGACTCCATCCTCGCTGTCAGCTGCAAGCCCTTTCTTGTGCGCGAGCTCTGCCGCGCGCTCGTTGCCGAGGCGCCGGAGCAGGTATTCAGCGGCTTCCTTCTGTCCCGCTGACGCGGCAATGTCCTGCACGCACCCTTGCACGATCCTGAGAGCACCGGACTGCACCGCTTCCGGCGCTTCAAGGGTGACAAGGCTCGCTACAAGCAGATAGCGGTCCCAATCAACGCTTGTTATGACCGCCTCCGGTCGCACATCGGCGAAAAAGCTAAGCGCAGATTTCAGCGTCGACAGCCGAACACCGTCCGTGAACGCTGGGAGGGCGGCTACTTTGCCCCAGTATTCGTCGTCGTTCATTTGTGCCTCAGTAGATCGTTAAACGCGGTCCGCAACCTATCGGCTGACGGCAAGGGCATACAGAAGAACTCGATTTCGAAGTCGCAAATGTCGCGGTTCAGCACTCTTGTCCCTACGCTCTTCGCCCATGCGTTCACGCGCTCTTCGACTGCCGCGAGCATTGTGATCTCATCTTCTTCGAAGGGGTGACCATACGCATCGTGGGTGAATCCGACGAGGCATGCGCCCCGAACCTCGAGGTTCAGCCGCTCTGGTGCATCATCAGTGAAGTATTGGACGAGCTCTAGCGAGAGCTCTCGATCTCCGGCGTCCACACCTTCCCTGACAAGGACGAGATCGCGATGCGCAGCTCCCGTCCCGTCGTCCAGAAGAAACGGTGCGATGCTCGAAAAGCACTCTGTCATCGCCGCCTGCACATCTGTATAGAGCTTTGACTCACCCCAGTACACAGCGAGGCCGCCATTCTCGCGCCTCCCGGCGTGTATGCCGTCAACCCCATGAATCGGCATTTTTGAGTTTGTCTTCAAGGGCATCTTGCATAGCACCTGCGGTAGATTTAGCTCCGCCTCAAGCAGGAAGTAGAGGAGGAGCTCTCCTCCCTCGCCGGAAGTGTCCGAGTCGATGAACAAGCGACGAGCTTCTTCCTGCAACATCATCATTTGTGCGTTGCCGCCCTCGCGGTCATCGCGCGTACGCGCCTCAAGAAGGCGCGTACGCGGAATGCAATAATCTGCAATTCGGTAGTAAAGATGGTGGGCCAAGGCCGCGGTGCGGTCACGCCCGTTCCCGTCTAGCGCCAGCCAATGCACACGATAGTTCACACGTGTGTCAGGGATTGCCCGTTCTCCAATTACGTGGAAGAACGCCCCAATCTGCTCACGTGTCCCGGCAGCGATGTCGTCGAGAGCTGCGAGTTGCGTCATCAAGTCCAGCTCAGCGCTTTGAGGACTCGGTGGAACAGGCGACGCGGCTTACGTACTCGCAGCGGATGCTTGAACGGTCGTTGGCAGAGTCGCTCTTACCCAAACGGCGAGACTCATCTCGCGGGAGCGCAATTGTCATAGCCAACATCATAGTGGGGCCACCAACCTATTTGCGGGCTGCAGGACGACCAAGTCTTGTCGGCGTCGATCTCCGGAAACGGGTTCCATCAGACAAGTGCAAGCTGAGCTCCTAGCAGCGCGGAGGCTTGATCACTCGGCGCATGCGCGCCCTGGACAGGCAGTCCACACCGGAATCATCGACAAGCGCCCGCAAGTGCCGTGCGATACGCAGCCAAGCTCGTCCAGACTGCAACACAAGCGCGCGTCTCGAAACCCATGCGCCGTGAGAGACTGGCTATGACGCTCTCCGATGGTTCTCTGCAATAACAGCGATCACGTCAAGAAGCCCGGTCGCACGATGCGCTGCTCGGTGTCCGCGGCTCCGACGACCCACCGCCACAGAAGCGATTTCACGTTAGCGGGTATTTCATCCCACTCGAGCCACTGCGCTAACTCGGCACGAACGTATGGAGCTTTCGCTCCAGCTTTGTCCGAAGCAGCAAGGGCGGTCCCCTTTGAACCCATCCTTGCCATCAACTCGTGGCAATTCACCGCGTTAATGTCACGTTCATTCGCGAACTGAACTGCGCGCGCATCAGACACGTTCTCGAGCATCGAATACTCGAGGTCAATCGCACTGAAATGCACGGGCACGTCCGCGGCGAGCGCGGCTCTGTTTACAGCAACCGTTCTAGCGGAGAGTTCCACGGAATTCTGCGAACCAGCCTTAACGTCCAGGCCAGACGTCATGTTTGCGATAGCTGTTGCTAGAGCGGCGGGCACCACAACACCAGACTCCCTAAGCGCTCTCGTCACGTCGGCCCCTGCATCAATCGAGTCCGCGCAGATGATGACGTTATAGGCGAATTCCCCCGACCCCTGATTAACGAAGCGACGCAAGAGGCGAAGCCACGGCCCAAAAGATGTCTTACTGCCAGTTGCGCACACCCGCATTCTATTTAGAACGGATGGCGGAAGGTGTTCATAAAGCTGCCGACGCAGGCCCTCGAAAAACGCCACATCGCCTGGCCCCTCCACGAGAAGAAGGCTTCGATCAAACATCCCGAGCGAAACCAGAGACGATAGAAAATACCGGTCTTTTGCGTCTTGAATCCCCGAGACGGCGGCGGCGGGGTACGCAGCATGGGATCTTAGGACAACGACGTCCGACGGGGACACTTCTGCAAGAATGGCACTGCTGTGAGTTGTCGCGATCGTTTGCGTCCGTGCCCTTCCAAAAATCTGCTGCGCGATCGTCCGCTGCGCACTCGGATGCAGGAAAGCCTCGGGTTCCTCAAGAAGAAGGAGCTGACGAGAGTCGCTCGCGAGCGACAACTGCGCAACTGCCATAGTCAATACGCTCTGAAGCCCTGCCCCTAAGCTCTCAACAGCCACGGTTTCGGAATCATGTTCGCCCGTGCTGAATCGAGCCTCCATCTGACGAACTACCAAATCGACCAGGTCAGCGGGCAGAATGCTCGCGCTGAAAGTCCCGCTCGGCTCAAATCCTCCTTGGATGAGGCACTTCGCATCGTTCCAAACACTATTGGCGATATTGCTCGCATCTCGACTTAGTCGATCCGCTGCGTCTCCTGTCGCCTTTGGAACGCCGGCTGGTCTCCCTAGCCCGTCGTAGATCATTCGTTCCTCGAGTCGCTTACGGAGCGCAGCCCTCAGAAGCTCCGCGAAAAGTGCCGAGCTTCCATCTCGCGTCGCAGGAATATAAAGGCATGTGTACTCGTCCTGTAGACGATCGATCAGCTCGGTAGCTCTCGCTTCCGTCTGCGGGGCTTCTCCTCGTTCCGGCGGCCCCAGGCGTGCGAAATTATTCCCCTGGCGGAACTGGATCCGAACTTCTGCGATCCCGTCCTGGTCGGCGGCGTATTTACGCGCCGAGCGCCCGTCGCTGATATGGATTCGAAGAAAGATTCGGCGAGCCCGATTTCGAGTCGCCCTCGCAGGGAGCAGCAGTTGCTGTTCGACTCGCGTCAAACTTCGGAGACCTGCCAGCAGCCGCTCGTCGAGGGTGTTGAGCACCCAATTGATAGTGCGGAGCAGCGACGTCTTGCCCGAATTGTTCTCGCCTATGAGGAGGGCATCCTTCTCGAGATTGAACTCCGTGGTAGTGAAACCGCCGATGTTTTCCAGTCTCATGCTCACTAGGCGCATTTTCATTGTTGCTTCCCCCTCTTTGCCTCGGCGCTCGCGCGAAGGCCCCCTAGCTTTGAGCGTAGCGAACTGAACGGGTTGCTCGCGACGATCTACCGGCGTCAGACTTAACGGACGTCGAGCAACGATCGTGCTTCCCCGAGAGTCGCGAATCGAACCACCATGCACCGTGCAAGGCTGCAGCGACACACCAAGACGCAAGTGTTATAGCTATGCGTCAAGACCGTCCTACGTCCAGTCAGAAACGTGCGACGGTCTTGACTCGTTGCGGTTAAACGGCGAGCGCGCGCTCCTCGCCTGCGCACAAGGTGACCGCCACAACCCGCTCCCCGTACCGCACCACGACCTCGACGTCGTGACGCGCACGCAGGACCGCACTGCTCAGAACCCCATCAGCCCACACCAGATCGACACCGACACCGTTCCGCGCCCGCAACCCACGCACGGAACCGGCCGGCCACTCCGACGGGAGCGCCGGCAGCAGCTCGACGGTCGTGCCGTCGGACTGCATCAGCATCTCTGCGATGCCGGCCGTCCCACCGGCGTTGCCGTCGAACGAGTAGATGTTCTGCGCAGCACCGGCGACACCACCGGCGGAGAAGCTCATGAGGTTCGCCTCGCTCGCATCCGCGATCAACTGCCGGACATGCTGCACCGCCCGATCACCGTCGAGCAACCGTGCGAAGTACGCGATCAGATTCGCCTCGACCCACTCGGTCTGCTCCCAACCGGGCGCAGCCTCACGACGCTCGATCGTCACCACAGCCGCCGCCGCCAGCTCCGGCTGCTCACGCACCGTGATCTGCCGCTCCGGGAACAACGCCATCAGATGCGAGGTGTGCCGATGACTCGGCACGGCCTCCTCCACATCACGCAACCACTCCTGCAACTGCCCGTGCGACCCGATCTGGAACGGCGACAACCGCTCCCGCGCAGCCTGGACCTCCGCCACGAACTCCGCATCGACATCGAGCACCCCCGCCGCCTCGACGACCATCCGGAACACCGCCTCGATGAACACCCGATCCGCAGTGGTCCCCATCGACACCGCGACCTGCTGCCCGCCATCGCCCACGTACCAGTTCTCCGGTGAATCCGACGGGCCAGACACGAGCCACCCGGTCGCTGGATCCTCCGACAGATAGTCGAGGAAGAACCGCGCCGACTCCCGCAACACCGGATACGCCCGCTCACGCAGGAAATCGACATCGCGATCGTGATCCCAACGCTCCCAGTGCTGCAACGCGATCCACGCGCCACCGGTCACATTCAAGCCCCAACCCATGCCCCACCCGGGCGCCGAGTACCCCCACGCGTTCGACACCGTGTGCGCCACCCAACCACGCGCCCCGTACATCTCCGCAGCCGTCGACCGCCCCGTGACAGCCAGCCGCTCCACCCAGCGCAGCAACGGCTCCTGGCACTCACCGATCGCCGTCACCTCCGCCGCCCAATAGTTCTGCTGCGTGTTCATGTCCAGGTGGAAATCGTTCGTCCACGGCGCACTGCTCGCGAGCCCGTCATTCCACTGCCCCTGCAACGCGAGCGGCAACGGCGAATCATGACGCGACCCCGCGATGGTGAGGTACCGACCGAACTGGAAGTACAACGCCACGAGCTGCGGATCCTCGGCCCCCGCCGCGAACCGATCGCGTCGCACATCCGTCGGCAGCTCGACCAGCGCAGGGTCACCGGCACCGAGATCGATCGCGACCCGATCGAACAACTCGCGATAGTCCGCGACATGCGACGCCCGCAACGCCTCGAAGGGCTGCTCCCCCGCGCCCGCAACGAGCTCTGCCGCCTGCTTCGCAGCATCGGCGCCGTCCCAACTCGTCCCGACGGCGATGATGACCGTCACCGACCGCGCACCGCCGACCGACAGCGCACCAGCGGCAGCATCGGCCGAAACGACCGAGCCGTCGCCATCGGCGATCACCCGCACCCGGATGACGAGGTCCACCCCGTCGACACCGTTACTGTGCAGCGTCTCGACCGCACGACCGGACAGGACGAGATCACCGTCCTCGATGGTCGTCACCAGCGGATAGACCGCCTCGCCGACCGAGACAGCGAGGTTCAGCGGGCCCGCAGCGCCGGTGGACGCCTCAGCGCCACGAGCAGCGGCGCCCACACCGGCACCACCCGCACCCGCCTCGATGCGGTGCACGATCACGTGATCCGGTCGCGAGGCAAACGTTTCGGTTCGGAACGGAACTGTTCCTCGAACGTATTCGGACCGCGCAACCGCCTCCGCGATGTCGAGCGACCGACGGTAGCCCGTCGCGACCTCCGCATCACCGAAGTCGATCAGCACCTCCGGCAACGGCAGGTTCGTCCCGAACGCCGTCGGCCGACCGAGCAGATGCTCCTCCGTGAGCCGATGCGCCTCCTCGGTGCGCCCCTCGAAGAGCAGCGACCTGATGGGTGCGAGGAACTCCTTCGCCGTCGGACTCACATCGGTGTCCGACGCCGATCCGGACCACGCGGTCGCCTCCGACAGACGGATGCGGTCGACGGTCGTTCCGCCGAACACCATGCCGCTCAACCGGCCGTTGCCGATCGGCAGCGCCTCGAACCATCTGGTCGCAGGCGTCCGGTACCAGAGTTCGTGCACGGGGAGCTCCGACGAGCGGGAGGTCGACGCGGAGGGTGCTTCGGTTGCCATGGTGATCAGTTCTCTCGTGTTCAGGTCGAGCGGGCTGGAAGAAGGACTGGAGGAAAGGCCGGGGAAACGGCTGGAGGAGAGCTGGAAGAGCCGGAGGATTGGCGGACAAGCGGGAGGACCAACGGATCAACGCAGAACAGCCGCGGCCGGGCAACCGCCCGACCACGGCCGATCCAACGCGCTATCCCGCGATGATCTGCTTCGTCTGCTCCTGCAGCTTCGGCCAGGTCTCATCGCCGGTCTGTCCGAGGAAGTACGCCTCGAACTGCGGACGGATCTCCGCCTCCATCTTCGCGCCGTTGCTGTACGCGGGGGCGGGGAATAGCGAACCGCTCGACTGGTACTGACCGAACACGGACAGGTCCACACCGGCCTTCGACGAGCTGTCGATGAGCGCCGTCATCGACTTCGCGATCGACGGGAAGAACGACCCGTTCGACGTCGCAGCCGCCGTCTGGCACGCCTCGGAACCCATGTACGAGACCCACTTCCAGGTCTGCTCCTGGTGCTTCGTGCCCGCCCAGATGTTGTTGCCGTTCATGTTGGTGATGACGGAACGCTTGCCGTCCTCGGACGACACCACCGGCGCGATGCCGACCTTCACACCCGGCAGCTTCGTCAGGGACGTCGCCTCCCACGATCCACCCGGGACGATGGCGACCTTGCCGGAACCGATCTGGTCGGACCCACCCGTCGTGAACTGTCCGAGCTTCGGCGCGAAGCCGTCATCGCTCAACGAACGGATGAAGTCCATCGTGCTGATGAACGTCTTGTCCGCGTAGTTGAACTGCGTCGGCCAGTTGGGCTTGTCCGTCAGCTTGAACCCGGCGCTACCGGCGAACGGACCCCACGTCGTCTGACCGAGGTTGTCGTTCGACGCGAGCGCACCGATGCCATACACGGCGACGTGGTCCTTGTCGTACCCGGCCTCGTCACCGCGGACACCGTTGACGTCCACCGACAGGTGCTTCACGACCGACAGGAACGTGCCGCCGTCCTTCGGGTTCCACGTCAGGTTCTCGAGCTGGTCGTCCGTCAGACCCGCCTGCTGCACCAGGTCCTTGTTGAAGTAGAGCGCAGCGGCGGCCCAGTCCAGCGGCAGACCGTACTGCTTGCCGTCGGTGTACTTCCAGAGGTCGACGCCGTCAGCGAAGACGCCCGTGTCGTAGTTGGACTTCTTGATGAGGTCGTCCATCGCGAGGATCTGGCCCTGGCTGGCGTAGGACTCGAAGAACGTGACGCTGTTCTGGAACGCATCGGGCGCCGTCTTGGCGACGAAGCCCGTGGTGAGCTTGGTGAAGTAGTCGCTCACGTTGAACTGGCTGACTTCGACCTTGATGTCAGGGTTCGCCTTCTCGAACGCCGGGATGCATTCGCTGTAGGCGGCGGCCTGGTTCGGGTCCCAGGTCCACCAGTTCACGGTCGCCTTGCCGCCGGCGTCTGCGGCTCCTGCGCCGGCAGAGCATCCGCTGAGGGCGGCTACCACGGCGATGCCGACGACTGCGGCGGCGATCTTTCCGGTTCTCATGTTGTGCCTCTCTTGTCGGGTTCGCACCCGGTGTTCAGTCATGTCCGAGGATTGAGCGCTCCCCTGGGCGCGCCCGAAGCTGCAGGCTTCGGAGATCTGTATTGATGTGGGGTGGAGCGGGTGGGGTGAGCGGTGTCGGGTGGAACTGACGGCGGCACAGGGCGTCGGCGCCGCCGCCAGGGTCTACTTGATGCCGCTGAAGCCGATCGAGTTGACGATCTTCTTGCCGAAGATCACGAACAGCAGCAGCATCGGCACGGCGGCGACGAGGGTCGCGGCCATAAGCCCGGCGAAGTCGGGCTGGCTCTGCGGCGACGCCTGCTGGAACACACCCAGCGCGAGCGTCAACGGGCGGACCGACGGGTCGTTGCCGACGAGCAACGGCCAGAAGTAGTCGTTCCAGGTGCCGATGAAGGTGAGGATCGACAGCGTCACCACGGGACCCGAGGTCATCGGGAGCGTGATCCGGAACATGATCGTGAGCGGTCCGGCCCCATCGATCAGCGCCGCCTCCTCCACCTCACTGCTCAACCCGAGCATGAACTGCCGCAGGAAGAAGATGTTGAACGCGGAGAACAACGCACCGGGGAGGATGAGCGCAGCGAAGGTGTTGATGAGGCCGAGGTCGTTCACGAGGATGAAGTTCGGCAGGAGCGTCAGGATGCCGGGCACCATGAGCGCGGTGAGGAGGATCGAGAACACGAGGTTCCGGCCCTTCCACCGCAGCCGGGCGAACGCATACGCGGCCAGCACCGAGCTGAGCACCACGATCGCCGTCAACGACCCCGCGTAGATCACCGAGTTCCGCAGATACAGCGGGATGTCGAGCGACGCTCCGGAACCGCCGGCCGCGAGCGCCTCGGCCCGCGAGGCGAACCCGAGGACCCGGGCGAACGCATCGAACGAGAATCCGACGGGCAGGAGCGATGACGGATCGGTGCTCAGCGCGTAGTTGTTGGAGAACGCCGTGCGGACGATCCAGTAGAAGGGGAACACCGTCACCAGGAGGAAGCCGACGATGTAGGTCCACGCGGCGGCGCGGCCGATCGAGAACTTCTTCTTCCGGGCGATGCGCGTCCCGGGCGGACGCTTGGTCGGTTCGGCGACCTGGTCGGTCGGCGACAGCAGCGGTGCAGGCGCAGCAGTGGTCATGGTGATCAGTCCGTATCTGATTCGTTGGCGCGCAGCAGGCGCATCTGGGCGAAGGTGATGGCGATCAGCATCACGAACAGGGCGAGGGACATCGTCGCGGCGTACCCGAAGTCGAACTGGTTGAACGCTTTGTCGTAGATGTACAGTTGCAGGACGTTCGAGGCGCTGGCCGGCCCGCCCTTGGTGGTGACCTGGACGATGTCGAAGACTTGGAACGAGCCGATCACGGTCAGGACGATGACCATCGCGAGGATCGGTCGCAGCAGCGGCAGCGTGAGCCGACGGAACATCTGGAACTCGTTCGCACCATCGATCTGGCCGGCTTCGTACACCTCGTTGGGGATCGTGGACAGACCCGCGACGATGAGGATCGCGTTGTACCCCATCGACTTCCACGCGCTGATGAGCGCGATGGAGGGGATCGCCCATTCCTGCGAACCCAGGAACATGATGGGACTGCCGGTGAGCTTCGTGATCAGGATGTTGATGATGCCGAGCTGCGGGTCGAGCATCCACTGCCAGACGAGCGCCGCGACGACACCGGAGATGAGGAACGGCAGGATCACGAGGCCGCGGATGACGGTGGATCCGGTGAGCCGGTGCAGGATCACGGCGGTGACGAGGGAGATCGTGATGCCGAAGGCGACCGCGAGGATCACGAAGTAGACGGTGATGCCGAGCGACTGCCAGAACATCTTGTCGCCGAGGAGCGTCTGGAAGTTCTGCAATCCCGTCCAGACGGGCGGCGACAGGACCTTGAAGTCGGTGAAGCTCAGGTAGAGCCCGCGCAGTGTCGGGTACACGGCGAAGATGATGAAGCCGATGGACGCCGGTGCGATGAGGAAGATGGCGAGTCGCCAGTCCTTGCGGTGCGATGGGTTGCGTTGCCTCGCTTGGAGGTTCGCGCGCTCTGCGGCGTGCTTATTGGGGTTCGCGAGCGTTGTCACGGAGTCTCCTTTGACCATTTGGCCTCGTTGCCGTCAGCGTGGAGCCGACTGGTGTGACGATAGATCGGATTACATTTCTTTGTCAAGTAATGGATTTCAGAGAATCGCGAAATCACCGCCGCCGTTATCAAAACTATGCTTAACTTAGGAAAGTATTTGCTGTCGGCGTTGCCTGCAAAGTCCCGGGCTACGCTGTTGAACGCAGGGAAGCAGGGGGACGGGATGACCGGATTGTCACAGACGACGACCGACGAACTGTCGGTGAACCGACCGGGGAGCACCGCAGCGGAAGAGCACATGGAGGAGGCCCCGGCCTTCTCACGCGTGTTCGCCGAAGTGCTCAAACACGGCCCCATCGCGCGCATCGACGTCTCGAACCGCACCGGGCTGTCCCAGGCCGGTGTGACCAAAGCCGTCAACCGGCTCATCCAGCACGGCCTCATCACGACCCACGACACCATGCCGTCCGCATCGCCCGGCCGCCCCGTGCAACCCATCAGCGTCAACGAGGAAGCACTCCTCGCCATCGGCGTCACCGTGCGCGTCAACGAGATCTTCGGCGTCGTCACGACCCTCCGCGCCAACGTCCTCCACTCCGTGCACCGCCAGCTGGCGTCCATCGCCGTCGCCGACGTCATGGAATCCATCGCCGACGTCGTCCAGGAACTGACCGACCAGCTCGGCGCCGACGCGGAACGCATCATCGGCGCCGGCATCGCGTTCTCCGGAGACGTCGACCGGGAGCACGGCGTCGTGCGCGCCTCGGCCAGGCTCAACTGGACGCACGTCCACGTCCGCGAACTCCTCCGGGACCGCTTCGACTTCCCCGTCATCGTCGAGAACGACGTGCGCGCGCTCACGATCGCCGAAGAGTGGTTCGGCATCGGCGTGGACACGAGCTCGTTCGCGATCGTCACGATCGGCGCCGGGATCGGCTGCGGCGTCTACGTGAACGGCGACGTCGTCGGCGGCGCCCACGGCGTCGCTGGCGAACTCGGACACCTGCCACTCGCCGGTGTCGACGCCGTGTGCCCGTGCGGCCGCCGCGGCTGCGTCGAAGCCGTCGCCTCCTCCAGCGCCATCCTGCAGTCCATCCGCGCCGCCAAGCTCGACCCGCTGCTCACGATGCGGGAAGCCGTGGAACTCGCCCGCTCCGGCGACGCGGACGCCGGCTTCGCCTTCGAACGCGCCGGATCGATGATCGGACTCGCGATGGCGACGCTCGCCAACCTGGTCGGACCGAGCGTCATCCTCCTCGCCGGCGAGTCCGTCACCAACTACGACCTGTTCGAGCGGCGCGTCCGGGAGTCCTTCGACGAGCACGCGTTCGGGTCGGCGGCGGAGTGCACCATCGTGACCCGGGCGCACACCTTCGAGGACTGGGCGCGCGGATCCGCGTCGTCGGTCATCCGCTCGATGGTCGACCGGACCCTGACGGAGGGGTGAGCCGCATGTCACTCGAACTCGTCTGGCTGCGCACCTGGGTCGAAGTCGTCGACGCCGGCGGCTTCTCCAAAGCGGCGGAGACCATCCACCTCTCCCAACCGAGGGTCTCCGCCCACATCGCGAACCTCGAACGCGCGCTCGGCTGCACCCTCATCGAACGCCGGGTCAGGCCCCTCGCCCTGACCGAGGACGGCAGAGAATTGCTGCCGAAGGCCCGAGCGGTCCTCGCGGCAGCGGACGAACTGGCCGACCACAAGCACCGCAAGGAACGGCTCACCGGGACGGTCCGCGTCGCCAGCTTCGCGAGCGCGAGCGCATCGTTCCTGCCGTCGGTCATCACCGCGCTCCGGGCGGACAACCCAGAGCTGGAGATCGGTGTGCTCGACGGCGACATCCAGTCGATCGAGTCCGCGCTGAGCGACCGGCGTGTGAGCGTCGCCCTCCGTCCCGTCCGACCGGCGCCGCTCGACCGCAACTTCACCTACCGTTCGCTTTGGCGGGAGCCGTTCGTCGTCCTGTTGCCGACCGGCCACCCACTGACCGAGGAAGATTCGGTCTCCGTCAAGCAGTTGTCGGCGGCCCGGGTCATCACGATCGGCAACCCGCTGCTCGACTCCTACCTCGGGCACGAGGCGGAGGCGGCGCTGCACGCGAGCTACACCGAGCTGCCCATCGGCACGGTGTCGCAGCAGCCGACGACGCTTGCGGCGATGGTCCGCGAGGGACTCGGCATCGGTGTCGTGAACCTCCTCGCCGTCGACATGGTGCGCCAGGACGGCCTTGAGAAGCGGCCGATCAGGGACCTCAACCGCTACCGCGAGGTCGCCGTGTGGTGGCACACCGAGCGACCGCTCAGCCGGGCGTCGCAGGCGTTCATCGAGCAGGTGCGGGCGAGCCCGATCCCGCCGGGGACGACACCGGTTCCGCCGCAGGGCTGAGGGGTGCGGCGGGGCTTGTCCTCGCGCGGTTCGGTCCTGCATCCGCGGTGTGGATGCATCCATCCGAAGCTCGGATAGTGCGCATCCGCAACTCGGCGTTGAGGTCGACGGCCCCGCATGCGGCAATGGAGAGGCAACACGGTTCCTTGAACCGTTCGCCCTCGACAGAGCACGGAGCCCAGATGAGCGTCGACACCGACCCCCTCCCCCAGGCCGTCACGCCCAGCTCGAGCGGCTTCGGATCCGCCCCGGTCTTCGACGCTCGCTGCGGCACGATCGTGTGGGTCGGTGTGGACGGTCAGACGGTGAACGAGGTCGATGCGGCGAGCGCATCGCCCACCGACCGCCCAGCACGCGCGGGCCTGCGTCAGTGGGAGATCCCGCTGTCGGCATCGGCGATCGGCGTGTTCCCGCGACGCAGGGCCGATGGCTACGCCCTCGTGACCCGAGGCGGTTTCGGGTATGTCTCGCAGGGCGAGGTGTTCCTGACCGAGGTGCTGCCGGTGAGCGAGGGACGGCTCGCGGTGGCGCAGGTCGACCCGCGTGGGAGGTTGTGGGCGGTGAGTGAGGGCGGGGTCGGTGGTGCTGATGGTACTGGTTCTGGTTCTGGTTCTGCCGGCGGCCCAGGTTCAGGCCGTCTCCGCCGCTGGGACGGCACGGAGGGCAGCATCGGCGCATCGCGAGGGTTCGTCCGGCCGACGGGTCTCGGCTGGAGCCCCGACGGTTCGACGATGTACCTCCTCGATGCCGGCACCAGGTCCTTGTACGCCGCACGGTTCCTGATGGACGAGGGTGTCGTGGGCGAGTTCGCGCTTGCTGCGGCGCTCGACCTCCCCGGTGATCCGGCAGGGCTCGCCGTCGATGCCGACGGATTCCTGTGGTTCGGCGTCCGTTCGGCGGGTCAGGTGCGCCGCATCGATCCGAGCGGTTCCCTCATCGGCACCGTCGACATCGATGCGTCGTCGCCGTCCGGTCTGGCGTTCGACGCCACCGGCGGCCTGTACGTCACGGCCGATGTCGCGGTCACCGCGGCGGCCGTGCACCGCATCGAGGCGTCGGTCCCCGGCGTCCGCGTCGCGCCGTTCGCCGCCTGAGTGGCGGCTGGCTTCGGCTTCTGCGTCACCCGCGCCTGTGCTGCCTGTCCCTTAGCGAGACTGAATACCGTGCAGGCGGAGAGCGGCCCCGAACGCCGGATCATCCGCTTCGATATCCGAGCCACTGTCGGCCGTCACACCGGTTTCCTGAAGACCTGCATCCGACTGTCTCATCCAGTACGCCCAGCATGTCCCTTCACCATCGCCGAAGCGGCCAAGTTTGGATGAGAACCGAACGCCGAGCGGTTGCGATCCATCGTCGAGCGTGACGGTCTCGCGCAGCCATTCGGCGATGCGGGTCGTGACCCCACGACGCTCCGACTTCACATCCGCGAGCGTGAGGCCGCCACAGACGCCCCACCTCGTTTCAAGTTCTTCCCTCAGTACGCCACTGATCACACGTAGCGTCTCACTGTGGTCGATGTCGACCCAGGGCCCTCGCCCGAATCGCACCTCGTACCGGCGACGACCGCCGCGCCACACCGCTGGCAGCCACCCTGGAGCCATGCTCTCGTTCGCATGCCATTCATCCCAGATGTCAGCCCACAGGTCTTCGATGCTCAGCCCGAAGTGGGCAGCAGTCTTCGACAGCTCCCTGCGCTCGTTCGCGATGTCCTGTCTCGCCCAAGCGAGCGCCTCCGCGTATGCGGTCGACGAATCCGCTGCGGCGTAGATCGTCCTACCTGGGGTGTCAAATCTGGACCACGCGTCTCGGGCATCCTCGTCCGGACGCATCAGCGGTCGCAGCGGCCCGTACGACTCCCGTGCCACCCGATGGGCGACGACGGGTCCGTCGAACAACACGAGACCTGTTGCCGCGCAGGTGCGCTGCGTCATCCGGCGAAGCTGTCGTCGACCATGAACTCCACGGCTGCAGCCGTCTCTTTGAACCGGTCCTCGCGAATCGCATCGATCGGGGTTTCCTCGCCGAGCAACGGGTTGGCGCTGATGAACCACATCCGCGCTACGTGCTCGCTCTCTGCCTGAGCGATCTGCTCCCACTGGCGGTAGGCGAACTGCAATCGACGCACCGTCTCCGGTTTGGGCACCGGACCGTCTACCTTGGCCCAACGGTTGCTGATCGACCTGTCCTTGCTCCCTGCCAAGGCAGCGACGAGTGTCGCGCCGAGCGCTGCGTTCAATCGCCGGGTGATCTCCCGGACGTCGAGACGAGCCGTACGCGCGTGTGCCGCTCCGGCAATATCGATTCCGCTCATGTTGATCTCCTCACCTTCACTCCAGAGTACGCTCGTGATCCCACTTTCGACAGAAAAGTATCAAGGAATCCGCACAGAACACGCACAAAAATTGACTCCTTGCTTCAAGAAACACGCGAGGCGCGCCCTCCAGACGTGGCCATGGCGATCCGGGAGCGTTTCCCGGGCGGCCCCGAGTGGCGGGCTGGGCCGCCGCCCGGGTCGCCGTCCCGTCGCCGTCCGCCAGAATTGAACCGGCGGAATCGCCATCGAGCATCGGCCGGCTGCGCGCATCCACTCCCCGGATGAGCGGTATCCGCGCTTCGGCATTGTCCGAGGCGTTCGGAACTGGCTGAATCGATGCAGGGCCCGAGTGCGCGGGTCCCCATCAACGACGAAGGACAAGCATGCCGCAGACCGCGAACCCCATCGGCAAACACGGACTGGAACTCCCCCGGCTGGGCCTCGGGACGGCGTCGCTCGGGAACTTCCTCGGCACCGTCACCGACGAGCAGGCCGTCGAGACGATCGAGCTCGCGCGCACCTCCGGCATCCGCTACTTCGACACGGCTCCGCTCTACGGGCACGGCCTCGCCGAACGTCGGCTCGCGCAGGGGCTCGCGGGCGCGCCCCGCGACGAGGTCGTGATCTCGACGAAGGTCGGCCGTCTGCTGCGCGCCGGCGCACCGCGCGACGAGAGCCAATACTTCGACGGGCAGCCGTTCTACACCGACGTCCCAGAGCAGGGACCGGTCTGGGACTTCAGTTACGAGGGCGTCCGCACCTCACTCGCGGAGAGCCTCGAACGACTCGGAACCGACCGCGTCGACATCCTCAACCTCCACGACCCCGACAACCACTTCGCCGAGGCCAGCACCACCGCCTACGCGGCCCTCCACGACCTGCGTGAGGAAGGCGTCGTGCGCGGCATCGGCGCCGGCATGAACTCCACCGGCGTCCTCACCGACCTCGTCCGCGAGTGCGACCTCGACGTCGTCCTCCTCGCCGGCCGATACACCCTCCTCGACCAGAGCTCGATGGCCGACCTCCTGCCGGCCTGCACCGACCGGAGCACGATGGTGATCGTCGGCGGCGTGTTCAACAGCGGCATCCTCATCGACCCGAAGCCAGACGCCCGCTTCGACTACGTCCCTGCGGATGAGGCCCGCATCGAGCGCGCCCAGCGGATCCAGGAGGTGTGCCGCTCCTTCGACGTGCCGCTCGCCGCCGCCGCCATCCAGTTCCCGCTCGCCCACCCAGCGGTCGCGAGCCTGCTCATCGGTGCGCGCTCGGCCACAGAGCTCCAGGACGACTTCGACCTGCTCGACGTCCCCATCCCCGGTGCGCTCTGGCGCCGCCTGCAGACCGAGGGACTCCTCGCCGAGGACGTGCTGGTGCCCGCCGGCCGCTAGAACGACGCCGGCCGAGAACCGCCCAAGAAATCGCCCGAGAAACGGCCCGAGAAGTCGCCCGAGAAACCAGGAGCCCAGGATGACCCCGACCCCGCGCATCGACGCCCATCACCATTTCTGGAACCCGGCGTCATTCCACTACCCGTGGATGGAAGGCGCGGCCCTCGACCCCGTCCGGCGGCCGTTCGAGCCGGGCGATCTGCAGCCGGAGCTGATACGGAACCACATCGATGGAACCGTCCTCGTGCAGACGGTGTCCGATGTCGCGGAGACCGCGGCGTTCCTCCGCACGGCACGCGACGTCCCGTTTGTGAAGGGCGTCGTCGGGTGGGTCGATCTGACCTCACCCGCCGTCGGCGATCAGCTCGACGCGCTGACCGACGAGTACGGCCGGCTGCTCGTCGGCATCCGCCACCAGGTGCACGACGAAGCCGATGCCGCGTGGCTGCTCCGGGCGGACGTCCGGCGAGGGCTCCAAGCCATCTCCGACCGCGGACTCCGGTACGACCTCCTCATCCGGGCGCGCGAACTACCGGCGGCCACGGAGACGGTCGGGGCGTTCCCCGAGCTGGGATTCGTGCTCGATCACATCGCCAAGCCGCCCATCGCATCGGGGTGGGATGCGGAGTGGGCGGACAGGATCGGCGCCCTGGCAGCGTTGCCGAACGTCACTGTGAAGCTGTCCGGCATGGTCACGGAAGCGGATTGGACGTCGTGGAGCAGTGAGACGCTGCATCCGTATGTCGAACGAGTGTTGGAACTGTTCGGGCCGTCGCGGGCGATGTTCGGGTCGGACTGGCCGGTGTGCCTGCTCGCCGCCGACGGCTACGGGTCCGTGCTCGACGCGCTGACCGACAACCTGCGGCTGCTGAGCCCGACCGAGCGCGAGGCCGTGCTCGGCGGCACGGCTGCGTCGTTCTACCGCTTGGACGCGTAGAGCCGCACGGGCCCGCCGCACGGCAGAAGGAGAACCGCGCGAGAGAAGGTGCCGATCCGCGGATCAGACCTTCTCTCGCGCGGTTCTCCTTGTCTCAGGCAGGCGTAGCCGAGCGAGCAGGCTGCCGGGTGCACAGCGCATCGACCGCTCGAACCAGCCGTCGCTACACCGCGACCGCCACCGACCCCGTGTCCACCGACGCCGCACCGCGCACCGGCCGCACCGCGACCCGCCGCGCGAGCACCACGGCGGCGATGGCGGCGACGACCGTGATCGCGAAGCATCCCGCGAACGCCAGTCCGCCCTGCAGCACCTCGCCCACGGGAAGCGACACGGCGACCCGATCCACAGCGGTGAACATGATGCCCGTCGCCGCGAGCGCCAGCGCCCCGCCGAGTGCATCGGAGATCGACATCGCCGAGCTGTTGAAGCCCTCGGTCCCCGGGTCGGAGTAGGCGAGCGTCATCACGCTCAGTCGCGGATACATAAGCCCCATACCGGCCCCGCTGATGACCCACGCGCCGATGAGGACGGCGAGCGACAGACCGGCGAGCGCCGTCACGAGCGCGAGGCTCACCGCGACGAGCAGGAGGCTGGAGCCGATCTGCACCGCCGTCGCGTTGGAGAGTCGTGTGTCCATCTTCCCCTGCAGCCACGATCCGCCTGCCCATGCGACGGCACCGCCCGTGAGCGCGAGTCCGGCGACCTCAGGATCGATGCCGTGCTCACGCGTCATGAGGTACGGCAGGTACACCTCCGCGCCGAAGAACGCAGCCGATGCGAGGCCGCGCAGCAGGATCACGCTCGGCAGACCGCGCCTCGACGTGAGCGTGCCGCGCGGGACCAGGGGCCGCAGCGCGAGGATCGCCACGACCGCGCCGACCACGGGTACGGCCCACGCGGTCCAGCCGGAGAACTGGTTCGAGATGTTGATGACGAGCACCGCGACCGCCGCGAGGAGCGCCCAACCGAGCCGCACGAGGTCCCAGCGGGAGCCGGTGGGCTCCGGTGCATCGCCCGCCTGCGCACGCAGCATCCGGAACGCGGGGAGCATCATCGCCCCAGCGATCACGACCAGGCCGACGACGCCGAGGAACACCCAGTGCCAGCTGATCCGCTGCGCGACGACCCCTGCCACGAACGGGCCGACGAGCGATGGGACGACCCACGCGGCCGCGAAGCCGGCGAAGATGCGGGTGTGCAGTGTCGGCGGGTAGATCTTGGCGACGAGCACGTAGAGGGCCACCGTCATCGCCCCGGAGCCGAGGCTCTGCACGAGCCGGCCGAGCACGAGCATCCACATCGTCGTCGCCGTGCCGGCCAGCAGCAGGCCGATGATGAACAACACGATCGATGCGATGAGCGGGGCGACAGGGCCCGACCGGTCCGACCAGGTCCCGGACGCGACCATGCCGATGACGCTCACTGCGAGCGGGCCGGCGAACGCGAGTGCGTAGAGCGACGCGCCGTCGAGTTCCGCGCTCACGACGGGCATGATCGTCGTCACGGCGAGCGACTCGAACGCGCCAAGGAAGATGAGCGAGAGGGCGCCGATCGTGACCCACAGGAACGGGCCCGAGAAGATGCCGTCTGCGGGCGGTGCGGTCTGATCCGTCCGCCCGGTCTGCCCGGCCTGCCCGGCCTGCGCTGCCTGTGCGGTCTGATCCGTCTGGCCGACGGTTCCGTCGCCTCCCGGTGTCTGCTGTTCTGGGGAGGCGGCGTTCGTCGTCATACCCGTCAGGCTATCTTCTCAAGTCAACTTGAGATCAATTCTGCCGTCACGCTCCCGTCCATCCAGCCCGCGAGGGGTCGCATCTGGCTAGTCAGGCAGGGCCGTCACGAGCCATCTGCGACCCCTCGCGGGCTGGTGTATAAGGTGGTTTATAGGAATGCGACGGGGTGTGCCTGCCTCACGCGACGACACGAAGGAGTTGATCATGAGGCAACGAAGAAGGACGACCGCAGCGCTGGTGCTCGGCATGCTGATCGCGAGCCTGGGCGCACAGGCCGCATCGGCGCACGGAGGCGATGCAAGCGACGGGAACGGAGCTGATATCAACGGAACCCGCAGCTCCGAGGCGAGCATGAGCGAGGCGGCCCGCCGCCAGGCCCTCGATCGGGAGTCCAGACAGGACCGTTCGGTCCCTGCGCGCGACGCTGCAGCGTCGCCGAATGCGATTCCGGCCCCTCCAGACGGGACCGTGTTCGGCATCGACATCGCGAGCCCGCAGGCCGGCATCGACCTCGCGATGTTCGCTGACGGAGGCGGCGAGTTCGCGATCATCAAGCAAGGCGGTGGAAATGCGGACGATGCGCCGTACGTCGCGCCGAGATACGCGGAACAGCTCGCCGGAGCGCGAGCGGCAGGACTGCCGGTTGGACACTACTGGTTCAACGGGCAGAAGCTCGGCGTCGAAGCCCAGGCGGAGTTCTTCGTCCGGACGGCCGACATCGAGCCGGGCGACGTCATCGCTCTCGACATCGAAAGCGAACCGGACACGGACACGCGTCCCTTCACTCCCGCAGAGGTCGGCCGCTGGATCGACGTCGTGCGTCAGAGCTACCCCGGTGTGCAGGTGCTCCTGTATATGAATCGCACGCTCATGAACGGGAGCGACTGGTCTGCACTGACCGACAACCCGCTGTGGATCGCGTACTGGGGCGATGACGACGGTGACATCGGCCAGGAACCGGCCATCGCCTGGTGGACGGAGTGGACCGTCTGGCAATTCACGTCCGCAGCGCGCGTACCGGGGTTCGACGGGGACGTCGATGGCGACCTCGCGCGCGCCGACCTCTTCACCCGCTTCGGCTGGCAGCCGCCCGCCACCTGATTCCATCCCGCGAGGGGTCGCAGATGGCTAGTCAGGCAGGGCTGCCACTAGCCATCTGCGACCCCTCGCGGGCCGGGACGGGGAACTTGAAGCCGAGGTGGGACGGCGTGAAGCCGAGACGTTCGTAGAAGCGGTGGGCGTCGGTGCGGACGGCGTCGGAGGTCAGCTGGACGAGGGATGCTTCGAGCCCTGGCGCCGCGACATCGGTCACCCATCGCATCATCGCACCGCCGATGCCCGACGACCGCAGTGCACTGCTCACCCGCACGGCCTCCACGAGCAGCCGAACCGATCCGCGTCTCGCCATCCCGGGGATCCGCGTCAGCTGCAGCGTGCCGACGAGCTCACCGCCAGCATCGACGACCACAAGCAGATCGTTGGACGGATCGGCCGCGATCGCCTCGAGCGCCGCCGCATAGCGGGGGCGATCCTCCGGCGCGAGCACGTCGCCACGCGTCCGACTGACCTCGTCGTCGGCCAGCAGCCGCATGAGCGCATCGAGGTCCGTCGATTGCGCGCGCCGCATCGTCATCGCCCCCGATCGCGTCTCGATGGCCACGGGCAGAGCGAGTTCAGCGAGCATGCTTCATCCTCTCATCCGCCCTGCGCCCGCCTGTCCTCGCGAGCGGCAACCGATTCGCGGCGGGCGCCCGCCGCGCATCGGCTCACGGCGCGGGAGTCGGCGCGGGGGCCGGAGCGGGCGTCGGCGTGAGCGACACCTCGTCCGCTGCCCGAACGTCCCGATCGCGCAGCGGATAGAACCAGAAGCACACCCAGCCGATGGCCGCGGCGATCGCCGGCAGCACACCCATCAGGGTCCGCACACCGGTCGCGACCACCTCGCCCTGATCGGCGCCGAGCGTGGGGTCGTACCCCGTCGACGTGAGCACGGCGGCCACGGCGACGGCCTGCACGATGACCGATCCGCGCACGACGAACCCGTTCACCCCGAAGTACACACCCTCCCGGCGCAGGCCCGTCCGGCGTTCGTCCTCGTCGATGATCTGACTCAGCGCGACCTCGAGCAGCTGCAGCATCCCGGCCACACCCACACCGACGCCGACGCCCACACCGACGGCCCCGAGGATCCCGGTCGGCAGCACGTAGCCGAGCGACGCGATCGCGAAGATCCCCACCGACCACAGCAGCGAGGTCCGCGGCGACGTCCGACGCACCACCCACGACCAGCCGATGATCGCCGGGATGGCCGACACGAAGATCGCCGCGAGCAGCGGGGTCCCGGCGGTCTCCGGCTCGTGGAGCGCGTATCGCACATAGAAGGGAGCGGAGGCGATGATGATGGACGTCGCCGTCTGCACGGCGAGCGACCCGAGGACGTAGGTCACGAAGGCGCGGTTCGCGAAGGTGTACCGCAGTTGTTCCCGCCAGGGCGTCGCGGCCTCCCGCTCGGCGACGACGGCACGTTCGACCGGGCGTTCGATCATCCCGGTGAACGACCACACGAAGAAGCCAAAGCACGCGACACCGAGGCCGATGGCCATGCCCGGCCATCCGATCGTCCCGTACAGCAGCGGCGCACCGGCCGTGCCGAGGATCATCCCGAACAGCCCGAAGAGCTGCCTCGGCACGTTGCCCTTGGCGCGCTCGGCCGTTGTGCGGAAGATCTCCGGGAACAGCGCCGACACGTTGAGCACCACGGCGACGACCGTGAGGTCGTACACCGCGACGATGACGACGAACCAGACGAGCAGACCGATGGGGTCGAGCGCCGGCGGCATCCACACCAACATAAACGCCACGACCATCGGCACGATCCCGAACCCGATCCACGGGATCCGGCGCCCCCACCTCGTCCACATGCGGTCGGACGCCGCGCCGATCAACGGGTTCAGGGCGGCGTTGATGATGCCGTGCACGATCATCGCGCCGGCCACCCATTCGGCGGGGACGTGCAGGTGATCGGCGTAGAAGTAGACGACGAACGCCGAGAACGTCTGCGCCATGAGCTGGATGGGGAACGCCGACGCCCCGAAGGCGATCGTGACCCGGCGGGAGGGAGCACCGACGAGGCGGCGATCGCGCACTCGCGCGACGAGGCCGGTCATCGGGTGGCCGTTTCGGTGCTGTTCGCCTCGGTGCCGGATGCGCCGCCGTCGCGTCCCGCCCGCTGCACCGCGCGGAGGTCGCGCCATCCGACGCGCACGATACCCTCCTCGGCCAGGACCGCTTCGACGTCCGGATCCGCGAGCAGCCGGTATTCGTAGCCACGCTTCGCGGCACCGTAGTCCGCGATGTCGCGCAGCTCGGCGTCATCGATCATCGGGTGCAGATAGAACTCGGTGACGCCGGGACCCACCTGCCGCAGCAGCTCGATGAAGCCCGCCTTGACGTCGTCGTAGCGCTCCTCGTCCGGACCGCCCTCGCCGCGGAGCTCGAACGGATGCGTCCACAAGCGGTCGAGGATCACCACGCCGAGGTCGTCTGCTGCCTGTGTCATCCGGCCCAGCACCGCCTGCACGGACGGATCGAGACCCATGCCCTCGATCGTGCGCGGGAGCCGGAACGGCAGCCCGGCCGATGCCGCAAGCGACAACACCTGCGGCAGGAACGACCGGCCCGTCTCCAGTCCGTAGGCGGAACCCATGTGGTTGTCGAGGTGCGTCACGTCGAGGCCGGCGTCGAGCGCGGCCGTCAGCTGGGCGGCGATCTCGGCAGCGACGTCCTCATCCAACGCCTGGCGTTCGACCGTCGCGACATCCGCCGGGAAGTAGCCGGCGTCATCGGTCAGACTCGTGCCGATGCCGGTGAGCGGACGCCACCGGTACCGCTGCCACTCGCTCGTGAGCACGAGGTGCACACCGACCTGGACGTCGGGGTTCGCCGCCGCGAACGCGAGGGCCTGCGGTGCCCAGGAGCACGGCACCATCACGGTCGCCGAGTCCAGACGACCGCCGCGCAGCAGCTCGCTGATGGCGTGGTTGGCCGAACGGCACATGCCGAAGTCGTCGGCGTTGAGGATGATCGCGCGGGTGTCCGGGCTGTGGCCGAGTCGTTCGATGAGACCGGAGGGCGCGGCGCCGGGGATAGTGGTCATGGTGGGTGAGTTCCTTCGTCGTTGAGGGATCGGGTTGGGTTGTTCACTGGCCGATGGCGGCGGCGAACGCCGTTTCACGGAGGGCGTCTCGGACGAGCTCTGTCGCGCCGGTGATCGTCCCGCGATGTCCGAGGTCGGAGGTGACGAATCGCAGCGGGAGCTGCTGCATCCGTGTGTCGGCGAATGCGGCGACGCGCGGCGCGAGCTGGTCGTGCGCTGCGAGGCCGGTGAGGACGAACGACTCAGGATCGAGGACGAGCGCGATGCCGGCCGCGGCGACCGCGATCCGCCTGGCGACCTCGGTCGCGATGCGCTCGGCGCCGGAACTCCCCTCGCCCGCATCGTGGAGGTGATCGGCGAGCGAGCGGAGCGGATCCAGGCCCTCCGACCGGGCGATCTCGGCGACCGCCCATCGGCCGAGGGCCTCCTCCCCGAGCTGCAGCCCCGGGTACGGCAGGAACGCCACCTCGCCCGCGCCGCCGGCCGAGCCGCGGAAGAGCCGGCCGTTGACGATGAGGCCGGCGCCGAATCCGGACTCGAGGGAGAGGACCACGAAGGTGTCGAGCGCTCTGCCGCGGCCGACGCGCTGCTCGGCGATCGCCGACAGGTTGAGGTCGTTCTCGATCACCACCGGGCAGCCGAGACCGGCGGTCAATGCGTCGTGCAGCGCGGTCCCGCCCACCTCGAATCCGGGCACGGACCGCAGCGTCCGGCGGTCGGGCTGGACGATGCCAGGGACACCGATGACCGCGTGATCGAGCACGGCGGATGCCGCCCCAGGCACACTCGATTCCGCGAGGCAGTCGTGGGCGAGACGGCTGATCTCCTCCGCTCGTGCGCGCGGGTCCGAACCGACACCGAGCGTGCGGGCGGTCGCGCGGACGGCCCCCGCCACATCGACGATCGCCACCGAGACGGCTTCGGCCGAGCAGTGGGCCGCGATGCCGACCGCGGCGTTCGGATCGATGCGATACACGGTCGCCGCCGGTCCCCGCCTCGTGGTGTCGAGGCCGGCAGACACCACGACGCCGCTGTCCACGAGCGCTTGCAGGGTCTGGGCGATCGTGGTCCGGGAGAGCCCTGTCGCCGTGACGATCTCCGGCCGACCGATGGGGTGCTGCGCATCGATCACGTCGAGCACGGCGCGGGCGTTGAGGGAGCGCAGGAGCGCCTGGGGTCCGGCCAAGACGGGTTCCACGGGCTGCCTCCGACGTCGATGTGGATGTGCTGGCACGAGTATGACACAAAGTTGCATACTCGACCAGAGTGGAGCGGGCATCGCGCGAACCTGGACCGCTTGCGATGCCGGCACCGATTCCCCCGGCCTTCCCCGGCCCGAATGCGGCATCGGAAAATCTCCACCTCCAGGGATGGGAATGCGGTTTCCCTGGTACGCTCGAAGAGCTGGTAACCAGCGTCACCGCGTCAATGAAGAGAAGGTCGTCGCCCCCATGTCCACGAGCACCGCACAGTACCCCGCGATCGAATTCCTCGTCGACGGCCGTTGGATCGGCACGGCTGAGCGCGAGAGCGCCCCGGTCGAGAACCCCGCGACGCGCGCCGAGATCGGCGCCGTCCCGCTCGCCGTCGAAGCCGACATCGACGCCGCCCTGGCCGCAGCCGACCGCGAGTTCGTGCCGTGGCGGGACACCTCGCCGCACCGCCGCGTCGCGATCCTCATGCGCGCAGCCGACCTCCTGCGCGAGCGCCGTGCCGACATCGCCACCGCCATGACGCTCGAGAACGGCAAGCCGTACGGCGACTCCCTCGGCGAAGTCGACTACACCGCGGACATCATCGACTCCCTCGCAACCGAGGCGCCCCGCCGCTTCGGTGCTGTGCTGCCCGTCGGCGCCGACGAGGGACGCACGATCGTCGTCTCCGAGGCCATCGGCCCGATCGCGGCGTTCGCCCCGTGGAACTACCCGCTCACCGTCCCCGGCCGGAAGGTCGCTGCGGCGCTTGCTGCCGGTTGCACCGTCATCATCAAGGCCGCGGAGGAGACGCCCGCGAGCGCAGTCGCCCTCGCGCGCGCCCTCACGGACGCAGGACTGCCCGACGGCGTCCTCAGCCTCCTGTTCGGCGACCCGGCGCAGATCTCGGAACGCCTCATCTCCTCCCGCGTCATCCGCAAGGTGTCGTTCACCGGTTCGATCGGGGTCGGCAAGCACCTCGCGACGCTCGCCGGCGCGGTCGCGAAGCCCACCATGCTGGAGCTCGGCGGGCACGCGCCCGTCATCGTGTTCGACGATGTCGACATCGACGCCGTCGCCCGCGAATCGCTCGGCAGCAAGATCCACAACTCCGGCCAGTCCTGCGGCTCCCCCACACGCTTCTACCTGCACGAGAGCATCCACGACGCGTTCGTCGCCCGCTATGCCGAGCTCCTCGAACAGGTCCGCATCGGCGACGGTTTCGACCCGGCCACCGAGATGGGCCCGCTTGCCAACGCCCGCCGCTACGCCGCGATGCAGCCGCTCGTCGACGACGCGATCGCCAGGGGAGCCGGCCTCGCCGCCGGTGGACACGGGGACGACTCGACCGGGTACTTCTACCGTCCGACGCTGCTGACGCGCGTCCCGGACGACGCGCTCACGATGACCGACGAGCCGTTCGGGCCCATCGCATCGACCACGACGTTCACGGATGAGGACGAGGTCGTCGAGCGTGCAAACAGCCTGCCGTACGGCCTCGCAGCGTACGTGTTCACCGCCGATGCGACGCGTGCGCTGCGTCTGCCGCGTCGCCTCGACGTCGGCATGGTGAGCGTCAACCGCTTCGGCGTCGGAGCCCGCGACACCTTCTTCGGCGGTCGCAAGGAGAGCGGTTACGGTTCAGAGGGCGGTCCGGAAGCCGTCGAGGAGTACCTCGTCAAGAAGCTCATCGCTCAGGCCTAGTCGTCGCCGTTCGGCCTTCGCCCGCCTCGGTCCCGCCACTCGGCCTCAGCTCGCGCGCTGAGGCCGGGCGAGGGGCGGACAGTCGTTCAGCCCTCGGCGCCGGGCTGGAACCAGGGCGTGTACGCGGCGACCTTGGTCTTGTGGCCGGCGGCAGCGACCATCCGCTTCACCGTCTCACGCACGTTGACCGTGCCGACGCCGATCACGAGGATCCGCTCGAACGGCACGTTGTCCGGCACGAGCACCTCGCCCTCGATGAGCGCGGTCTGGTCCTCGTCGTTCACGAGCCGCTGCACCATGCGGTGCGCACTGACCTTGTTCGCGGCGATGCGGGTGAGCACGCGCGCAGCATCGCCATCGGTCACGATGATCGAACGTTCGGCCGCATCCGACGCGTCGACCGCGGAGGACACCGCATCGACGGTCGTGACGAGGACGACGAAGTCGTTGATCGCTGAGGCGAGCGCATCGCCGGACAGCCGGTAGTCGGGTTCGCCGGAGCGGATGCGCTCCCACAGGAGTGCGTGCGGCGTCAGCGCGAACGGCACGAACTGGGAAACGGTCCCGTCCGGGACGCCGGCCAGCTCCGTCTTGCGACGGTCCTCGCGATACTGCTCGGCCGTGATGTCGACCGCCGGGTCGCCGCTCCAGCCCATGCTCTCGTCGGCGAAGATCGCACCGTCGGCGAGGATCCCCTCCAGGTTGCGGATGTGGGTCACGTGGTAGAGGCGCTGCTGCCCGGCGTTGAACGGCGGCTGCTTGGAGCCCCCGGCCGGCCGGGTCGCGGGCTGCACGCGCGGGGCGGTCGTCGTTGTGGTGCTGGTAGTCGTGGTGCGGAGGCTCGTGGCGCCAGCGGTCGACACCGGCTCACGGAGCGAGCTGGGGGCGAGGCGGGTCCGACGCTTCGGGGCGGCGGCTGGTGCGGGTGCAACGACCTCGGGGACGGGCTTCGGGAAGCAGCTGGCGCAGAGGCCGTCTTCGAAACCGTGGATGCATTCGTCGCTCAAGGCAACCCTTTCAGGTGTTCGGCTCGACGGGATTTCGACTGCGCAGGCGACGCGGTGACGAGCCGCTCAGACAAGCGTACGCGTGTTGGAGAACGATTTCGTCCGCGTCGCCTGAGCATCCGCTCGCTCGTCCGTTCCTCACTGCTCCCGCGCACCTCCATCCCGCCCCGCACCTGCTCGCGAACTGTCAGTTGTTGCTGGTTCACAGGGCGTCAGAGCAGCCACAACTGACAGTTCGCGGGCTGATTGGGGGCAGGCCGGGGTAGGTCAGGAGCGCTGGACTGGCGAGCGATGCCGCTTCACGGCGGTCACGATGAGGGCCACGACCGCGAACGCGACCGGAACCAGCAGATGCACACCGGCGAGCACGAGCAACCCGACGACGAGCACGGCCGACACGAGCGCCATCCACCACCCCGCGGTCCATCTGGGCAACAACCGCAGCGCGGCGATGACACCGAGCGCGTACACCGACACCATCGAACTCGTGTGGATGAGGACGAACGGCTGCAGACCGCCACCCGTCGCCCACACGGCGGTGAGATACACGAGCGCGAGCACGGCGACGAGCAGCAGACTGCGCCGCGGAACCCCGCCGGTCTCCGCGCCCTTCGCGAACCAGCGCGGCAGGTCGCCATCGCGCCCGAGAGACGCCCCGAGCTTCGCGAACGCCCCCGCGTACGCGTTGAGCACCCCGACCGCGACGATGACGGCCACCACCGTCACCGCCACCCGTCCGGCGCCAGGCAGCGTCGCATCGACGAGGTCGAGCAACGGGACACTCGACGCTCCGGCGCGGTCGCCGAGGACCATGACCGTCACGACCTGCAACGCCAGGTAGGCGAGTCCGACCACGGTGACCGCGATCGCGGTCGCCCACGGGATCGTCCGCTTCGGATTCCGGAACTCCCCCGCGATGTGTGTGACCGCCTCCCACCCGGCGAACGCCCAAACGTACAGGCTGATCGCGAGCCCGACACCGGCCCAACCGTGCGGGAGGAACGGTTGCAACCTGGCCGGATCCGCCGCGGGAGCCGACACCGCGACCACACCGACCACGAGCAGCACGAGCGCGCCCGTGAGCGCGAGCTGCAACGGGCCGGCGAGGCGCAGACCGATCGCGTTCGCCGTGAACGGCACCACAAGGATCGCGAGCGCGACGACGTACACTGCCCACTCTGGCCCAGTGATGCTCGCGACCACGTACTGCGCACCGAGCAACGCGACGACCGGGCTGCCGACGCACACGCCGAAGAAGAACCAGTAGCCGGTCATCCGTGCGGCGGTCGGGCCGAGGGCGATGCGGACGTAGGTCGCGACGCCGCCCGAATCCGGATGCCGCGATGCGAGTGCCGCGAACGTCCCGGCGAGCGGGATCGACAACAGCAGCACCGCGATGACCGCGACGATCGATGCGGGGCCGGCCGCCTGCACAGCGAGCGCCGGCAGGAGGAGGATGCCGGTGCCGAGGACCGCCGCGGTGTAGAGGGCGGAGCCGAGGGTCAGTCCGATCGTGCCGTGCGATGCGTGGTCGGCCGCTGTCGCGTCATCGCTGCTCCCGGTGTACCTGCTGTGCCTGCTGTTCCCGGCGCTGCCGCTGCTCTCGGAGGTCGCGGCGCTCCCGGAGCTCTCGCTGATCCCGGCGCCGCCGCTGCTCTCCCGGCGAGTTCGAGCGGGCGGAACGGTGGGGAGCGGAGCGGTCATCCCCCAAGCCTGCCCATCTCCCACGCCGCCTCCAATGGCAGAAGCGGCACCCTCCCACGATTTCCCGCCATCCGCCTATCGCGCGACGGCTGCTCGCATCGCGCCGCCCACAACCCGCCGCCCACGTCTGTCCGCAATTCCGGAATTTATGTGACAGGAGTGACGAAATCAGCGTTTTTCGGCCGATTTCGCCACATTCGGCGCAGGAATTCCGGAATTGCGAACAGGGTAGGGGTGGGTAGTGAGCCGTGGGCGGGGTCGGTGGATGCTGGGGGCGGGAAGCCCGGTACCGGTCGCCGCCCGCCTACACGGCGGGGGCGTCCAGCTTCGCGAGCGCAGCATCGAGATCCGCGATGAGATCCGCCACGTCCTCGATGCCGACCGACAGCCGCACGACGTTCTCCGGCACCGCCAGCGCCGTGCCCTTGACCGAGGCGTGCGTCATCTCGGACGGGTAGCCGATGAGCGACTCGACACCACCGAGCGACTCAGCGAGGCTGAACAGCTCCGTGCTCTCCACGAACTGCAGTGCTGCTTCCCGCCCGGCCTTGAGCGCGACGGACAGCATCCCGCCGAAGCCCGACATCTGACGCTTCGCGAGCTCGTGGTCCGGGTGTGACGGCAGACCGGGGTAGAAGACCCGCTCGATGGCCGGGTGCTGCTCCAGGTACTCGGCGATCGCCTGCGCGTTCTCGCTGTGCTGACGCATGCGCACCGCGAGCGTCTTGATGCCGCGGGTCGTCAACCACGCGTCGAGCGGCGCGGACACCGGACCGACCGCGAACTGCAGGAAGCCGATCTCCGCCGCGAGGTCCTCGTCGTTCAGGACGAGGGCGCCGCCGAGCACGTCGGAGTGGCCGCCGAGGTACTTCGTCGTCGAGTGGACGACCACGTCGGCGCCGAGCGCGAGCGGGTTCTGCAGGGCCGGCGATGCGAACGTGTTGTCCACAACGACGGTCACGCCGGCCGCGTGGCCGATCTCGGCGAGCGCGGCGATGTCGCTGATCTTCATGAGCGGGTTGCTCGGCGTCTCGACCCACAGGATCTTCGTGCGGCCGGGGATGATCGCGGCGCGCACCGCATCGAGGTCGGACATCTCGACGGTGGTGTTCTCGACGCCCTGCTTGCCATGCACCCGGTTGATGAGTCGGTAGGTGCCGCCGTAGGCGTCGTTGCCGAGGACGATGTGGTCACCCGGCTGCACGATGGCGCGGATGAGCGTGTCCTCCGCTGCGAGACCCGATGCGAACGACAGGCCGTGCGCGCCGCCTTCGAGCGCGGCGAGCTGCGTTTCGAGCGAGGAGCGCGTCGGGTTCGCGGAGCGGCTGTACTCGTAGCCGCCGCGGAGGCCGCCGACGCCGTCCTGGACGAACGTCGACGTCTGGTAGATCGGCGGGATGATCGCACCCGTGCGCGGGTCGAACTCCTGGCCGGCGTGGATGGTCCGCGTCGCGAACCCCGGCGTCGCGGTCGTGCCGTCGTTCGTGCCGTTGGTCGTGCCGTTGGTCGTGCCGTTGGCGTTCGCGTCGTTCGCGTCGTCGGCGTTGCTGCTGTTGCTGCTCTCGTTGCTGCTCATCGTGACGATTCTCTCTTCCACAATTCAGGAACTTTTGGGTAATTCAGGATGTCTTGGGCTCGGATTGCGCATTCTGGTCCTGAATTCCGTCAGAGTTCCTGAATTGTGCAACCGGTGAGCGATGGGGGCGGTGCGTGCGATGGGGGGAACGGGCGACGGCGCGGGCGCACGGATGTGCGAGGGCGCGCCGGGCACCGCCGACCAGGACTAGTGCGACAGGTAGGTCAGCAGGTCGTGACGCGTGATGACGCCGATCGGCTTGCCGTCCTCGGTCACGAGGAGCGCGGGGGCTGCGCCGAGCGCGGCACGAGCCGATGCGACCGGCTCACCCAGCCCGATGAGCGGCAGCGGGTCGCCGACGAACGTGCTCACCGCATCGCTCATCTGCGCCGATCCGCTGAAGACGCTGTCCATCAGGCTCGCCTCGTCGATCGCGCCGACGACCTCGCCCATCACCACGGGCGGCTCGGCACTCAGCACGGGCAGTTGCGAGACGCCGTACTCGGTCATCACGTCGACGACCTCGCGCACGGTGTCCGTCGGGTGCGCGTGCACGAGATCCGGCAGCGCGCCAGTCTTGGCCTTGAGGATGTCACCGACCGTGCGGTCGTCGGACACCTCGCTGAACCCGTACGACCGCAACCAGCCGTCGTTGAAGATCTTGCCCAGGTAGCCGCGGCCACCGTCGGGCAGCAGGACGACGACGACAGCCGATGCCGGCAGGTCACGTGCAGCGACGAGCGCCGCCTGCACCGCCATCCCGCTCGATCCGCCGACGAGGAGCCCTTCTTCGCGAGCGAGGCGGCGGGTGAGCGCGAACGACTCCGCATCGGTCACGGCGATGATGTCGTCGACGACCGAGGGGTCGTACGCGGCGGGCCAGAAGTCCTCGCCGACGCCCTCGACGAGGTACGGCCGCCCGGTGCCGCCTGAGTAGACGGACCCTTCGGGGTCGGCGCCGATGATGCGCACGGCACCGCCCGAGACCTCCTTGAGGTACTTGCCGGTGCCCGAGATCGTGCCGCCGGTGCCGACGCCCGCGACGAAGTGGGTGATCTCACCGTCGGTGTCGCGCCAGATCTCCGGCCCGGTGGACTCGTAGTGGCTGCGCGGGCCGTTCGGGTTGGCGTACTGGTTGGGCTTGAACGCGCCGGGGATCTCGGCCGTGAGGCGGTCGGAGACGCTGTAGTAGGAGTCGGGGTGCTCCGGCGGGACGGAGGTTGGGGTGACGACGACCTCCGCACCGTATGCCGTAAGCACGTTGCGCTTGTCCTCGCCGACCTTGTCCGGCAGCACGAACACGCAGCGGTAGCCGCGCTGCTGGGCGACGAGCGCGAGGCCGACACCGGTGTTGCCCGAGGTGGGTTCGACGATCGTTCCGCCCGGCTTGAGTTCGCCGGAAGCTTCGGCGGCATCGATGATGCGCGTCGCGATGCGGTCCTTGGAGGAGCCGCCAGGGTTGAGGTACTCGACCTTGACCAGCACGGTGGCTGCGATGCCCTCCGTGACCCGGTTGAGCTTGACGAGCGGGGTGTTCCCGATGAGGTCGAGGACGGTGGAAGCGTATTTCATGTCAACTGTTCCTGTTGTTGGCGCCTGGCGCACGCGTCGCGCGCCCGACGCGTTTTTCGCGTGGGGTGAGGCGGATCAGTGGCGACGACAACAACACGAGCAGGAACGCATGGCTCATACCCTACCTGAGCGCGGTCCGCTTGCACACGGTTATGACGTCCGACCCGATTTCCGCCCGCGAGCTGGCAGTTATGGCTGAAATAATCCGGTCAGAACGGCCACAACTAACAGTTCTCGGGCAGAGACGGGCGCGGGGCGGACTGTTTAGGATTGACCCATGTCCGTCTCGCGTCTGTCCACCATCGCGCAGGACTATCTCAAAGCGATCTGGAGCGCGACGGAGTGGTCCGATGAGCCGGCGACGGTCAAGCACCTCGCCGACCGGATGGGCGTCCGCCCAGCCACCGCATCGGACGCCGTGAAGCGCCTGGCCGCGCAAGGGTTCGTCGTCCACGAGCCGTACGGCAGCATCGAGTTGACCGATGACGGTCGAACGCACGCAGTGGCGATGGTACGCCGCCACCGGCTCATCGAGACCTTCCTCGTGGAGATGCTCGGCTACGGCTGGGACGAGGTGCACGACGAGGCCGAGATCCTCGAACACGCGGTGAGCGACACGATGATCGAACGCATCGACCTCGCGCTCGGACACCCATCGCGCGACCCGCACGGCGACCCGATCCCGTCCGCTGACGGCACCCCGCATCGCCCGGACGGTGTGCAGTTGAGTGCGGCGCCGCTCGACACCGATCTGCTCGTCTGCCGGATCTCCGATGCCGATCCCGACACCCTGCGGCACCTGTCGGCGCACGGCTTCGCGCTCGATGTCGCGGTGCGGGTCGATGCCCACCGTCCGTTCGCGGGCGAACTCAGCCTCCACATCGGCAACTCCCCGGCCCCCGTCGTCCTCGGCAGCGTCGCAGCCGAAGCCGTCTGGGTGACCGTCGCCGACGCCCTCCAGGCCGAGCCCGCGAACTGACAGCTCGCGAGCTGTCACTTGTGGCTGGGAAACCGATGGTCAGAACGACCACGACTGTCAGCTCGCGGACCGTACAGAGGACGCCGGGTAGACTACGCCTGTGGGAAACGGCGGGAATGACGCGCAAACGATCGGCGATCGCACGCTCGGATTCGACGCGTACCGACGCATCCTCGCACTCATCATGACGAACGAGATCCCGCCGGACGCTCGCATCAACATCGACCGCCTGGCACAGGAGCTCGACGTCTCGGCGACGCCGGTGCGCGAAGCGCTCACCCGCTTGGAAGACGACGGCCTCGTCGCGAAGACGCATCTGAAGGGCTACCGCACCACCGCGATCCTCACCGCCCAGCAGCTCGACGACCTCTACGGTCTCCGCGTCCTCCTGGAGCCGCCGTCGGCCGGTGCGGCAGCACTGCACGCGACCGATGCCGATCTCGCGGGGATCCGCCGCGAACTGGAGACGTACTCCAAGTCGCCGTTCACCAACGACTTGCTGAGCTACGCCCGCTTCAGCGAGCACGACGCCCGTCTCCACGCGCTCATCGTGCGGGCGGCCGGCAACCCGGCGGTATCGCACGCCCTCGATCGCACGCATTTCCACCTGCACGCGTTCCGTCTGTCGTCCGACCAGCCTGCTGGCGAGACGGCCATCGTCGAGCACGCCCGCATCGTGGAGGCCATCGCCGCCAGGGACCTCGATGAGGCGACCGCCGCCATGCGCGAGCACCTCGAAGCCTCCCGCGCCCGTTTCCTCCCCCGCGCAGTCTGATCCCGTCGGCCCGGCTGCCCCCATCCCGACCCGCCCCGGCTGCCCCTCTCCCAGCCCACCCGGCTGCCCCCATCCCGGCCCGCCCCGGCTGACCCCCTCCCGGCCCACCTTCCCTCGCCCCTAGCCCAGCCCGCGACCTGGCACTTGTGGTGGTTCCGACCCCCGCCGAACCAGCCACAACTGACAGCTCGCGAGCTGGCACTCGTGGCGGGAATGGACGACGTCAAACCAGCCACGAGTGACAGGTCGCGGGCAGGAACGGGGCGGGAGAGGGACAGAAGCAAGACAGAACCGGGGCAGCACCGCGGCAGCACGGCCGAAGGACTTGCGTGCGACAGCAGGGCGTGATTAATTTATGTCGTCAAATAATTGCTCCAACGAAGGATCATCATGCAGCAGACCAGGTCGGCAGTCGCCTACCTCCGCGCCAACGGGGCGTCGCTCGCCATCGACGTGAGCGCACCGGCCCCGCACGTCCTCCACTGGGGCGCCGACCTCGGCCCGCTCGATGCCGCAGGCGCAGAAGCCATCCGTGAGACGTCCGGCAGCGCCGTCCTCAACAACGCACCCGGCCGGCCGCGCGTCTTCACCCTCTGGCCGACCGAGTTCGATGCCTGGTCGGGCACCCCCGCCATCGCCGGCCACCGCAACGGGTTCGACACGACCCCGCGCCCCACACTCGTCGACGCACGCGTCGAGGGCGCAGGCTCGGAGCACGGCGGCCTCATCACCCTCGAACTGCACGATGCGATCAGCCGCCTCGACATCGTCGCCACCTACCGCCTCGGTGCGGACGGGCTCCTCCAGGTCGACTCCACCATCACCGCGAGCGCCGACGCCACCGACGTCTACGACCTCGCAGCCGTCACCACGATGCTGCCGCTCCCCGGCCGCGCCACCGAGATCGTCGACCTCACCGGCAAGTGGTGCCGCGAGCGGTCCCCGCAGCGCCAGCCCGTCCGCGACGGCAGCCACACCCGCACGGTCCGCCGCGGCAAGCCGGGCGTCGACTCCCCGTACGTGCTGATGGTCGGCACACCCGGATTCGGGTTCCGCCACGGCGAGCTGTGGGGCATGCACGTCGCCTTCAGCGGCGATCAGCGCTGGCTCGTCGAGCGTCTGGCGGAGGGCGCGGGCGAGTTCCACGCCGTCCTCGGCGGCGGCGAGTTCCTCCGCCCTGGCGAGATCCGTCTCGCCGCCGGTGAGTCCTACCAGGCGCCGAGCGTCATCTTCGGCTGGTCCGACCGCGGAACCGACGGCCTCGCCGACCGGTTCCACGACCGTCTGCGCGCGCGTCCGCAGCACCCGGCATCGCCGCGCCCGCTGGTCCTCAACACCTGGGAGGCCGTCTACTTCGATCACAACATCGAGCAGCTGACCGCGCTGACCGACCGTGCAGCCGCCGTCGGCGTCGAGCGCGTCGTCCTCGACGACGGCTGGTTCGCCGGTCGCCGCGGGGCCGATGCGGGGCTCGGCGACTGGAGCGTCGACCGCTCCGTCTGGCCGGACGGCCTGCACCCGCTCGTCGAACGCATCCGCGAGCACGGCATGCAGTTCGGGCTGTGGTTCGAGCCGGAGATGGTCAACCTCGATTCCGATGTCGCCAGGAACCACCCGGAGTGGCTGCTCGCGCCGTCGCAGGGGCTGGGGCCCGCATCGCGCAACCAGTACGTGTTGAACATCGCGGCGCCCGAGGCGTGGTCGTACCTGCTGGAGAGCATCAGCTCGCTCGTGTCCGAGTACGCGATCGACTACCTCAAGTGGGACCACAACCGCGACCTCAACGAGGCGGTCCTGCGCGGCGGCGGCGGCGATGGGCAGACCGGCCCGAACGACCGCCCTGGTGTGCACGCGCAGACGCTCGCGCTCTACGCGCTCATGGATGCGCTCAAGGAGCGCCACCCCGGCCTCGAGATCGAGACGTGCTCGGCCGGCGGCGGCCGCATCGACCTGGGGATCCTGGAGCGCACGGACCGCGTGTGGGCGTCGGACTGCAACGACCCGTTGGAGCGTCAGCACATCCAGACGTGGACCGGGCTGCTGCTGCCGCCAGAGCTCATCGGATCGCACGTCGGCGCGCCGGAGTCGCACACGACGCATCGCATCGCCGATGACTCGTTCCGGCTCGCGACCGCGCTGTTCGCGCACTCCGGTATCGAGTGGGACCTCACCAGCTGCACCGATGAGCAGCTCGAACTGTTGCGCGTGTGGGCGGAGCTGTACAAGGAGTTCCGCGGGCTCGTCCACTCGGGCCGGACGGTGCACGGCGACGTCGTCGACCCGTCGACGATGCTGCACGGCAGCGTCTCGCAGGATCGCTCGCACGGCCTGTTCAGCTGGGTGCGTCTGGCGACGTCCGCGACGGCTCAGTCCGGTCGCGTCACGCTGCCTGGGCTCGATGCGGACCGCGCGTACCGCATCCGCGTCCGCTCGGAACTCGGCGCCCCGTCGACCCACCAGGGTGGCGACGGCCCCGCGTGGTACGAGCGCGCCCGCCTCGGTTGGACGGAGGTCCCAGGCTTCGCGCTGACCACCATCGGCGTCCCCCTCCCCAACCTGAACCCCGGCCAGGCCCTCCTCCTGGAGGTCCTGGCCGTCTGACCCAGCCGCCGAGGGGTCGCATATGGCTAGTTCCGGACGTGTCCGACTAGCCATATGCGACCCCTCGCGGGCTAGGACGTGGGGAAGACGGTCAGGTAGATCAAGGCCAGGTTCAGGGCGACGATCAGGACGACGACCGCCCACGCGATCACGCGCGTCACCAGGGCGTCGACGTGCACACCCATCACCGTGCGGGAACCCGTCAAGCGCACGAGCGGGATCAAGGCGAACGGGATCCCGAGGCTCAGGAACACCTGGCTCAGCACGAGCGCGAGCGTCGGGTCGATGCCGAGGCTCAGGATCACGAGCGCGGGGATGAGCGTGATCACGCGCCGTGTCATGAGCGGGATGCGCACCTTCAGCAGGCCTCCCATGATCGCGGCGCCCGCGTAGGAACCGACCGAGGTGGACGCCAGCCCGGAGGCGAGCAGCCCGACCGCGAAGATCCCGCCGATGACCGGCCCGAGCGCCGCGGTGATCGCCGCGTGGGCGCCCTCGATCGAGTCCGTCCCCTGCACCCCGCTGAGTGAGGCGGCGGCGAGCAACAGCATCGCGATGTTCACCGCGCCGGCGATGACGAGCGCGGCCGCGACGTCCCAGCGGGTGGCGACGATGAGCCGCTTCACGACGGACGTCTCGGTCTGCGCACCGTGCCGGTCGCGGCTGAGGGCCGAGTGCAGGTAGATGGCGTGCGGCATCACGGTCGCACCGAGCATGCTGGCCGCGAGCAGGACCGTCTGCGGGCCGTCGAACCGCGGGACGAGGCCGCCGGAGGCGTCGCCCCAGTCGACGGGGCTGACGAAGAGGCCCGCGAGGAACCCGACCGCGATGACGCCGAGCAGCGACAGGATCACGATCTCGAAGGAGCGCTGACCGTGACGCGACTGCACGGCGAGCAGCACCATCGATGCGATGCCGACGATCACGCCGCCGGCGAGGAGCGGCAGCCCGAACAGCAGGTGCAGTGCGACGGCGCCGCCGATGACCTCCGCAAGATCCGTGGCCGCGGCGACGAGCTCCGCCTGCACCCAGTACGCGCGTCGCTTCCCGGTGCTGAGTCGTTCGCCCAGCAGTTCAGGGAGGCTCTTGCCGGTGACGAGACCGAGCTTGGCGGAGAGGTACTGCACCAGGACGGCCATCCCGTTCGCGGCGACGAGCACCCAGACGAGGAGGTATCCGTATTCGGCCCCCGCCGTGAGGTTGGCTGCGACGTTCCCCGGGTCGACGTAGGCGATGGCGGCGACGAACGCCGGGCCGAGCAGGAAGAGCAGGCGGGGCCTGCGGGTCGTTCTCACTGGGGTGTCACTGGTGGTCGTCATCGAGTCCTCTGCGGTGTTCCATGGGCTGGTTCGACGAGATTAGCACTTCCAACGTCCTAAAGTTAGACACGTCGAACATTTGAACCGTCACATTTGCACACCGACTGGGAATCCCCTGGAGAATGGGGTTATCGGACATTCGTCGAGAAATCGATCTGGTTCCATAGATCTGCATACGTTCGTCGAGAGGCCTCACGTGACCCCCGCATCAGACCGCCCGTCGGGCGCCCCCGTCCCCCCTGCCGTCAAGCAGCAGACCGTCAAGGCACAACGCGAAGAGCAGCGCGCCGCGAAGGTCGAGGCGTTCAAGAAGGCTCAAGCGAAGAAGCGTCGCAACAAGTCGATCGGGATCTGGGCAGCCGTCGTCGGCGGCGTGGCGGTCATCGCCGTCCTCGCCACGAGCATCTACCTGACCATCCCGAAGTACGCGAGCTACCCGGGCGGCGGCACGGGCACCGGCAAGGACATCGCCGGCGTCGAGACGTTCAAGAACACCGCTGCGCACGTCGAGGGCAAGGTCGACTACCCGCAGAACCCGCCGGCCGGCGGCCCGCACAACCCGATCTGGTTGAACTGCGGCGTCTACGACCAGCCGGTCCCCAACGAGAACGCCGTGCACGACCTCGAGCACGGCGCCGTCTGGGTCACCTACGACCCCTCGCTCTCCTCTGCTGAACTCGACAAGCTCAAGGAGCTCATCCCGAGCACCTACGTCGTCCTCTCGCCTTACAAGGGACTGCCGTCGCCCATCGTCCTGAGCGGCTGGAACGTGCAGTTGCAGGTCAACAACGCGAGCGACAAGCGCATCCCGGAGTTCTTCACCGAGTTCTGGCGCAGCAACAACGTGCCGGAGCCGACCGCTCCGTGCACCGGCGGCGTCGACGGCCCGGGCAAGGTGAGCTAGCACGGTGCCACGCTCGGACGGGACGGCCGGCGAAGCATCCGGCGGCCGGCTCGCTCCGGACGCCCGCGATGCGGAACTGGTCGACCCCGATCTGCTCGACGACGACGAGCTCGACGCGCACATCGCCGCGCTCGAACACGCCCCGTCGAACCGTTCGCGGATCGTCCTGGCCGTCGTCGCGATCATCGCGGTCGTCGCGGCCGCGGCGATCGGATTCTCCGCCGGTCGTCTGAGCACGCTCGCCGATCCGACACCGACCACCACGAGCGTCGAAGCAGGCTTCTCCCGCGACATGCAGATCCACCACACGCAGGGCGTCGAGCTCGCGATGATCGTGCGGGATCGCACAGACGACCCGGCCGTGCGCACGCTCGCGTACGACATCGCGGCGACCCAGGGGCAGCAGTCCGGCATGCTGTACGACTGGCTGGTCCAGTGGGGTCTGCCGCAGGCGGAGAGCGAACCATCGATGACGTGGATGACGAGGCCGACGCTCGCGGGCGCGCCCGGTCACGACCACGGCGGCAGCACCCCGGGTGCGACCACACCGACGCATGTCGTCGGTGAGCCGATGCCAGGACTCGCGACGCCGGCGCAGGTCGCCCAGTTGCAGGCAGCGTCAGGCGTCGAGGCGGAGCGGGTGTTCCTGACCTTGATGATCGCCCACCACCGGGGTGCGATCGAGATGGCGGAGGCGCTCGAGCCGCGGACGACGAACGGTCCGGCGCTCGCGTTCGCGAAGGCCGTGATCGTCAGTCAGGATTCCGAGATCGACCTCATGACGGGCATGCTCGCGCAGCGCGGTGGCCCCGTCCCTCTGGCGAAGTAGTCCGCGGTCCCCGCCTCGGTCCCTGAGCTTGTCGAAGGGCCCAACCACCCCTCGAACCAGTCGAAACCGGTCCCTGAGCCTGTCGAAGGGCCCCGCCGCGCCCACCCTGACCCTTCGACAAGCTCAGGGACCGGGGCCAAGCTCAGGGACCGGGCCCACCTCAGGGACCCCGACCCTCAGCTCGCCCGACGCTCCTCGTGGCCGCGCAGGCTTCGCAGCGCGAGCTCCACGGCGTCACTCGCCGACAGCTGTTCCTCGCGCATGACCTCGGAGAGCAGTTCAGCCGCCGGCCCGGAGATCGAGACCGTCGCATTGGCGACGACGCCTTCGTCCTCGGAAACGGATCGACGACGACGCTCACGCAGACTCAGGATGGACCCGCGCAGGAAGCCGATGCTCGCCCTGGCGTCGATCTCCCAGTGGCCGTTGCGGCGCACGGCGACGACGTTCCCCCGCCGGATGTTCGTCATGAGCGACGACCGGCTCACATGCAGTCTGGCGGCGAGGTCAGAGGTCCGGATGTCGTCGGGGAGCCCATCGATGAAGTCGGCGACGAGCGCGTCCTGCAGGTTCTCCCAGGCGCGCTCGGGTGTCAGCGGCAGGTCGTATTCCTGGCCGTCGCTGGTCGGATCCCCCACAGCGCCCATCCTTCAACTCGTCTCGTCGGGTCAATCGTCCAACGGAACGTCTCCCCGGCGCGTCCCCCAATGCGGGCCACCCCGGTTTGTGGGTCATCACCGTGGAACGAGGAAACGGCCCCGTCCGCCACTGCACAGGTGCAGCGGTGGACGGGGCCGTTTCGTCAGGCTCGATGCCGGGACGCGCCCGGCGTCGTTCAGGCCTTCTTCGTGCCGTCGAACAGCAGGCGGAAGCTGAATCCGGCGATGAGGGCGCCGATGATCGGGAACACGATGAACACCCACACCTGTGCGAGCCAGTCGCCGCCGCCGTAGATGGCGGTCGCGATGGAGCGGGCCGGGTTGATCGACGCGTTGTCGATCGGGATGGCGATGAGGAGCAGGAGCGTGAGCGTTCCACCGATCGCGATGGGCGCGAAGCCGGCGAGGGCGCGGGCGTGTGTCACACCGAGGATCACGAACAGGAACACCGCCGTGATGATGACCTCGATGACGATCGCCGAGGCGAGACCGAAGCCGCCCGGCGAGTGCTCGCCGAAGCCGTTGGAGACGAAACCGCCGGCGACTGCCGCGTCGAGGAAGCCCTTCGGGCCGCCCGATGCGAGGCCGAAGACGGCCGTGGCGCCGAGGATCGCGCCGACGAGCTGGGCGACGATGTAGCCGATCGCCTCACGCCACTCGAAGCGGCCGGCCGCGGCGAGGCCGAGCGTGACCGCCGGGTTGAAGTGGCCGCCGGAGATCGGACCGAACGCGTACGCGCCGATCGTGACCGTCAGGCCGAGTGCGATCGCGACGCCGAGGAACCCGACACCGAGCGGGTTCGCGGAGTCTCCTCCGGGGAAGACGGCGGAGAACGTCGCCGTGCCGACGAGGCCGAAGACGAGGAGGAAGGTTCCGGCCACCTCTGCGACCAGTTTTGCTGCGGTAGACGGTGACGCCGGCTGGGGCGCATCAGGGTACGACATACGACTCTTCTCGATTCACTGTGATGGGCGACGCGGCCACCTGGGATATTCGCGTCAGTTGGCAGGGTATTGCCTGTGAGCACGCCGTGGGGGCTTGCCGCACCGTGTGACGAACGATTGCAGCAGGAGACATCTGCCGGACACCGCCTCGGCAACGCTGGTCAGCGCCCCTCAGCGTTGCCGCAACACACTCCCAGCGACGCTCAACGCCCGATCGTGCCCCGCACCACTCCGGCCTCGGCGAGCGCCGCGGACGCCTGCCGATGCTTGTTCTCGATCGACTTCCCGATCTCCTGCGCGAGGCGGGGCTTCGTGCGCACGAGCTGGTCGATCGTCGCGAGCGGCATCCGGAGGACGAGGGTCGTCCCGTCAGCGATCGCGCTCGCCACGGCGATCTCCCGGGTGAGTGCCGTCTGACCGATGAAGTCGCCGGAGTCCAGACGCTGGAAGGTGATCAAGCCGTCGTTCGTCGGGACGGCGAGGTGGACGCCGCCCTCCACGAGGAACCGGATGGCGTCCGGGACCACGCCTGCGGCCTGGACCGTCTCACCCGGACCGTACCGTTCGAGGATGCAGCTGGCGAGGATGGCGTCGTAGTCCGTCTCCCTGGCGTGCAGCGTCGGTGCGATCGCGACGACCGCCTTCTTGAGCCGCTCCGGGGTCGCGATGGGGTCGGTGGAGTCGCCGTCCAACGCGAGCCCCCGCCGCCTGGCCGCGTACCAGAGCCACGCGCGGAACAGGGCCGTCGCGTCGCCGGCGGCTGCCGGGCCCGTCACCGGGATCGTGACGGAGTACGCGGCGTTCCCCTCGTACGACGCGGTCGGCGAGTCGCCCTTCTCGAGCATCGGCAGTCCGGATGCGACCTCCCGCAGCAGTCGGAGCACGTCGTCCGGCGGGTCGTCGGTGGAGAACTTCACACCGACGGACGCCGTGAACGCACCAACCGGCTGGCTCAGGTTCGTGAATGAAGAGTCCGCGAGCGAGGCGTTCGGGACGATCTGGATGCCGTTGCCCGTGTCGATGTGCACAGCCCGCCAGTTGACCTCCACGACCCGGCCGCGCACGCTCCCCGTGTCGAGCCAGTCCCCCAGTTTGAACGGCTGCTCGAACAGGAGGAGCAGCCCGGAGATGACCGAGCCGACGGCGTTCTGCAGGGCGAGGCCGATGACGATCGACGTCACCCCGAGCGCGGCGATCAGCCCACCGACATCGGCGCCCCACACCCAGGAGAACAGGATCGCGAGGCCCACGAGGATGAGGGCGAGGCGCGCCAGGTCGACGAAGATCGACGGGATGCGGTCCCGCCACGACCCCTCCTGCGCATTGGCGAACAGGGCGACGTTGAACGCGGACAGCACAAGCAGGATCACGAGGAATCCGAGCAGGGTGCCGACGATGCGCACCCACGTCCACTCGTTCGACTGCCGGGATGCGAACACGAGCAGGGCGAACACCGCCGCGACGGGAATCACATAGTTGCGCAGGAGCCGCACCGGTTTCGCGGCGGCCTTCCGCCGCCTGGTGAGCACACCGAGGAGCTCAGTCAGCACGATGAGCAGCACGGGGACACCGATGGCGATGCCCACCGCCCACGGGAACCATGGCTCCTGCCACACCTGGGTCATGCCGTGCCCCGATCGCTCCAGCTCGCGCTCGACCCGGCGTCGCGTCCGCGCCGGGTCATGCTGTGGCGCCGCGTCATGATTTGGCCTGCACGACTCGCCACACGGGCTGCTGCCCGTCGCGGGTCTCGACGGTCCCCATCGACTCGAAGCTGACGGTGTCCTGCATCCGGTCGAAGACCCGCTGGCTCACGAAGATCCCGGGCTCCCCGGAGACCGTCTGGACCCGGTTCGCGATGCTCACGGCGTCACCCCACATGTCGTAGGCGAGGCTCGTCCGGCCGACGAGCCCGCTCGTGACCGTTCCGGAGTCGACCCCCACCCGCAGTGTCAGGTTCGATTTGTGCTGCGCATTGAAGCGGTCGATGATCGTGCGCATCTCGAGGGCGAAGTCGAGGGTCCGGCGCACGTTGTCCACGCGCGGCACGATGAGCCCGCAGCTCGCGAGATACCCCTCGCGGAGTGTGCGGACCTGCTCGATCCCGAGCCGCTCGGCCGCCTCGTCGAAGCTGCGTACGATGCCGTTGAGCAGTGCCAGTTCCTGCTCGGAATTGAGCCCGCCCGCCAGATCGTCGAACCCGACGAGGTCGGCGAAGACGACCGACACGTCCTGGTGGACCTCGGAGATCGTCTCCTCTCCCTCCTTGTAGCGTTTGGCGACGCTCGCCGGCATCAGCGTGTGCAGGAGCTTCTCGTTCTCGACGCGCTGCTCGTCGATGAGCTCCTGTTTGAGGCGCAGGCTCCGGCTCATGTCGTTGAACGCGTTGCCGAGGTCGCCGAATTCGTCGCGTCTCGCGCCGGGCACTTCGACGGAGTAGTCGCCCCCCGCAACGCGCCTCACCGCCGTCACGAGCACCCGGACGGGTTTCGCGAACACCTGCGCGAGGAGCAGGGACAGGAGGGAGACCACGATGATGATGCCGAGCATCGACAGGATGAGGTTCCGGGTGAAGTCGGTCACCGGTGCGAACGCCTCGGATGCGTCGATGCGGGCGACGATGACCCACTGCAGGCCCGGGATGTCGAGCGGTGCGTAGGCCGTAAGGTTCTCGCCGCCCAGGTAGCCGGCGCCGATGAACGTGCCGGTCTTGCCCTGGAGCGCACGATCGACCGACACGCTCCTCGTGGGTTGGAGCTGGACGGTCCCGTTGACGGCGACGGCCCGCTTGGCGATCTCCGGCGAGGTGCCGGCCGAGATCGACTGCTCCTCGTACGCCTTCGGGTCCTGGATGAGGAGTCGCGATGTCGACCGCATGAGGTGGTCCGGGCCTGCGAGGTACGTTTCCCCCGTCTTCCCGAGGCCGTCCTGCTCCCAGTGCCCAGAGGCGGTCATGATGTCGTTGATCTTGCTGATCGGCACCTGCAACGCCATCACACCCGAGACGACGCCGTCCTGCCCGACGGGCGAGAAGATCCACTGCGTCGGCACGTTGAACGACGGCTGGTACCGCTCGAAGTCCGTCACGCCGACGTAGTCGACGGCGTTCGAACGGAGCGCCTGTGTGTAGCCGCTCTGCAGGACGCCGCCCTGGTACGGGCCGTTCAGGATGTTCGTGCCGAGGTCGACGCCCTTGTAGGCGGAATAGACGACGTTGCCGTCACGGTCGATGAGCAGCGCGTCCTCGTAGGCGAACCGGTTGAGGATCTCACGGAAGTACTCGTGATACTGGCGGTGCGCCGCCGACCAGGCGCTGCCGTCGCCCGCATCGTCGATGGCCAACGACTTGTCGTAGTCGAGGTCCTTCGGCGTGTACGTGGCCTGCAGGTAATGCTCGGCCGGGTTCGTCGGGATGAACGCGGCAGGATCCGTGGTCATGCCAGTGCGCTTCTCGTACTCCGGGATGAAGCTCGTGTCGTAAAAGTCGGCGACGGCTTTCGCCTTCGCCTCGTCGACCGGCTGCGCCTCCAGCTCCTTGAACCCGCTCGTGAAGGCGAGCATCGCATCGTTCACGGATCGCCCGCGGGTGTAGACGACGAGCGAGTCCTCGGTCTGCTCGTAGTAGTTCGTGATCTCGCGGGAGCGCGACTCCCGCAGCTCGATGAGCCGTTCGTACGCCGCCTGCTTGAGCGACTCCGTTCCGGAGTTGTAGCCGACGATGCCCGTGAAGACCGATGCGCCGACGCTCACGAGCAGGAGCATCACGAGCAGTTTCGATTGGATGCTGAAGCCGGGGCGACCGATGCGGCCGCGGCCGAGACCTCGCTTTGGGGTGGAATTCTTCGGATCGGGCGAGCGTGGGGCGCTCGCGGGCGACACGGTGGGTTGCGGAGGTGCGGCTTCAGCGGTCATGAGTCCCTGTCTGAACAGCGTCAACCCGGATGCCCCGCTTCCGGGGGCCGGTTGGCAGCAACTCTAGCCACATGCGTCACACGCACACAACGCTTTGCGTCGTCCCCTGTTCGCAATTCAGGAGCGCTGCGGCGTGTCGCCTCCCCTCGACGAGTTCTGGGCCGACACGCCGAGCCCGCACCTGAACTGCGAACGGCCAGACGTCGAAGTCACGCGTCCGGCGCATTGCACGGACGACGCGTTGCGCCGCCGATGCGCCGGCACTCAGGCGTTGACGGTCTGCTGCTCGTACAGGGTCGCGTACACGCCGCCGACCGCGAGCAGTTCCGCGTGCGTCCCTCGCTCGACGATGCGGCCACGATCGAGGACGAAGATCACGTCGGCCGACACAATGGTCGACAAGCGGTGGGCGATCGACACCGTCGTCCGGCCGCGCGTGGCGTCATCGAGGGCCACCTGCACCACGCGCTCGGAGATCGTGTCGAGCGCGCTCGTCGCCTCATCGAGGATGAGCACCTCAGGGTCCTTGAGCAGCACGCGGGCGATCGCGATGCGCTGCTTCTCGCCACCGGAGAGCCGGTACCCGCGTTCGCCGACGATCGTGTCGTACCCGTCCTCGAACCGCATGATCGCATCGTGGATGTTCGCCGCCCGGCACGCCGCCTCCAGTTCGGCGTCCGTCGCCTCCGGCTTCGCATAACGGAGGTTCTCGGCGATCGTCGCGTGGAACAGGTACGTCTCCTGACTCACGATGCCGATGCGGGACACGAGCGATGCCTGCGTCACAGCCCGCACATCTGCCCCCGCGACGCTCACGGTTCCGCCCGTGACCTCCTGGAAGCGCGGGATCAGGTAGGAGATCGTGGTCTTGCCGGCGCCTGAGGGGCCGACGAACGCCGCGAACTGACCGGGCTCGATCGTGAACGAGATGCCGTCGAGGGTCGGTTCGCTCGTCTCCGGGGCGTCGGCGTACCGGAAGGACACGTCGTCGAAGGTGATCGCCGGCGGTGCGGCCGGGAGGTCGACGGCACCCGGCCGGTCGGCGATCGACGGCTTCAGGTCCAGGTACTCGAAGATGCGGGCGAAGAGCGCACCGGAGGTCTGCAGGTCGAGCGCGACGCGCATCACCCCCATGAGCGGGAAGAGGAGGCGGGCCTGGATGGTGGTGAAGGCGACGATCGCGCCGGCCGTGACATCGGTCGCCCCTCCCGTGATGAGGTACCCGGCGACGAGGTACACGATCGCGGGGATCGACGACAGGAAGATGTTGACCATCGCGAAGAACCACTGCCCGCTCATCGCCTGGCTCACCTGCAGGCGGATCTGCGTGCGGTTCTCCGAGCTGTACCGTTCCACCTCGGTCGCCTGGCGGTTGAAGCTCTTCGCGAGCAGCACGCCGGAGACGCTCAGCGCCTCCTGGGTGATCGCGGTCATCTCGGACAGCGACTCCTGCGTCTTCGTCGCGATGCGCGCACGCACCTGCCCCACCTTCCGTTGCGCGACCACGAGGATCGGCATGAGAATGAGGGCGACGACCGTGAGCTGCCAGTTGAGCAGCAGCATCGCGACGAGCGCCGAGATGACGGTGACCGTGTTGCCGAGGACGCTCGACACGGTGTTGGTGAGGACGTTCGCGACCCCACCGACGTCGTTCTGCAGACGGGACTGGATGATGCCGGTCTTGGTCTTGGTGAAGAAGCTCAGCTCCATCGCCTGCAACTGGCTGAAGAGTTTGATGCGCAGCGCACCCATCACACTGTTGCCGACGGTCGCCGTCAGGTAGGTCTGCCACACGCCGAGGAGCGCGGCGACGACGAACAGCACGACCATGAGCACGACGATCTCGAGCAGTGCCACGAGGTTCGGTTTGCCGCCGCTGGTCGGGAACAGGCCGACATCGAACGCCTGCTTCACGAGCAGCGGTGGGATGACGGCGAGGCCGGCGCCGATGACGACGAGCACCATCGTGACGATGATCTTGCCGCGGAACGGGATGAAGAGGGCGGTGATCCGTTTGCCGAGGTCGGGGATCTTCGGCGCCTCGGCGTTGATCGCCCGTTGGGCCGCAGCGTCGCCTCCGCTCACCCTCGCCCCGCCGCGGGGGCCGCCCCCTCCGCCACCTCCACCGCCGCGCATGCTCATGTCGCCACCCTATCCCCGTGCGGCTGCACGTCCGCCCCGGCGCTCCGCCCCGGCTCCCCCGCTCCCAGCTCCCCGTACCATTCGTCCCGCCCCGTTCGTCCCGTCCCCGTTCCTTCCGCTCCCGTTCGCAATTCAGGAGCACCCCGGCGTGTCGCCTCCCCTCGGCGCGATTCTGGCCGACACGCCGATGCCGCGCCTGAATTGCGAACCGACGGCCGGCGTGAGGACGAATGCAATGCCCCACCGACGCCGTGACAGCACCCGTCGGAGGCCGTGCCGACGCTCGCGGGCAGCCGAGCCGACGTTCCTCCACAGGTCGAGGCGAATGAAGGGTTATCCACAAAACGGGCAAGCGGCCGATCTGGGGCTCACCGCTTCACCGAGGATCGGTCCATGCATCGACTCGAACAATCCGTCCGCGATCTCGGCACCGTCGCCACCCGACGGGAACTCATCGCAGCCGGGTACACGGGTCGCCAGCTCACCTACGCGGTGCACATCGGCATCCTGCTCCGGGTGAGAAAGGGCTGGTATGCGACACCCGATGCCGATCCCGCGCTCCTCACGGCGATCCGCGTCGGCGGGCGCCTCGGATGCATTTCGGCGGCCGAGGTCTATGGGTGGGCAACAGCGGAGCACCACACGGTCCATGTGAGTCTCGCGGAGAATGCCTCGCGGCTCCGCCACTCTCAGAGCAATGCCGTCCACCCGCCGGCCGCGGACATCCCCGGCGTCGTCCTGCACTGGCATTCGCCCGTCCAGCGGCCTCTGCGCCAACGCCTGCTCACGTCGCCGTACGAGACCACGCTGCAGATCGCCGGCTGCCAGTCTCCCGAGTTCGCGGTTGCAGCGTTCGACTCCTTCGTGCATATGGATCCGGTCTCAAGCGCCGACCTCGAGGAATGGCTGAGCGATGTCGCACCCCGGTTCCTCGCCGAACTCCCCCGCCGAGAGGCCGGCTGTCACAGCTTTCTCGAGTCGATCGGCCGCATCCGTCTCGAAGCGTGTGGCATCAGGGGTGAGTATCAGGTCCGGATCGATGGCGTCGGGCGCGTAGATCTGGTCATCGACGGCTGGCTCGTCATCGAATGGGATGGCCGCGAGTTCCATGACGGCGCCGACGCGTTCGAGCAGGACCGCTGGCGAGACGCGATGCTCACTGCGCGCGGATATCGGGTGCTGCGGTTCAGCTATCGGATGGTCATGTTCGATTGGTATGCCGTGATCGACGCCATCCGCTCCGCCCTCGCCACCCGCGCGTAGTCCCCCGCGGACTCCTCCGCAGACTCCTCCGGCAGCCCGTCCGCCCCGCTTGCCGTCCGTCGACGTTCACAACTCAGGAGAGCCCCCGGCGTGTCGCCGCCAAACCCGTCGAGGGGACCCGACACGCCGAGGGCGCTCCTGAATTGCGAACAGACGCGCCCTGGCAAGACGCGCCGGACGGACGAGAAACGCCCCGGACACACGGATGCCCGGGTGCCGAAGCACCCGGGCATCCGCTATCGACCACGCTGTCGATCAGCTCGGCGAAGGGCTTCGGGTCATCCCTTCGTCGAGCCGGCCAGGAGCCCGCGCACGAAGTACCGCTGCAGTGCGAAGAACACCAGGAGCGGCACGAGGATCGAGATGAACGCGCCGGCCGTGAGCAGCTGCCACTCGTTGCCTCTCGTACCCGTGATCTCCGCGAGCAGCTTCGTGATGGGCGCGACCTCGCCGTCGGCGAAGATGAGCGCGACGAGCAGGTCGTTCCACACCCACAGGAACTGGAAGATCGCGAACGACGCGATCGCCGGCATCGTGAGCGGCAGGACGATCCGGAAGAAGATCTGCCCGTGCCCCGCACCGTCGACCCGCGCCGCCTCGATCACATCGCGAGGGATCTCCGCCACGAAGTTGTGCAGCAGGAAGATCGCGAGCGGCAGGGCGAACATCGTGTGCGCGATCCACACCTGCGCGTAGGTCCCGCTCGCGTCGAGCCCGTCGCCCACCTGCAGCCCGAAGATATTGAGGCCCCTGGAGAACGTGGACAGCAACGGCACGAGCGCCATCTGGATGGGGACGACCTGCAACGCGAACACCAGGATGAACATGAAGTTCTTGCCCCGGAAGTCGATCCACGCGAACGCGTACGCCGCGAGGCTCGCGATCACGAGCGGGATGAGCGTCGCCGGGATCGCGATGGCGATCGAGTTGACCCACGACCCGGCGAGGTCGAGCGTCGAGTTGCCGGCCTGCAGCACCTTGACGTAGTTGTCGAGTGTGACCTGGAAGTCCGAGAAGATCGTCCACCAACCCGTGGTCTTGATCTGCTGCTCCGGGCGGAACGAGGACACGAACAGCCCGAACGTCGGGATCGTCCACACCACGGCGATGATGATCGCCGCGATCGTGGCGCCCCGGCTCGTGAGCCGCTTCTTCGTGCGCCTGCTCGATGCTTCGAGTCGGCTCTCGCCGGCCTCCAGCTGTTTCTTGGTCTCCGGATCGATCGGCAGTTCGATCGGCGTGACGGCGCTCATCGGATCTCCCTCTGCTTCTTGATCTGCCTCGCGTTGTAGATGACGATCGGCAGCACGAGGATGAACAGGATGACGGCGAACGCCGCACTCCGCCCGTTCTCGAAGTTCTTGAACTGGGTGTACATCTCGTTCGCGATGACCGAGGTGCCGTTGTTGCCGGCCGTCATGGTGCGGACGATGTCGAACACCTTGAGCGAGGCGATCGAGATCGTCGTGACGACCACGATGAGCGAGGAACGGATGCCGGGGACGATGACGTTGAGGAATCGTTGCCAGGCGGAGGTGCCGTCGAGCTCGGCTGCTTCCAGCTGCTCGGTCGGGACGCCCTTGATGGCGGCCGAGAGAACCACCATCGCGAACCCGGTCTGCACCCAGATGAGCACGACGATGAGGAACAGCGTGTTCCAGGGTTCGTTCTGCAACCACTGCACGGGGGTGCCGCCGAACCAGACGACGATCTGGTTGAGCAGACCGATCTGCTCCTGGCCGGCCTCGCGGTACGCGTACACGAACCGCCAGATGATGGATGCGCCGACGAACGAGATCGCCATCGGCATGAACACGAGGATCTTGTAGTACTTCTCACCGCGCGACTTGTCGATGAACACGGCGTAGGCGAGGCCGAATGCCGTCGACAGCGCCGGCACGAGCAGCACCCAGATGATCGTGTTCACGACCGTGCGGATGGCGCTCGGTTGGGTGAACAGCCAGATGAAGTTGTTGAGTCCGACGAAGTTCTTCCCCGAGGCCGACATAAACGCCGCGATCGTAGTGCTGATGGTCGGCAGGACGAGTCCGATGAGGAGCAGGATGAACGCCGGCGCGAGGAACCCGACGAGTTGGACGAGATACCCGGCGCCCTTCTTGGAGCGGTAGTCGAGGATGAACAGCACGGCTCCGAGGACGGCTGCGACGACGGCGGCCCACAGGAACGACCCGAGGAACAGGACGACGACGACCGGCACGACCACGCAGAACGCGAGGCGGATGATCGTGTACATCGTGCCGGAGCGCGGCGCGATGTCGATCAGGAACAGGAGGAGCGCGACGACCAGGCCGAAAGCGAGGACGACGATCGGGATCTGGAGGAACGGGGAGAGACCGCCCAGCCAGTTGAGGAAGTCTGACATGTGTTGCCTTTCGAGTACGACACTGGACTCAGGGGCTGCGCTTCACCGGGACACGCTCGCGGGCGAGCGGCCGGGCGGGCATGTTCCGGACAAGCGCAGCAACGGATGAGGCGGGAGCGCCGGTCACCCGACGCTCCCGCGGTTCATCCGAGTCGGATCACTCCGACGGCCAGCCGGCTTCGATCTGCTCCAGCACCGAGTCGGTGCTGTCGCCGTTGATCCAGTTGACCATGCCCTTCCAGAAGGTTCCGGCACCGACCGAACCAGGCATGAGGTCGGACGCGTCGAAGCGGAACGTCGTCTTCGGGTCCTGCAGGATCTCGATGGCCTGCGAGAGGATCGGCGTCGAGGCGTTCGCGGGGTCGAGCCCGTTGTTGGCCGAGATGACGCCGCCGAGCTTGACGCGCTTGTTCGCCCATTCCGGGCTCGACAGGTACTCCTGCACCTTCACGGTGGATTCGTTGTCGTTGAACGCGCCGACGATCTCGCCGCCGCCGGTGACCGCCGGTGCACCCTCGTCGATGCCGGGGGTCACGAACGCCCACACGTCGCCGTCTTCAGCGACCTTCGCGCCGGCGTCCTCGAGGAAGCCGGAGTAGAAGGACGCCTGGTGGTGCAGTGCGCAGGTTCCGTCGGCGACCTTCGGGGCGACATCGCCGAACTCGGTCGAGTTGATGCTGGTCACATCGCCGAAGCCCGCGTTGACGTACTGCGGGTTGAGGAGGATCTTGCCGACGGAGTCGAACGCCTCCTTGATCTTCGGGTCGGTGAACTTCACCTTGTTGGCGACCCACTCGTCGTAGACGTCCGGGCCCTGCTGACGGAGGACGAGGTCCTCGACCCAGTCGGTGCCCGGCCAGCCGGACGCGTCACCCGATGCGAAGCCGGCGCACCACGGCGCGGTTCCGGTCTTCTCCTGGATGGTCTTCGTGACGGCGAGCAGCTCATCCCACGTCTTGGGGACTTCGACGCCCCACTCGGCGAACTTCTTGGGCGAGTACCAGACGAAGCCCTTGACGCTCGCCATGAGCGGTGCGCCGTAGAGGGTGTCGTTGACGGTGCCGTATGCGGCCCAGTCCTTCGACCAGTACTTCTCGACGTTGGCCTTGACGCCGGCGGGCGCCGGCTTCAGGTAGTCGCGCTTCGCGAGGTCTGCGAGCAGGCCCGGCTGTGGGAAGATGGCGAGATCCGGCGGGTTGCCGCCCTGGGCGCGGATGCCGATCTGCGACTCGAATTCCTTCGAAGACTCGTACTTGATCTTGATGCCGCTCGACTTCTCGAAGTCGGCCCAGCTCTCTTCGAGCAGCTTCGCCTCGGTGTCGGCGATCGTGCCGTAGACCGTGACGGTGTTGTCGTCCTTCGCGGACGAACCTCCCGGGCCGCCAGAGCAAGCCGTCAACGCGATGCCGGCGATCGCCAGCGTTGCGAGCGGCAGGGCCGCGCGACGGGTTCGAATGAAACTCATCTGTGTCCTCCTCATTGAGTGATGCAGGGTGATTCTGGTGCTGCGGTGCTGCGGTGGTGCAGGTGGTGCAGTGGTGCGGCGTATCTGGCGCCGCTGCTGACGCTGTTCCAGGCGGCGGCACCGATGACGATGCGCAGCTCGGAGCGATCGTGCAGGACGGTGTCCGGGTGCTGCCGTCGGGATTCGGGCCCCGTCGTTGAGGAACCGTTTCCATGCGTCAAAATACGGCAAGACCAGGGTGGATACAAGCACAAGAAGATAACGAATGAGCGAATGAGAGCGCTCTCACGAAAAATCCGCAGAAACACGCGGATGTTGCACACTGGGGGTTCTCCATGGATTTCGCGAACCGGTTCCAGAGTCGTTCCACATTCGCTACTGTGTTCCCTATCCAACGGAGGAGGCACGGTGAACGCAGCCATCAGCGATGTCGCTGCTCTCGCCGGGGTCTCCAAGGCCACCGCGTCCAGGGCGCTGACCGGCCGAGGCTACGTCTCCGCGGAGACCAAGGAACGCGTCGTCCGCGCTGCAGCGGAGATCGGGTACGTGCCCTCCCCCATCGCCGCGAGCCTCGTGACCGGCCGCACCAAGAACATCGGCGTCATCACCCCGTTCGTCGGTCGCTGGTTCTTCGGCGAGATCCTGGAGGGCGTCGAGTCCGCGCTCCTGGATCGCGGCTACGACCTCACGCTCTACAACCTGCATCCCGACTCACCGGATCGCAATCGTGTGTTCGACTACTTCCTCGCCAGGAAGCGCTTCGACGGGATGCTCGCGATCGGTGTCGACACCACGCCGGACGAGGTGGAACGACTCCTGCGGGTGGACCGCCCAGTGGTCGGCATCGGCAGCGTCCAGGGCATCCCGTGCATCTCGATCGACGATCTCACGGTCGCGAGCGATGCGACGGAACATCTCCTCACCCTCGGCCACACCCGCATCGCCCATGTCGGCGGCATCGGTGCGGTGGAGCATCCGCTCACGGTTCACGGTCTGCGATACGCGGGATTCCGGGCGGCGATGTCGCGGGCCGGCCACACGCAGGACGGCACCTTCCTGACCGCGGAACTCTCAGTGCCTGGCGGGTACGAAGCCGCTGCGCAACTCCTCCGGGATGCCAGGACCCGGCCAACGGCCGTGTTCGCGGCGACCGACGAGGTCGCGATCGGCATCATCATCGCCGCCCGCCGGCTCGGGATCGCGGTGCCGGCGGAGCTCTCGGTCATCGGGATCGACGGCCACGAGTACGCGGACATGTTCGCGTTGACGACGTTCGAGCAGCACCCGCAGGCGCAGGGCGTCCGAGCGGTGGAGCTCCTCGTCGATCATCTCGACGACGAGGTGCGGACGCCGCCGCCCGCCGAGGTCTGGCCGACCCGGCTGATCGTGCGTTCCAGCACGACCCGTCCGGATCACGCCGCCCTCTGACCGCCGCGTCGCCCCGGCTCCCCGGCTCCCCGGCTCCCCGGCTCCCCGGCTCCCCGGCTCCCCTATCGCCTCGGCCCGTCAGCCTGCCGCCCACCCCATCGACTCACCCCGTCGCCCCAGCCCCCTCCCCCATCGCCGAGCCATCGAGCACAACTCCTTCAATTCGTACGCCGCCCGATCGAGATCCCCGGATTTCCGGGGGCTCTGGGGATTCGACGTCCAGATCGAAGGAGTTGTGCTCGAAGGAGTTGTGCTCGAAGGGATCAGGCGTCGGCTGCGGTCAGGACCACGGCCTCTTCGAGGTCGGACGGGGCCGGACCGTCGACCCGCGACAGCCACTTCCGCCCGATCACGATGATGAGCAGCGCCACCACGATCGACCCGGCGGCCGCGTAATACGGAGCGGCGGGTGCAATGAGCTTCGCGATCTCAGCGGCGGCAGGCGGCGCGATAGCCCCACCGAGGAACCGGACGGAGGAGTACGCGGAGGACGCCACGTTGCTCGGCAGGTCGGTCGCCTCCATCACGCACTCGGTCAGCACCGTGTTCATCACACCGAGCAGCAGGCCGCCGACGATGATGCAGACGATGAGCCCGACGGTCGAATCGATGAACAACCCGGCCGCGATGAGGTCAACGGCCAACAGCGGCAGCACCGTCTTCAGCACGGTCGTCCTGCGGAACCGGGCGGTCAGCATCGGCGCCACGAACACGCTCGTGATGGCGAGGGCAAGGCCCCAGCCGAAGAACGTGAATCCGAGTCCCATCGCGCTGAGGCCCAATGGGAACGGCGAGTACGCCAGGAGGACGAAGAAGCCGATGTTGTAGAACAGGGCTGCAGCGGCGAGGATGCCGAGTGACGGGATCGCGAGGGCTTTGAAGGGCGCGGACAGTTTGAGCGGCGCCGGCTTCTGCGGTTCGGACTTCAGGAGCACGGCGATCGCGATGAATCCGACGGCCATGAGCGTCGCGGTTCCGAAGAACGGCCACTTCCAGCCGATGCCGCCGAGCACGCCGCCGAGCAGCGGTCCGACGGCGATGCCGATGCCGAGCGCCGCCTCGTACAGGATGATGGCGCTCGCCCGTCCGCCGGACGCAGCACCGACGATCGTCGCGAGGGCCGTCGAGATGAAGAGCGCGTTGCCGAGACCCCAGCCGGCGCGGAAGCCGATGACGGCGCCGACCGTGTCCGAGAGACCGGCGAGCAGCGCGAACACGACGATGAGCGCGAGCCCGATCATGAGCGTGCGCTTCGCACCGATCCGGCTGGAGATCCAACTGGTGAAGAGCATCGCGAACCCGGTGACGAGCAGGTAGCTCGTGAAGAGCATCTCGGTCTGGGTCGGGCTGGCCTGCAGGTCCGCCGCGATGGCGGGGAGGATCGGGTCGACGAGGCCGATGCCCATAAACGCGATGACGCTCGCGAACGCGACAGCCCACACGGCCTTCGGCTGTTTGAGGATGCTGCCGATCCTGGCGGAGGCATGCCCGCTCATGCCGTGGCCTCGACATCGGACTCGACGGCGACCCGCTCCTGCAAGATTGCGACGGTGCGGGCGATGGCTGCGAGATCCGCGGCGCCGAGGTCCTCGAAGGCGGGGACGAGGGCGCCGGTCAGCTCTTGGAGCCAGGCACCGAGTGCGTCCCGGCCTTTGGGGGTGATGGCGATGAGCCACGCGCGGTGGTCGTCGACGTCCGCGATGCGTTTGATCCATTCGCGCTCGTCGAGGTTCTGGACGAGCTTCGTCATGGTGGGCTGCGAGACGCGGCTCTGGCGGGCGAGTTCGCCGACGCGGACGGGGCCGACGCTGCTGAGGACGGAGAGGGTGCGCCAGACGGCTGGGGATTCTGAGGATCCGGTGGCCTGGGCGGCGAGTCGCGTGAGGCGGTGCGATGCCGTGATGAGGTCGCCGAGGATGGAGTGCAATTCAGTGTGCGATGTGTTCTCGGTCATGATCATCCCATTATACATAGCTTGGCTATATGTAATCCCCTACCGGCGCAACGTCGCCCCGCCACTCTCGGGAAGGAGGACGACGGGGCGACGGGAACGAACTCAGCGCAACCAGGTCGTGAACGCCTGGCTGCAGCGGATATCCGGCGGGTGGGCATCGCTCGCCCGCTCGGGTTCGATACAGATGGACACGAGCAGTGCACGCGCCCGGTCGGCGAAGACTCGCCAACGTGAGGTGGTGGTGATGGTGGTGGTAGCCATGATGGATGGATCTCCTGATGCAGGGCACACCGAAACGCACGATGACGGGATGCCTGTTCGAACCGTCGACGAACGTCGTCGACGGGTGCAGGTCCCGTGTCACGTGCAACTCGCCTGGAGCAGGCCCACCGCCTGCATCGCTGCAGGCACGAAAAAGGGCGCCACTCCCGAACGAATCGGGGGCGACGCCCACCGATCACGGAATCACTGCGCGGATGCGTGAAGCATCCGTATTCAGGAATCCGCGATCGTCAGCATCAGAACAGCCCTGGGGCCGTTCATCACCTCTGTAGCAGTTCTCCCAGACGGGAGGATTCCCCCGAAGGGGACCGACTACTTGAGGGTGACGGTGGCGCCGGCAGCCTCGAGGGCTTCCTTCGCCTTGTCAGCGGTTTCCTTGTTGGCGCCTTCGATGACTGCCTTGGGGGCGCCATCGACGACTGCCTTGGCCTCGCCGAGGCCGAGGCTCGTGAGCTCACGGACGACCTTGATGACCTGGATCTTCTTGTCGCCAGCAGCCTCGAGGACGACGTCGAAGGAGTCCTTCTCTTCGACCTCTTCGACTGCAGCAGCAGCGCCACCGGCAGCGGCGACTGCGACGGGAGCAGCAGCGGTGACCTCGAAGGTCTCCTCGAAGACCTTGACGAACTCGCTGAGCTCGATGAGCGTGAGCTCCTTGAACGCGTTGATCAGTTCTTCAGTTGACAGCTTTGCCATGATTTTTCTCCTTGTATCTGCTCCTGCGTCCGGCCGTGCCGGCACGCGGGAAGGGGGTTGTTTGCGTCGCGAACCGATTACTCGGCCGCGGACTCCTGCTTCTCACGCAGCGCGTCGACCGTGCGAACGGCCTTCGACAGCGGTGCGTTGAAGAGGTAGGCAGCACCGAACAGCGAGGCCTTGAAGGCGCCGGCCAGCTTGGCCAGCAGCACCTCACGGGACTCGAGGTCTGCGAGCTTGCGCACCTCGTCAGCGGTCAGCGGGTTACCGTCGAAGTAACCGCCCTTGACCACGAGGAGAGGGTTTGCCTTGGCGAAGTCGCGGAGACCCTTCGCGACGGCGACAGGGTCACCGTGCACGAATGCGATGGCGGACGGACCGGCGAGCTCGTCGTCGAACGACGAGATGCCGGCGTTGTTCGCCGCAATCTTGGTCAGCGTGTTCTTCACCACGGCGTAGGTTGCGTCCGCACTGATGTTCTTGCGCAGCGTCTTGAGCTGAGCAACAGTGAGGCCGCGGTACTCGGTCAGCAGAACGGCGGTCGAGCTCTGGAATTTCTCCGTGAGTTCGGCAACCGAGGCTTCCTTGTTCGCCATGGCCACTCCTTTTCGAATCTTGAACGCACACCGCGGAAGCGGTGTGCAACGAGATCGCCGGTGTGTGAAGCACGTCCCAGAAATGGAAAAAGCTCCGGCGCAAGCGCACGGAGCTGGGGTGACCGTTTGCACGGCCGTTCAGATCTTCATACACCTGCGCAGGTCGACTCTTTCGAGATCCTTCGATCGTTGTGCACTTGCGCGCACAACAATGACCGGCGGTCTTTGGTTTCCTTCAGCATACGTGACCGCGGTACCCGCGTGCAAATCCGGGCCGTCCCCGCTCGCCCGGTCGCTGGGCCGCCCACCGCCCCGGCCACGGTGCACACCGCCCCCCGGTCACTCGGCCCGCCCCGGTCACCGGACCTCCCACCCCCGGTCACTGAGCTTGTCGAAGTGTCCATCGAGCACAACTCCTTCGATTTCGACACGTCCCGATCGGGAGGCCCGGAATTCCGGGCCTCCAAAACGGCGACGGTCAAAATTGAAGGAGTTATGCGCGATGGAACTCGCGGTGGGTGCCGCAGGGAGTGGCTCGAGCGGAGGGAGCGGACCGATCGGAACGAGCGGACCGAGCGGACCGAGCGGACCGCTACTCGACGAGCTTGCCCGCCGTGGAGACGTCGCGCATGAGCGCGGCGATCTCGGCCGGGATCTCGGGGATCGACTCGCGCTCGATGCGGCCGGGCCCGGACCACACGAGGTTGACCTGCAGGGAAGGGTCGAGCTCCGGGTAGTCGCTGCGGTTGTGGCAGCCGCGCGTCTCGCGGCGTTCGACCGCGGCTTCGAGCGTCGCCCGAGCGGCGAGCGCCGCGGACTTCAGATCGAACGCGTGCGCGAGGTCCTGGTACCCGGCGATGTCCGGGTGCACCCCGACATCGGCGATGCGCGCCTCGATCTGATCGAGTTCCGCGAGTCCTGCGAGGAGTCCGGCCTCGTCGCGGACGACGCCGGCGTGCTCCGTCATCGTGTTCCGGATGGCGCGCTGGAGGGCGCGGACGTTCTCCGGGCCGTCCGAGGCGAGGAGGTCGTCGATCTCCGCGCGGGCTTCGGCGAGCACCGCGGCGGAGCGGGGCTGCGCTTCGAGCGCTTCCGAGTAGGCGGCGGCCGCTTCGCCGACGATCCGACCGAACACGAGGAGCTCGATGAGCGAGTTGCCGCCGAGGCGGTTCGCCCCGTGGAGCCCGCTCGACGCCTCGCCGATCGCGTAGAGGCCGTCGACGCCCGTGCTGTGGTCCTCCGGTCGCACCCACACGCCACCCATCGAGTAGTGCGCGGTCGGCGCGATCTCGATCGGCGTCGTCGTGATGTCGAGCATCTGCAGTTCCAGCATCGTCTGGTAGACGCGCGGCAGGCGACGCATGATGGTCTCGCGGGGCAGGTGGGAGACGTCGAGCCACACACCGCCGTTGGGCGTCCCTCGACCCTCCTTGATCTCCGTGTACGCGGCGAGCGCCACCCGGTCGCGCGTGGAGAGTTCCATCCGCTCCGGGTCGTACCTGGCCATAAAGCGTTCACCGGACGCGTTGCGGAGGATGCCGCCCTCGCCGCGCGCCGCTTCGGAGATCAGGGTCCCGGCCGCGTTCTCGGGTTCGATGATGCCGGACGGGTGGAACTGGACGAGCTCCGGGTCGCGGATCTTGCCGCCGGCCTCCACGGCGAGACGGAAGGAGTCGCCCGTGTTCTCATCGCGTCGTGAGGAGGTGCGGCGCCAGATGCGGTTGTGGCCGCCGGCCGCGAGGATCACCGAGTCGGCGTGGATGACGTAGCGGGTGCCGTCCTCGACGTCGAAGCCGTACGCGCCGAAGATCACGTTGTCCTTGACGAGCAGGCGCGTGATGTAGACGGTGTCGAGGATCGGGATCTCCAGCTGCGTCGCCCGGTTCACGAGCGTGCGCTGGATCTCGAGACCCGTGTAGTCGCCGGCGAACGCGGTGCGACGGAAGGTGTGCGCGCCGAAGAACCGCTGGCTGATGCGGCCGTCCTCCTCGCGGGCGAATGGCATCCCGTACCGTTCGAGATCCTCGATGCCGCGGGCAGCGCCCTCGGTGACGATCTGCACCGTCTCCGGGTTGGCCAGCAGGTAGCTCTCCTTGAGCGTGTCCGCCGCGTGCTGCTGCCAGGTGTCCTCCGGATCGATCGTCGCGAGCGCTGCGTTGATGCCGCCGGCGGCGAGCGAGGTGTGCGCATCCGCCTTCGGACGTTTCCCGACGGCGAGCACGTCGACCCCGCGTTCAGCGAGTTCGATCGCTGCCCGAAGGCCCGATCCTCCCGTACCGATGACGAGGACGGAGGTGGCGATCCGTCGTTCGGACGACTGCATGGTGTCTCCCTTGTTCGGTGGTGCTGTCGCAGCACTGGCCGGTCGGCGTCGTCCGAGGTGACGGCGTCAGCGATCGGTCAGGGCGTGTGCCGTTCGTCGGTGACGGTGGTCCGCTCGATCGTGCGGCACAGGCGGTTCACTCGGACGTTCGTGCTGCAGCCGATCCAGAGTGAGAAGTGTTGGCGGGTCGCCTCGTCGACGTGGACCCATTCGTCGAGCCACGCCTCGACGGCGCGAACGAGCGGTTCGCCCTTCGCGGCGCCTGCGCCGACGCGTTCGTCGCTGCGCCGGAGGTCGCGGCACAGCCAGGTGATGTTGACGCGCGGCGGCGCCTGCAGGTGTTCGATCTGGATCGCCCCGAAGACTTCGATGAAGACCTGGCCGAACGCGTCCATCGGCAACCGGCCGAGGATGTCGCGGATGGAGTGCAGATCAGCGGCGTCCCCCGCGATGAGGATCGGCCCGTCCACGTCGTTCCAGTGGCCGTGATCGTCGTCAGCGCGGTGCATGTATCCCACACTAGTTAGGTAACCCTAAGTCGTCCACCCTCGCGTCCGCCCGCTCCCCCTCTTTCCCATCCCTTTCCCAGCCCCACCCCGTTCTCCTCTGTCGAGGGGTCGCAAGGTGCGGGTGTTCGCAACCGCGACCCGCACATTGCGACCCCTCGGCAGAATCGGACGGGAAATGTCAGGGGGATGGGAGAAGGTGGGTGCATGTTGGAGACGCTCGCGATTGCCGGATACCGCTCGATTCGTGACCTCGTTGTGCCGCTGCACGGGCTCGATGTCGTCACCGGGGCGAACGGGAGCGGCAAGTCCAACCTCTACCGGGCGCTCAGGCTGCTCGCGAGCGCCGGGGACGACACCGTCATCGGCGCGCTCGCGGCGGACGGCGGCCTCTCCTCGACGCTGTGGGCCGGCCCCGAGACCATCAGCCGTGCGATGCGCGACGGCCACGTCCCCGTGCAGGGAACCGTGCGCTCCGGTCCGGTCAGCCTCCGGCTGGGATTCGCGACGGACTCGCTCGGCTACCTCATCGACCTCGGACTCCCCAAAGCCGACGGCTCCCTCCGCACACTCTTCGCACGCGATCCCGAGATCAAACGCGAACAGATCTTCGCCGGGTCGCTCGCCAAACCGAGCTCATTGCTCGTCGACAGGCACGGCCCGGCCGTCCGCATCCGTGACGGAGACTGGCGCAACGCGGGGCGGGCGCTCGCCACATATGAGAGCGTGCTCACCGAATTCTCCGATGCCGACACCGCCCCGGAGGTCCTCCGCATCCGTCACCAGGTGCGTGGCTGGCGGTTCTACGACCACTTCCGAACCGACCCGGCCGCACCCGTCCGCAGTCCGCGCATCGGCACGAGGACACCCGTACTGGATCACTCCGGCGACGACCTCGCCGCCGCCCTGCAGACGATCATCGAATCGGGCGGACAGGATCGGCTCGACCGGGCGATCGACGATGCCTTCCCAGGCAGCCGGCTGCGCGTCGAGGGAGGAGACGGACTGTTCCAGATCGAGTTGCGGCAACCGGGGATGCTCCGCCCCCTCGGTGCGGGCGAGCTCTCCGACGGCACCCTGCGCTACCTGCTCCTCGTCGCAGCGCTCCTCACTCCGCGTCCGCCTGAGCTGATGGTGTTGAACGAACCGGAGACCAGCCTCCACGTCGACCTGCTCCCCCAGTTGGCACGACTCATCGTCACCGCCAACGAGGACACGCAGATCCTCGTCGTGTCACACGCCCGCCCGCTCATCGATGCGCTGCAGGACGCGGGCGACGCCCACAACCATCACCTCGTGAAGGAGCTGGGCGAGACGAAGCTCGAGGGTCAAGGGTTGCTGAGCACACCGGCTTGGAATTGGGGGACGCGGTAGGGCGGCCTGAGGTCTGCGGCATGTGCCCTTCGACAAGCTCAGGGACCGGGTTCATCGGTCGAGATCACCCCGGCCGCCCGGTCACTGAGCTTGTCGAAGTGCCCGCCACCCCGGCCGGCCACCGAGCCTGAAGTGCCCGGTCACTGAGCTTGTCGAAGTGCCCGCCACCGCCAGGACCGCCGAGGCACAACGCCAACGGCCCGTCACCTCCCGGACGTCGCCGCCTCGACGAACGCCCGGATCAGATCCACGGACTTCACCCCGGGTGCGGATTCGACGCCGCTCGAGACATCGACACCGGCCGGCCCCAGCTGCGCGATGAGACCCGCCACGTTGTCAGGCCGCAGGCCGCCCGCGAGCACCCAGTCGCGATGCGGCGGGTCCGCGATCAGCGACGAGGCGTCGAACGTCTCCCCGGCCCCCGGCACCGGCGCATCGATGAGCAGGCGGTCCTCCCCGAACTCCAGACGACCCTCGTCTGCGGCGTACCGGGCAGCGCTGGTCGCGCGGATGGTCGAGAATCCGAGGTCGTGCAGGCGGTCGTGGTCGCTCGGCGGTTCGTCGCCGTGCAGCTGCACCCAGCCGACCCCGGCGGCGGTCGCCATCGCGATCACCTCGGCGATCGGCTGATTCCGGAACACGCCGACCGTTTCGACATCGGCAGGAACGTCGGCGATGAGCCCGCGCACGGTGGCCGGGTCGATGGTCCGGGGACTCCGCGGAGCGAACACGAACCCGATGGCGTCGGCGCCGACATCGATCGCCGCGTGAACCGTCTCCGTCGTCCCGAGTCCGCACACCTTCACCCACATGCCGTCCAACCTACCCGCACATCCCATCCCTGCCCGCGAGCTGGCAGTTGTGGCCGGTATGGACGGCTGGGAACCGCCACGACTGACAGTTCGCGAGCTGACAGTTGTGGCCGGTACGGACGGCTGGGAACCGCCACAACCGACAGTTCGCGGGCGGAACTAACAGGGCAGGACGACTCGGAACTCGGTGCGGCCTGGGGCGGACTCGACGGTCACCTCACCGTGATGCGCCAGCACAACGGCGCGCACGATGGCCAGACCGAGGCCCGTGCTGCCCGTCGCGCGGGAGCGGGAGTCGTCGCCGCGCACGAACCGCTCGAACAGCGTCGGCAACAGGTGCTCGTCGATCCCCTGCCCGTCATCCGTCACCGTCAACACGGCGCGTTCCCGACCGGCGACGTTCTCGACCGCCAGCACCGTGCGCACCGTCGTTCCGGGCGGCGTGTGCACCCGCGCGTTCGCCAGCAGATTCACGATGACCTGCTGCAGCCTCGCGGCATCGCCCGTCACCACGACCGGCTCCTCCGGGAACTCGATGTCGTACACGTGGTCGGGCCCGGCGACGTGGGCGTCGCCGACGGCCACGATCGCGAGCTCTGTGAGGTCGACGCTCTTCCGCGCGAGTTCGCGCCCCTCGTCCAACCGCGCGAGCAGCAGGAGGTCCTCGACGATCGTCGTCATACGTGCCGCTTCGGAACGTATCCGTCCGAGCGAGTGCGTGACGTCCTCCGGGAGCGGCTCCGGACTGCGCGTGGCGAGCTCCGAATAGCCGCTGATCGAGGCGAGCGGCGTGCGCAACTCGTGGCTCGCATCGGACACGAACCGCCTGACCTTGTTCTCGCTCTCCTGCCTCGCGGACAGCGCGGACGACACGTGGCCGAGCATCCGATTGAGCGCCGCACCGACCCGACCGACCTCGGTGCGTGGATCCGTGTCCCCCTCAGGCACCCGCACGGCGAGCGCGACCTCACCACGATCCAACGGCATCTCCGCGACCACGGCAGCCGTCGCGACCACTCGATCGAGCGGCCTGAGCGAGATCCGGACGATGATGAACGCCGCAAGCCCCGCGAGCAGCAACACAACGACGCTCACGATGGTGATCATCGTGACGAGCTTCGCGACGGTCGCCTCGATCTCCGTCAACGGCAGTCCGACGACCCGGATGCCGACGCCGCTCGCATCGGGAACGGCGACGACCCGGTACTCGCCGAGGCGCCCGCCCAGGTCGATCGTGGTCGGGCCGACGTTCGCAGCCGCCTGGAGGATGATCGCGTCCTGCGCCTCCGTGGCCGCCGTCGCGCTGCCGTTGGGATCGAGGTACCCGGCGAACAACACCTGATCGCCGACGATGATCGCGCCGAGCGCCCCGGCTCCGAGACCGGGCGCGCCGATGAACGCGGGCGGCTCCCGGTTGACCCCGTACGGATCGACGATTCCGGAACCGGTCATCCCCGAACTGCTGTGGTTGAAGTTGCTCACCCGGTCCGCCGACTTGATCAGCTGACGATCCACGCCCTCGATGAGGAGTCCGCGGACGGATCCGGCGCTCGTGACGCCGACGATGATGCTGCCGAGTGCGAGCAGGCCGACGACGACGAGCAGCAGGCGACGACGGAGCGTCCAGGGGGCACGGCGCTTCATCGGTGCGGAAGCTGCATCGCCGGCACGTGCTGCGCCGCCGGGACCAGTTCCGACGTCTCCGCCGCCACTCCCCGTTCTCGGTCGCGACGCCGTCTGCGGAATGGGTCGCTCCGACGCCGCCCGGCTCACGCCTGGACCGTTGGGATCTTGAGCATGTAGCCGGCGCCGCGGACCGTGTGGATCATCGGCTCGTGTCCGGCATCGATCTTCTTGCGCAGGTAGGAGATGTAGATCTCGACGACGCTCGCGCGCCCGCCGAAGTCGTAGCTCCACACCCGGTCGAGGATCTGCGCCTTGCTCAGCACACGACGCGGGTTGCGCATGAGGAAGCGGAGGAGTTCGAACTCGGTCGCGGTGAGCTCGATCGGCTCCCCGCCACGGCTGACCTCGTGACTGTCCTCGTTCAGGACGAGGTCGCCGACGACGATGTCCGGGCCGGACTCGTCGGCGGAGAGGAGCGTGGACCGACGGATGAGCCCGCGGAGCCTCGCGACGACCTCTTCGAGGCTGAACGGCTTGGTGACGTAGTCGTCGCCACCCGCGGTCAGCCCGGCGATGCGGTCGTCGAGCGAGTCCTTCGCGGTGAGGAACAGGACCGGCACGTCGCTGCCGCCGTTGCGGAGTCGGCCGAGCACCTGCAGGCCGTCGAGGTCCGGCAGCATGATGTCGAGGATGATCGCGTCCGGCCGGAAGTCGCGTGCGACCGTGAGCGCCTCACGGCCGTTGGCCGCGGTGCGGATCTCCCAACCCTCGTAGCGGAGCGCCATCTGGAGGAGATCGGTGAGCGTCGCTTCGTCGTCGACGACGAGGACGCGGACGGCCGACCCGTCTGCGCGCTTGAGAGCTGGGCGGGCGGCTGAGAGTGCGGAGGTCTGCGTGGTCACGAGGACAGTATTCGCCTCGTCTCTATGAACTGTCTATGAACCTTCGGAATGCGGGCTGTGCCCGGGGCCGGAACGGGAGAAAGCGCTCAGGGCCAGAGCATGCCGTGCGTCCAGGCGCCGGTGACGCCACCGGCGTCCCGCCGATATTCGACCCGCACATGCGCCCGATCCCGGGACGCCTGCCAGAACTCCACAACCGTCGGCCGCACGCGGTATACGGTCCAACCCGCGGCGAGCGCCCCCGGCTCCGCCTGCACGAGCTCCCGCGCAGCATCGGCGGCTTCCCGGTACTCCGCCGGCCCGCTGAGCGCCTCACTCTGCTTGCCGACGATGGAGGCGGCGCGCGATGCGACGGGCCTCGCCAGGAAGTCCTCAGCCGACTCTGCCGCCGGCAGCGCCTCGGCGACGCCGAGCACACGGACCTGCCGCCCGCGCGACGGCCAGAAGAAGGTGAGCGCCGTCCGCGGATCAGCGGCGAGCGCCCGCCCCTTCGGGCTCGTCTGATTGGTCGCGAACTGCCAGCCGTCGGCATCGACGTCCTTGAGGATGACGACGCGCGATGTCGGCCCGTCGGGTGTAGAGGTCGCCACCGTCACGGCGTGCGCGGCCGGCACCCCGGCGTCCGCGGCATCGCGCAGCCAGCCGAGGAACAGCTCGACCGGTTGCTCCGGGACCTGCACCGGATCGAAGTCCGGCGCCGGCGTCTCGAACACTGGCAGGGATCGCAACCACTCGCGTGTGTTCTGTGCAGTCATGTCTTCATCCTCGCATCGCATCGGCACCCACGGTCCACCCCGGCAACCTCACCGCGACACCTGGGCCGATTCATAGGAACGGCACTGCACGGCCATAGAGACGCTGCTTACCGTCTCCCCAGGCGCCGGCCAACCGGCCGCGCTGGACGACCCCGCCCCGCCACGGCCACCCGGCCCGGCCGCAACGGCACCGTCCGGCACGACTCCGGCTAGGCACCGCCGACTCGAGACCACGCGACACGAAGGAGCATCATGTTCGGAACCTACCTCAGGCGGGAGTTGTCCGGTCGCCGCAAGCAGACCGTGATCATCGCCATCGGCATGGCGCTCGCCATCGCTCTCGTCATCATCGTCAACTCCGTCGCAGCCGGTGTGCGGACGGCGCAGGCCAGCGTGCTGCAATCCGTCTACGGCGTCGGCACCGACATCACCGTGAGCGTCCCGCCGGCAGCACCGACCGCCGGTTCCGGCGGCGGCCGTCAGAACTTCAACTTCGGCGCAGGCGAGGGTGCATCGTCCGGCGGGACGACGACCGTCAACCAGTCTCGACTCGTCGCGGAACGCGGATCGACGACCTTCGACGCTGCCGCCCTCAAGACGGTCACCGGCATCTCCGACGTCAAGGCCGCAGCAGCAATCCTGAGCCTCAACAACCTGACCTTCAGCGGCGAACTGCCGTCGAGGACGCAGGGCGAGGGCGGAGGCGGCACCGGCGGTGGCACAGGCGGCGGCACCACGGGCGGCGCCGACGGCCGCGGCGGCAGCTCCTTCGGCGTCGACTCGTTCTCCGTCATCGGCCTCGACCCATCAGGCGACGCGGTCGGCCCGCTCTCCTCGGTCAAGCTCTCCGACGGCCGCACCCTCACGGCGGACGACGCCGGCAAGGACAACGCCGTCATCGACGCGAGCTACGCGACCTCCGCCGGCCTCGCGACGGGCGGCACCGTCAGCATCGGCGGAACCACGTTCACGATCGTCGGCACCGTCGCATCGTCCGGCTCAGACTCCGCGACCGCCGCGAACGTCTACATCCCGCTCGATGTCGCCCAGTCGCTCTCCGGCGAAACCGGCAAGATCAGCAGCGTCTACGTGCAGGCGTCCTCCTCCACCGACATCCCGGCCGTGCAGGCCGCCATCAAGAAGGCGCTGCCCGATGCGACCGTGAGCACGCAGGAGGACCTCGCGTCCACGGTCTCCGGATCGCTCGCCTCCGCTTCCACCCTCGTGGAGAGCCTCGGAACGTGGCTGTCGATCATCGTCCTCGCGGCGGCGTTCCTCATCGCGATCCTGTTCACGATCTCCGGCGTCACACGCCGAACCCGTGAGTTCGGCACCCTGAAGGCGATCGGGTGGAGCAACCGCCGCGTCGTCGGGCAGGTCGCAGGCGAATCGGTCGTGCAGTCGCTCATCGGCGGTGTCGTCGGCGTCGCCGTCGGCCTCCTGGGCGTCCTCATCGTCAACGTCATCTCCCCGACGCTCACCGCATCGGCCAGCACACGCGGCGCGGGTCGCGGGTTCAGCGGCGCAGCGGCCGGGGCTGCCAACGCGGCGGGCACAGGCGGTGGAACCGGCGGCGGGTTCGGCGGGGGCGGTGGCGGATTCGGTGCGGCCAGGGCAGCGGCGGAGACGTCGAACATCGTCCTCCAGGCACCCGTCACGGTCTGGGTGATCGTCATCGCTGTCGCGCTCGCGGTCCTCGGCGGACTCCTGGCCGGCGCCATCGGCGGGTGGCGTGCCGCGCGGCTCCGTCCGGCTGAAGCCCTCCGTTCGGTCGGTTGATCCGGCGGCACAACCCACCCGGCCCACCCCAACAGACTTCGACCGACAGGACCACACCATGTACACGATCAGCTCCCTGACCAAGCGGTACGACCAGAAGAAGCGTTCCGTGACCGCCCTCGACAACGTCGACCTCGACATCCCAGACGGCCAACTCGTCGCCATCCAAGGGCCGACGGGCGGCGGCAAGTCGACGCTCCTCCAGATGCTCGGAGCGCTCGACCGCCCGACCTCCGGCAGTATCACCCTCGGCGCCGACGACCTCTCATCACTCAGCGAGACGAAGCTCGGCCACATCCGCGCCAAGCAGATCGGCTTCGTGTTCCAGGGCTTCAACCTCATCCCGACGCTCAACGCACAGGAGAACGTCGAGACGGCGCTCGTCCCCCTCGGGATGCCGGCTGCCGAGCGGGCGACGCGGGCCAGGGCGGCGCTCGCATCGGTCGGGCTCGGGGAACGCGGCAACCACCTCCCGGCCGAACTCTCCGGCGGGCAGCAGCAACGCGTCGCCATCGCCAGGGCGCTCGTCAAAGAACCGGCCGTGCTCCTGGCGGACGAACCGACCGGCAACCTCGATGAGGGCACCCGCGACGAGATCATGGACCTCCTCGAAGGGCTCTGGCGCGAACGCGGGCTCACCCTCGTGATCGTGACGCACGACTCGGCGGTCGCGAAGCGGGCCGAGCGCCGACTCCGCATCAAGGACGGCCACCTCGCCGATGTGACGAACGGGCGATAGCGACCGCAGCAGCACCCAGCACCATCCGGCCCCGTGCCGCCGATCCGTCGGCGGTGCGGGGCCGTTCGCGTGTGTGGGGCTTGGGCTGGGCGACGTGGACCCTTCGACAAGCTCAGGGACCGGCGGGACGGACCCTTCGACAGGCTCAGGGACCGGCGATTCCCCGGCGCCGAATCGCCCGGTCCCTGAGCCTGTCGAAGGGCGATCCCCACTCGCCGAAGCCCGGTCCCTGAGCCTGTCGAAGGGCGATCCCCACCCGCCGAAGCCCGGTCCCTGAGCCTGTCGAAGGG